>DASYZA010000207.1:0-214213 GCA_035946775.1 Candidatus Sulfotelmatobacter sp. | reverse complement strand
ATGTGCCGGCGAGCGTGCGCGATCACTTACGGGGCTGCGATGTGCTGGTGATGGAGTCGAATCATGACCTGGAAATGTTGCGGGTGGGGCCCTATCCGTGGTCGGTGAAGCAGCGGGTGATGAGCCGGGTGGGGCATCTGTCGAACGTGGCGCTCGCGGATTTCTTTACCAGCGACTATGATAATAGTGCACCGTTTGTAGTGCTGGCGCATCTGTCTGAGCAGAACAATCATCCGGAAATAGCCCGGAGAGAGGCAGAAAAAGCGCTGGCCACACGCGGCGGTCTGTTCTGCAATCGCGTTTTGTTAGCGTCCCAGACTGAACCGTTGGCGCCGATCCGTCTATAAAACGGGGCTCAAGCTTTGCTGATCAAGTACCCCCAAATGAGTCAGCAGTGTGTTGATCCAATGGTAGGTAAGATCCTGGCGGGCTGGCGGTACGACATTTCCGGCCTTGCGCCGGAGATGCGCGGGGACTACGAAGAGCACTTCTCCAGCTGTGAATACTGCCGAGGACGGCAGAAAATTCATCGCATGATCGATGTGGGGCTGATCGCCCTGGCATCGGTTTCGGCGGCGCTTTTCCTTTTAGCTTTTGCCGTCATTCGTTATCTCGGTCCCCGACATGCATTGGTACTGGAACTGGTTGCGCTGGCTGGATTTGCGCTCTCGATGCTGATCTGGCTGGGGGTTGCGGTTGCGACGCCCGCACCAGTCACGGTACTCGATGCGGCCAAGCATGGAGCGAAACGCGTCCACGATCGATTGCCGGAGGAGATCCGGCAGCGGCTGCCGGAAGAACTGCGCATCAAAATAACGGGGACTTAGGAAGATGCAAAGAGGATCACTCTATCTCGCGTTACGTCCCCAAAGCATTCCTATGAGCTGAGAAATTGGTTTGGTTACCAACGTTTCAGCCGTAGAATGTTTCGTGTTACCTCCCTCCCCGGTTTCAAGCCAGAATGGGTGTTCTATGGCACGCGCTATAAGTAGCCTGCGACTCGTGCAATGGGCGATGCTGGGCAGCATCGTACTGTATGGATTGGTAGGACAGCTGGCGAGACCTTCGAACCGAATGCTGGACCCAAGTGTCGCGTATCTGTTTGCGACCCTGAGTGTGGCCGTTATCGGCATCATCTTCGTGGTCCGGCGGACACTCGTATTTCGCGCCTCTACCACCCTTGCGACGCAACCTGACGATCCGCTGAGCCTGGGCGTGTGGCGCACGGGTTACATTGTGACCTACGCTTTGTGCGAGGCTTTGGCGCTGTTTGGACTGCTCCTGCGGTTCCTGGGCGGCAACCTGCAGCAGGCGATGCCCTACTACATTGGCGGCTTTATCCTGCTGTTCTTCTTCCGTCCGCAACAGCCCGAAGCTGAAGCCACTACTTGATATGGCAACTGGCTAAGCCGCGTTTCTCCAGATACTGCTGGTGATATTCCTCCGCTGGATAAAAGGTGACGGCCGGAACGATCTGCGTGGCGATCGGCTTGGAATAACGGTGAGCCTTTTCCAGAGACTCCTTGGACGCTAACGCCTCGGTTTGCTGCTGGGGCGAATGAAAGAAAATGGCGGATCGGTATTGCGTTCCCCAGTCGGGTCCCTGACGGTTGACCTGCGTGGGATCGTGGTTCTCCCAGAAGATCTTCAATAGGTCGGTATACCGGATTTTCCCGGGATCGAAGTCGACTTCGACGGCTTCGGCGTGACCGGTCCGGTCGGTACAGACGTCTTTATATGTGGGGCTCTCCGTGTGGCCCCCGATATACCCCACCCTGGTGGACGTCACCCCGGGCAACTGCCGGAAGGTGGCTTCGACTCCCCAGAAACATCCCGCTGCAAATGTAGCTTTCTCCATTTTGAATGGCTCCCCAGAAACTGCTTTCGAGAACGCTCAACGGGGATTTTGTCGTTCCCAGGAGCGCTTTAAGTTCTAAATCCCCACTTCTGGCAAAACCGGCCAGAAATGGAGCACCCTTATTGGATAGCAAAATCGACGGAAAGTCACATGATTGTGAACTGTTACGGGCGGGTAAAAAGCTCGTCCCGCTAATTGACTGAGTACCTGAATCAGGGTAGAGTCCGCACAGGGCCTTTCCGCAGGATCCCCCCTGGATATGCCAGCCAGCAGATTCCATTTCGTGTCGAAAACTGTGCAGAGGATTGCGCTGGCATTACTGGTGTTGACTGTCGTGCCCGCCGCTTGGGCCGTCTCTGATTTCACAGCGCCGATTCGCCTGGGATATCGAAACGGAGACCAGTGGGAGCCTGCGATTGCTGCCGACAATCACGGGCATGTTTACGTGCTGTATCCGCAGTACGGGGAAGTTGCGAATTGCCCGGGGACTTGTACTGCGCCGAGCATGGCGCTGATGATCAGTGACGACAATGGGATGACGTGGCAAGCATCGAAGCCGATGCTGCCCTTCCCGAGCGGACAATTCGATCCGCAAATTGTCGTAGATCCGGCAGACCGGCAGACGGTGTACGCGTCGTGGCTGCAGAACGATAAGCGGGACATTATTGTGGCGCGATCGCTCGACTTCGGGCGTAACTGGTCGTATTCGTGGGCGGAGCGAGGAACCGAGGATACGGATAAGCCCGTGCTGGCGGTGCGCGGCGCGGATGTCTATGTCGGGTTCAACCACGAGGAACGGTTGCTGGTATCGGCTTCACATGATGCGGGACAGACGTTCACCGTGGCGAGCGTGAATCCGAACGCACAGCCGGGATCGTCGCTGGCGGGCGGGGCGACAATCGATCCTTCAGGCAACGTGTTCTTTGGATGGACGGAATATGCGCCCGATCAGTCGCAGGCGCGTCCGGTGGACATTCACATCAGCCGGTCGGCGGATGGCGGGAAAAACTGGAGCACGCTGCTGCTCGACCAGTCGAGCGCACCTCCGGGATGCGAGGCACAGGGCTGCGGCACTGGATTCCTGGGCGCGCAGATCGCTCTGGGGTCCGATGCTGCGGGTGCGCTTTACGCGTTGTGGAACGCGGGATCGAACAACGGCGGCCCGGAGCGAATTTATTTCTCGTCGTCGACCACAAGCGGAGCGACGTGGTCTGGGCGCGCCGAGGTTTCGCGTGCAGCACAGGGCGTAGAGCACGCATTCCCGGCCATTGTGGCTGGAGTCTCCGGTGACGTGCGGGTTGCATGGATGGATACGCGCGCACACGAACCGGGACGTCCAAACCGGCCGCTCTGGAACACGATCTACCGCACATCGACCAACGGCGGAGCGAGTTGGAGCGGCGAGGCACAACTCTCAGGACCGACTCAGGGATACGACTACATTCTTCCGGCTGGGTTCCGTTTTCCTTTCGGAGACTACTTCGAAATGGCGATCGACAGCGAGGGCGCGACTCACGCGGTGTGGGGTGAAGGAAGGAACTACAAGGCACCGGGATCGATCTGGTACGCACACGGCAGATAATCCGGCTTCCGCTCTCCGGAACCCGGCATCCGCAAAATCTCATTCCATGATCATTCCGCCTACCAGATCTGCGATCCGCGCGATGTGATGGTCTTTGCACCACGTTTCCACACCATCGACGATCTTTTCGGTGGCGCATGGGTCCCAATAACTGGCGGTGCCGATCTGCACCGCTGTAGCTCCGGCGAGCATGAATTCAATCACGTCTTCCGGTGTGGAGATCCCTCCCATGCCAATGACCGGAATTTTGACCGCGTGCGCCGCGTCGTACACCATGCGGACGGCGATCGGCTTGATGGCCGGGCCTGAAAGACCTGCCGTGACATTTGCGATGCGCGGCTTGCGGGTTTCCGGATCGATGGCCATGGCGACAAAGGTGTTGATCAGTGACAGAGCATCGGCGCCGGCTTCCTGAGCGACATAAGCCATTTGGGCAATACTGGTCACGTTGGGCGAAAGCTTCACAATGAGAGGACGACGGGCCACGCGCTTCGCGGTCGTCACTACTTCGTCGAGCGAGCGCGGATCGCTGCCGAATTGAAGTCCCCCGTGCTGGGTATTGGGACAGGAAACATTCAACTCGTAGGCGGCGATGCCTTCGCCTTCATTGAGGATTTCGATGGTGCGCTCGTAATCTTCGCGAGCGTAGCCAAAAATATTGGCCATAACGACAATATTCTTGAGCTGGCGCAGGTGTGGCATTTTCTCTTCGAGGAACGCCTGAGCGCCGATGTTCTGCAGGCCGATGGCGTTGAGCATGCCCGCAGCAGTTTCCCAGAGCCGAGGCGGCGGATTGCCGATCATGGGCTCCCGGGAAAGACCCTTTACGACAAATCCTCCAAGCTTGGCCAGATGGACGACGTCTTCGAACTCAACGCCGTAGCCGAAGGTTCCGCTGGCAGCAATGATCGGATTCTTCAGTTCAATGCCGGCTACGGTTACGCCCAGATCAGGAGCTGCGCTGATTGCAGTCATGGCTGGCTTTCTCCAGTTTGGTGCGGAGGCGCGATTGCTTCGGTGAGTACGCGGCCAACGGAATGCGTTGGCGGATTGATGCCCAAGAGCGAGGCCAGAGTGGGCGCCAGATCGATGGGTTCGACAGCGTTGCGATAGGTTCCGGTGCGGAACGGCAATCCATAAAATGCGAGCGGTACGTGCGTGTCGTAGTTGTACGGCGAGGCGTGATCGGTGCCGCTTGAGCCTCCGACGGTGTAGAAGTCAGGGATGCCGAGCACGTACCAGCTTCCGAGAGGCGAATAGCTATTCAGATACTTGTGTCCCAGCGGCGTGTTGGGAGCCTCGCCATCTGCCAGTTGAGCCTTCGTGTAGTAGCCACGAAGGCCAACCTGCTTCATGGCCTCACCCACAGCGGTTTCCGCATCCCGCTCACCAAGATGAGCAGCGGAAAAGGCATCCTGATCCAGGAACGCGTCGGGATAATCGAGTGTCACATAAGCCGCGGGATGTCCCGGGGAATACTTAGCCGTCAGGGCGTTATTGATTTGCGCTTCGAGCTTTTTTGCGCCCAGATTGGCTGCCGGAATATGGAGCTTCTTCACAGCATCGGGCAAGCTCGAAACGCCGTGGTCGGCAGAGAGCGCGATCCACACATTGGCTAATCCGACTTGATGTCCGAGGAAGTTGAAGAAGTCGCCGAGCTGCCGATCAAGATCGAGGGCCATCTGCGCCATCTGCGGAGTATCCGGACCTACAGCGTGCCCGAGGAGATCGTTAGGTGAGAGGCTAATGGCGAGCAGATCGGTGGCCGGACCGCGCCCGACATTTTCGTAGAGGATGAGTTCCCGCGCGAACTCCAGTTCGTATTCGTTGCCGAATGCGGTTGAACCCACTACCTCGAAGAAACCCGCTTCGGAGCCGTTTCTGCCTTTGCGGTGGGCAGTCGAGGCCAGCACATTTCCCTGCGAGTCTTTCCACTCGCGATCCCAATATTTTGCCGGGCGGGTCGAATTGAAATCCTGCACCCACTTGGGCAGATCGCCGCGGTAGTAGGTGGAGGTGATCCAGGCACCGGTTTGACCATCGATCCAGTAGGCGCCGTTGGCCGCGAAGCCTGCGGGAAGAATGGCGGAACGGTCTTTCAGCGAGATACCGAAAACGCGAGCGTTGCCCTGGGTGGCGAGCCTGAGTTCATCGCCGAGCGTGTCGGCCAGCAGGTTATGAGGAGAAGACCCGGACTTTGAATCGGGAACGCCGACCAACTTCGTGTCCTCATCTTCGACCGAGGTCACGAAATGCTTCTTCTTCGGGTCCAGCCACTCGTTCCCCATGATGCCGTGACCGCTGCTGTAAGCGCCGGTGTAGATCGTGGCGTGTCCGGGACCTGTGCGCGTGTTGGCGTAGTTGTAGTTGCAGTTGGGAAAATAGGCCCCGTGGTCGAGGAAGAGACGGAATCCGGAGTCACCGAATTGATCGCGATAACGCTCGAGGTAGTCTCCGCGGAACTGGTCGATCACGATGACGACCACCAGCTTGGGGTGGCCATTATACGCAGACGCAAAACTGGTGAGTGGCTGCCCGATTACAGCGGCAAGCAGAAAGACTATGAAGGCAGCGCGGAGATTAGCGGATCTGGAGAATGATCGCATTGCGAACGTAGTTTACACAGGCGGGGGAAAATCGCCAAAAGCAGGCACGGCATTGGGTAATTGAGAAATTGAGTAATTGGGCGATTGGGTGATCGGGCCATTTCGGCGATTGAGTAATTGAGCAATTGAAAAATTGGGTAATCGCCGAATCCCGCGATGGCTTCCCTAAATGCACAATCGCTCAATGGCCAAATCGCACAATGGCTCAATCGTGGAGCTCAGATGGTCGCAGGAGTTGGCACGGCATGGATCAGGTTGCCGTTCTTTTTTGCTCGCTCGGACGCACGGGGCTGCGGCTTGTTCTCGTAGCTCAGGATCGAAAGCGGCTTGCGGCGATCGGTTGTGCGCTGGTGCAGGAACTGAATCAGGAACGCGATGGCTACACCAAGTCCGGCACTGAATGCGACGAAGTACCAGAGCGTCGGGAAGCCGAGGATGAAGATAGCGGCGCTGCCGATTGCGAACAGGATACCGATGAAGCCTCCGCCCACGGGAAGCTTGTGCATGTTGATTCCGGGGTGACGGTCTTCCGACATAGGACACCTCTGTTGTCTTCATCATCCCACCAAGCGGGCGGCTTCTCAAGGACATATGCGTGCATTCAACGAGGGTTTTCCGATAAAGTATTGATTCCTATGCTCGACCTGAATTTCGTGCGCGAGAATCTGCCGCTAGTCGAGGAGAAACTGCGCCAGCGCGGAATGGATCCTGCTGCCGTGCTGAAGGACTTCCGAGAGGTCGATACACAGCGGCGCCAGGCGATTACGGAGGCCGAGACCAGCAAGGCACAGCGCAACAAGGCATCAGAAGAGATTGCCAAGCTAAAGAAGGCAGGGCAGGACGCGAGTGCCGCGATGGCGCAGACGAAAGAACTGCGCGAGAAGATTTCGTCGCTCGAGAAAACGGCCGGCGACCTCGATGCGCGCCTGCGCGACATTCTGACCGGGATCCCGAATCTGCCTCACGCCAGCGTCCCCGTTGGGCATAGCGCTGACGACAATGTAGAAGTACGGCGCTGGGGCGCTCCTCCAAAATTTGATTTCACGCCGAAGCCGCATTGGGATCTAGGGCCCGAGCTTGGCATTCTCGATATGGAGCGCGCGGTGAAGTTGACGGGCGCACGCTTCGCCGTGTACTGGGATCTGGGTGCAAAGCTCGAGCGGGCCCTCGCGAACTTCATGCTCGACCTGCACACGCGCGAGCATGGATATACGGAAGTTCTGCCGCCATATCTGGTGAATTCGGACTCGATGTACGGCACGGGGCAACTGCCGAAATTCGGCGCCGATTCGTTTCGCGTGCCGCACGGGGACAAAGACCTGTGGCTGATTCCGACCGCCGAAGTTCCCGTGACCAATCTGTATCGCGATGAAGTGCTCGACCAGTCGCGGCTACCCATTTCGCTTACGGCCTATACACCGTGCTTCCGCAGCGAGGCAGGATCGTACGGCAAAGATGTTCGTGGAATCATCCGGCAGCATCAGTTTCAAAAGGTGGAGCTGGTGAAGTTTGCGCAGCCTGAGAAATCGTACGACGAACATGAGAAACTGACGCGCAATGCCGAGGAAGTTCTGCAGAAATTGGGTCTGCATTATCGAACGATGACACTGTGCACGGGCGACATGGGAGCGTCATCGGCGAAGACCTACGACATCGAAGTTTGGCTGCCCGGCCAGCAACTCTTTCGGGAGATTTCATCGTGTTCGAACTTTGAGGCCTATCAGGCGCGGCGAGCCAACATCCGCTTCCGCCCGGAAGGCAAGAATAAGTCGGAATTTGTACATACACTGAACGGCAGCGGGCTGGCTGTGGGACGGACCTGGGTGGCTATTGTGGAGAACTATCAGCAGGCCGACGGGAGCGTGGTGATTCCCGAGGTGCTGCGACCGTATGTGGGTGCTGAAAGGATTACGCCAAAGAGCTTCTAGCAATTAGCTGCTAGCTTCTAGCTACAACGTGAGCCTCGTGGCGATTGGCTAGAAGCCTGCAGCTAGAAGCTAGTAGCTGTAAGCAGGAGCTAGTACACTTGCAAAGAGCAGAAACCACGAGCGCCGCAGCTGGCGCGCCCCTGCCCATGAACGCCATTTGGCGAACAATCCGCTCTTATATTCTGTGGCAGCATGAGCGGGGCACTCTCCATTACGACATCATGGTCACGCTGATCCTGATCTTCATCTTCCTCTCGCCGCGCGTGATCGACTTCAATGACAAACCCATCTCGCGGAATCCGCATCCGACTGAAGTAGTTGTGACGACTGACAATGAAGGCCATCTCCTGTACCAGGTTTCAGCTAGTGCGGTCACACCAGGGGATGATCCGTCCGTCCGAGATCAGTTGCTGCACATCATTGAGCCCATCTCGGGGGCAGTTTCAATTGTGAGTTATGAAACCGTTTCGGACCACAAAGGTAAGTTGCAGGGTTACAAAGTACTGGCCAAACGGGATTAACGCGGCAGTGGAGGAAGAACAACGAATGAAGGTCCTCTCGGCCCTCGCCACAGTTTCGCTCGCAGCAGCGGTCCTCGGGTTCAGTTCGGCGCCTCAAACCAAGCCTGCCGACTCAGCTGATCTTCAAGCCGTTCTAAGCAAGATGGATGCGCTGTCAGCAAGTTTCCACACCGCCCAAGCGGAGTTCGAATGGGACTATTACCAGAAAGTCATCGATGAGATCGTCGATGTGGAGACGGGAAACATCTACTACCGGCGCGCCGGCAAGAACATCGAAATGATCGCCGACGTGAAGAAGTCAGGACCCAGCGCGTCGGACCTGAAGCCTGATGCGAAATATGTGCTGTTCAGCGAGGGCAAGGTCCGGATGTACACACCGAAAATCGAACAGGAAACGGTTTACGACCTTGGGAAGAATAAGGCCGAAGCGGAAAGCTTCCTGGTGCTTGGCTTCGGCGGAAGCGGAGAAGACTTACAAAAACAGTTTGACGTCACTTACGCCGGCACGGAGACGATCAACGGAGTAAAGACCGCCAAGCTGACTCTCGTGCCGAAATCAGACAAAGTCCGCGATAAATTCAACCGCATGATCCTGTGGATCGATCCCGATAAAGGCGTGTCGGTGCAGCAGCAGTTTTTCACGCCGCAGGGAGACTACCGCTTGTGCAAGTACTCGGGGATCAAGATCAACGAGAAGATTGGCGAGGACACTTTCAAGCTGAAGACGACCGGGAAGACGCAGATCATTACGCCGACGGGATAGAGCTAAGTTGCTGAAGACAAACGGGTAACAAAATAGTTTCGGGTTTGCACACCGAGCTATATACTGACGAGACATTTGTAGGGTTCATTCATGGCCAAGGTTTTCACGATTCCAGTTCCTCCGAAGATGGGAAACAAGCGGCGGCAACGTACTTCGGACCCGCGTTATGTCGATGGGCAACGGCTATTGGTGGAGGCCATGAAATATCTGGCGCAAGCCGATCCAATCAGAAACCGCCCAGCCATTGAGTTGATATCAGAGCACGTGCGGACGCGCTTCCGCATGAGCGACTCGCCGCTGGCGTAGAACTCCAATCCTTTTCTTTAAATCCAGTTGTATTCGTGTCATTAAGATATGGGCGGGCGAGACGCCCGCAATGCAGCCGCCGAGACGGCGGCGCTACAAAAGAACATGCCCGTGATGTGACTCCATCACTGGCATTCTGTTTTGGCGAAAAACCCACTAGAACGTGTAGCGCGCTCCCAACTGCATCACACGTTGTTGCGAGAGCGTGTTGATGAAGTTTCCAAAGGATGCGGCGCTATCCAGGAAATTGTTGTTGTTCATCATCGATCCCACATCGAAACGTGGTGTGTTGGTCACGTTGAAGACTTCCCAGCTCAACTTCAGGTTCTGGCTCTCCGTGATCTTCCATGCTTTCGCCAAGCCCATATCAATGTCGAAGGATCCGGGGCCGCGCAATTCGTTACGTTGTCCCGACTCACCAGGGAGTGAGTAGCGGAACGAATTGAGCGCTGCAGATGGGTCCTGGAAAACGTTTGGAGTGTTCCCGTTGACTTTGAATTGGCCGGTCTTGGGCTTCGCTCCGGTCAGTACGCCGTAGGACTCAAGATCCCAATTGGTAGCCCAATTGTTGAAGGCGTAGACGTCAAAGGGATACCCAGTAGACCAGCGCCATAATCCTGAGATCTGCCAGCCGCCGACAATAGCATCCGCGAGCTTGGACATATTTGCGCCGAAGTGCTTGCCTTTGCCGACCGGAAGCTGATAGACCCAGTTCGAATTGATCATGTGCGTGGTGTCGAAATCCGAAGGCGCGCGCAATTGTTTCGGCATCCAGGCGTTGATGACCTGGCTGGAGAAGCCAAGACCTTCAAACACGCTGATTCGTTCGGCGTTCGATCCGACATCGATCGACTTCGAATACGTATAGTTGATGTCGAAAGCCAGCGCACCGGTGTGGCGGCGCAAGCTGAACTGTCCGGAGTTGTAAGCGCTATTGCCAATGCTGCCCCAGGCATCCATAGAAGCCGTCTGGGGAGAGTAGAACGCGTAGGGGCTCTGTTTACCATTGATGGTTGCGCACGCGGGAATACAAGGTCCACCCGGGCCTGAATATCCCCAGTATCCGGCCAGGTCAGCGGCCGCCAAAGCAGAGGTCTCGTTGCCAACGACGCTATAACCACCCGCGCCATTGGGTGACATACCGAAGCAACCAAATAAATCGTACATTGACTGGGTCGCGGTGAAATTGGTCAGTGCCCCTTCTCCATTCACGCATGTGGGGAAACCCTCGTAGGGTCCGAAGAGGACACCGCCTTTGGCGCTCGAAGCCATTGGGAAAACGTTCTCCCAGTAAGGAATCTTGGCCACGTTCTGGATGGGAACTCCCGCCCGGTACTGCTTCGCTAAAGCCTGGGCCGCTTGATAGTAGGTCATGCCCGACACCGGGTCTCTCAAGTTTGCCGGCTGCGCCAAGTCAATTTCCTGCAGCAGTCGATGGCCGAAACGTCCAACGTACGACGCTTCGAACACGAAGCCATTCCCCAGGTCTCGCGTGATCGAAAGATCGAATACGTGGGAATAGGGCGTTTTGAGCTTGTCGTCGAGCCCGAAAGTGATGTAGCCGGGATTAGCCGACGGAACGATGGGGAACGACCCGCTGGGAGCGGCGGAATAATAAGGCACCGTCGGTGGCGACGAGCAAGCACCACCGGGTTGCCCGTAATACGTGGCCGGAATGGTGGTCAAACTGGTAAAGCGTGAGGCGCAGTCCACTGCGACCGAACCAGCAGCATTCCCATTGGAACTGCTCAGCCCGAATCCGTTTTCACGATCAAAGGAACTGGTGATGCCCTGACCGAAGTGATCGAAATACATTCCCCATCCAAGGCGAATGCTCGATTTACCTGGTGCGCCCCAGATCTTACGCGCAAACCCCGAGTCTGCGCTTGGCGAATAGGCGAGGGCTAGGCGCGGGGCGAAGTTCTTGTAGTCCCATCCCCAATAAGGCTTGGCGTGATTGGCTTGACCGCTGAGCGCAAACTGAAGTTCGTGACTTGGATCGAAGACAGGATTCCCGAGAGGATCCATCCCGGTTACGAAATAGTTCTGCCCGTTGTATGCGGCTTGAGAGCGCTGTATGAACCAGTCGTGAGTACTGGTCGTGGGAGCCACCTGTGTGCCGGAAGTCTCATAGGGAGGCTCCAGCAGCGAGTAACGCAGGCCGAAGGTGACCGTCAAATTCGGGCGCACCCGCCACGCATCCTGCGCGTACCACTCGTACTCCCAGTCACGATAATCGCGGTGAATCATAGCGCCTTCCGGAAGGGCATTCAGATGCTTGTCGAGGTTGTAATTTGCGCTGACTTCACTGACGAGGCCGGCCAAGTCGGTCACCGCGACATCATAGCTTTGTATAAA
This sequence comes from Candidatus Sulfotelmatobacter sp., assembly GCA_035946775.1. GTDB lineage: Bacteria > Acidobacteriota > Terriglobia > Terriglobales > Acidobacteriaceae > Sulfotelmatobacter. The sequence goes on along the minus strand of DASYZA010000207.1, from coordinate 202,291 downwards.
GCCCCCATCGACCGCCGGGAAAGCGCCGGTAGAAGGATCGAGACTGACGCCAGCACCTGCGATGGTGGTTGGAGACATCCAATCCTGGTTGGTGGTGGCAGTGAAGAAAGAGGTCTGGTTGGAATTGCTGACGTTATCCACTTTGCGAATGTTCACGCCGAATTGCAGAGTGTGATTGCCTTTGATTTTTGAAACGTCATCGACGAAATTTTGCACCGGAACATGGCGATTGACGCTGGGGCTAAAGGCATTGAAATCTGACATGAAGCGGAAGTGGACGAAGTGCGAATTTTGCAGCCCTCGATCATCAAAGGCTTCACGGATGTATCCGTAGCGGAAATTGTTGATCCACGAATTGGCAAAGGTGGCGGTATACCCCGCGGTAACGCCTTTGCTCGTAACGACCTCGATTACAGAATTCGGCTGTCCCGGGAATTGCTCCGCCCCGGCGCTGTTGTGATCGCCATCCTGTACGCCGCGTACAAAAAGACGATGGCTGCCGTTGGCGGTCAAGTTGTAATCGATCTTGCCGACAAACATGTTCAGGTTGTCGGGCCACGGCGAAGCAAACGTATAGCCGAGCAGGTTGTACCCATCTCCGACCGCGGTGCTGTTAGCAACCGGATACTTCTGGAACACTTGCATCACGTAAGGATTAGGGCCGGGACAGGTTGGAAAGGTCCCTTGGCAAAGTCCAGCGGCAGGGGCGGGCTGACCGGTGAAGACGCAACTTCCGATCGCACCGCAGTTTGGATCGATGCTCGCTAGATTGGCAGGTGTCAAGGTGTGGACAAGAGATGGTGTACAGGCGGGATCGGTGCAATAGCTGATGTATCCATTTCGTAATCCGTTTGTGGTCGGACTGCCGCTGGGAACCGTCTGCGTGACGATCTGATCTTCTCGCTTTCTCATGCCTTCATAGCTGAGGAAGAAGAACGCCCGGTCTTTTTTGATGGGTCCCCCGACGAATGCGCCGAAGGTATTCCGAAGGAAGAACGGGGGCCGGTTGGGAAGTCCATTGCCGACCTGAGCCTGTTCGTTGAACCAGTCATTCGCGGTAAAAGTTGGCCGGTAGTACTCGTAGGCGCCGCCGTGAAAGGAATTGGTTCCGGTCTTCGTCACCAGCGCGACTTGTCCGCCGGAAGAACGACCGGTATCGGCATCGGCATTTGCCGTGGTAACACGAAACTCTTCCAAAGAATCGAGTGGAACGCGGATCGCACCCTGCAGCGCGCGGCCACCAGCCTGGTCGTTGTTGTCTGTTCCGTCGAGGGTGATGTTGGTCTGGTCACTACGGCCTCCGTTCACGGTCCCGCTACGGCTATCGCTGTCGTATCCGCTCTGGGTCTGGCTGTTGATGGCGCGGCTATTGCCGGTGTACACGACACCAGCCTGCAGAGTCAGAATGCTGGTGGGTTCCCGGCCTTCGAATGGCAATGATTCGATTTGGCTCTTGTCAAAGGCATGCCCCATGGAGGCATCTTCGGTATTAATCAGGGCAGCGGCGGCGTTGACTTCGACGACTTCGGTACCTCCGGCCACCTGCATGGTGACGTTCAACGTAGCAGGCGTGCGTACCAGAAGCTGAATATTCGTTTCCTTAATGACGGCGAAACCTTGCGCCGTTACGGTCAGCTGATATGTGGCGGGAGGAATTTCAAGAAATTGATATACGCCCTGATCGGTGGTTTTGGTATCGCGCGATACACCGGTAGCAGGATCGCTGAGCGTTACTGTGGCTCCGACCACCACGGCCCCTTTCGAGTCGGTAACGGTCCCGTGTATTGAAGTGGTGGCCGATTGGGTGAAGGCAAACGTGGTGAGTGCCAGCAAAAAACCGAGAACAACTGTTAGCTGCCTAGCGCAGAAACGCATGGAAAATCCCCCTGCCCGGATTGCGGGCGTCCAACTTCCCCACTACGTTTTCCCAGGATTCCTTGAGAGCGATAACCCTGGGTACTTTGATTGGGCGCTATTGTGCAACCGAGGAATACCAATATTCAAGCCGAAATTACTCTGAAGCTGACAATAACGTTTGCGTTATGTATCGCTTGCAAGCGCTACGGTAGCAATCGAGCATGACCGGCGGACAGGTTCCCGGAGAGAATTGGGCGTTGACAGGAGAACGACCGACCAAAAAATATGGGGCGGATCTCTCCGCCCCTTGGACAAGAACCCCTTCAACGACTAGAAGGAGTAGCGTGCGGTTATTTGCATAACTCGCGGGGCTCCTTGAATGCCGATGAAATTGGAGAAGTTGCTCGGCGGTTGGTTCAGATTTGGATCCAACGGAACACCGAATCCACTGCGGCTGGGATCGAAGGCACCCATTTTTTGTGTATTGGTCACGTTGAAGACTTCCCAGCGGAACTGCAGTTCGTGTCTTTCCGGAATTTTTGCGGACAGCGCGCTGGGATGGAATGTCTTTCCAAGGCCCATGTCCAGAACGATGTAGCCAGGGACGCGGAAGACGTTGCGCTCACCCGTTTCTCCGGGATAGGCATTGCGGAAGTGCTGGAACGCAAAAACCGTATTGCAGCCGAACAACTTCGGCGTGCCCATCGGATCCCGGGTGGGGCATGTGTTGAAGTCGGCAGTCCGCGTCGCATTGCTTTGAACTTCCCAGTTTGTAGCCCAGCGGGCGTCATCGAAGACGCCAGTCGTGCCATTGTAAAAACCAACCGGCATTCCGGTGTTAAATCGGAAAATGCCTGTCAGTTGCCAACCACCGATAACACCGTTTGCCACTTTGCCGGCGTTAGCGATCAACGGCTTCCCGTGACCAAATGGCAGCTGCCATACGGTGTTTGCGTTGATCTGGTGACGGGCGTCGAAGTCGGAGTTGGAGTACATATCATGTTGCCGGAAAGGATTCAGGATGAACGACTCTCCGTTATATCCGCCTCCAGTCTGCAAACCAGAGGAGTCATCCAACGAGTGGGACCATGTGTAATTGAAATCCGCAGTCACCGTCTCGGTTCGGACCTTATAGGAGGCCGTGAGGGCATGGAAATTGGAGTTTCCAATGCTTCCCCAAGCACTAAGAGCTCCGTATTGCGGCTGATAGAAGGCGTTGGCTCCCAAAATGGAGATGCTGTCAATGATCGCCTGGGTGGTGGTGTAGTCGCCACCGACGTCGTTGATCAGCTGGTAGATGCCTTGGGTGGCGCTCCACGACGGATCGTATCCAAGGTTACCAGCAGCTCCCGGGAACAGATGCTCGAAGTATGGGATTGCCGCGACGGAACTCGTCGCTGCACCTTGAGCTCTCTGTTTGGCGAGCATGGTTCCGGCTGTGTACCAGTCCATTTTGGACTGGGGGTCAACCAGATTAATGGGTTGCATGATATCCCGCTGCGCCAGGAGATGACGTCCCTCGCGCCCCAGATAGCTGATTTGGATCATGGAGGCCTTGGCTACTTGTCGTTCAAAGGTGGCGCTCCACGAGTAGCTCTTCGGAGTAACGAGATTCTGATCCAGCGAAGACTCAATTCTCAGCGAATTGTCCGCTGGTTGCTGCTGAGGGAAGGAGATGGCTTGCACCACGGGGGGAGCAGGCAGCACACCTCGAATCGCCTGACTGGTACTGGTGAAGAGCGGGCCGAGGTTCACGCCGCCCGGACAAGCTCCTGAAGGTCCGTAGTATTGCGACGACGGATCTTGGTAGGGCGAACAGCCTACATCGTACGTGTTCGGGCCAGTGGTGAAAGACGATCCAAATCCGAGCGTGTTGCGCACGTCGAAGAAGGTTGCGAGTGCCTGGCCGAAGTAATCTCCGTTCATTGCGAATCCGCCGCGAAGCACGGATTGGCCGTTGTTGCCGAAAAAGCTGGACAGAAAGCCGGAATCGAAATTCGGGGACCACGAGACGCCGACGCGTGGCTGGAAGTTAGTCTTGTCCCAGTTGTACATCGGGGACGCATGGTTCGCGGGTCCGGACAGATTGACATTGATTGGGTTGGTGTAATCGATGCCCTGCAAAGCATTTTGTTGGCGCAACGCAAGGTACGTCCCAAGAGGCACATCCGGCTTCGTCTCGAACCCGGTGACCTCATAGACTGGCCGCGCCAAACCATAACGCATCCCGAGGGTAAGGGTCAGATTGCTTTTTGCCTTCCAAGTGTCTTGCACGTAGCCTTCATAGTCCTGACCGGCAAAGTTACGAATGGTCGGCGTCCCGGAAGGCGTTAATTGCAGGTTGTGGCCATACGTGTAATCGGCAGTGTATTGGGTAAAGCGCCCGATCAAGGCCGTCATTGCGTTTTCGGCGCTTGAGCCGTCTCCGGTGAACAGCCCGAGTCCTTTGGTAGCTAAGACGTAATTGTTCAACGGAGCTCGGAGCAGGTTTGTCAGATAATACGAAGGATTCGTGATCGCCTGGTCGTACGCGTTGGAATAACTCGACCGTATATTGTTGCTCTTAGTTACGTTCGCACCGAACTGTATGGTGTGCTTTCCTTTGACCCAGCTCAAATCATCGACCCAGTTGTTGACGGGAGTCACGCGCGACAAGGAATACAACTCATTTGTTGGGTAGTAAACGAAACGAAAATCGATGTCGTTGTGGTTGAGATCGCCACCCTTGGTGAACGACTGTCTGGTGTAGCCATAGGTGAATTTATTGACCAGATTGTTGTTAATGGTCCATGTATGACCGACGGCAACCCCCCAGGGGTGATCCCACTCGTCAGGCGCTGGGGTGTCGGGATAGGCAGGAACTCCGCCCCACGTGTCATAGATGACATTGGCCCGAGCGAACAAGGTTTGATGACTCGTGAGATTGAAATCGAGGCGGCCCGAGTGCGAGTGCAGGCGGACCGGGGTGCTGGCATTGAATCGGAATCCTGCAACGTTCATCCCGTCGCCGATGGTGTTATCGTTCGCCGGATACTTTGCCGCTGCTCCTGCCAACGTCTGCAGGGCGGCCTGGTTCAAGCCCTGAATGTCCGGGAAAATCGTACCAAGTTGCGTCGCATTGAGCGTTACGATCGAACCCGGACTGCTGCATGCTGCGTTTGCGCAAAGGTGGAATTTCAGAAGGCCCTGACCCATGCTGGGTAGAGGAACTGGCGAGCCATTCGCGGCCAAGACAGGCGTTTGACTGGCGTCGGTGCGGCCTTCGTAACTGTAGAAGAAGAATACCTTGTCCTTCACGATCGGACCGCCGACCGCGCCACTGAATGTGTTACGAATCAACGTCGGACGAGGAACGCCGTCGTGGTTGTTGAACCAGTCGTTGGCGGTGAAAATCGTGTTGCGGTGGGATTCGAAGGCTGCGCCATGCCAAGTGTTCGAACCCGACTTGGTCACCAACGCGATCTGCGCACCGGACGACCTTCCGCCGCCAGCTCCTGAGTTCAGGGTCGCGACTCGGAATTCTTCGATCGCTTCGGAATTCAAGCGGAGCACCGGCCCCTTTTCGGCATTCGGTACGGTGCTGTCAGTCTGGGCGGGTCCGATCGCGTTACTGTAGGCCTCGTTGATGTCGACGCCATCGAGCGTAACGTTCGACTGATCGGCTCGGCCGCCTGCGACGTAGCCATCCTTCGTGACGCCGGGCTGCAGAGTCAGCAGAGACAGTACGTTTCGTGCTTCCAGAGGAAGTTGTGTAATTTGCTCTGAAATGAAGTTGTTGCCCAAACTCGCGTCCTGGGTATCGACCATCACCTGGCTCGATTCCGCATTGACGGTGACTTCCTCCGTAATGGCACCCACCACCATCGTGACATCGATCGTGTTCGCTTTTGCAATCAAGACGTGAATGCTTTGCAGCATCTGCTTCCGGAAGCCAGCTGCCTGTATTTCCAGTTTGTAATCCCCGGGCGTGAGCAGATCAAAGGAATACCGGCCTTCTGGACCGGTCTTCTGACTGCGGGAAGTAGCAGTCGCCGCATTCGTCAGGACAACTGAAGCGTCCGCAATGACATTGCCCTGCGGGTCTTTGACAACACCAGAAAGCGATGTGTTACTGGTCTGCCCAATGCAGACACTGCTCAAGAGAAGCAGCAGACAGATCACCGCAATGAACCCTGGAGAGAAACGCTGGTTCTGCACTGAAGCGGAACTCATACATGCCCCCTTCGCCGCGAATGAGCGGCGTGCACCGAGTAATTTTTGTTTTAAAGAGTGAAACGCAACGCCCCGAAATAACACTGATGGGCCGTTATTGTGCTCCTGCGAGAGGCGAATGTTCAGGCGGAATCTGCGGGTTAAAACGGTTGAATACTTATGCAGGGCGCTGGAAACAAGCCGACGCCCAGACCAAGATCGCGGGGTAACATTCGAGAGTATAGCGGGGCTCGGGATTTTCGAGGGTTCCGAGAAAAACCGACCGGACGACCACAAATAAAACAAATACGCCGATGCCAAAAAAAGCGTGGGCACGCACGAGTCCGGCCAGCCCGAGCAAGACGTAGATGAGATTGATCGCTCCGAATCCGATGCTCAACAGGATCAGGTGCCGGTCGTCATTGAATTCCCACCAGCGGGGGTCAGCGGAGGAAAGTTCAGTACGCGGGCGCAGCCACATGTCCGCGATGCGCAGAGCCGGCAGCCACACGTAGTACCGCAGCGGAGCATGGTGAATCCGCTCGGCGGCCAAAGCCGCAAAGCGCTGATCGAGTTCCTCACTCATATCGTGGTCACGATTGTAGTCGGCAAAGAGCTCAGCCGTGAGTTGCCGCTGGGCTGGTGTGTCGAAAGCGCGGTTTGGAAGGCGGGTGAAGTCGATGTCATCTCCGGGAACGTTCCAGTAAATCTCCTGAACGGAGACGTAGTCGGCCGTCCATGTCTTCACCCAACTGTTGAAACCGGGCATGAGCGCTTCGTCAGAGTCGTTGGCATAACGCGGCGCCAGGGGCTGAAAACGGTGGAATGTGTGAAGATTGCGGAGCGTCCAGGGAATGAGTGGTGCGAGCGCACCCACGCCGACCAGGAGGCCCGCTGTTATGAGACAGCGAACCGTCAGACTGCTTGTTGAAACAGCGCTGGGTCGCAAAGTACGAAAAAGAAGCCAGAGCAAATATCCGCCGATACAAGCCAGCAGAATGCCGCCATCGGGTCTGAGCAAAATGGCTCCGGCGATTGAGAGTCCGCAGCCCAGCCAGTAGAAATTTGCATCCGACGCTCTGTTCTTTAAACCAGCCAGCGCAAGATCCAGCGCCAGCGCGGTAAAAAAGATCTCAAGAGTTTCGGTAAGAGCGGCGCCGGCGTAATTCGCCAGAAACGGACAAATCGCCGTCAGCAGAAAGGCTGCGTTCGCCGCGCGGCCTGAGAACAAGCGGCGCGACATGTCGGCGACGATGAAGCAGGTTGCCAGATCGAAAAGCACCTGAATCAGCAGGACTGCCCGAAAATTGTCGGTCCCAAAGATTGCGAAGATTGTAGCGAGGAACGCTGGATATCCGGGCAGGCGAGAGAGCGTCGGCATGATCCTGCCGGAGTTGGTGATGCCATAGACTCCGTGTTGGAGCCAGTTCTTCGCGATATCGGCGTACAGGCGGGAATCATCGACGACCGCCGGGTAACGAAATACAAAGAAGAGTCGAAAGGCGAGGGCCGCGAGCGTGGCCAAGGCGAAGAAGGAGGGGTGTTTCCGTATCAGTTCGCGCACAGGTGGTCGTCCGCTGCGAATGATAGCGCGTTTGGGCTATCTCATAGATGGGAAAGTGCATCTAACGTCGTAGCGTTGCGACTCACCCTGGCTTGTCGAGAATTGACCGTGTGCGCTCCGCAGCATACGATGAACATCATCATCTTGACCTTGCATGGCTGAACCAGTCTTTTATGACCCGAGGCGTGCCCGCTGGAGACGCCTGCGCCGCCTATTCGACGTAACGGGGGTATTGGTCTCCGTACTGATCGTCGTTTTCGTCTACACGGCCCTGCGGGACGAACCCCTGCCGGAACTCCTTTTCTTTCCTCAGAAACGCGCATTCAAAGCCTTGAAAGAAAACGAGAAGCAAAAGGCAAGGGAACGCGCCAAGAAAGCGGCGGCACGTTCGCATCGCAAGTCCAAGTTGGCCGCTTCCCAGGTAACGCTCAACCAGGAAGAAGGGATCCGAGCTGCGTTTTATGTGCCGTGGGACGCTGCCAGCTTTTCTTCCCTGCGGTCGTATGCGCACCAGATCGACCTTCTCTATCCCGACTGGCTGCACGTGCTCACTCCTGATGGACATATCCAGGGCGTCGACGATCAGACCAATAAGTATTTCGACGTTGTGAAGGGAACTTCGGTGCGGTCGGTCGACGATCGCGTCATGCCATTTCTGAAGACAGAAGATCCGGGGATGGAAGTCTTCCCGATGGTCAACAATTCAGATGGCTCGGATTGGGTGGATATCTCTGCCTTTCTAAACGATCCCGATGCCCGAGCGCTCTTCCGGCAGCAGGCGGCGCAGTTCTTGTCGTCCGGACGGTTTCATGGGTTGATGATCGACTTTGAGGCCTTTCCGCCTAGCGGACAAGCGGGATACGTCGCGTTGCTGCAGGAAATCTCCAGCGATCTTCATGCGCGAGGTATGAAGCTGTACGTTGCGGTCCCGCCCCATAATGATGAGTACAACTATCCGGCGATCGCGGATGCCTCCGACGGCGTCGTGCTCATGAATTACGACGAGCATTATCCGGGTGCGGCGTCCGGCCCGGTCGCTTCGGAAGATTGGTTCGAACAGAATCTGAAGTACGCCACCGGAGTTCTTCCCAAGAACAAAGTCATTTGTGCGATTGCCAACTATGGGTATGACTGGGTCCTGAAGCCGAAGAATGGGAAATTGCCGACCGGCGTTAATGACATCGGGGTCAGCGTTCAGGACGCATGGCTGGCGGCGCGGGATTCCGACGAGGACGTCAACTTCGACGACGATGCGATGAATCCTCATTTCAGCTATCTCGACGAGCGCAATCTCAAGCATGACGTATGGTTCGTGGATGCGGTGACGGCACTGAACCAGATGCGGGCTGCTCAATCGCTCGGTATCCGGACCTTTGCCCTTTGGCGCTTGGGCAGCGAGGATCGATCGCTGTGGCGAGTGTGGGACGTACCCGGTGAACCCGGCGCTCCGGACAAACTCCGCGACGTTCCGCCCGGGGCTGACGTCGATATGGAGGGGCAGGGAGAGATTCTCAGGATCGAAGACCAGCCAACCCACGGCATCCGAGACATCAGCGTCGACGCCAACAGCAAGATGATCGATGACGAGGTCTTTCAGAATCTGCCGGAGCCTTATCGCGTCGGCCGCTATGGGTACAGTCCGAATAAGGTTGCGATCACATTTGACGATGGGCCGGATCCCGAGTGGACTCCGAAGATTCTCGATGTTCTAAAGGAAAAACACGCGACTGCCACCTTCTTCCTGATCGGGATCCAGACCGATAAGTTTTCTGGAATTGCGAAGAGGATCTATCGCGAAGGAAACCTCATTGGAAATCACACGTTCACGCATCCCGACGTGAGCGGTATCTCTACCGGATATATGAAGGTGGAGTTGAACCTGACCGAGCGTCTGTTCGGCAGTTTGATGGGAATTCGAACAACGCTGATGCGGCCTCCGTACGCCATCGACGAAGAACCCGATACCGCGGACCAGGTGCGGCCATTGGAGATTCCGCAGGAAATGGGCTACATCACCGTTGGGAACCGGATTGATCCCAACGACTGGAACGATAATCCGCGGCGCACGGCCGAGCAGATCACTTCCTATGTCCTTGCGCATTTGCCTCCCTGCCGGGTTGAAGACTTGCGCTGCGGGAACATCGTTTTGCTGCATGACGGGGGCGGGAACCGTGCGGAAACCGTGCGCGCGCTCCCGATGATCATCGATGGCATTCGTGCCCGGGGATACGAGGTCGCTCCGGTTTACGAATTGCTGGGAATGCAGAAAGCCGATGTGATGGCTCCTCTGCCGCGCGGCGAGTTGTGGGCGGCGCGTCTCGATCGGTTCGGATTTTTCCTTTTCGACGCGGGTATTGTCGCGATCACGTGGATCTTTCTCGTCGGCGACCTGCTGATGACGGGACGGCTGATCTTCATTGGTACGGCAGCAATCTATGATCGCGCGCACGAAAAAATATTCGGCAAGCCTGCCGAAGTCGCGTCCTACAAGCCCAAAGTTGCAGTGCTCATTCCAGCATACAACGAAGAAAAAGTCATCGAGCGAACCATCCGGGCTGCGCTGAGTTCCAGTTATCCAAATCTGCGCGTCATTGTGATCGACGATGGCTCGAAAGACCGCACTCTCGAGGTGGCGCGCCGGGCATTTGCGGAAGAAGAGGCGGCCGGCCGGGTGCTGATACTCGGAAAGAAGAATTCCGGCAAGGCCGAAGCCTTGAATTACGGCATCGAGCACATTGGCGACGCGGAGCTTTTTGTCGGTATTGACGCCGACACGATCATTGCTCCCGATGCGATTGGTCGCCTGGTGCCTCATTTCATTAATCCGAAAGTGGGAGCGATTGCCGGGAACGCGAAAGTCGGAAACCGCGTGAATCTCTGGACGCGCTGGCAGGCACTGGAATATATCACCAGCCAGAATTTCGAACGGCGTGCACTTGATGTTCTCGGCGCGGTGAGCGTAGTGCCTGGCGCGATCGGCGCGTGGCGGGTTTCCGCCGTACGCGAAGCTGGAGGCTACCACACGGACACAGTCGCTGAGGACGCCGACCTGACGATGGCGCTCCTGCGTTTGGGATATCGCGTCGAATACGAAGACATGGCGCTCGCCTATACCGAGGCGCCAACCACTGCAAATGGCCTGATGCGCCAGCGCTTCCGCTGGTCTTTTGGAATTCTGCAGGCGGTGTACAAGCATCGAGGCGTCATGGCGCGCAAGGGTGCGCTCGGGTGGGTGGCGCTGCCGAATATCTGGATTTTCCAGATATTCCTGCCGCTTGTCTCGCCGCTGATCGACATCATGTTCGCGGTGGGCACGATCTGGTACTACATCCAGAAACACTTCCATCCGGACTCCACCGATCCCGCCAGCTTCCACAAACTGGTGCTGTTCTTCTTCGCGTTCCTGGTGATCGATTTCTTTGCGTCAGCGATCGCGTTCGCGCTGGAGCGAAGACGTCCGGATGATAAGGAAGATCCGCTGCTGCTCAGCCAGGTCTGGTTGCAGCGCTTTGCTTACCGGCAGCTTTTCTCGATCGTTCTGTTCAAGACGCTGAAGCGCGCCGTGGAAGGACGCAGGTTCGCCTGGGACAAGTTGGAGCGGACGGCAGCCGTGAACTACGTTCCGGCCACGGAAGACCGAGAGAAGGTCAACGTACCGTAGGGGCGGACGCCTTCGTCCGCCCCGAGTCGCGAAGCGACGAGTACCAGCGGTGTCAATCGTTTTGACACGCTCCAGCGTACCAGCGGTGGCCTTTGCGCTTCGCGCAACCCCGGACGAGGGCATCCGGGGCTAGATCACGTTTCAGGCTACGTTTTTATCGGAACAGCAGAGGCGCAAACTCCGCTAGGTTTCTTCTCCACACCATCCACGTATGCATGCCCGGAGTCTCGATATCCGTGTGATTGATAGCTTTGGATTTCAACCATTCGCGAAAATTGCGATTGGCGGTGATCAGGCGATCCTCGGTGCCGCAGGCCACCCATAGCAGCTTTAATTGCTGATTGGCTTTGACCGCGAGATCCGGGAAGTCTTTGTCGAAACCGTCGGGAAGTCCACCCGCACTGAAGGAACCCACCCATGCGAACTTGTCAATATTGTTGAGTCCGGTCATTAATGATTCCGATCCGCCCATCGAGAGCCCAGCAATGGCGCGGGATTTACGATCTTTATCGACGCGGTATTCGGCCTCGATCTTGGGCATGACTTCGGTCAACAGCGCCTCGCGGAATTTGGTCAGATTCTCTTGACGCACTTCGGCACGGTTCCCAATGCCTCCCCATCCCGCGCGAACGATCTCCATGGTGCCGTATCCGAGGGGCATCACAACGATCATCGGCTTCGCTTTGCCCTGCGCAATGAGATTGTCGAGGATGATGTTAGCCCGCCCTACAGCCGTCCATCCGCTCGCGTCATCGCTGTAGCCATGCAGCAGATAGAGAACTGGATAGGTCTTTTTCGAAGCCGAGTCGTAATTCGGAGGTGTGTAAACGTAGTAATCACGATCGTCGTTGCAGAGAGTCGATCGGTAGAAATGGTGGTGCACCTCTCCGTGTGGCACATCATTTAACTCCCAAGGCAGCGACGGCGGCCCCGGCACGTGCACCATGTTCTCGGTGGAAAGCAGGTTCGGCTTCAGCAGCGAGTTGTAGGGATCGATGTAGCGCTGGCCGTCGGCAACGATGGAATAACCGTAGTAATCCGGCGGGAGCGGAGCCGTGTTCACGGTCCAGACGCCGGCCTCGTCCTTCTGCATGGGCAGGGGCTCGGTGGTTCCTTCGCGCCTTACGGAGACTTCCTGCGCGTTGGGAGCGCGGAACCGGAATGTCACGCTGTTGTCGGAGTGAACTTCCGGCGTGATCAGCGGCGGCTGCATCTGCGGGGCAGCGTTGGGCGCGGGTGGCTTCGGCTGTTGAGCGAAAGCGAGAACTGAGCTCAGGAATAAGCCGATGAGGACAAGATGAAACTTCATGCCGTTTTCCTCCAGGGGAACGGCACAATTCTATACGCTCAGGGCGCCCGGGCTTTCCAGGCGGGTCTTCGCGAAGAACTACTTCTCCTCGGCGACCTCGATGCGGGTTTCGGCGCGGTGCAGAGCGTTCAGCGCACGGTCTACGTCGACGGACGTGTCCCCGCTGGTCAGGCGCTGCTCGGCACGATCTTTGGCTTTGCGGGCGCGTTCTATGTCGATCTCGGATGGACGCTCGGCGCTCTCCGCAAGAATGGTGACTTTATTCGGCAGAACCTCGGCAAATCCCCACGCCACCGCTAAATGCTGGTCGGTGGAGTTCTCGCGGTATGTGATCTCGCCGACCGACAACTCCGTAATCAGCGGAGCATGCCCGGGCAAAATCCCCATATACCCGTTCTTGCCGGGAATTTGGATCTCCTCGGCAGCCGTCTCCACTACCTTCTTTTCCGGCGTGACGATCTCGAGTTGGAAAGTGTCTGCCATGAACCAGCCATCCGCTCTCAGCTATCAGCTATCAGCAAAATCAGATCTAATCCGAAATGGATTCAGGCTGAAAGCTGATGGCCGAGAGCTGAAGGCTTGTTTTACGCTGCTGCCTTCATCTTCTCTGCGGCTTCGAGCACTTCCTCGATGGGGCCCTTCATATAGAAGGCCTGCTCGGGGATGTCGTCGTACTTGCCTTCGACGATTGCCTTGAAGCCCTTCACGGTGTCGGCGATCTTGACGTAGCGACCTTGCGCGCCCGTAAACTGCTCGGCGACGTGGAACGGCTGCGACAGGAATCGCTGAATCTTTCGTGCGCGGGCAACGGTGAGTTTCTGATCTTCGCTCAACTCGTCGATGCCGAGAATAGCGATGATATCTTGCAGATCTTTGTAGGTCTGTAGCGTCTTCTTCACTGATTGCGCGACGTCGTAGTGCTCCTGGCCCACGATGCGCGGATCCAGAATGCGCGACGTCGAGGCCAATGGATCGACCGCGGGATAAATTCCGATTTCGGTCAACGCACGCGAGAGCACCGTAGTGGCGTCGAGGTGAGCGAATGTCGTTGCCGGCGCTGGATCGGTCAAGTCATCGGCGGGTACGTAAATCGCCTGCACCGAGGTGACGGAACCTTTCTTGGTTGAAGTGATGCGCTCCTGCAGTTCGCCCATCTCCGTTGCAAGGTTCGGCTGATAACCCACGGCGCTGGGCATGCGGCCCAGCAGCGCGGACACTTCCGATCCGGCCTGCGTGAAACGAAAAATGTTATCGATGAAGAGCAGTGTGTCGGCGCCTTCTTTGTCGCGGAAGTATTCCGCGACAGTCAGACCGGTAAGAGCTACGCGAAGGCGTGCACCGGGAGGCTCCGTCATCTGTCCGTAAATCAGCGCGGCTTTCGATTCCGCCGGCTTTCCAGGTTTGATGACTCCTGATTCCGTCATTTCCAGCCAAAGGTCGTTGCCTTCACGGGTACGCTCGCCGACACCAGCAAACACGGAGTAACCGCCGTGTTGCTTGGCGACGTTGTTGATGAGCTCCATGATGACGACCGTCTTGCCGACACCCGCGCCGCCGAAAAGTCCGATCTTTCCGCCCTTCAAGAACGGCTGAATGAGATCGACGACCTTCACACCGGTTTCAAACATTTCAGCAGTCGTGGCCTGTTCGTCGAAAGCGGGAGCCGGCCGATGAATCGGATCTCGCTCCTTGTAATCGACGGGGCCGAGTTGATCGACGGGCTCCCCGATCACGTTCATGACGCGGCCGAGCGTACCGCGGCCGACGGGCACCGAGATCGGACCGCCCTGGTCGATGGCTTTCATGCCGCGCACCATTCCATCGGTCGGTTCCATGGCGACGCAACGCACGCGTCCTTCGCCCAGGTGCTGCTGCACCTCAAGAATGACCTTGATCGGCACGGGGACGTTGAAGCCGTCGCTGACGACTTCAACCGCTTCGTAAATTGGAGGCAGGTGTCCTTCTTCGAACTGGACGTCGACCGCGGGGCCTGCGATTTGAATCACGTGTCCTACGTTTTGAGCCATATGAGCTTCGCGCCTCGAGCTACGAGCAACGAATGAAGCCGCCGTTGCTCGGCATCAACTCTCTACCTCTCTTCCTCAATCTGTATGTTCGCCGCTCCGCTCGAAGCTCGTGGCTCAAAGCTGGCAGCTTCTTCACATCGCCGCTGCGCCACTGACGATCTCGATGATCTCTTTCGTGATCTTCGCCTGGCGGGCTCGGTTCATGGCCAGCGTGAGCGAATCGATCATGTCGGTAGCGTTGTTGGTTGCCGAATCCATGGCTGTCATACGGGCGGCATGCTCGGCGGCAACCGATTCGAGCAGCGCACGGAAAATCTGAATACTCACATACTTCGGCAGCAACGCACGAAACAACTCCTCGGGCGGCTGCTCATAAATGTAATCAACCTGTGACGAACCGAACTGCGTGTCTCCCTCGGCGCCATCGGTTCCGCGCATGCCAACTCCGGCACTCTCGGCGGCTTCCTTGGCTTTCTTCTTTTCTTCTTCGGTCGGTTCTTCGGCCAGTCGAACCGTCTGCTCGCCAATCTGCTCAATTGGAAGGACCTGTTCGACGATAAGCCGCTGCGCGATCACCGACTTGAACTCGTTGAAAACAACGTAGACCGAATCAATCTCTTCCCGGCAATACCGCCGGATCACGGCTTCGGCCAGTGCCGACGCTTGCGCGAATTCCACCTTGCCGAGAATGCCGATGTGCTCTCCGGTAAGCTGGATGGTTCCAGCGCGCTCGGCCGTTTCTTGCTCCGCTTCCACGGATTCGGCAAGTTCGGCCAGCGTTTGCGTCTGCACTTTGGCTGCAGGATAGCGGCGGCGCAGGAAATCCCGACCTTTGCGGCCCACGGCTTCGATATCGATGTTCTTGCCAGCTTTCGAATCGAGAAATCGCACAGCAGCTTTCGTGATGTTGGCGTTGAACGCACCCGCCAGGCCCTTGTCCCCGGTCACCACGATCAGCAGGATGTTCTTCTCTTCGCGTTGCGCAAGCAGCGGGTGCTTCGGCTCGCCGGTCTCGGGATCGTAGATTTCCGCCCGCGCCACCAGCGACTTCAGCACATTCGTCAGCATCTGCGCATAGGGACGCGCTGCCAGCGCGCGCTCCTGCGCACGGCGCAACTTGGCCGCCGAGACCATCTTCATGGCCTTGGTGATCTGCCGCGTGTTGATCACGCTGCGGATACGGCGCCGGATGTCGAGAATGTTGGGCAACTAGTTCTCAGTTCTCAGTTAAAGTTCAGTACTCAGCGTTCACTGCTGAGAACTTCTATTTCGCTACTGCTTGTCTCTGCTCCACGAACTGCTGCTTCGCTTCCTTAATGACTGCCTGCATCTGCGCTTTTAACTGATCGTCGAGAATTTTCTTTTCCATGATCGTCCGCAGAATGCCCGGATTCGTCGAGTCAACGTACTTATACAGTTCCTTTTCGAAATCGCGAACCTGGTTGACGGGCATGTCGTCGAGGAATCCGCCGGTTCCCGCCATGATGATCAGGATCTGCTTTGAGAAGGGCAGAGGAGAATACTGGTTCTGCTTCAGCAACTCGACCAGGCGCTGCCCGCGATTCAACTGCGCTTGCGTTGCTTTGTCGAGATCGCTGCCGAACTGCGCGAAGGCCGCCAGCTCGCGATATTGCGCTAGTTCGAGTTTCAGCGTACCGGCGACTTGCCGCATCGCTTTGATCTGAGCGCTGCCGCCGACGCGGCTAACGGACAAACCTACGTTGACGGCGGGGCGCACGCCCTGGTTGAACAAGTCAGTTTCCAGATAAATCTGGCCATCGGTAATCGAAATGACATTCGTCGGAATGTACGCCGACACGTCTCCGGCTTGCGTTTCAATCACCGGCAAAGCCGTCAGCGAGCCGCCGCCATTCTTGTCGCTCAGCTTGGCGGCGCGTTCCAGCAGACGGGAGTGGAGGTAGAACACATCCCCGGGATAGGCTTCGCGGCCCGGCGGACGCCGCAACAGCAGCGAGATTTCGCGGTACGAGGCCGCGTGTTTCGAAAGATCGTCGTAGATCACCAGCGCATGCCGCTTGGTATCGCGGAAGTACTCTCCCATGGCGCACGCAGCGTAAGGCGAGATGTACTGCATCGGCGCGGGCTCCGAAGCCGACGCAGCAACGACGATCGTATACTCCATCGCGCCGGCGTCTTCGAGAATCTTCACGACTTGCGCAATCGAAGATCGCTTCTGGCCAATGGCGTTGTAAATACAAATCAGATCGTTGCCCTTGCTGTTGATGATGGTATCGAGCGCGACAGCCGTTTTGCCGGTCTGGCGATCGCCAATGATCAACTCGCGTTGTCCGCGGCCGATCGGAATCATGCTGTCGATCGCCTTCAGTCCCGTGGCCATTGGCTCTCGCACGGGCTGACGATCGATGACGCCAGGGGCGAGGCGCTCCAAAGGAATAAACTTCTCGCTTGAAATCGGTCCTTTATCGTCGATCGGCTGACCGAGCGAGTTTACGACTCGGCCAATCATGGCGTCGCCTACCGGCACGCTCATGATGCGGCCGGTGCGTTTTACTTCATCGCCTTCTTTGATCTCGGTGTAATCGCCGAGCAGCACCACGCCGACCTGGTCTTCTTCCAGGTTCATGGCGATTCCGGCAACGCCGTGCGGGAACGACAGCAGTTCGCCGGCCATGACCTTGTCGAGGCCATATACACGCGCGATGCCATCGCCCAAGGTGATGACCGTGCCCGTCTCGTCCACGGAGATCGACGACTCGTAATTCTCGATCTGCTCGCGAATCAGTTTTGTAATTTCGTCTGCTTTGATCTGCGCCATAGAAAAGCTCTCAGCTTTCAGCCGTCAGCCCTCACCCGCTAATAGCTTCTTTTATCTTCTCCAACTGCCCTTTCACTGAACCGTCGTAAATCGTGCTGCCGATGCGAACCACCGCACCGCCCAGCAGTGACGGATCGAGTCCGTAGGTGGCTCGCACCTTCCTGCCGGTAGTCTTGGCGATCTGCGCTTCGAGCGTTCGCTTCTCCGAATCGCCCAACTCGCGAGCGCTGGAGATCTGCGCTTCCGTAAATCCCAGCCTCGCGTCCAATTCTTTTTCCACCTGCTCAACGATCCTCGGTAAAAAAGGCAGCCTCCGGTGATCAATGAGCACCGCAATCAGATTGCGAACCTGCCGCTCGATCCCATCCCGCTGCACGATGACGTCGAGCAATTTGCGCTTCTGCTCAACCGGAACCGCAGGATTCTCCCAAACCCGCCGCAATTCTGCACTCTCGCTGAACAGTTGCACAATCTGACGCAAGCTGGCGACGGACCGGGATGCATCCAGATGCGCATCGAAAATCACATCCGCGAATGCACGGGCGTAGGTGCTGGCGACGGAAGCCATTGCTAGTTCCCGTCCTTTCTGGATTTGTCCGTCGTTCCTAACTGAGCCGCGAAATCGCGTACCAGCGCCTGATCGGTTGCAGCATCCACGTGAATTTGCTTTTGAGCCAAACCAACCGCGAGGTCCGCGGCGTGCGCGGTGAGCTGGCGTCGGGCGGCTTTGGCCGCTGCTGAAATTTCCTGCTCGGCCGAAGCCACAATCTTGCGCGCGTCTTCTTCGGCGGCCGCCTGAATGCGCTTTTCTTCCGCCGCACCTTCGCGCTCAGCAGCATCGCGCATCATGCCAATTTCGACATCAAGCTTCTGCAGGCGCGATTCGATCTCCGCCAGCTTACGCCGCGCTTCTTCGCTGGCCTTCTGCGCCTCCTGCATCGCCTTCTGGATCGCGTTCGTGCGGTCACGGAAGATCCCGGGTAGAAACTTGCGTCCCGCCCAAATAATGACCGCGGCGATCACGATGAAGTTGAGGAACATACTGGCCCAGTAGGACTCCTTCAGGTTCCAGCCAGTGATCCGCGAAATGAGCTGTACCGAAGACGACTGTTTGAACTCTGCAAACTCGTCTTTCTCTTCTCCGGCGGCTTCGCGGCTTTCATGGGCCAACTGGCGCCCCGGCGTCATCCCTGCTTCATCTGCAGTGGTCTGATTCTGCTGCGGAGTTGCGGGCGCTTCCTGGGCGCGCAGGCACACCATGCCTGTCATTCCGACGAGCAGCAGCACGAATCCGGCGACACGGAATGTAGCCCTCGTTTTCATCAACGCCCTGCTCCTGCCGGTTGCAGCACGCGGCGAACGATCTCCTGTGCCAACGCCGCTGCTTCGCCCTGTAACCCTTTTTCAGCCGCGGCACGGTCTCGTTCGATATCCGCTTTTGCCGCCTGCACCTGCGCCTGCGCTTTATTGCGTGCCTCGCTGACCGCGTTAGCGCGAGCCTGCAATGATGCCTGGCGCTTGGCTTCTTGCGCGCGGAATACGGTGGCGCGAGCCTCGCGTAGTCTGTGCTCGTAATCAGACGTCCGCGCATCCGCTGCTGCAATATCGGCTTTCGATTTTTCTACCGCACCCTCGGTCTTATTGCGCCTCTCCTCGAGCACGCGGCTGAGCGGCTTGTGCACGATAACCGTGTACAAGACGTAGAGCAGCGCCAGCAGAATCACGGTCGGAACGGCTCCGAGCAGTAATTCGCCTAGTTGTTGCAGTGTTTGATCCATGTGGTGCTGATTTGTCTAGATCGAGAAATGAGGGCTATGAAAACTGTTAAGTCTAACGTCCGCGAGAGTTTAATGTCAATTGGGACCGGACGCCCTGTATCAGCAGGTTTCATCGGTCAGCGGGTGGAACGGTCATGGCCTCTGGAATGAGCGACTCAGCAGTTAAGTATAATAAAATCTTCCACTTGCAGAACACCTGCACACATTCGCAGTTTTCTGCACATAAGGTCTTGACTTCAGAGCAAAGAGGAATAGCATAGAAGTATCACCTCCGATCCAATTCAGGATCGAATGGGCCGATAGCCAAGGAATGTCACCGCTTCTTGGTTGCCGGCCCATTTTAATTGCCGACAACTACAGCATTCCCGGATCACTCTGTTCGAAGTCTTAATGGTCGACTAGTCTGCTACGAATTCCCTGACGCGTCTCACTACCGACTCCGGCGCTTCCACATCGAGTTCGACCGCTCCATCCTTGTAGGCTCGGGAATGAATTCGCGCACGCGCTTCGAGCAGCGCCAGCATCTTTCCTTCCGACTGAGGCACTCGCAAATGAATACGGCTGACCTGATCTTCCTCGATCATCTTGTCGACGCGCTCCAGCAGCAAGTCGAGCCCGGTGCCCTCGACAGCCGAGACATAAATCGTGCTCGAGCCCGGACGCGTGGCGTCGGCAATCAGGTTTTCCGCCACTTCTTCGTCCAGCAGATCGACTTTGTTCATCACGCGCAGGCGCGGTTTCTTCTCAGCTTCGAGTTCTTTGAGGACGATCTCCACCTGCGCATCTTGCTCGGCCGAAAGGCGGCTGCTGGCATCGGAGACATGCAGAATCAGCGAGGCCTTCTGCACTTCTTCCAGCGTGGCGCGGAACGCCGAGACGAGCGTATGTGGCAGGCTGCGAATGAACCCGACTGTATCGGAGAGAAGAACTTTTCGTTTCGACGGAAGCTCGACTCCGCGAATCGTGGGATCGAGCGTGGCGAACATCTTCGGCGAAGACAGAACGCCAGCGCGCGTGAGCGCGTTAAACAAGGTCGATTTGCCGGCGTTTGTGTAGCCCACCAGAGCGACAGTCGCGATCGGCGCCGATTCCCTTCTCTGCCGCTGTTGGGTGCGAATGCGGCGCACGGTTTCCAATTGCTGTTCGAGGTGACGGACGCGCCGCGCGATTTTGCGGCGGTCGGTTTCCAACTTCGTTTCACCCGGACCGCGCGTACCGATGCCGCCACCGAGTTGCGACATCTCAATCCCGTGTCCCGCGAGCCGCGGCATCATGTAATGCAGTTGCGCCAGTTCGACCTGCAACTGGCCTTCTCGCGTCCGCGCATGGCGCGCAAAAATATCGAGAATCAGCTGTGTCCGGTCGATCACTCGGCGATCAATGATCTTCTCTATGTTGCGCTGCTGCGACGGACTGAGGTCGTGATCGAAAAGGATGACGTCAGCATCGACCGAGGCTGCCGCGCCAGCAATCTCCTCGAGTTTGCCGGCGCCGACCAGCGTCGCGGGATCCGGCCGGTCGCGCCGCTGTAGGATTTCGCCTACGACATTGGCTCCTGCACTCTCGGCAAGCGTTCGCAATTCGGCGAGGGATTCTTCGGCATCGAACTCCGGAATGCTTGGTCGTCCGTCAGCTTTCGGTCCAGTGCTTGAGGAAGCAGCCGCCGCGTCGCGAGCGGCAGCCGACTGTGCAGTAACGGCTCCCTTGGCTCCCCCGCGTCCGCGGGTGCGGGCATCCAGGCCGACGAGGAACGCGCGTTCCCGCTCGTCGTTATTCCGAGAAATCTGATTGCGGACGTCTACGTTGCCAAAAGGCACACGTGTTCTGGCGCGCGTGGTGTCGCGGGATTTCTTGCGAGAACTTCCCAAACCGAGAACGCCTATCCTTCAGTGCCTGAGGCGCTCGCCGCGGTGACAGTCGAAGTGGTGCTCGCCACCGCTTTTTCCGGATGCGCCGCGTGGGCCACATGCGTCGACGCCACCCGCCCCATCACCACGGTCGAAATGGCATGTTTGAAGATGAGTTGCTCCTGACCGTTCGCCTCCAGCACGACGGAGTACTTGTCGAAGGAGCGGATGCGGCCCGTTAACTTCACTCCGCTGAGCAGGTAAATCGTGATGCTTGCTCGTTCTTTGCGGGCCGTGTTAAGGAAGGAATCCTGAATGTTTTGCGCCGGCTTATTGTTTTCCATCGCCGATCTCCTCGATTTTCGAACTGCGAACTTCCAAACAGCCAGCCCCAGAAGCAGACCGGCTCAATGCCAACAGCATGTTCCCGCGGCCTTCCCGCTGCCCCGGAAACAAGGGGGGACAACCCGCCGGCTCGCCCTACCAACTCCGCATGCCCTGGGCGTTCCTGCGGTCAGATGTCAGTACGATACGGCGATCCGCTGCGCTTTTCAACCGGGAAGTTGCAAATCCCTGCAACCCTTGTGGAGACGTTGCCATTTGACAGCATCGGACCGCCAAGAGCAGACTTGCCTCGCCCCGAACAACCGCTTGTTCTGGCCGAAGCACAGTAATTGTGTTGGGGGACGTTTCGGGTTCGCACACCGCATTTTCAGATCTTCGGAGGAAAATTGATGCACCCTTCTTCTGCCGTGTCAGCCGCCATTTCAGCGTCACTGGTTTTGCCCACCATAACCGGAGCCGAAGCGACCATGCTCATCCTGCGCTGGTTTCATTTCATTGCCGGCATCACGTGGGTGGGCCTGCTCTACTTCTTCAACCTCTTCAACGTTCCGTTCATGAAGCAGGTGGACGCATCGGCGAAGCCAAAGGTCCTGCAATACATGACGCTTCCCGCGCTGCACTGGTTCCGCTGGAGCGCGTTGGTCACGGTATTTTTGGGCTTCTGGTATTGGGGACAGTTCCTGGTCGGGCCTGATGCCGAACGCGAAGGCCGCAGCGGCGGCGCGACCATTGGCCTCTTCCTGCTCATCTGGATTGTGGCGTTCTGGATTGATTACTTCGTTATCAAGTTCATGAAGCCCAACGGATATGTTCTGGGAGTGATCACGACAATTGTTGTCTACGCGGCAGGCTGGCTGTTTGTGCACTACACGCCGGTGGGCGGAGATGACAATCACGTGCTCTGCATCGGGATCGGCGGAGGCTTCGGCATCGTGATGATGTTCAACGTGTGGGGCATCATCTGGCCGAATAATAAGAGGATCATCCGCGGAACGTTGGCGGGAACGCCTCCTGAGAACGCCGCAGCCATGGCGCGCCAGGCGTATCTAGCGTCAAGGACAAACTTCTTTTTGTCCGTCCCGCTGCTGTTCTACATGGGCGCCGCATCGCACTTCTCGAGCACGGTCATCTTCGGGAAGTAGCCCTGAGAAGCTAGCTCACAAATGAGTCGGTTTTAGGGCGTGGCTTCAGCTGTGCCGCGAAAAACCAGCACCAAAGATGGCTTTAGAACTAAGACCACTTTACAAGAGCATTTTGGGAAACGCTCGAAAGCAAAAAAGCCACCAGCCTGCGGCCGGTGGCTAAAGAAATCTTGCTCCTAAACACTAGAAAGTGAGCCTCAACCCGAATTCGAGCTCACGCGGGGAACCGAGACTGTAAACTCCCGTTCCCACGCCGACTCGATTCGTCTCATGCGCAGATGGATCGGTGCCATTAATCGTCCCTGAACTACCTGCAAGGAGACCCGACATCATGCTTGTCGGAAGATCGAAGTTAGAGAAATTGAACAGATTGTAGAACCCAACCGAGGGTTCGATTTTGAATCGTTCTTTGAAGGTGTACGTGTAGGACAGAGTCGCATCAAATGCGCGCATCCATCCCATATTAACTTGGTTGGCAGGTGCTGCGGGCACCGTCGGAGCGACTCCGCCGAGAGCCGACAAGTCTGCCGCGGTCATCAGATTGTTCTTGATGAGTACATTGCCCGCAGGCGTGGGCTGTCCGGCTACATTACTGTTGTAGTTGGCAATGACCGTGTTGATGTTACCAGCATTGATTCCGTGCATGAAATTGCCAACATGGGTGGTCGGAATCGGGTCCTGCGTCGTTCCGTCTCCGGTAAAATCAGTCCGGAAGATTTCTCCGGCACCGGAAGCGGTATTCGGAACCGTCAGAGTGGTTGACAGGGGGCTATAGAAATGCGACATGACCCCTAGCTGAAATCCGTGCGCCATGCTGACGTACCCGCCAAACGAGATCTGGTTCGTGCGATCCAACGTCGAGGGACCGAAATACTGGTTGACGTTGCGGTTGTCCAGCGCCGGGGTAATGAAATCCTGATCGCCGCTGCCCGCCGTAACCGAGCCGTCTGCCCCCACGCCACCGCCCGAGTTCTTGAAGCTCGAGAGGGAATAGGAAACCTGCATATTCAGTGTGTCCGCACCGCGGAACGGACGTCGTACGTTTTCTATAAACTTCGTCTGCAATCCACTGTACACCGAGCGGCCCACCGGTGACAGGAACGGAAGCGGCGGGGCTAGAGGATTGATGCCGCCAAACGCGCAAGCGCGTCCGAGTGCGGCGTAGCAACTGGAACCTCCCATATCGGCAGACGATCCCAAGCCATTGGCAGCGTAGGCAGAGATCGTTGCACCGGCCGCTATAGCGCAGCCAACCCCCCCTGCACCGGCGGGGCAGCCAAAGGACGCATTCGTTGCATCGATTGCCGCACCAGCCGCATTGGCGTCGAAATATCGTGCATCGCCGGCATGGTTCTGATCCACTCCAAGCAGGTAATGCGTCTGAACATTTCGAACGTAGTCCGCGCTGATGATCATTCCCGGGCGAAGTTCGCGTTGGATGCCGATATTCATCTGCACCGAACGCGGCGAAATGTAATTCGGTGCGAACATCGCGAGAGCGGATGGGAAGGAACAATTCGTGGCGGCGGTGCTACAGTCGGTTAGGTACTGGCCAACGTACGATGGATTCGCCGACTGCAAATTCAACGGGGATCCTGCCTGATACGCAGCTTGCAGGCCAAGGATATTGGGTAGGACCGATCCAATCAACGGGAACCCGCTTGCTCCGGGTGCACCGCAAACCGCGGCGAAATCCTTCGGATCGGCTGCGTTCAGCGTACCCCCGGCGATTGGAATTGTAGTCTGCTGCCCTGGGGCCGCACAGGTTCCGAATGTTTGCAGGAAGGCTCCGGTTTTTTGACGGAACGGCCCATCGAAGAGGACGTTATTCCAGATCGCGTTTTCATAGAACAAACCAATGCCGCCGCGGATCGAGGTCTTTCCTCTTCCCGTCGGATCCCAAGCGAATCCCATCTGCGGAGCAAGGTTCGCATTAGGCTGGTTTACAGTATTGCCTAATCCCGGAATCAACCCGCTCAGTTCCGGAATCGAGCCGTACTGGGTATCGGTACGGCCGGTATCGCGTTCATAACGCAAGCCGTAAGTCAGGGCAAAGTTTCGTTTGATCTTCCATGTATCGCCCAAGTAGAGCAGGAGCCGGTTGTCGGGTCCCAAGCCGCCAGCAGGAAAACCGAGGGCAGGTTTAGTTGTGGAATATCCTAGCCCGTTGGCTATCGTAACGCTGTCAGCCGGATAGTTGAGAGGATTGGCCGCACCTCCTGCAAACGGTCCGGAACCTGCACCGGCGATCTCCCCAGTGTCCACGGCCGAGATAATTAGCGGTCCATTCTTGAAGAATGAGGCGAATCCGCCACCCTGCAGGTGATTGAACGCGACTCCGAAGCGGATCACGTGAGAGCCCCAAATCTTCGTGCCGTCGTACTTAATCTGGTGGTCACTCTGAGGCGTACTCTGCGGTGCAAGGTAGTTAGGTCCGGCGATTAAGCCGGTGCCACCCATAAAAATAATGGCGCCCAGATTATTAAATGGCAGGGCCGAGTTGCCGGTCGTTGCATCTACAATCTGGTTCTGAAATTTCAGATAGGAGAACCGGATCGAGTGAGTGAAGCTGCCGGTATTGAAATCCAGGCCGACCACATGATTGCGAGTGATGTCAACGTTGTTGTACAGCGAGTATCCCAACCCGAACGTCGCACCGAGAGAGTTCTTGAAGTACGAGAAGCGGTAGAAGGCATGAGCGCTTTTGGTCAGCGCGTAATCGAGCTTCCCGAGTAACTCACCCTCGTGGAAAGGATCCGAGAACGTTCCGGCGAGCGAGCTGAATGGCGCGGATATTGGAACTGGAACCTGCGTGTGCTGAATGATGCGTTCGCCATCGGCGAAGAAAAACAGCTTGTCTTTAATGATAGGCCCACCGACGCTTCCGCCATACTGGCTGCGCTGAAAAGGTGTGCTGAAACCCGGGGGCGTGGGCAACTGCGCCGCTCCAGCATGACTATCACGGAACTGGCCGAAGGCTTCGCCGTGTACCTGGTTGGTCCCGGACTTCGTTGTGACGTTGACGGCACCAGACGAGGTCAATTCCGACGACATGTCCAAGCTGGATTGACTGATTTGGAACTCCTGAATCGCGCTCGCCGGAATATCTTCAGTAGTGGTTCCCACGGTCTCATCGGAAACGTCCACACCATCCACTTC
The DNA here is from genome assembly GCA_035946775.1 of Candidatus Sulfotelmatobacter sp. Classification (GTDB taxonomy): domain Bacteria; phylum Acidobacteriota; class Terriglobia; order Terriglobales; family Acidobacteriaceae; genus Sulfotelmatobacter. The sequence continues at coordinate 176,614 of DASYZA010000207.1, read as the reverse complement.
AATGCGAGCGGTACGGCCGAAACGGCCTCCGAATGAAATTGATGAGTAGCCTGCCTTGGTGGGGTCGAAGTTCTGCCCATCCTGAATTTGAACGCCAGGCTCGAGCTGAGCCAAGTCGAGGAAGTTCCGGCCGTTTACGGGAAGGTTCTCAATCTGGTTGGCAGTGAGAACACCTTGTACGGTTGGCTGCTCGGTGTTTACCTGCACCGCGGAACCCTGGACTTCCACGACAGTGCTTTCCTGGCCAACCGCCAGCGATGCGTTCGCGGTGGTGGCATTGCCCACCTGAACCACGACTCGCGTCCGCATAGTGGTAAATCCCTTCGCCGTGACCTGCACTTCATATGTGCCCGGCGCGAGTGGTCCAGAGCTGTACTGTCCGGCCCCATTGCTCTTTAGCTGCAAAGTCTGTGCGGTACCTACGTTCGTGACGTTGACCTTGGCATCGCTCACAAGGGCTCCGCTCGGATCGGTAACGGTGCCGACGATGCTGCCGGTACTGAGCGTGGTCTGCCCGTTTGCGGCGGGTAACAAGATGAAAGCCGACAGGCTCAGTAATGCGATGATGGAGAGTAAGGCACCTAGGCTGAGGTTTTTGGGGTTTAGAACATCCAATTGGGCAACTCCACGGAATTCGGACTTCGGTCTCATGCTTTCCTCCTAGGAAATTCGCATCTGGGGATCCGCGGCTACGCCACGCAATCGAGATTGCAGTCCGCTCAACGTCACCCGCCTAGAATGCGGACCGAAATCCAGTCGGTGGCTACCCCGCCCCATGAGACCCGCGAGTCCCTCCGGCAACCGCAATACACAACAACAGGTGTTGCCCCGATGTGCAACTCTTAATCCAAACAACAGCGGATGGAAAACATAGTGTTTTGTATGCGTTATGTCAGATCCATTGGACGACGGTACGCGAATCCGTAGTTTTGAGGGCCATGGATATGAAATTTGGTAGGAATAGAGCCGAACTGAGGTCGGCTTTTCAGCGGCGCTTTCTTGTCGCGCGAACCGGAATCTCTCCCGGCGCGAGAACTCTCTTCACAATCGGCGTATTCAACTTATATTTGCTTTCCATGATGTTCCCGGCATCGTCCTTTACGCGCAGGATGAAAACTGGGAGCGTGCCTTCCTTATCGAAATTCTCCTGGGTGACTGTCACCGGAAGCACTCCGTCGACGCCGTGCTCGCGGTAAGCCGTTTCGTAGCGGTGCTTCCGAACGTTCCAGGTGAACACACGGACTTGGTCGTAGTCGTAAGGCGCGCCGTCGTGAGGCTCGGTCAGCAAGCATAGATACTGCGGAACCTTCTTATCGCCGTCCTGCACCTCGTCGAGTTGGAAGAACGCCACGAAACGCTGCCCTTCGGCATATTGCGCAATGTCGAGGGGAACGTCGACGTCCACCATTCGCGAAAGCACCCACCCGACCCGGTTCTGGTCATCGCGAACGAGCCACCAGTCCTCGAGTAGAGGCCCGGACGAAGCCTTGGCTCCCGACCGCGCAACCGCAGGCTTTACCACGGGCACGGCCACGCCCTGTTTTTCGGCGGTCGCTCGTTTCAGAAGCGCAACCTTGGCCCCTGAATTCAGCTGGTACAGATGTTCGGTTTCCCGGCCAGGAGTGATGTGCAGATTGGTGTCATTGCGCAAGACGCCGGGTGCCTGGATGGGATCATTCTGATTGTCCTGCGTCAGCTTCTGCAAACCATCAAAGGTCTTTTGATCGACCAGGTAGCGCTGCTCGATCCAGCCTTCCAGTCCGCTGGCGGTTCGCACGCGGGCAAATCGCTTTTCGCGGTCGATAATCTCCACGCGCTCGCCGTTCTTTACATATCCCACCTTGTTGTAAATCGCGGCAACCTGGTCGCGCAGCGCAGCCTGCGGAGCCGACACATAAGCCACTTCAAGATATCGATGGCGCCCGCGATTGCACGCCGCAATATTCAATACCAGCGCGAGCAACAGGGTCGTCCACCACGCGCGCGAAAGAGGGTGCTTCTTCATTGTCGGGATTACTCTTTACTATAGCGCGGGACGCGTCCTGCTTGGCGGCACGAAGGTTTACGCCTTATGCACCGGTCGGCCAATTGGCCCTCGGGACATGAGCGCCTAAAGTCGGTTACCATAGATATACGTTTGCCTTGCACCCGAGGCTGACCGGGTTGCCGTACGACGGCTTCCCGCGTCTAATGGAATGGGGATCTCGCCGTAGGAAAAAACACAGACTTATGAGAATTCGCTGCCAGATTCGCTTTGCATTGTTGTCGATCGCGGTTTTTTTGCTTGCCGCCACAGCCTCTGGAGTTTCGCAGGAAACTGTGAACTCGGTGCTGCGTCCGCCCAAGGGATCGCAAGTTGCCATTGTGGTTTTTGAAGATCTTGAGTGCCCGATGTGCCGCCGCACCGCTCCTCTCGTGGAGCAGGCGTCGAAAGACTACAAGATCCCCGTCGTTCGGCACGACTTCCCGCTGCCCATGCACCCGTGGTCGTATCAGGCGGCCGTGATGGCTCGTTACTTCGACAGCCACTCGAAGGCGCTGGGAAATGAATTCCGCGACTACATCTTCCAGAATCAACTGGAGGTCAATATTCAGAATCTCCGGTCCTATGGAGAAAAATTCGCGGCCGCCCACAAGATGGATCTGCCATTTATCATCGATCCCAACGGCAAGCTGGCCGCCGAAGTGAATGCCGATCGCGATCTGGGCAAGGCCATCAACCTCGATCACACGCCGACGGTTTACGTCGTGAGCAACCGGAATTCCGGCCATCCTTACGTCGAGGTAAAAGACAATAGCCAGCTCTACTCGACGATCGACGCAATGATGAAAGAGTAAGTGATAAGGCAGAAGTCAGAAGTAAAGCCTTCTGCATTCGTACATTCTGTATTCGTACATTCACTCCGGCCTGCCCGTATAGTGCTCCGTGGCGTGCACGCGTTCGTGATCTTCCAGCGATTCCAGATGGGTAATCACTTCCGCGGGATGGCGCAGTTCCTGCGGCAGCCTTTCTTCCAGCAATGTTGCCAGCCTGTGGGCTTCTCCGACAGCGGTTTCGTGCGGGAATAGCAGATGCACTTCGATAATCTCGCGGTAGCCAGTCGTGCGGTAGCGCACGCCGTGATATTGCAAGTTGAGTTCGTTGCAGATGGCATCGAGTTTTTCGCGGATCCTCTTCCCTGTGCCTGGATCTGAGTAATCGAGCAGGCCCACGGCCGAGCGCCACGCCAGCCGCCCGCCGGACCACAAGATGTTTACAGCCACTGCGATCGCCACGATCGGATCGAATGGCTTCCACCCCGTGAGCATCACGAGCCCAAGTCCGGCCACCACGCCAAAACTGGTAAAGCTGTCGGTGAGTACGTGCTTGCCGTCCGCTTCCAGGATCAACGAATGCGTTCGCTTGCCGACTCGCAGCAAATACCATCCCAGCCACGCATTCAGCAGTCCTGCTGCGAGTAGCAGGAGCGTACCCGAGCCGAGGTGCTCCAGAGGCAATCCGGCGAGCCATTTCTCGACCGCTTCCACGAGGATCCAGATCGCGGCCACGATGATCATCGCGCCCTCGAATCCGGCCGAGAAAAATGTAATGCGTTCGTAGCCGTAGAGAAACGTCGGCGCCGCCGGCTTCGTACTCAACCGCAAACTGAAAGCGGCAAACGCCACGGCAATCACGTGCACTACCGACTCTGCGAAATCCGACAAAATCGCCGCCGATCCGGTGACGTAATACGCGGTCGTCTTCCCCAGCAACATCACAACCCCGACCGCGAGCGACATGCGCATGGCAAATCGCGCCGCCCGCAGTTCCTGCTCGCTGCGCTGAACGCTGCTGAATGCCGGAGCTTGGGTAGGTCCTGACACCAAAAAGTCCCAGTATGGCGCCGATCATTCCACAAAGGGAAATTACCGGATGTGATTGGAATCACTTTCGAAGAAAGTCTCTCCGAGAACGGCTGTCGCCGCGGCAAGCGGTTTCGGGGTCTCCTTCACGGCCTAGAAGGTCGCAAACCTGCTTTTGCCCACCCGCATCCTAATTGCGGAGTTAGAACATGTCAGTTAGGCTGCACTTCGTTATTGCTGCATTCGTGATGTTGACGACTCTCGGTACTGCGAATGCGCAATGGTCGCATGTCGACTTCAGTGCCGGCGGAGGCTTTAGCGAGCCCATGGGACGCGCCGGAAACGATGTCGATACGGGATGGAATTTCGATTTCCGCGGCGGGTACAAGCCCATTCCGATGCTCGCGCTTGATCTTGATTTCAATTACAACCGATGGAACCTGAACGGCCCCGCACTCGCCCGCTACGGAGAGCCCGGTGGATACACCACCATCTGGACTTTCAGTTTGCTTCCTGTCGTCTATGGCCCGCGGTATTGGCGCCTGAGGCCTTATGTCATGGGAGGCCCGGGCCTCTACTATCGAAATCTTTCGCTGACAACACCGACGCTGATCAACAGCTTCTATTGCGATCCCTTTTTTGGATTTTGTTATCCCGCAACTTTTGGCGTGAACCAGGTGGTGGCCTCTTCCACGACCTACAAATTGGGATTCAGTGGCGGTGCCGGATTCGAAAGTCGTTTAGGAGAGAGTCACGTGAAGGCCTTCGGAGAAGCCCGCTATTCCAGGATGTTCACCACGCACGGAACAGACCTGACGTTTGTCCCAGTAACGTTCGGCCTACGTTGGTAGTTCCTCCCCCCAACCCGCGCGGGTAGTTGCGTTCGCAGCAACTCGCGCGGGTCTCGCCTCAGAGGGAGCATGCTTGTATCACTGCGTCACAGACAGCGTTGCTTTACCAACAATACCGGAATACGTTGCCTGAACTGTGTAAGTTCCCACCGTCGCATTCGTGGTGGGCACAATCCCCTCACCCTGGCCAGGCGCGTAACCTAGCGCAAAGTTGGCTGTCTGATCCGTATTGGTTGAATCGACTACGGTCCACACAGCACCCGCATTCGTGATGTCGGTTGCGCCATTCGCCAGCGCGGTGTAATAGATCACATTTCCGTTTCGAATTGTGCTAGCCGTTGGCGGCTTGACGGTGATCGAGCTAACGCCGGTGAGGATGACTGTCACCGTTGTCGATCCTGAGCAAGCCGAGCAACTGCCTGCCGCCGCGGTAACTGTGGCCTGGCCAGTTTGGAGGCCCTTCACTTGACCGGACGTCTGACCGATAGACACCGTCGTGGGATCGCTTGAGGACCAGGTCACTCCCGACGTGAGGGTTTTCTGGCTTCCGTCGTTATAAGTGCCGGTCGCTGACATCTGCCATGTCTGGTTCAAAGTCAGGCTGAGCCCCTGCGGCCCGACGGACACTCCCGTCAGCGTGGGACTCTGGAAAAAGCCTGTGCAACTTACGGCGAGCGCCAACGCCGTCAATGCGGCAAATGCTCCTACAATTCGGAGCTTGGATTTCGGCAAAAACATGCGTTCCTCGGACTCCTTGGCGCGCCCGGCTCAGGACCTCTGATGCTGGTCGGATGCAAAAATTGTAGCAGAGAAACTTGCGCCGAGGCGTGCACCGCGGTACCTGAACTGCAGGAAAGTACCTGCGTCGCCAATCGGCGGTTCCCAGTCAGAACGCCGTCTCCGAGCCGCCTTGCACAAAAACTGCCGCCGGCCTTTTCGCCGGCTGTAGCGGGCCCTTTTCGGCTCAAGACTTCGAGACTACCGGCCCCGACGCTGCTCCTTCGGCGGAGGACTCTGCCGATGCTGCGCCGGAGGACTCGAGTGCGGCTGGTTCTGTCGCGGATTCTCCCTTGGTGGCGACGCCTCACGCGGCTGATTCATCGGGCGGCTCTCGTTCGAACGACCTTCGTTTCCGGGGCTGGAGTTCTGGTTTCCGCGATTGTAGTTCTCATTTCCCCGGTTGTAATTCTGGTTTCCTCGATTGTTGTTCTCGTTCCCGCGGTTGTTGTTCTGGTTCGGCCGAGTGTTCCCGGCATTGCCCGCCGCACCACCGCGATTCGGCGGAGTAAATGGCCGGAAGCCCTCGTTCGAAGCCGGCCGGTTGGCATTCCCGCCGGCCCCATTGGCATTCCCACCCGGACGACTATTTCCCGCGTTGCCCACGGCATTACCGCGATTCGGCGGAGTAAACGACCGGAAGCCCTCGTTCGCGGCAGGCCGATTCGCGTTTCCGGCTGCAGGACGATTTCCGCCATTGGAGTTCACTCGGGCTTCTCTCGGCGATATCGCCGGCGCATGATACTCTCCCCCCGCCGACCGCGCCCCCACCACTGAATGACTGCTGAAATCCGCAGGTCTCGCCGTAGCGGCAACCGCCGGACGTCCATGATTTTCAGACGCGAAATTCTGGCGGTCCCGGCTCGCCGCTTGCTGGTGCTCCGACTGCACGGCAAGAGGAGTCATGTGCGACTCGTGCGCATAGGCTTCTTCCTGCCTTGAGGGCCGGGCCGGAATCCCGCCTGTTCCGCCGTTATAGCTCACGGTCGAAGTGTTGTTGACGATCACCGTCTTGTTGTAGACGTTCGTCACATTCGTGACGCTCACGTTCGTGACGCTGCGGTTGTAGTAGAACGCTCCCCGGCGCCATTCGCCGCCGCCGAAGCCCACACCGCCGTAGCCATATCCATAGTTAATGCCGCCGTAAAAACCGACATGCGGTCCCCAGTAACCGGGATGCCACAGGTATACGCCGCCACCCCATCCCCAGTATCCGGGAGTCCACAGCATTCCGACAGGAGCCATGACCCACGTGCCCGGCACCCAGTAATAGCCCGCGTCATCGCTCCACGCCCAGTAGCCGGGCGTCCATATATAGCCGGGTCCAGGGCAGATCGGCTGCGCGTATACCGGCAGTGCAGGCGGACCAAACCGCACGGAAATCCCTACCGCAACCTGCCCATATGACGAGGAGGTAAGCGCCACCGCAACTACACTCAACAGCACCCAGCCGATGATGACAGGTCGCTTCATCTAGAATGCCCTTCCCCTTTATGAGGCCGGAACCGACACAGTGAATGTATGAAGATGCCTCTATTGTCCCGCAAAACACCGCGTTCAGCCCAATTAAGTTCCTTCCCTGTAAACACTAAAGTGCACCAGATGTTGCGTCAGAGAAAGGCTTTGGAATGTTGATTTTTGAAGAGTTTGAAAACTTCCGAGTTCTTCGAGGTTGGCTATTTCGAGAGTTGAAGGTTAACTCGCCAGTTGGAGGTTAACTCGCCAGTTGGACGAATCCTAATGATTTGTCTTTCCGAGCAACGCGAGGAACCCGCTGTTTGCCGGCAGCGCCTATTATCCGGAGAAAGCAGATTCCTCGCCGCAAAAAACGCGCCTCGCAATGACAAAGCAAACGCGGGCGAGGAAAAAGCTGGGGATCCAAAGTCGAACATCGGAGGTCCGAGGGCTGGGGTCTGACGGCCTAATTCACTCTCTTCGCCTTCGCGATCCGCTCATCAATCGGTTTGCGCCCCGCAAATCCTTCCTGCACTCCATGCCAGTGGATGATCGCTTTCTCACCCAGCTTCCAGCACAGCAGAATCGTCTGTCCCTCGACCTCGCAAGGAAAATCGAGCAGCCCGATATCGAGATCCTTGACTTGGACGCCGATCGAGTCGATCTCCGCCAGTGCATCTTTAATGCGCTGTTCCGCTTTCGCGCGCTCGGCTTTGCGCCGCGCCAGCGGTACGACGTCAAGAAACATCCCACCATTGATGAACACCCGATGCTGCAGAGCCTGCTGTTCGGTCTCCGCTTCCTCGATCACTTGCTTCGCCTTGAGCGCGGTGCGCAGAAGCGATTCAAGCACAGGGAGCAGCGATTGAGCTTCGTCCAGGGTGAATGTTCGGTCGGCCATAGGCTCTGTCTATATTTTAGCTGATAAGAGCTCCCGCGGATTTCGATCGTGAGGATGAAAAAAGCGGCTGGGTTGCGGAACCCAGCCGCCCGTGCATGTACGGCACGTGGAACATCCGCCAGCAAGAGCTACTGGGGAAGAATCACAGAGTCGATCACATGAATGACTCCGTTGGAACAGGCGATATCGGTCTTCACTACATTGGCGTTATCGACCATGACTCTGCCGCCTTCCGTCATGATCTTTACCTCTTTCCCGTTGACGGTTTTGGCTTCATGCAGTTTGACCACATCTTTCGCCATGACTTTGCCAGGAACAACGTGGTAGGTGAGGATCGAAACCAGTTTGTCGTGATTCTCGGGCTTGAGCAGATCTTCCACGGTGCCGGGCGGCAGTTTGGCGAAAGCTTCGTCGGTGGGTGCAAAAACCGTGAATGGGCCGGGCCCTTTCAGGGTATCCACGAGTCCCGCAGTTTGCAGAGCAGTGGCCAACGTCTTGAAGTCGCCTGCGGCAACAGCAGTGTCAACAATATCTTTCTTCCCTGTGCTTCCGGCCATCGCAACCACCGATAGCGCAACCAGAAAAGCCGTAAGGGCGAGAACGGTGCGTTTCATTTAAATTCTCCTGAGTTTTAGGGGGATGTCCCCGCGTACGCATTTACAGACGAGGCAAAGCAGTTTGAAGATTGCGCAAAAGGGCGCGGATCAAGAATCCGTTTGCCCGAGAGTGCACACGATACCTCGGTCGTGAACTCAGGGGAAAAGCTGCAGGATTTCGGGCTTTCTGTTACCGCGTGCGGCCGTGAGAAGGATCGGAAGAAGTCGCGCTGTTCAGATCGACGTACAAGCCCTGTGCGGGATTTGTCCCCGGTGCGTAGCAATTCCCGTCCGCGTTGTAGTTCTTGCAATGGGCCGCTACATCCTTTCGCCAAGGGGTCTGCGCGAACTGCCACACCTCGGCGAAGTTCACTCCACTCTGAGTGGGGCTCGGCGGATTGTTTGGAAACGCGCATCCCGGAGCCGGTGGACACGAGTCATTGATAGCCCAATACGCGATTTGCCGTGAGCCGGCACTCGCGCGAATGTCTGCAGCGGTCACGACTTTCTGTTCGTCAGGAGAAAGCTGCCCGGAACAATAAATGCCGGTGCGAAATCCAGCGGCGCTCACGCCATCGACCCAGGAAAAGATGTACGCCTTCTGCTCCGGCAGCATGCGCCCGCCCTGCTCCTGATCGAGAAAAATAATCGTCGCTTTCGGAAATCCCTCACGCCGCGCCGAAGCCGCTGCCGCGCGAGCATCAGAAGCACCCAATCGCTTGGCGTTCGCGACGGATTTCAGCTGCGCATAAAGGCGTCCATTGAACAACACCAGAAATCCGAATCCGGCCGATTCCACCGCAGCCCGATGTCCGACCCATGTGTTCGATTTCGCGCCCGGAGGAGTATTGAGCCAATACCCCGTATAGGAGAACGTCTGCCGCAGGGTCTTCAGGTTCGCGTTGCCGGGATACTCGTTGCGGTCAAAGCCGAGATAGGTTTGCTGTGCGCCGCATTCGCTTGCGAACAAGCCGATCAGCAGAACTACCGCGGCGAATCTGAAGAAATGCATGCGACGATTCTAATGGAGTGCGAGAAGGGCCGGCAGCTTTGGGATTTTCCTGAGAGCTGATAGCCGACAGCTATCCCCCGATGTGCACCATCGTCCTCGAGGCCGGCACAAAATCCGGCTCGCCGATATGATGGCGCTCTTCTTTCTTGGCGACGACACCACGGATGAACTCTTCCAGTTCCTCGTCGCTCGCGCCGCGCCGCATCTGCGCGTGCAGGTCGTGGTCCCACACGGAAAACAGACAGGTGCGGATCTTACCGTCGCTGGTGATGCGAATGCGGCTGCAATGGCCGCAGAACGGATGCGACACCGGCGCAATAATCCCGATCTCGCCGATGCCGTCTTCAAATCGATAGCGCCGCGCCGTTTCCGATCGGCCATGCGGAATCTCGACCAGCGGCCGATACTCCGCCATGCGCGCCAGAATCTCCTCAAGAGGCACGACGGTGGAAGGCGCCCACACGCGGTCTTCTTCCAGCGGCATGAACTCGATGAATCGCACCGTAACGCCCTCTTCGCGGGCGAACATTCCGAACGGGATGATCTGGTCCTCATTGAATCCGCGCATCAGAACGCAATTCACCTTCAGCGGCCACAACCCGGCGCGCCGCGCCGCTCGGATTCCCGCCAGCACCTGATCGTATCCGCCGGGCACGCGCGTGATGCGCGTGAAACGGTCGGGGTCCACCGCATCCATCGATACCGTGACTCGAGTCAGCCCCGCATCCTTCAGCGGCTTGGCCAAATCGGCGAGCAGGTGCCCGTTGGTTGTGAGGGCGATATCGAGAGGCTCATCCGTCTCGAGATTTCCTTTGCTTAATGAACCTTGGAAGGGCACGGCTTTACCCGTGCCATTAACGCTCATAGACGACGGGGGCTTCAGCCCCTGAGGTCGCAACCGAGCCAACTCGCGGACAAAGTCGACCACACCCTTGCGCAACAACGGCTCCCCACCCGTCAGCCGCACCTTCGTGATTCCCATGCCGACCAGAACCCGCGCCATCCGCAGATAATCTTGAAACGGCAAGTCGCCGTAGAGCGCGCCTTCATTCCCGGTCCGGCAATAGACACACTTATAGTTGCAGCGGTCGGTGATGGAAATCCGCAGGTCGGTAATCGCTCGGCCGAATTTGTCGTGAAGACCAGCCATTAGCAGTTGGCAGCTGGCATTTGGCCATTCAATTTAGGCGATGTACCCGAGTGGCTAAATGCCAAGTGCTAATTGCTAAGTGCTGGAAAGGAGACGAACAGGCGGGACAATCCCGGCAGGCCCTTTCCTTTCCAATGTGCTCTCGCGAGCACGGGAGGCACCGGCGTTTCCACCAGCACCCTCGGGAAAATGTGGCGCGGGAGCTTCGCCCGCGAAACCTATCCCACGTCGCCAGGCCTCAGGTATTCCCGAAACCAGACGATCGGAAACTCATCTTCAATTATAGTCGTGCCGGAGAAGCAGCGCACACCCAGGGAGCGTTGTCATTCCGCAGCGTAGCGAGGAATCTGCTGTGTTGCATGCGCCGTTCAAGCTGTATGCAGACAGCAGATTCCTCCCTGCGGTCGGAATGACAACCAGATGGACAGCTTACTTCAGCGCCTTCTCAATCCCCGCTTCGGCGAGTGGGGCGACGACCTTGAATCCCGCTGCGTTCGGATGCAGTCCATCGTCGGCCAGATCTTTCTTCATCATGCCTTTGTCGTCCACCAGCGCCGAGAAGTAGTCGACGAACACAACGTTGTTCTTGGCGCAATAATTCTTGATCCATTCATTGACCGCCAGAATCCGCGACTGCGGACGCTGTGCAAAGAAATCCTTGGCACGCTCCGTATAGTTGTGCACTGGCATAATCGAGCAAAGCACCACCCGAATCCCGTGCGCCCGCGCCAGTTCAGTCATGGAAGCAAGGTTCGCCTCAATGTCTTCATTCCGCATCGGACCCGTGTTGCCAGCAATGTCGTTCGTTCCAGCAAGAATAATGACGACCTTGGGGTGCAGATCAATCACGTCCTGACGGAAGCGCACCAGCATCTGCGGAGTAGTCTGCCCGCCAATGCCGCGGTTCACATAAGGCTTGCCCGGGAAGTAGTCCTCCAGCTTCCACATGTCAGTGATGGAATCTCCAAAGAAAACCACGCGGCTCTCTCCCGCCGCAGGCGGCCCCAAAGAAGCATCCGCATCGCGATACCGCGCCAGTTGCCCGAAGTCATCCGTGAACATGGCAATCCGCGATGCCCGATACTGATCAAGCCCGGCAAAACCGGTGGTGGGAATGGAAGGAGCAGGCGTCGCCTGCTGCGCGAATCCAAAGGACGCAAAAAGAAAAAGGAAAACGCAAAGCGATCGCAATGTCGAGCAGGATGGCATAGTTCCTCGGCAGAAATTATTCAAAAACCGCGTTAATCCGCGGCACAGAAGTTCCTTTCATGATTGGACTCACACGAGTGTGATTTTACGTTACCCGGTGCTATGCTTGATTCGATAAATATGAGTACCGCGAAGCAAGACGTCGAACTGCTCTTAAACAAGCTGCCCGACGACTGTTCAGTCGAAGATATTCAATACCATCTCTACGTTCTTGATAAAGTTCGCCGGGGCCTCGAAGACGCCCGCCTCAGCGGCACTCTCTCCCAAGAGGAAGTGGAATCAAGCCTGAGCAAATGGCTCACCGAGTAAGCTGGTCTCGACGAGCGTTGCAAGATGTTGAAAGCATCGCCGAGTTCGTCGCCACTGACTCACCTACGTACGCTCGCACTGTTGTGAAAAAAAATCGTTAGCCAAACCAATTGTCCCAATTCCCGCGAGCTGGCCCCAAAGTTCCAGAATTTCGATGACGAGAACGTGCGAGAGTTAATCGCTTATAGCTGTCGAATCATTTACAGATTGCAAGAAGATGTGACTATTGCAGCCGTGATTCATGGCAAGCGCAATCTTCAATAAGCTCTGCATCGCCAGACGTCACATCCCGTCGTAATTCGGCCCGCCTCCGCCTTCCGGAGGCACCCACGTAATAATCTGGTACGGATCCTGGATATCGCACGTCTTGCAGTGCACGCAGTTCGACGGATTCAGGCTGATCCGCTTGCCATTCGGCTGGCTCGCATCCTCCACCATCTCATACACGTTGGCCGGACAAAAGTTCTGGCACGGGCTGCCGTATTCTTTCACGCAGCGCTCGTTGCACACCTTGGTATCGTGGATCACCAGGTGCGCCGGCTGATCTTCTTCGTGCTTCGTCCCCGAATGATAGAGATCCGTGAGCTTATCGAAAGTCAGCTTGCCGTCACCCTTCGCCGGGCCGATCAGATGCGACTCAGCCCCGCCATCCGCCGGCAGTTGCGACAGCGTCTCCATGCGCTCGTAGCCCGCAACTCCCGGATAGCGGTCGCGCAGGCCGCGTCCGCCTGTAACCATTTGCAGTCCGGTGTGGAACATTCCCGCAAACATCCCATGCTCGAACCCCTGATGGATATTGCGGTACTTCCACATCTCTTCCTTGATCCAGCTGGACTCGACTTTTTTCTGAAACTCGCCCAGCATCGCTGCTGATGCATCATCTTTCTTTAGCGCTTCGAACGCCGTCTCAGCCGCGAGCATCCCACTCTTGATCGCCAGATGGATTCCCTTGAGCCGTGCTGAATTCAGAAAGCCCGCCGAATCTCCCAGGATCATCCATCCGTTGCCCGAGACCGGCGGAATCGCCCACCACCCGCCATACGGCATTGACTTCGCGCCGTAACGGATCATCTTGCCGCCTTCCAGCAACCGCGCTACGAACGGATGCCGCTTGAACTGTTGCAGAACGCGCTGCGGATCGAGCCGCGGATCGGCATAGTCGAGCCCCGTCACGAATCCGAGCGAGACAACATTGTCTCTTGACCCATAAATCCAGGCGCCCCCGTACTCGTGCGTGGTCAGCGGCCAGCCCATCGTGTAGATCACTTCGCCAGGCGCGATTCGGCCCGAGGGAACCTCCCACAATTCCTTCACGCCCACGCCATACGTCTGCGGGTTGCGGCCCTTCGCCAGATCGAATTTTTCAACGAGTTGTTTGGTTAGCGATCCGCGTGGCCCTTCCGCAAGAACCACAACCTTGGCTTGCAGATCGTATCCGGGCTCAAAATTCGACTTCGGATTCCCTTCTTTGTCGACGCCCTTGTCGTCGGTGCGCACGCCGATGACGCGGTCGCCGTCGTAGAGAAGTTCCGAACCCGCAAACCCAGTGAAGACCGTAATCCCGGTCTCCTCCACCTTGCCTCCCATCCACTTCACAAAGCGGTTTAGCGAGATGACGTAGTTCCCGTGATCTTTCAGGAACGGAGGTGTGATCGGCAACTTGAAGCGCGATGCTTTGGTGAGGAAGTAGACAGCTTCTTTCGTGACCGCTGCATCAAGCGGCGCTTCTTTCTCGAAATCCGGCAGCAACTCGCGCATCGACCGCGGATCGAGCAGCGCACCAGACAGACAGTGCTGCCCGACTTCTCGCGCCTTCTCGAGGATGTAGATGTTTTCTTTGCTGAGTTGCGCGTCGGGATTCGCGGCATTATGCGCATCGATCAGTTGCGAGAGCCGCAGCGCGCAAGCCATTCCGGCCGGGCCGCCGCCAACAATCACCACATCAGCCGGCATCTGCGGCCGTTCAACACCTTCAATCGGTTTGCGGAAAACAATCATTCGAGGACTTCCCTTCCGCCGATTCACGCGGATAAACGCGGATTTCTAGACTTGTCTTCTCAAACATCCGCGGAATCCGCGTTGATCCGCGGCAAAGAAGTTAGCTTCCCGCCTTCGCTTTTTTGACTTCCTCAATCAGTGGCGGAACGATGTCGAACAGGTTGCCGACAATCGCATAATCGGCGATTTCAAAGATCGGGGCTTCCGAATCTTTGTTCACCGCGATGATCGCACGCGATCCCTTCATACCGACAATATGCTGAATCGCGCCGCTAATGCCGAGCGCCAGATACAGCTTGGGCGCGACCGTCTGCCCCGACGATCCAATCTGGCGGTCCATCGGCAGCCAGCCGGAATCGCAGATCGGCCGCGACGCCGCCAAGTCTCCTCCCAGCGCATCGGCCAACTGCTTCGCGATCTCGATATTCTTCTGCTCTTTGATCCCCCGCCCGACAGCTACAATAATTTCTGCCTGCGTCAGATCGACCGCCTGCTTTGCTTCTTTAAACACTTCCTCCGGCTTGTTGCGGATCACTCCATCCGCAATCTCTACGTTCACAGTTTCCACCGCGGCTGCACCGGCGCCCTCTTCCGCCTTGTCTCCACGGAACGCGCCATTCTGAAACGTGACAAACCATGGCGCCTCGCTCGTAAAGCTCACATCCGCCGCGAGCTTTCCCTGAAACATCTGCCGCGTGAATGCCAGCTTGCCGCCCTCATGCTTGAATCCGATGCAGTCGCTGATCACGGTCCGCCCCATGCTGGTCGCAAGCTTGGGAACGAAGTCGCGCACCTGATAGGTATGCGGCATCAGCACCAGCTTCGCCGGATGAGCACCCAAAAACTGCTTCAACCCGGCTGCAAATGCGTCCGGCGTATACGGCGCCAGCTTCGGAGACTCGACTGCGTATACCTTCGCCACTTTCTTCCCGGCGATCTCCGACGCAATCGGCGAAATCCCACTGCCCACGACCGCCGCTTCCAGCGTCCAGCCTGTAGCCGCGGCAATCGCCTGCCCGGCAGTGATGGTTTCCCAAGAGACGCGATTCAGTTTCCCTTCGCGCTGTTCAACGACGACCAGAATGGTGTCAGCCATAAGTAGTTCTCAGTTCCCAGTAAACTTATTGTCATTCGAGTGACGAAATCACTCATTACATCGCCCTGTCATTCCGAGTGGCGAAAGCCACGAGGAATCTGCTTTTGCGTGCAGCGCAACGAATCTCGCCACGAAGACGCCTACATCACCCGCAACTCATTCTTCAACTTATCCACCAACTTCTTCGCGATCTCCGCCGGAGGTCCTTCAATCCGCTCCGTCTTCTTCGTCTTTTGCGGAATGTAGAGCTTCTCGATCTTCTGCAGATTTTCTCCTATCGCCGACTGCACTCCCGCCAGCGGCACCTTCCGCAGAGGCTTATTTTTCGCCTGTTTGATGCCAATCAGCGTCGCATAACGTAGCTTGTTGATGCCCGACTGGATCGTGAGCACCGCGGGCGTCGGCATGTCGACAAACTGGAAGTATCCAGCCTCGAGCTCGCGCTTGACGCGAATTCCGGAGTCCGTCTTCTCGATCTGCATAATGATGGTCGCGTGCGGCCAACCCAGCAGTTCAGCCAGGATCACGCCCGTCTGCGCATACCCGTAATCGTCGGACTGCAACCCGGTGAAGATCAGATCGAACTGCTCATCCTTAATCGCCGCCGCAATTGCTTTCGCGGTGTTAAACGCATCGAGCCCGACAAACTTCTCGTCCTCGAGATGAATCGCGCGATCGGCGCCCTTGGCCAGTGCCTCGCGCAGCACCTGCTGCGCCCGCGCCGGACCGCTCGTGATCACTACCACCTCGCCCTTGTGCTTCTCGCGCTGCCGCAGCGCCTCTTCGAGCGCATAGGCATCCGGTTCGTTGACCTCGTAAGAAACGTCTTCGCGGATCCACGTTCCGCTTTCGTTGAGCTTCAGCGGTGCATCTTTCTGCGGCACCTGCTTCATGCATACCAGGATTTTCACGAAATTCTCCCAAGCCAGTGGACTCTCACGCAGCCACGGCAAAACTCATTAGTATAAATTACGGCAGCGCGGGTTGCGCTTATGCATGCCGCGGTTGCTTTCGATAAGCAAACTTTCGCGCACGATCCAAGCCGCGTGGACGGAATTGAATTTTGAGTGGATCGGTTCCGACGCCAAAATTCTAGGCTTCGCGCCGAAATTTCGGACACGCCAACTTACGCTTGTGATTCTAATCACAGACTACCTGCACCAGCCCACGCCAGCATAGCCCAGACACTTTATGCCCAACGACACGCTTTCCGCCATGCGGCAGAGCATTATCGACGGTGCACCCGATACCGCCTCTACCCTCGCCCAGCAAGCCTTAGCCACTGGCATGGCGCCCATTGACGCCATCAACAACGGGTACGTCCCCGGCATGCACAATGTCGGCGAGCAGTTCGCCCGTGGACAGATGTTTCTTCCCGACATGATGGCCTCCGCCGAAGCCATGCGCGCTGCCATGTCCATCCTCGACCCCGAACTGCGCAAACTCGGCACCGAACGCCCGATGGCCGGCGTGGTCATACTCGGAACCACCAAGGGTGACATCCACGAGATCGGAAAAATCCTCGTCGGCACCATGCTGACCGCGCACGGATTTGAAGTTCACGATCTCGGCGTCGATGTCCCCGGCGAAAAGTTCGCGGCCAAAGCCCGCGAACTCAAAGCTGACATTGTCGGAGTCTCGGCGTTGCTGACGACAACCATGAAAAATCAGAAGACAGTCGTTGAGGCGCTGCAAAAAGAAGGACTGCGCTCCCAAGTGAAGATCATGGTCGGGGGCGCACCCGTGACGCGCCGCTGGGCCGAAGAAATCGGCGCCGACGGCTACGCCAAAGACGCCATGAGCGCTGTAAGCCTGGCGCAGGAACTGATGCAGCAAAAGCTGCAGGTTGTCTCGGCTCAACTTTGATTTGTCATCCTGAGCGGAAATGATCGTGCGCAAAGCGCATGACCATTGCAGTCGAAGGATTCCTACGATCCAAACGACTGCAGATGGAAATTCTCCCTGCGGTCCGAATGACGGCATAGAACAATGAGACCCAAACTCGAACTCCTCGACAAGCCGCTCATCGAGCGCATTCTCGATGAAGCCTTCCAGCTCATCGAAGATCCCGGCGTCCGTGTCGCACCCTACGTCGAAGACCTTCTTCGCTCCGCCGGCATCACCGTGAAAGACGGTGTCGCCCACATTCCCGAAGGGCTCGCGCGCAATCTCCTGGACCTCGTCCCCCGCGGATTTTGCCTCTACGATCGCATGGGGAAACCCGCAGTCCATTACGGCGGAGACACAGTTCACTTCGATCCCGGCTCTTCGTGCCTGAACATTCTCGATCCCGATACCCAGCAGCCTCGCCCTGCACTGGCCGCCGATCTCGCACGCCTCGTACAAGTGGCCGAGATGCTGCCCCAGTTCGCCGCACAATCCACCGCGATGGTCTGCAATGATGTTCCGCAGGAAATCGGTGACTGGTATCGCCTGCTGGTTGTCCTGTGGTATTCGGAAAAACCAGTCGTCACCGGCGCATTTTCAGCCAGCAGCCTGCACACTCTGATCGATCTGCTCACCGTGGAAAGCGGAGGCCGCGACAAGCTCCGCCAGCAGCCACGCGCCATCTTCGATGTCTGCCCTTCGCCCCCTCTGAACTGGTCAGAGTTTGCATCGCAAAATCTTGTGGATCTCGCGCGCGCCGGCATCCCCGCCGAGATCGTCAGCATGCCTCTCGCCGGAGCAACCGCCCCGGTCACGCTCGTTGGCTCGGTCGTGCAGCACGCCGCCGAATGCATCAGCGGCATCACCATCCATCAACTCGCGCAGCCGGGTGCTCCGATCGTTTGGGGAGGCGCTCCCGCCATCTTCGACATGCGCAGCGGAAAAACTCCCATGGGCGCCATTGAGACCGCAATGCTCGATCTCGCTTGCACCCAGGTCGGAAAGTATCTCGGCCTGCCGACTCACGCGTACCTCGTCGCCGGCGATGGACGATTCATCGACGCGCAAGTGGAGATGGAAAGCGGTATGTCGTGCGTGCTTGGTGCGCTGGCCGGCATCAACATGATTTCAGGAGCAGGCATGCTCGATTTTCTTGCTTGCCATAGCATCGAGAAGCTGGTCATCGACGCCGAAGCGATCGCCTCCGCGCAGCGCCTGATCGAAGGCATTCAGCCCCGCGGAGACTCACTTGCGCTGGACATGTTCGCCGAGACCGGGCTGCAGGGAGACTTTCTCAAGCTGAAGGAAACGCGATCGCTGTTCCGCAAAGAGCAACACTTCCCCTCTGCTGTAATCGATCGCGGCTTGCCCTCGGCAGATAACTCCAGTCCCGACGTCCTGCAGCGCGCCCGCCAACGTGTGCAAGAATTGCTCGCGAGTTACGAGCGACATTCGCTACCGGCTGAGATAGAACAGGAACTAATAACCTTCGCAAAACGCGAAGCCAAACCGGCAGGCCTTGAAAGCCTCCCAGGAATCCTCAGCCCAGAATTCGCACACGAACCGAACTTAACGCCGTAGCGCCGGCGATCGCCGGCTGTCGCGGGGGCGTCTCGCACCCCGCACCTGAAAAGCGTTAATGACGCTAGCCTATTTCGCCTCCAGCGGCTTCACAAAGACCCATACCGTATCGGTCATCGGACTGTAGAAAAGTGTCACAGTCACATCCCTCGGATTCTGCCGAAAGGCGAAGTGGTACCGGAAGTTCTCGTGCAAATTCTTCGCCCGCACGCCTTCCCGAAACCTTCCGTAAAACTCTTTCACATCCGTGCATGGCGCAACCTCCTTGAAGAAGTTTTTCCCGATCACGCTCTCCTTCCGCAAATTGGTGAGTTCCGACTCGTACGCGTTGAATTTCAGAACAGTACCGTCGGTCGAGAGTTGAATCGCTCCGTGAGGCAATTGGTCTAACTCCACCTCGCTCATGCTGTCCACAACGCTTGCGAGGCTATGACGAGCAACTGATGATGCAGACATGAAACCTCCTGCGTGCTTGCGAAATTTGCCAGGAACTCTGTGGGGAAGCGGATGTCCCGTGCTTGCCTTCAATATCAGTGGCGCGCGAATAACGGTCAATGCCGCGGGACACACTCACGCAAACCGTGGTAATGCGGAGTAATCAGAAATGAAGCACGGAGAAAATAAACGGTGAGTTTTTTCTGTCGGAGAAAATTCGACTGAAGTGCTGCAGGAAACTACTTCTTCCGCGGCCAGCCCGACAGGACAGACTAATCCGTGATCACCGTCGACTGCCCCGAAATGTCAAACCGCTTCCGGCAGCGCATGTTCTTGCAAGCCATCATGTCGTCTTTCCGCACCATGTACGACCGGAACTTGGCAAAGCGCGCGCGGTCGCGTTCGTCGGCGCGCCCAGCCAGCTGGCGCTTTTTGGTGCGCACCACCCAGGTAACTTCGTAATCGGCGGTCTGATGGCAATGTGGACAGTTTAATGAAGCAGGTTTCTTCTCAAGTTTTTCGTCAAAAAAATCGCGCTCTTCCATAGGACGTGGCGCACCGTTATGCGCTCAATCAAAAGTAAATTATTGCACATTTGCCAGTTGCCCGATTCATAACTGCCGCGGCACTGCTCCCGGGTTAAACTCAGGCCATATACGCGGTGAGGATGTCTCGCCCCTGTAGAGCAATAGATGGCAAAGAAGAAACGAGTGAAGCCATTTCGCGCCGTGACTGCGGTCAAAGAACTCGCCCGCGAGCGCGTCGGCCGCCCACCTTCAGAAAAGATTGTGGTCGAGAAAAAGAAAAAGCCGGAAAAGCACAAGCCGACTCTCGGGAAGTTACTGGATCTCGAATAGCGCCAAACTTTTAATTGAAGGTGGCTGTGACCGTGACGTTATTCTCAATCGTCAAACTGCATGCAGACCCAGTGCTCGAACTGCAGCCGCTCCAGCCTCCGAACGTTGAAGCGCCCGTCGGTGTCGCGGTTAGATTCAAGGTGGTTCCTGCCGTCAACGAATAAGTGCAGGCCGTTGGAGCCGTGCAACTCACTCCGGCGCCAGTGACGGTCCCCGTTCCGCTGCCGGCAAAATTGATTGTCAACACCGGCGCAGCCCCGGCTGGAGTGCATCCCAGACTTGCCGGACCATAAACGGTGATCTGGGCATAATTGCTGACGACGTCGCTGCCGCTGTCGTGCATCTCCGCAAAGACCTGGGCTACTCCGCAATTGGTGTTCGGCGAAGCTACTCCAGGCCCCGTGATCTGAATGACTTGGGGATTATTCGACTGCCACGTCACCTGACTGGTGATATCGAGCGTCGACGGCGGATGAATATAGTTGCCCAGCGCTTTGTATTGGAAATACAAACTCGGATCCACCGCGCCAAACCACGCCTGTCCCGAAGGTTGAATCGTGATGCTCTCAAGCTTCCGGCTGCGCGCACAGCTCGAAACATTCAACAACATGGCCCCGATAATGGCCACCGCCACAATTCCGAAATACTTCCTGATCATGCTAGCTCCTGGGACCGAGCGGCTGGGGACGCGCACTCCGGCTGGGTTGGGCCAACTGTATTCAAACAAAGGGCAAAAAGCAATAGCCCGGCTGAGCCGCTCTCAGCCCTTCACCGCCTCCGCCACCACCCTCACAAAATCTCTAACGTCCTCCTCCGTCGTATCGAACGAGCACATCCAGCGCACGATGCACTCTTCTTCAATCCATGGATAAAAGAAGTACCGCTCCTTGATCTTTTCGACTGCGTGTCGCGGAATCTGCGCAAAGACCCCATTCGCCTCCACTTTCCACACGATGCGAACCTGCGGCACCTTTCTCACCTCAGCTTCGAGCACCTTTGCCATCCGGTTGGCATGTTCCGCGCTGCGTTTCCACAGATCATTCGTCAACAGCGCCTCGAACTGCGCCGCAATAAACCGCATCTTCGACGCTAGTTGCATCCCCTGTTTCCGCAGAAAGAGAAAATCCGGGCTGAGCACCGGATTGAAAAAGACCACCGCCTCGCCGCCCATGATCCCGTTCTTCGTTCCGCCGAACGAGAGCACATCCACGCCCAGATCGCGCGTCGCCTGCCGCAACGTTTGCCCCAGGGTCACGGCAGCATTCGCGATCCGCGCCCCATCCACGTGCAAAACCATTTCGTGCGCGTGCGCGAACTCAGCCAGCGCCCGAATCTCCTCCGGCCGGTAGACCGTTCCCATCTCGGTCGATTGCGTAATGGAAATGACTCTCGGCTGCACATGATGCTGGTCGCCAATCCCGTGATACGCATGCCGCACGGCGTCGACCGTGATCTTGCCGTCCTGATGCGCCAGCGGAATCAGCTTGCACCCCGTATGCTTCTCCGGTGCGCCGCACTCATCGGTATAAATGTGCGCGTAATCACTGCACAGCACCGCATGATACGAACGGTTCAACGCCTGCAGGCTGAGCACGTTCGCCCCGGTGCCGTTGAACGTGAAGAATACTTCTATGCCCGCTCCGAAGTGTTCCGCGAATTTCGCGATCGCCGACCGGGTAAATGGATCATCTCCATACGCCACCACGTGTCCCTGATTGGCACGTGCAATCGCTTCCAGAACTTCCGGATGCACGCCTGCATTGTTATCGCTGGCAAAACTGCGGCTGGTCTTGATGAGTGCTTGTGGCATAACGAAACAATGTAGCAGACCCTGAAAAGCATTCACCACAGAAGCGCACAGAGTTCAGGTTTCCCCGGTGCTCCTCTGTGACCTCTGTGGTGAATGGTTTTGGATTTTGGTGCGAAACGCGGCAGAGCTCAAGCAGACGCTCTGCCCGACCGCTCTGTATTACTCGGCGAAGCTCTTCGCGGAATTCACCGCGTCGATATCCGCACCCAGATCTTTCCCGTCCGAACCGGCGTTGTGATATTTGCTCGATGACGTGAGATGGTAGTCCCCGCCGTCCCCATTGTTGAAGTTCACAAATCCCACCTTCGACCATGCGGAAGCCGTGAAGTTCCCGCTCGGGAACGTAAGCGTCGAAGTCGTGTGATCCGTGACAAACACATTGCTGGTCAACGAACTGGATCCCGTCCAGCATGCCGAAATCTCGTCCGCCACCGTTTTCTGTTTCGTCGCACAGTTGTCCGAACCGCCACCAGTCGGATATGCGCCGCTGGTGCCCGCATCCGCAATGGAATTTGTCACCTCGAAGTTGTCGATCCGCGGCGTGGCGCTCTTGTTCCCTTTTGGCGGTCCCGACATCTCCATGAATCCTGTAGCCGATTTTGCGCCTGCCAGCCATCCCGCATTGACCATGGTGATGTGATTGATCGTCACATCATGCATCACCTCGGCCGCTGGGGGTGGGTACGTCGAACTGTACCCAGAAGCAAGCTCATTCAGGAAGTTTCCACACTTGTAGCATTCCGCGTACTGCATCCCGTCGAACACCAGGTCATGGATGCTGTAGTTGTACCCTCCCAGCGACCAGCCGTTGGTGTCGCTTCGGCCATTCGAGATCTGCAGACCCTGCGAGCCATGCAGTACGTAGTTGTATCGCAACGTAACATTCGCCACATAGCACTTCGGGCACAGGTTTCCGGCCTGGTTCTTGGGCGTCAGCAGAATGTTCGCACCCATCTGCGAAAAGCCTCCCCAAGTGTTCTCCATGACGTTGCCTTCCAGAAAAATCCGCTGCCCCTCTTTCAGTTCAAAATTGTTTTTCACCGTGAATTTCGTTCCGATGTACTTCTTGTCGTTCGGATTCCACGTGAGCGGCTTAAACAAGTGATTCAGCCGGATCTCGACATCGCTCGTAATGATCGCCGCTGCCCCGCCTCCGAACATAATGCTCTGACCGGATGCTTCCATGAAGTTATTGAACGCCTTCATGACAGTTCCGTTTCCACAGTCGCTCCAGTCCTGTGAGTCCGAGCAGACATTCTTGGAAGCGTTGCAGTGCGCATCATTCATGTACGAATTGACGATCGCAACGTGGTCAGCCCCGTCTTGCGTCTGCACCAGATGCGTGGTGTCCGCAGTGGGATCTCCATGGATCCAGTCGCGGTCAAGAATAATGTGCGTGCCGGCAAGCCCGATCAGCGAGTTGTGCCACGTGCCGTCGCTCGGTCTCGTGATCTCCAGGCCGATCAGCCGATAATGATCTCCGATCTGAATGTCACCCGTACCCGACACGAGCAGCTTCGCCATGAGTTTCTTGTTCGGCCCGGAATACGCCGGCCGTCCACTCAGGCTCGCTACTCCGGCGTAGCTCGGAGTGATTCTTGTATGTTCTGCGGGAAGTGACGAATCTGGTGCGCTCGTCCGGATCGTAATCCAATGCGCTGAATCGCAATTCTTGGTCGGAAAACTCGGATCTCCCGTCAACGTGAAGCTAGCCCCTTGCGCAAGCTGGATGGTATCTCCACATTTGGCCGCTTTCACCGTGCTGACGACGTCTCCACCGGATGCCACATAGGTCACCTTGCCGGGACTCGGTGAACCGTCCATGGAGGTATACACACAGCCTTCGGGCATTTGCGCCGGTCCGTCCGAAGTCGGGCCGGTCCAGACATCTCCTTTCCCGCAATAGGCATTCTCGTTGGTGGAAACCGTGCTCGACGAACTGATCGCGGACGACGGTAGAGGAGCACTTTCAGCAGGACTTACCATACCGAGGAATCCAACACCTACTCCCATGGCAGTCAACACTACGCCCAGCGCACCTTTACGAATGCGTTTCATAAGTTTCTCCAAATGGGATGGAATTAGTGCCTCAAAAATACAGTTTTCGTTCGAGATTGGCTCGTCACACGAGCCTTAGTACTTCTCACAGGTACCTATAGACATCATTCCTTGGTCGCTCTGATCATCGCGGGATTTTCGATGGCGATCTGCAGTCGGCTACACTTATCATCAGGTTCAACCTCGAAGGCCAACCTCTACATGCCGCGCAAACGCACTCTCATCCCGGCACCGCTCGCGTGGACAACACTCAATCTGCCCGTCGCTCCTCCCGCCCTGCCGGTGCTGGCCGAACGCGGAGGCACGCAGCTCCGCACGCCTTTACCCACCGCCATCATCGATACGCGCGAGCAGAATCCACTCTCGTTTCGCCGCTTCCGAGGATGGTTCGCGAAGGTTGAGCATCGCGCGCTGCGGCTCGGAGATTACTCCGTCGAAGGGATGGAAGACACCTGCGTGGTGGAGCGCAAAGACCTTGCAGATTTGATCTGCTCGTTCACCACGAATCGCGCTATCTTCATCAACCGTCTGCGCCGCATGGCCGAACTTCCAAACAGCCTGCTGGTCGTCACCTCATCGCTGACGGAGATAAAGTCGGAATATCCCTATCGCGCCGCCAATCCCAACCGCATTACCCAGTCGCTGCTCGCTGTACTTACCGGACTGCGTCTGCCTTTCATCTGCACTGATACCCACGAACTGGGGGAGGAGATCGTCGCCTCCTACCTCTACCAGACATTTCTGTATGATTGGCTGGACCGCAACGGCCACGGCCGCCATCTGGCGGACGGCGATCTGTGATTCATAAAGACTGTCATCCTGAGCGGAGCAAGAGTTCGCGAATGCGAATTCTTGCGCAGTCGAAGGATCTCTATAAGCACACGGCTGCTGGTGCCGGTAGGAATTTTTCCACTCCGCGCTGAACGGACAGGACCCTTGGACGACGCTTCTAATCCATGACCGACCAATTTACACAAGCCGACAACGCCGCGAAATTAATCCTGCAACGCACTCCCCTCAGGCCCAAAATCGGCCTCGTCCTCGGCTCCGGCCTCGGCGCCTTCGCCGACTCGCTTACCGATGCCGCCCGCGTCCCTTACTCCGACATTCCGTCATTCCCCCAATCCACCGCCATCGGACACGCCGGACGCATGGTCGTCGGCAAAGCCGGCAATGTCGCCGTCGCAGCCATGCAGGGCCGCGTCCATCAATACGAGGGATATTCCGCCCAAGAAGTCGCATTCCCTCTTCGTGTCTTCGCGCGGATGGGAATCAAGTCCGTGATCCTGACCAACGCCGCTGGGGGAATCAATCTCAGCTATTCGCAGGGCGCCCTGGTGTTGATCGGCGATCACCTGAATCTGCAGGGAGCCAATCCCCTCATAGGACCGAACGATGACCGCTTCGGCGTCCGCTTTCCCGACATGACGCAGGCCTATTCTCGCGCTTATCGCCAGATCGCCCGCGAGGAAGCAGAGAAGCTGAACATCGCACTGCACGAGGGCGTCTATGCGGCGCTGCTGGGTCCGAGCTATGAGACACCTTCAGAAATCGATTATCTGCGCCGCATCGGAGCCGACCTCGTAGGAATGTCAACGGTCGCCGAGGTGATTGCTGCCCGTCACATGGGATTGAATGTGCTGGCTATTTCCTGCGTTACCAACATGGCCGCTGGAATTCTCGACCAGCCGCTCTCTCATGCCGAAGTCATGGAAACGGGCGAGCGCGTCAAGTCCACCTTCGAGGCGCTGCTAAGAGCCGTTCTGCCGCGCATTGCCGCAGAGAGCGGCTGATCAGAGTTGATCTACCAAAGCCACCAAATCCCTCGCCAAGCTTTTTCTGCCCACTGGCACTAACCAGTGACCACGCGCTTGAAAAGCGCCACGCCTTCACTCGCAGTTATAATCAGCGCAGTACGATTCTGCACGATCCATTCCGGAGGTCTCATGGCGCACCCCATCCCCGATAAGTACAAAGATCTTTTTCAGAAGCGCGCTTTCGCCAGCCTGGGCACTCTTATGCCCGACGGCCGCCCGCAAGTCACTCCTGTCTGGTGCGACTTCGATGGCGAGCACGTCATCTTCAACTCCGCCCGAGGCCGCCAGAAAGACAAGAATGTTCGCCGCGATCCCCGGGTCGCCATGGCGATCATCGATCCTGAGAATCCCTACCGCTATCTCGAAATTCGCGGACGCGTCGTCGAGATCACCGAAGAAGGCGCCGCTGAGCACATCAACAAAATGGCCAAGAAGTATCTCGGCGTCGACAAATATCCCTACGCCCAGCCCGGCGAAGTCCGCGTGCTCTACAAAATCAAACCCGAACACACCACAGTGATGGGATAGGATTTCAGAGGTTTAAAGTTTCAGAGTTTCAGCAAGGTTAAACGTCCCGGACAGCGGCATGGGATCTTGGTCTTTGAAATCTTGAAACTTTGCACTTGCTTTTCTGAGGCCCGCCATCCGCTCCTACAACCTCTGCTTCCTCGGTTTCGGCAACGTCAACCGCACGCTCGTGCAGTTGCTGGAGAACCGCGCAGCTGACCTCCGCGACCGCTACGGCATCGACTTCCGCATCACGGGCATCGCCTCTCGCCGTCTGGGCTGGATCGCCGACGCCAACGGCTTGCGTGGCGCGGGCGCCCCCGCCCGCGAAGTGCCGAATGCAAAATCACTGCCGAGCGGCAGCCGCCACTCAAATCTCCACGATTGGCTCTCCGCCGCAAAAGCCGACGTCTTCTTCGAAGCAACATCGCTCAACGTCAAAGACGGTCAGCCCGCGGTTGATCACATCCGCGCCGCACTCAACCACGGAGCCCACGCCATCACCGCCAACAAAGGCCCCATCGTCCATGCCTACCGCGAACTCCGCGATCTGGCGAAACGCAAAGGCAAGCGCCTTCTCTTCGAGTCCACCGTGATGGACGGCGTCCCCATCTTCTCGTTCTTCGACCAGCTTCCCGCGATCCACCTGCAAGGCTTCCACGGAATCCTGAACTCAACCACGAACGTGATCCTCAGCCAGATGGAAGAAGGACTCACCTTTGAAGAAGCGCTGAACAAGGCTCAGGACCTGGGCATCGCCGAGACGGACGCAACGCACGACATCGATGGCTGGGACGCGGCAGTAAAAACCGCCGCACTGATCACGGTGCTCATGGATGTTCCGGTGAAGTTGGATGACATTCAGCGCGAAGGAATCCGCGACCTGACGCCGCAAGCGGTCCGCAACGCCAAGCGCGATGGATGGCCCTTCAAGCTCGTCTGCCGCGCCCGCCGCACGGCAACCGGCGTCGAAGCGAGCGTGCAGCCCGAAAAAATCCAAGCCGCCCAGCCGATGGCAAAAATCGCAGGCGCATCGTCGTTCATCTATTTCGAAACAGATATTTTTCCCGGCCTGGCGATCACCGAAGAAAATCCCGGCCTCTACGCGACAGCCTACGGCATGCTCGCAGATTTCGTAAGAGCGACAAGGCCGTAGCGTTTCAGTAGCGCCGGCCTCTCGCCGTCGGTGGCGAGGACGTCTCGTCCCCGCACTCGTTTCCGAGCACGACCGCCGCCCGGCGAACCAAAAAATCGTGGAAGAGCGGCCCTTTAGGGCCGCGTTATGGCCCTAATAGACGGCCTTTAGCCCCCGCCGCGCTGTACACAACCTCTCCATCAACCAGCGTCATCAGGCACTTCATGTCCTTGACCTGCTCCGTCGGTACGGAATAAAGATCCCGATCCCAAACCGCGATATCCGCCCGCTTCCCGACCTCGAGCGATCCAATCTTGTTTTCCAGAAACATCTGCCGCGCTCCCCAAGCCGTATAACTGCGCAGCGCCGTGTGAATGTCGACCGCTTCCGCCACCCCGAACGGATTCTTTCCGTAAGTTCCCTTCGCAGTCTCGCGGGCCACCGACGCCCATATGCCGTACCGCGCCGCCACAGGCGTGACAAAGAAATCCGATCCGCCCGACCAAAGAACGCCGCGCTCCTGCAGAGTCTTCAGCGGGATCAGGTTCGCATTTCGTTTCGGCCCGTAATTCCCCGCATAGTTATCTCCGATCCACCACAGAAACTCCGCCTGCATCTCCGGATACCCTGCGTCATATTTCTTCTGCAGTTCCGCCACGACATCCAGCGCATGCGGCGTCGGCAGGTTCGCGTGGATAATACTGTGCCGCAATCCGGGATGCGGATCCTCTTTTTCGACCAGCGCATACGTATCCACCACCCAATCGATCGCGCGATCGCCGACCGCGTGCGTGCCCACGGGAACACCGTTTTGTTGAAACAGTCTCACCATTTCCTGGTACACCGTGGGATCAATCTGCGGATACCCACGATTCGGCTGCCCCGAACTGGTTACATCCGGCGTCGTCCCATTACGCAGCCAGTCATCATGCATCCAACCGGTGCGCGCGCCGCCGGAGCCATCCATCAACATCTTCACGCCGCACGAGAGAAGTCGATCGTCATAAGTCTCGGGCAACCGGCGAACCGACTTGACCTCATCCAGCGCCTTCCGCGCCGACTCCATCGTCGAACCCGCAAACCACAACACGCAGATCCGCTCTTTCAGCTTTCCCTCGTCGAGAAGCGATTTATACGCGTCCCAGTGCAACTGGTGGATCAGCGGATCCTTCACCGCGGTTATCCCCTCGCTGTGCAGCACGTCCTGAATGTGGAGAATTCCATTCCGCATCTGCTCCAGCGTGATTGCCGGAACCAGGCGTTCGACAAACTGCATAGCCGGCGTTTCTTTCAGCACCCCGGTCGGATTCCCGTGCGCATCGCGATCGATCGTTCCCGCCACCGGATCAGCCGTTGCCGCCGTAATCTGCGCCATCTTGAGTGCGACCGAGTTTGCCACCCCGTAATGCCCGGTCGTATGCACCAGCCACACCGGATTATTCGGAGAAACCGCATCCAGATCTGCAGCCGTCACGTAGCGATGTTCAGCGAGTTTGCCCTCATCCCATCCCGCGCCCGTAACCCATTCGCCGGGCTTCGCAGTCGCGACCTTCGCCTTCACCCGCGCAACAATCTCCGCAACCGAACCCGCATCGGACAGCGGGACGCGGTAAAGCTCGTTCACACCGCCTTCAGCAATGTGCGCATGCGTATCGATCAGTCCCGGCGTCGCGGTGTGCCCCTGCAGATCAATCACGCGAACGCCCGGGTCTTTCCCGGCAAACTCCAGAACTTCCGCATCGCTGCTAACTTTCACAATCGTTCCATGCTGAATAGCCACCGCCTGCACCACGGAATCTTTGGCATCAACAGTGAGAATATGCCCGTGGATCAGGACCAGATCGGCAGGGGAGGCTTGCGCCGCCAGTTCGCGAGGAATAAAAAACAGACCTAACGCTGCTACCGCCAATCCAAGTTTCAGAACCATGCTTATCTCTTTTCTCCGAAGCAACGCTAGACCGTAGCGCGGGCGTCCCGCGGCATCATGTCACGACCCACCCCAATCCGCAATCGCAACTCGTGATAGAAAATAACCAGACACCATGAGCACGACCCAGACCACCTCGCCCGCCATCGACCTCACCTACATCCGCTCCCAATTCCCATCTCTCTCGCAGACGGTCAACGGACATCCCGCCGCTTTCCTCGACGGTCCCGGCGGCACGCAGGTTCCGCAGCGCGTCATCGACGCCATCTCCGCCTATCTCAGCCACGACAACGCCAACACCGTCGGAGCCTACACCACCAGCCGCCACACCGACGCCATGATTGCTCGCGCTCGCGGCGCCATGGCCGACTTCCTGAACTGCGCCGCCGATGAGGTCGCCTTCGGCCCGAACATGACCACGCTGACCTACGCCATCTCCCGCGCCATCGGTCGCGAACTCCAGCCCGGCGACGAAATCCTCGTTACCCGCCTCGATCACGACGCCAACGTCTCTCCCTGGCTCCAGATGGCCGAAGATCGTGGCATCACTGTCCGCTGGGCCGAGATTCACGACGCCGACTGCACTCTCGACATCGCTGACCTCGCCTCAAAGATCAACGGCCACACCAAGCTGGTCGCCGTCGGATACGCCTCCAACGCCGTCGGAACCATCAATCCCATTCGCGTCATCACCAAGCTGGCTCACGCCGCCGGAGCGCTCTGCTACGTCGACGCCGTCCACTACGGCCCGCACGGTCTCATCGACGTCGCCGCCCTCGACTGCGACTTCCTCGCCTGCTCGACTTACAAATTCTTCGGACCGCACATGGGCGTGCTGTACGGAAAGCGCGACCTGCTGCAGCGCTTCCGTCCCTACAAAGTCCGCCCCAATACCAATGCCATTCCGAATTGCTGGGAATGGGGTACGCTCAATCATGAATGCATCGCGGGAATCGAAGCCTGCGTGGAATACATCGCCGACCTCGGCCGATATCATCAGGAAAGAGTGGCCCACCCAATGCGATTTTTGTTGGGTGGGCATGACGACAGTCAGCCCACCTCTCGCCGCGCTGCCATCGCAGCTGCCTACGCCACCATCCACGAGCACGAGCGTGCTCTGCTCGAAAAAATGATGAGCGGCCTCAAAACTATCCCCGGCGCGAAGATGTATGGCATCACGGATCCCGGCCGCTTCAACGACCGCTGCACCACCTTCGCCATCCGCATCGACGGCCACACTCCGCTCGAACTCGCGACCAAGCTAGGCGAATTCGGATTCTTCACCTGGGACGGCAACTATTACGCCCTCAACCTGACCGAGCATCTCGACGTCGAAAAATCCGGCGGCTTCCTCCGCATCGGCCTCGTGCACTACAACACGCCCGAAGAAGTCGACCGCCTCCTCGCCACGCTCCAGGAAATAGCCAGAAAATAGGACTTGATTGTGCCCGCCAGAAACACGTCAGCCCGGGACGCATCCCGGGCCGAACGGAACGAGCTCTCCAACTCAGATTTGGCGCGATCTTTACGGCCAGCGCTTCGCCGTATCTTCCCAACCCGCGGCGCGCACCGGCTGGGGCGCCGGCATAGTCTGGGCGGCCGGAACCGGAATCCGCGTCTGCGACGCGTTCACCGCGGTCGCCAGCGCCGGCTTCGAAATTTCCGCCACGCTCTCTTTCTCTTCCGACAGCAATGGAGCGACCAGCCGCAACGCCTCCACTTCTTTTTCCAGGCGCGTCAGCTCCATCTCTTTCTGCCGCAATACTTCGTAGACGTTTTTCATAGTTTGGGTACCCGCACGGATGCTAAAGGTTCGAAAACCTACGCACGAACTTTAGCAGAGTTGCCTCTGTTGTCAAGGGTTTCCGCAGGTTCAGAAGGTACATCCCAAGGCCGGATTCCGCAGAAATTAGCCGAGCGCGTACTCACGGGGCTGTCAACACAGGGGGCGGAGGCAGGCCGGAAAGTTGAAGAACCTGCGTGGCTTATCGCAGGAAAAACACCACCGCAGCCGCAACGCCGACGGCAAGCAGCACGGCAATCACGTATTTGTTCGCGGCAAACCATGACTGCGAAGGTTGCGCCGCCGCGCTCAAGACAAATTCAGGACTGGACGACGGCCGCGCCGCTTCCGAAGCAGCTTCGCTTGGTTTCGAGACAACCGGGGCAGCGCCCTCACTCACCTTAGCCGCCTCTTCTTTAGGAGCGGGCTTAGGAACCCCCGAACTCGCCGGAGCAATCGCAGGGGAAGTCGGCGTAGCAGACGCACTGGAACTTCCCGCCGGAGCAGCCTTGGCCATCGTCGCCGCGGCAGCCGCCCCCAATCCTGCAGACGCTGATGAAGAAGTCTTGGGAGTAGCGAGTGACGAAGCAGGCTGTGACGAACCCGACGCGCCACTGGATCCCGCCGCCGCACGCGCCTGTGGCTTCAACTGCCCGCGCCACTTCTTCTCTTCGCACTCGACGCATAGCACTCGTCCCGCGGAAACCGGGAATCCACACGCCTCGCACTTCCGCAATCCCCGCAGCACCGGAGGCACATTGTTCTGCTCAGCCTCTGCTGCCTTTGCACTATCGCTCTCGGGCGTAAGCGCAGCTGACCAGAACAGCGGCTTCTTCGCCGGAGCAACCTCAGGGACTGGCGCCGCTTCAGGAATCGCCGCAGGCGCAGCCTTCACCTCGGCCGGCGGTACCTCAACCTTGCTCGCAGCCAGGACAACAGGTTGTGCAATCACCGGTGCAATAGGCTTGGCAGCCTCAGTCACGGCTTGAGCCGCAGGCTTCGCATCTTTTCTCCCGCTCTCCACCACCAGATCGCTGACAAACTGCCCCTGCCCCCTCTTCGCCGCCTCTTTCTTCAGATCCTTCGCAGCCGCCGGACCGTGCGCCAGCCGCACCGCCGTTTCCACCATCTCGCTCAGCCGCTGGATCGCCGATAGGTCCCGCTCTCCAAACGCATGTGCCCTCCCGGAGAAAAGTTCGAACACTCCCAGCACCTGATCGTCATGCACAACCGGCATCACCACCACCGACGCAATCCCCAGCTGCCGGCACACCTCGCGATTCACGCGCGCATCGCGCTCCGCGTCATCACACCGCAGCGCCTGCTTGGTCCGGACGCTCTCCCCCGACAGCCCAAACTCGGTCGAAAGCAGCGCGCCCAGCTCCGGAGCATTCGTTCCCGTGCTGGCCCGGCACAGCATGTCGTTCTTTCCATCCCTCCGTAGCGCAATCGCCGCCCCGGTCGCCCCGGTAATGTACTGCGCCCGGTCCGCCAGCAATTGCAGCGCGGCATCCAGATCCCGCTGCGCCATGTCCGCCAGCGAACGCCCGGCATCTTCTCCGGGAAAGCGCACGCCGGACGCCATTGCGGACCGAGCCTGCGCAGCCGCCAGCGCCGTCGAAATCTTCTGCGGACTCAGATTTGGACTGTTCTGCTCCAACAATGCTCCTCGGGACAGCGCGAAGCCGTCCTGCCCTGCCTGAGATGAAAAAGGATCTGTACTCGGAGTCTCGCTCGCCCCGCCGGAGGTGTCAAGATTTCTCCCGCGCAGAAGTGCTAATCCAAAAGTGCCGCACGCCTGATCTCAGGATTCAACGCCCTTCCGCTTTCCCGGATATTGCCTGCCCTGTCATGCTGAGCGAGGATTGCGCTTCGCGAATGCGAAGCTCACGCAGTCGAAGCATCCCTACTCTTCGGGCAGAAGTCGATCACCAAAAGGCAAGACGCGGGGCCCTCACGCTTCAACCCGGCCTGGCAGCCCCACTCCGGAGTGCTGGGGCCAAACACGAGAGGGCCCCCAAGGCGACTGAGGACTTACCGAGGGCTAACGCGCGCCCCAAAGGCGAATGAAAAGCGCACACTTGTGAAATCGCCTTGCTTACAACCGTTAGGAAATGAGTTATATTGTTTCGCTCTTGAAAGACCGATTTATGGTCGCTTAGGCGGAGGAAACGTGCCTCATTCCGTTAATGGCATTGGCACTCGGTTCTACGGAAAGCGGGACCGTGACCCAGACGGTTCATACGTGACAACGATGTGGTTTACGTTTCTCTATCTTCCGATTCTGCCGCTGGGTTCCTTTCGCGTCTTACCAGTCGGCGAAGCGACTAATTTCATCATCAAGCGATCACAACAGTATCGGAGTTCGAAGATTCCTCTGTGCTGGCCGCAAATCCGCAACGTTTATTTGACAATCAGTCCAGTCATCTTTTTGATCGCCCACGCGATTTGGAAACAGTCCAGACAATAGAAATCTTTACGAATTCGGGAGTGCCTCGGAAAACTGATTTTGAATGCTAAGGCCTGTTTTAAACAGTTAGTCCAAAACGTTCCTGAAAAACAGGCGTAAACTGCTGCCATGAAAGCGTGCTTCCTCTGTCTACTCGCGATGTCCGTGATTCCGATCAGTGGTCAGGAGAACTCGCGGATGAAGGACATGTATCCCCGATGGGCAAAGGCGCAGAAGTACACGGCAGAGGGATTCAAACCGATTGACTGCTTTGCTGGACAAGTAAGGGTACGCGGAAAGAAGGTCACGAGGGAACCGTTCTCGATTTTTCTGCCGGACCCTGACAAGAAATGCTGCGGATCGCTTGTGAAAAGTGGAAGGACAGACGAGCATGGGCACTTCTTGGCTGAGCCGATGCAAGAGGGTGAGTACTTCGCGAGGTTCGAGTCCAAAGGCGTTCAGTACACAGACAACTTCGCCGTAGTTGATACCTACCAGCGGTGCGACGGAACGCATGTAGAAGTTGACTTCTCAGATGTGAATACAGCAAAGGTCCAAACCTACGCGGACATCAACGATTCTGCCGAACCCTGCCGCGAGAGCGAGCCGCAGTGCTACCGAAAGTAGCTTTGACAGTCAACTGTTGAAATATCCCCCCTTTACACTCACTAACCTCCACTCAGGAGGTGGGAGTCACGTTGCTCATACCTGTGCAGCCAGGAAACAATGCCGGTGAGGCAGTCGGGATGAGGTCGACTGTAGGAGCCGGGCGGAATCTGATTACACCCAAACCCTCGATTTACAACCAGCACGTCACGAATGCGTCCCGCGCAGAAAAAGCCCCCTGCCCGAGAACTTTTCCACAACCCAAGAGCGATTTCTTGTGACATCCAACCTTGACTCTCGCCACCAGAGGCGCACGATGGCACCGTGCCCATTTGCACCGCAAAATCGTCTGGTCTAAAGACAGCGAATTCTCTCGTCCCTCGCGACTCGGGACTCAGGACTCGCGACCACTTAAGTCCTTATTCCAGAAGATTTTGCGTGTAAGTCCTTCTTTGACAATATTTTGCAAGCGCAAATTGCGGGCTGGACCGCTCAACTTGTCTGGAATCAGGAATTTGCGAGCTTCGCCCGGAAAAAATTAGTTTTGGCGCAAATCGGTAAAATGCCCAAGTAACTCCTTATCCTTGAATATTTTAAAGGTAAGTTCTTTGTTTTGAATATCTTGTGGCGAGAGTCGGCAATCAAAAAGTCGCAACTTATTTAATCACAATACTTTGCGAGGATCGTCCGAAAAATATTATTGCGCCGCACCAACGTGTTGGCGAACCAAAAAAAGGAGAGACCACAAACCCGTGGGCTAAGTTCTAAATGCTGTGTGCTGAATGCTGACTGCCGCTCTACTGCACCCTCCGTCGCAGCGCAACCTGGGCCAGCTCGTTGGCTTCAGCGTTATGTTCCCGCCGCACATGCGAGATGGAAAATGCCAGCGACCGCGCCAGCTTCCGGCAGGTCCAATGCAGGGAGTAGAGTCTCGGGCTGCGGCACTCGTATTGGCCGGTCATCTGCCGCACCACGACTTCGGAATCCGAGTAGACGTGCAGCTTCCGCGCCTTGCGCGCGATGGCGTATTGCAGCGCTTCCATCAGTGCCGCATATTCCGCCACATTATTGTCTTGGTTGCCGATCCACTTGGCGATGCGAACGGGGCCGTCCTCGCCGCCGCTGATCACCACTCCAATGCCCGACGGGCCCGGGTTTCCAAGGCCAATCCACTGTACGCCCATAGTTGTCGCTTGGTGCGAAAACGATGGGGAGTCTGCATCAGCGCCACGGCCAGCACCGAGCGAATCGGGCCCATATAGGGGATCAACATCACTCTAAACCCAGATACTGGAACTGCTATCCAGCAGGGTACTGGATCAACCACCTCTATCCTCATCCAGAGGGTGGAGACGGCTTTGGCTCCGTTGGGAACTCACAAGTTCGTGTCTTTCCAGGGTGGATCAGGTGGAACGACTGAACAGTTCTACATTGATAACACTGGTCTGATTGGTCTTCCGAACGCTAGCAACACAGCGACATCTGCAACTGGTGGAGCCCAGTCACTGCCAGCCAACCCAGTGGGTTTCATTGTAGTAAATATCGCCGGTACGAACCGGAAGATTCCGTACTATGCGACATAAGGACATATATGAGCATAACTCTAACAACTGGCGTTCTCCTTCAACTCAACGGTGCCACCATTGAGAACGATGTCTCTGGCTTCGTGTCGGCGTTCCACGTGGACTTCCTGACTAACTCAGTCCTCATCACCCTGTTGCAGGGCAACGTGGTCGGTAATGTAGCTAGCCAGGGACAGTATGGGGCTACGGTCAACGTGACCGTGAACCTGAGTACTGGGGCATGGACTTCCTCCAATGGCAAGGCGGGGACGGTGACCGGTGCCAGCTTTACCACCTTCGTCTCTCAGATGAAGGCCGATAGAAATTTGATGGAAACATTCGCCGCTGGAGCTAGCGGCATCATGCCGGGTACACAAGTAGCCTGGTCGTAGGTATTCACATGCTAAATCCAGACGTAAAGAAACAAATCGATGACGTAGTAGGTCGCATTGAAGGTCAGGAGTCTGTGAGGACTCGTGGCCGTAGCCGCTATCTACGTAAGGCTCTCACCAAGATCATGAATATGTCCCCGGCTGAGTTCAAGGACTATGAACCCAAGAACGGCTGGGAAGAAGCAATGGCTCACCAACGTCGGATGATGCTGAAGGAGAACGGCTCATCGACTACTGCTATCAAGGCGGCGACGGAACTGATGGGTGAGAAGTTCGATTCTAAGGAGAAGGCTGAGGAATCACCAGCTGTACAGGGACCGGTTGGAATCCAGTTAGCTAATTAATGCCAGCAAAGGCTCAGACGCTTGACATTTCAAGATTCTACAAGCCCAGCGAGAAGCAAAAGCAGTTCCACAGTAGCAAGGCGAAGTATCGCCTCTATGGTGGAGCTAAAGGTGGTGGAAAGACCGCCGCTCTCGTTTGGGAGGCTATCTCTACGTGCCTTCGGGTTCCGAAGTGCAACGTACTGATCCTGCGTAGAACGTTTCCACAACTGGAAGCCGGTGCGCTCAGCTATTTCATCAAGTTCGTTCCCGATCACATCTATGGTGGTCGTAAGAACTTTAACCAGTCGAAGTACATTGTTCGGTTTCCGAATGGTTCAACTCTCTGGTTCCGTCCATGTCAGCAAGAGAACGACATGTACGACTACCAAGGTCACGAGTACGTACAGATTCTGATCGATGAATCGACAGAGTTTACGTACAAGATGTTCGACTTCTTCCGTAAGCAGCTGCGTTACACCTATGCGAAGAACGACATCTACGGGACTCCGATTGTTCCCAACGTTTGTCTAGCGACGAACCCTGGTGAGATCGGTCACAAGTGGCACAAGTGCCTGTTCATCGATCACGTTCCGTTCGATGAGATGGATGCAGCGGCAGTCGCCAAGTACGATCCGTCTGCCGCAGCTTGGCGGTGATGGCATGCTTGCGACCCTCCGCCAACAGTTCCCGCCGCGCTTGCTGACGCAAGTGTTGCAACATGTCCAGTTGTTCATAGAGTCGTTCGGCTCGTCGCCGCACCCCGGCCTCGCTGAGCAGAGAGAGATTGTGCTGCATCTCGTCGAGATCTTTCTGGGTCCAAATGTCCTCGCGTTTTCCGAGATCCGGCCGGCGCGCCATAACAGGGGCAGTTTAACATGTTCGCGTTTTGTTCGCCAGAAGGGAGCGACTCCGTTTTGAGACAAGCGTGCGCTTTCATTCGCAATTTTCGGGAATTTTGAGTGCTATCCGATTTTTCGCCAACTACGGGCCTGATCGCGTAGCGGTGCTGCCCATGGTGCGAATGAGTTCGTCGAGTTGGCCTTCAATCGAACTCAGTTTGTCCTGTTCGTCCCGTAGCTGCTGCTCGGCTTGGGTTTCTATTGTCTGCTGTTGCTGCGCTGTCTTCCCCGCGATTTCGATATCCGGCTTAATGTGGTTGATCCGATCCTGCAAATCCTGCGGCATCGCGACGCGCCAGTAAGCCCCACGAGGTCAAGACCACGAATAGGGTGATTATTTCCAAGTCTCCGATCAGAATAAGCTTCAGAAAACCTTCGTCGGGGCTCAACATGGTCCAACGCCGCTTTTGTTACAGGGGCACAGTGTGACGGGCGAGGTAATCGTCCATAGACCGATCGGGGCCGATGTAGTGAAAGGCTTCGGCGTAGTCGAGACCGAATTTTTGGCCGGTCATGTGATCTTTGGTTTCGAGCGCCACTTTCGTGAACTCGTGAACGGCATCGTTGTCCGCTGCTGATAGCGCGGGCACATGCATCTTTCGTTCCAGGAGTGAGGCGTTCAGATCCTTGATCATGTGAGTCATCATCGTCCGGCAGGCCCGCAAGCAACTGAGTTTGGTTTCGAACGTCGCGCCAATGTCGACCACGCGATTCACCAGTTGTGGTCCTCGCGCAAAGTAATATTTCTCTGAGACGCTGTGCGGCTTCAGACCTGCCGCAAAGTGTTCCGGCATGTCGAGATGTCCGCCCGCCATCCAGCACGCCGCTTCGACGGCCTGCGCCGTTACGTAGTGATCAGGATTTTCCTCGTAGTGGCCCCAAGGGTCGTAGCTGAATACGGTGTCGATCTTCAAGAGGCGGAATAGAAAGATCAGCCGCGCGCGTATTTCCGTGCGAGCCAGTTCGTCCATGCGATGGTTTCGGTAGCTAAGGTCGAACATCTGCTTCAGGCCGGACACTTTCAGGAAACTCTGCGCGTCTTGCTCGTTCGCCAGTACCGTTTCGCCCAGCGTGAGGTCATACGAGTCCTTCTCGTCGTTGCTCGTGCGGATGAATACGCCGGTATATCCCTCGTTCAGGAGTTTGGTAACCGTGCCGCTGGCGAAGAATGGACCATCATCCAGGTGCGGTGTAATCAGAGCCAGCACCTTGCCGGCATGAGGTTTTCCGGAGACGGGACGTTCGATTACAACGTCGCTCGTGGGTGCAGTCCGGGCGCTCAATGGCGAGTTACGCAAGAGGCCTGTTGCTAGAGCCCATTTGAAAAGGTCACGCCGGTCCACGAGAACTTTTCTCCGTTATACGAGCCGCCCTGACGTCGACCATAATACTCGCGCGACTCATCCTCCACGGTAAGTCTCCTACGCAGAACTTTTCCACAGCCCGATCCTCATTTCTGGTGACGTCCAACCTTGACCCTCCCAGCCAAAAGCTCACAATGGCAGCGTGCACAATGCGCCGCAATCTAGGGCAGAACAAACGGAGTTCCTGGGAACTCAGGATCCGGTACTCGGTACTCGGTGCGCGGGACTCGGTACGCGGGACTCGGGAACAAGCTAAGTCCTTATTCCAGAATATTTTGCGCGTAAGTCCTTCTTTGACAATATTTTGCAAGCGGAAACGGCACCTCGTATCGCATAACTTGCCTGCGATCAATATTTTGCACGGCTCGTTCCCAAGAAAAATGCTCGCACAAAGTCGGCAAAATGCTCCAGCAACTCCTTATTCTGGAATATTTTGCAGGTAAATTCCTTGTTTTTAATCTTTTGCGGCGGCGAGAGGCGATCAGAAACTCGCAACTTCTTTAATCACAATATTTTACGAGGTTCAATCAAAAAAATCGGCAAGACGGCCGGGACGACGCGGCACTCAAAGCGGAACGCGCCGAATGCTGATAGCTGATAGCTGAAAAGCTACTGCACCCGTCGCCGCAGCGCCACCTGGGCCAACTCATTGGCTTCAGCATTGTGCTCGCGCCGCACATGCGAGATGGAAAAGGCCAGCGACCGCGCTAGCTTCCGGCAGGTCCAGTGCAGAGAGTAAAGTCTCGGGCTGCGGCACTCATATTGGCCGGTCATCTGCCGCACCACGACTTCGGAATCCGAGTAGACGTGCAGCTTCCGCGCCTTCCGTGCGATGGCGTATTGCAGCGCCTCCATCAGCGCCGCGTATTCCGCCACATTATTGTCCTGGTTGCCGATCCACTTGGCGATGCGGACGGGGCCGTCCTCGCCGCCGCAGATCACCACGCCAATGCCCGACGGGCCCGGATTTCCCAGGCATCCGCCATCCACATAGGCTACAAACTCGGGCATCTCTTTTTCGGGGGGTCTAACAATGAACGATGCGCTCATCTCACTCTGCCGTCAAGACGATTATTTGATTCCCTTTCATCGCTTTGCAGTTCTCAGGTAAGTTGTGCATTTTCCTGTGAAAAACTGGGCATTATTCCAGTTGCCTGTGCATAACTTTCCAGATTCCAGTGATTTGCGATTCCCGTTATGCACAGCTTACAGCACACCGACTGCACCAATAGTTTGCGTTGACTTTTCTCGTTACTCTGGTAACTTTGCTTGCGTCGACGGTCGAAAGGGTTGGCACAATAAAATGAGCCGATCCAAAGTAGACTGAGTGATCAACCGGGTGGGGCGACCTGCCAAGGTGACCGGACCTGAAAAAACCGACGGACCTGCGAGGGTCAGTTGGGATCCGGAACTGCGAAAGCAGCGATCACATCAAGGGGCTGTGACGGTACATGGTTCCACGTTGTTAACTCCCTCGCAGGAGTTGGCGGCTAGGCCATAACCAATGTCACGGCCCTTTCAATTTTTTCCCGCCTTTTTCGTCCGATCCCCACAGAGTAGAATGCGCAGATGCTTCCGCGAACGCCCGCCTTCCGTTCGCTGTTCTCAGATTGCCGTTTTGCGTTTCGCCAGCTTCATCGCGCGCCGTCCTTTGCGGTAGTCGCCATCCTCACTCTCGCTCTCGGCATTGGCGCGAACACCGCGATCTTCTCCGTCGTCAACGCCGTCCTTCTGCGTGCTCTTCCCTTTTCAAATCCTTCCGAGCTTGCCCTGATCTCCGAGCGCAGCACCTTCTTCGATTTTCCCTACATGAATCTTTCGCTCGCCGACATTGCTGATCTGCGTTCCGCCAGATCGTTCTCTGGCATTGCGATCACTGAGGACTTGCCGAGAGAGCTTTCTTCAGCGGGGAATCCGCGACGCCTCCAATCCACCGCCGTCTCGCAAGAGTTTTTTCCGCTCCTCGGCCTGCGCCCGCTACAGGGCCGAGTCTTCGCGTCTACCGACATGCAGCCCGGTACGCGATCGGTATTGTTGAGCGAATCCTTGTGGCGAAAGGATTTTGGCGCAGATGCGTCTGTTGTCGGAAAGCCTGTCACCCTTGACGGGCAAACCTTTACGATCATCGGAGTGATGCCCGCGGTTCCACCGCTCGGATTCGAAACCGACTCCGAACTTTGGACTGCGTTCATTCCCACTCCAGAGCAACTGGCGGATCGCAGCCGTCATGACTATTCCGTGGTCGCTCGCCTACGGCCGCATACTTCCCTGGGTCGCGCGCAGTCGGATCTCGACATCATCTCGTCTCGCCTCGCCACGTCTTATCCTGATACCGATAAAGGATGGAACATCCATGTCACCTCTCTCAGACAATATTTATTGGGAGATGCTCAGACGCCTCTCGTCATCCTTTTCAGTGCTGTCGGATTTGTGCTTCTGATTGCGTGTGCCAACGTTAGCAACCTGTTCCTGGCGCGCGGTTTGGCGCGGCGGCGCGAATTTGGCATTCGATCCGCTCTGGGCGCGTCGCGCTGGGTTCTGATCCGTCAACTGGCGACTGAAGCCCTGTTGATCGCGCTGATAGGCGGTGCCTGTGCATTTGCCGTTTCTGCATTAACACTTCATGGACTCCGCTCCATCCTGCCTCCTGATCTTCCTCGCATTGGCGAGATCCACATCGACACGTCGGTTGCATGGTTCACTGTCGCGGCATCTCTATTCGCCGTACTTCTTGCGGGACTTGCACCGGCCGTGATCAGCACGCGCGGCAGCCTCAGCGATGCCGCAAGGCAAGACAGTCTGA
Organism: Candidatus Sulfotelmatobacter sp.; assembly: GCA_035946775.1. Lineage (GTDB taxonomy): Bacteria > Acidobacteriota > Terriglobia > Terriglobales > Acidobacteriaceae > Sulfotelmatobacter. The sequence goes on along the minus strand of DASYZA010000207.1, from coordinate 135,219 downwards.
GCGTTGGCACCTCGAGCAGTTCGAATTTTCTTCGTCAATTCCTGGTCGTCGCCGAAATTGCAGTCGCTACAGTTCTGCTGATTGGCGCCACCCTGGATTTTCGCAGCTTCACCCAGCTCCTTCGCCAGGACCTCGGTTTTCGTCCAGACCATGTGCTGACTGTGCGCCTCGACTTTCCCACATTTCGCTTTGCGACCGCTGAACCGGCAATTGCGTACGTTCAGCAGGTTCAGCAGGCTCTCCGTTCGACTCCAGGAGTCACGGCGGCCTCCGCGGGCTTGGTTTTTCCAATGTCGGATGAAGTTGCCGAAACCACTTTCGCGACCGACGCAACGATGGCTGATCCACAACACGCCCAGCAATCTGCCATGGGCAATCGCGTGGCTCCTGATTTCTTCCAGACTCTTGGGATTCCACTTCTCAGGGGCCGCGACTTCACCGTCGACGACGCCAAAGGAAAAGGCCCAGTCTTCATCGTGAATGAAACCCTGGCGCGAAAGTACTTCGGCACTGTCGATGCCATAGGAAAGCGTCTGGCTAGCGAATTTGTCTCTGGCCGGCCGGTTTGGGGCGAGATCATCGGCGTTGTCGGAGACGTTCGTGGGTCAGATCATCTCGATTCCCGCGATTCTCCGAAGCCTCAGGTCTACGCTCCCTTTTTCCAGAGTCAGCGCATTTTCGGTGTGTACATGCTCGTTCGCTCCGCCGGCGACCCACGTGCCTTAATCCCGGCGATTCAGGACCGGATCTGGTCTGTGAACCGCAACCAACCCATAACCGCGATCGCCACGCTCAATGGACGCATCGCCCAGGTCAATGTTTCTCCGCGTTCGCAAACTGTTCTTCTCGGCATCTTTGCAGCATTCGGTTTTCTTCTCGCGCTTGTCGGCGTTTATGGGGTGATGTCGTACCTGGTTTCTCTCCAGACCCGGGAAATCGGGATTCGGATGGCTCTCGGAGCAATTCCGTTACAGATACTGGGAAGGGTTCTGATTCGCGGGACAAAACTCGCTCTCACGGGAGTGGTCATCGGGACGCTTTGCGGTTTTCTGCTTTCGCGCTTCATGTCGAGTCTTCTGTTTGCGATCTCTCCAACGGATCCGCTGACCTACATTGGGGTTTCGGTATTCCTTCTTTGCGTAACAGTGTCGGCCGCGTTCGTCCCGGCACGCCGCGCGGCGAGAGTCGACCCCATCATCGCGCTGCGCTACGAATGATAATGTCATTGAGCAAAACCGAGCCCGAACGGTCGGCGGGACTTCGTAGCGAATCCATCGTCAAGGTCCCGAGTCAGTTACAATCGCAGGCACGAAATCTCAGAGTGGGGACTGAGACCTCATGACATTCACTTTTCGCCTGTTTCTAATCGGACTGCTTCAATTGTCTATCAGCTTCTCCTCTTCTGACGCGCAGGAGCACCAGCACGGAGCGCCGAATGCTGCGGCACTTGGCACCGTGGAGTTCCCGACATCATGCGCTCCGGCCGTGCACGCCGATTTCAACCGCTCCGTGGCTCTGTTGCATTCGTTCGAATATGATGCCGCACGTGCCGAGTTCTTGAAGATTGCTGCTCGGGATCCGAACTGCGCGATGGCGCACTGGGGAGCGGCGATGACATACTTCCACGGTGCATGGGGAGAGGTCGATCAGGAGAATGGCAGCAAGGAAGCGGCACTGGCGCGTGACACGGCCGCAAAGAATCCGGCGACAACCGCAAGGGAAAAGCAATACATCGCTGCAGTTTCAGCGCTCTATTCCGACCCCAACGCCACGGTGCACGAGCGCGCACAGGCGTTCTCTACCGAAATGGCCAAGCTGCATGATGCCAATCCCCAGGACGACGAGGGCTCGATTTTTTACGCTCTCTCCCTCTTCGTCAGTGCGGGACGGGACAAGACTTACGCAAACCAGGCGAAGTGCGGAGAGATTCTTGAACCCTTATTCCATAAACTTCCGAATCACCCCGGCATTGCGCATTACCTGATTCATTGTTATGACAATCCGGCGCTGGCGCAGAAGGGACTGACCGCAGCACGCGAGTACGCGAAGATTGCACCGGATTCCGCGCATGCGACGCACATGCCGTCGCATATTTTTGTGCGGCTGGGATTGTGGCCAGACACGGTGCAATCGAACCTGACCTCCATCAAGGTCGCCTCCCGCGAACCAGAATGCCAGGGACGGGGCTCGCAACTACATGCTATGCACTTCCTGCAGTTCGCCTACCTGCAACTCGGACAACAGGCTGCGGCGAAGAAAGTCGCGGAAGAAGCTCTCGCGCTGCCATCTGATCACGGCTGCGGTTCAGGAGAATACGTGGCTGCGAGCTACGCTCTTCAAGCGCACGACTGGGAAATGGCGCGGCGCCTCAACCAGGAAATCACGAGCGACAGGCTCCCGGATTCCGAAATGATCTGGACGGCAATCGGTGTTGGATCCGCCCGGAGCGGCGACACCAAAGCGGCGCAGAGGGCATCGGATGAGCTTGCGAAACTGCGCGATGCCTCGGTGAAGAAGATCAGCGCCAACGCCAACAATCCGATTGAGGCCGCGCGGCTGGAAGTAGAGGCGTGGATTGCTCAATCGCAAGGAGATTCGGCGAAAGCGTTAGAGCAAATGCGGCGTGCAGACGAAATCGGCGGATATCCCTCGTGGGCTGAGCCGCTTACTTCGGAGCAGCTTGGTGATTTGCTCATGCAGCAGCATCAGCCAACGGGAGCTCTTGCTGCATACAAACGAGCGTTGGAGAATACAGCCAACTTGTTCAACGCGCTCTATGGAGCTGCAACGGCTGCGGATGCTGCTGGGGATCACGAGGCTGCAGTCGGATACTACCGCACGCTCATCGAAGTTGCCGGTCAGGGCGACCGCAGCGAAATTGCAATCGCGCGAAGCAAGATTGCCCACTGAGCGAAGTTCCACGGGGCTTCGCTAGTTCCGCAGAATGTCTGCTGGCTGACGATCGTTCGCGCAAGCCCTAGAAAATCGTTTCACTAAACCATCCTGTACTGTGCAATAATTTCTGTCCGTAGCTCTTCCGCGATCATTTTCATGTCTGTCCGGAAGATCATTCCAAGCACTTGTGAGGCGAAAAATAATGTCAAAAAATCCCCTGTCTCGCCGCCAGTTCATGCAGATCGGTTCCAGCGCACTCGTCGCCACCAGTGTCGCCAAGTCCGTGTTGCAGCCTCATACACTCTATGCCGCGCCGCGCCCGGTAGCACCCAGCGACACCGTCCGCTTCGCCTCGATCGGCACCGGCATCCGCGGATGCGAGCACCTCGAAGCTTCTCTTCACGTTCCGGGTATTCAATGCGTCGGTGTATGCGACCTCTATGACAGCCGGCATGTGGCCGCGCAGGAAGCTGTGCAGAATCCAAATGTCACGGCCACGCGCGACTATCGCTCAATCCTCGACCGTAAAGATGTTGATGCCATCATCCTCGCTGTCATGGATCACAATCACCGGCAGATTTTCGAAGATGCGTGCGCCGCCGGCAAGGACGTGTACTGCGAGAAGCCGATGTCGCACACGCCCGAGGACGGATTCGCGATGATTGAAGCTGCGCAAAAGAACAAGCGCATGATCGCTGTCGGCAGCCAGCGTGTGAGTTCAGTCCTTTACGCGAAGGCGAAAGAGATTTACGATTCCGGCAAGCTCGGTGAAGTCTTTTGCATTAACGCTTATTGGGACCGCAATTCGCCCAGCGGCGCCTGGGTTTATCCGATTCCACCCGATGCCAGCGAAAAGACCATTGACTGGAACGCCTTCCTCGGCAAAGCTCCGAAGCGCCCATTTGATCCGGTCCGCTTCTTCCGCTGGCGCTGCTTCACGGACTACGGAGAGGGACTTGGTGGCGATCTGTTCGTCCACCTGCTGTCGGGCATTCACTTCATCACCAGCACCAACGTGCCCGCGTCTCGTGCCAATTCGAGTGGAGGCTTGTTCCACTTCAAGGACGGCCGCGAGTTCCCTGATCTCATTGAGACGCAGTATGAGTATCCGAAGTTCCGCGTCACCGTGCGCTGCAACCTGAACAATGCGGGTGGAGAGTTCATCGGCTTCTATGGCACCAAGGGCACGATGATCATCAAGGACAATACGCTCAGCTATAAGCCGGAAGATACGCGCCCGGAACCGGAAGGCTATTCAATTTATGGCTGGCCGAAGAACCTGCGCGATCAGTATCTGGCCAAGTGGCACGATGAGCATCCCGACACGCCGCCGCTCGAGTCGAAGGTCGACGACATCGGCGAAAGCTATGTCACGCCGCCGGGATACAGCGATACGGTTGACCACCAGGCCAACTTCTTCAATGCCGTGCGCACACGCAAGCCGGTTGTCGAGAACGAAGTGTTCGGCAACAACACCTCGATCGGATGCCACCTCGCCAATTTCGCATACTTCAACAAATCCGTTGCGGTGTGGGATCAGGCAGGCAAGAAGATCGTAAAAGGATAGTACGGATTGAATCGTCCCGGTCCCTGCGGGGGCCGGGCTTTTTGTTTTTGTGTAGTTTATGCGGTATCAACGTAGTTGGGATCAGCAGATTCCTCGTCGCTGCGCTTCTTGGAATGACAAAAGCCAGCGCGGGGAGGGGAGAGACTTTCGTCTCATCCCCTGGCAGAAACCCCGCAAGTCAATGCTTCAGTTCGGAGAAAAATAGGTGGTCAGTGGCTTGTGAGCGATGGCCCGCAACAGTGAATTGCTAACTAATGATGATTACAGAACCAAGCAACGACGCACGGCCACTGCCGAACATTGTCACCTCAACTGATCTAACTCGAGGAAATCAACAACAGACAAGCAACGATTCGGATGCAACTCCGGGCTTCCAGGTTGGTGCCCATCCTTCTCTGTAGCTGTACCGGGGATAGAAAACGCCGGGTTATTGGCAGTCGTGCCTAGATGGACAAGTTAGTTGTCCTTGGCAGAACACGAGCCCAACGAACGAGGTTGCCGGAGGCGCGGCAAGGGCCACGAAAGCGGCTGATTCCAACAAGTATTCAGGAGAACTACTTCTTCTTCGGCAGATATTTCTTCTCGATGGATGCCACGACGACGTAATTCGGATCGACCATCTCGTTGAAGTGCAGCTTCGCCACTTTAGACAGCAATTCATAGGCGTCCATTTCGGACAGTCCGTAGTCGCGATGGATCCACTTCACTAGTTCTGTGAGTGCGATCCGCGTCGCATCCTCCGCCGGACGGTACGCACCCACGGTCATGATGGCCTGATCGTTTTCGAACTCGGGCCAGTCGATTGTTCGTCTTTTGATGACGCTCACCTGTACCCGCGCTTTGAGCGGAACCTCGATGGCCGATCCTGCGGCCTCACCGTCGCCCATGGCCGCGTGTCCGTCGCCCAAATAGAGCAACCCACCTTTTACGTTGACTGGGAAATACACGGTGTTGCCCACCGAAGCCTCGGGCGAATCCATATTGCCACCGAATTCGGCGGGCACAATCGAACTCCGCGCTTCGCCATTGGCCGGAGCGACGCCGATACATCCGAAGAAAGGATGCATTGGAATGGGCACGGCGAAATCGGAATCGAGGGCCTTGAATGTGGCCGTATTGGCGGCGTGATCGATGTGATAGAACCAGACTTTCTCGTGCCATGGAGTCTTCTCGAGCATCGGCGTGTACTTCGAGGAATTGATCGAGCCAAATCCTGGAGAGAATGCGCCAACGCCGTACTCGCCATCCACCTGCAGGTCGAGGATCTTCACGGAGAGAGTGTCGCCGGGTTCGGCGCCCTCGACGTAAAACGGACCGGCGAGCGGATTGTCGCCCTTCGCCATGTCAAGCGTATCGCCCGGTTTCTTCAGCCCGTTGCCGAAGCAATCGAGCGTGTTCGTATCGAGGATGTCTCCCGGCTTCAGATGGAGAACGGGTTCCGCCGTTGCGAACAGATACTTTACGTTGGCGTTCGTCGTGGTGTAGTGCACCACGTTCTGAGCCGGAAGGAAAGGAACGATGCATAAAACCGAAAGGGCGATGGATAATGCGCGCACGTGTCCCCCAATGTGAATTGGAATGTCCAAGATTGTCGCACAGACAATAAAGATATGAGGGCCCCCGGACTAGGCGGCAGCCGGGCCGCCGTAATTTGTCATTCCGAAGCGGCGGAGCCGGTGAGGAATCTTACTGCCTGCCGGCAGCGTCGATCCTGCGTGTCAAAAAAGCAGTTTCCTCGCTGTGCTCGGAATGACAGAGTTTGTAGAAAATCGATTTTTAACTGTGTTTTCGGCTTCCCTGCTTTGCCACACGCTCCTATAATTGGCCGTCACCTTTTAATCCTGCCAAAGGAGTCGTGCTTTGAAACCTCGTACTCCGTTTTTGCTCATTGTTCTTCTGTCGTTCTTCGCATCCATCCCCATTGAAGCTCAACAGCCGTTCAAGACGGTCGTTTACATTCCCGTTCAAATCACGCTCAAGATGAAAGACCGTCAATGGCTGGAAACATCGTGGGCAAAAATCCATAGCCAGGTTCATGTGGACAAGGTATATCTCGAAACCTATCGCAGCCGAGTTCTGGCCGATGAAGCTCTGGTGGCTGACATCAAGAAATTCTTCCAGGCCCAGGGCGTCGAAGTCTCCGGAGCCATCTGCTACTCCGACGACGACAACGGACAATTCACTTCTTTTACCTACACCAAGCCCGAGGATCGCGAATACGTGAAGCACGTCTCGGAGATGACAGCCAAACTTTTTGACGAAGTTATCCTCGACGACTTCTTCTTCGCGAATACGAAGAGACCATCGGATATCGCTGCGAAGGGCGACCAGAGCTGGACCGACTTCCGCCTCAAGACTATGGACGAGGTCTCCCGCGATCTGGTGGTCAACGCCGCAAGGGCTGTCAATCCGAAAGTGAAAATGATCATCAAGTTCCCCAACTGGTACGAGCACTTCCAGGGCAACGGATACGATCTTGGCGAGCAGCCCAAGATTTTCGATGAAATTTACACGGGCACCGAAACCCGTGATCCGGTCGCTACCGACCAGAACCTGCAGCAGTACGAAGGCTACGAGATCATGCGGTACTTCGACGAGATCGCACCGGGGCGCAATGGCGGTGGATGGGTCGACGTCTACGCCATCAAGTACGCCGATCGCTATTCGGAACAACTCTGGCTGACGGTTTTCGGCAAGGCCAAAGAGATGACTCTCTTCAACTATGGCGCGCTCTTGTGGGACGCAAAGGAAGGCGACCGCCCATGGAAGAACGATGCAACCAGCGTGAACTGGAATAGGATCGTCGTCCGATCGAAGGACAAACCGATCTTCGCCAGCGTGGCTGGAGATGCGCTGGACCAGATCAAGCAGTTCACCGGGAAGCTGGGTAATCCTATCGGCATCGCAAGCTATCGTCCCGTGCATGCGGTGGGAGAGGACTTTCTGCACAACTTCCTCGGAATGATTGGAATTCCCATCGAAATGTATCCGACGTTCCCTGAGAAGGCCGACGTAGTCTTGTTAACGCAAGGCGCGGCGGATGGTCCCAATCTGGTCAGCGAGATCAAGCAGCAACTCGATGCTGGAAAAACTGTGGTGGTGACCTCGGGGTTGTGGCACGCGCTCGAAGGCAAAGGCGCGGAAAGCCTGGACGAGATTCGCTACACCGATCACAAAGTCGCAGTAACGAATTTCATCGGAGCATTTGGCGCGGGCCCTGGGGGCGATTTGGGAAAGAGCAGCACGCCTATTCTGATTCCGCATCTACAGTTCCTGACCAACGATGCGTGGCCCATCATTCGGGGCATCGGAGACAACAATGGATTCCCGATCATGCTGATGAATCAGTACGGCAAGGGAACGTTGTACGTCCTCACGATCCCGGAAAACTTCACGGACCTTTACCTGATGCCTGACGCAACGCTCAACGCTATTCGAAGCTATGTGCTCGGGAACTTTCCGGTGCGGATTGAAGCGCCTTCGAAAGTCAGCATTTTCGCCTACGACAACGGCACGTTCATCGTCGAATCATTCCGCGACGAACCTACGCCCGTTACAGTGCTGGCAACAAATGCAGGATCACTTAGCGATTTGGTAAGCGATCAGAAACTGACGGGCACGACGCGTAAGCCGCGGCATCCCGGCGAGCCGGCGACTACGGCATTCACAATGACGCTAGCGCCGCATAGCTATCGCGCGTTCCAGATCAATCACTGATATATAGATCCACCCTTGTCGTGCATGCTGCGGCAGGGGTGGACTTTCCAGCGTGTGACTTCCGTCATCTGAGAATGGCGTTCTGCGTTGACTCGCCCTTGAGCGTACCTCTACCATCCGGCTCAAATCAGATTTTTGCGTCGAAAATCGGCGCAATAAGGGGCGTGAGAATGGCTTCAGGTAATCCTCGCAATTCTTCTGGCAGCAAATGGAAACTCATGCTTGATCGCGTAGCTCCGCTGGCGGTCGCTGCCTCATTGTTTCTTATCGCATTCGGCGCGCTCGCAGCCACTCAATATCAGTATCCGAACCAGTATCCGAATCAGGATCGCGACCACCGCGACCACGACCGTGACCAGGATCGCGACCGCGAGTGGGATCATGCGTTTCTTCGCGTCCGGCATCAGCAGATTGCCGTGGATTTCGGCGGCGGTCGCGGCGGGCGTCCGGCGCCGGATGCGGTGTGCGATGAACAATCGCTTGCGGTTGGATTTCACGTGCAGACGGGCGAGTTCTACAACCAGGCATGGCTGGATTGCGCACACGTTCGCCGCGAAGGCGGCCTTGGCGATCGGATCCAGATGACTGGACGCACCGGCAGCCCCGGAGGTCGCCCGGTGCACGATGCATTTTGCCGTAACGGATTCGTTCTGCGCGGCCTGGTCGGCCGCACCGGTGCTTCGATCGACGAAGCCGTGGGCATGTGCAGCCCGTTACGCGAGGTCGTTCAGCGCTTCGATAATCCGCGCACGGAGATGACCGAACCCGTAGCGCGTCCCAATGCGGGAGGTCGTCCCGCGCAAGCCGTATGCCCTGCCGGTTCAGTTGTCACAGGCTTCCGCTCGAATAGCGGCGAGTATATGGACCACCTTTGGCTGCTCTGCTCCGAAGTGCACCGCGAACACGACCGCGACTAGGCGCACTGTGCCGATGATCGAACCTTCGTAGCGGCGGGCGCGATGACGGGATGCCCTGTCGTGCGCTCGCCTTTGCGGATGAGCACGATCGCACCCAGGATCGCGACCGAGGCCAGCAACACGCGTAGCGTGAGTGCCTCGCCAGCCACGAGCCATCCCAGCAACACGGCCACAACCGGATTCGCATAGGTGTGCGTGGCGACCAGCGTCGGCGGACAGCGCTGCAGCAACCAGGTGTAGGCTGTGAACGCGACGATCGATCCAAAGAAGATCAAGAACGCCAATCCGAGAATCGACTTCAGCGAAATGGCGGACCAGTGCAGAGTGTGAAACTCGCCGGCCAATCCGGCACTCACCAGTAGCATCGCTGCGCCACAGACAAGGGGCACAGCTGTACGCGCGAGGGCGTCCGTGGGCAGCTTCAGCTTCGGTGAGATGACCACACCTGCAGCCCACGAGAGGGAGCCGAGGAGTATCGCTAGCATTCCAATCAGGCTTGTATCTTTCGAAGAGAGTTCCACGCCAGTAAGAATCGCAACACCCACCACGCCAACAGCCAAGCCCAAAGCGCTTAGCCGACTGATCTTTTGCTGACCGCTGAGCCATGCGAGCAGCAGGATGAACATCGGTTCGGTTGCGATTAGAAGCGCAGCCAATCCTGAGGCAACGTGCTGCTCGGCCCAATGCAGTGAGCCATGGCCAATTAAGAAAAAAAGTGCGCCGATGATGCTGCCTGCGATCCAGTGTTCGCGTCGCGGACGGTATCCGCGAATGCATGCCCAGGCCAACAGCACGCCGCCAGCAATCGTGTGGCGAATGCCCGCCGTCACCAGTGGGGGAACCGTCTCGACAGCGTAGCGAATCGCGAGGTACGTTGCGCCCCATACGAGATAGATAGCGACGAATGCCAGCGCAATTTTGATCGAATCGCCACTGTGCTGAGCCGCCGGATTTGATTTGGGCGCGATCACAGGTCTGCCTCCTATGTTAACCGTCTTCACATTGGCGAGTTCCCTGCTTCGGGTCAGGGTCATGATCTGGGAGGATCGATGATTAAACATTTTATAACCTTCAAATAACTCTTCACCGGTTAGGACAACGCTAAACTGCTTCCACTAACTTGTCAATACGGTTTTGAAGGTTAGATAATACGAAGGTAGAGGAGGCAGCCAATTTACAGCGAGCACATCAAAAGACGAAGGGCCCCACGGTTTGAGTTGGTGGCGGGGGCAGTGTGTCTGGACTTCGTGAACACGCTGGACGATCGTTTCATGCCGGAACGAAAAGAGCTCTTGAAGGACTATCTGGACCTCGCGCGCTTCGGCGAGGATACGGGGATTCTCACGGACTTGCAGGTCGACCGGTTGTTTGCCTGGAGCCAGCAGCATCGTCAGGAAGCACAGCGTGCCCTACAGTTAGCAATTGAATTGCGGGAAACCGTCAGCGATATCTTCTACGCTGTGGCGAGGAGAAAGCCGGTGTCTGCGTCGGCTGTAGCGATTTTGAACGCACGGGTGCAGGACGCGGCACAACATCTGCAATTGGTTCCGGGGAAGGGACGCTTCGAATGGAAGTTCGAATCGAGGTTGAATGATCCATACGCGCCGCTATGGCCGATCGCGAGGGATGCGGCGGGGTTGCTGGCATCCGACCGGCTGAAGTTTGTGCGCACCTGTGCGTCGAAAACCTGTGAATGGATTTTCCTGGACGAGAGCAAGAACCATCGGCGGCGCTGGTGCGACATGACGAAGTGCGGGAACAGGGCAAAGGCGAGGAGCTTTTATGCGAGACAGAAGAACGGGAATTAAGCCGCACGCCTGAATTTTGTCTGCCAGAGCAAGGGCAAAATCCCCACTTCTCGCGCAAAGAACGCGCGAGAGATGGGGCACACAAGCCCTTCCGTTAGTCGAATTTCTTGATGTTGGAAACCGTGGTGGCGTCCAGTTTCTTTAACATAGCGACCAGAAGATCGACCGTGCGGTCGAAGTCGCTGCGATCGATGATGCCGTTGTGGGTGTGGGTGTAGCGTGCCGGGACCAGCAGAGTTGTTACCGGGACGCCGGTCTTATTCAATTTGATGGCGCCGGCATCGTCGCCGAAGCCGGGGACGAAGTCGAACTGCAGCGGCACGTGGATTTCCTGGGCCACCTGCTTTTCAAAGTCGACGAGCTTGCGATTGGGGAGTTCGCTGAAGCTGTAGAGCATGACTCCGGGGCCTCCGCCGAGCGTTTCCTGCGAGGCTTCGGCGTCCGTACCGGGCAAGTCGTTGGGAATACCAACCTCCAGCGCAATTCCGATGTCCGGGTCGATCATGCGGGCGGAGGTTTGCGCGCCGCGCATTTCGATGCTGCCTTCTTCCTGAACGGTCGCGGCATAGAAGACTTGATTCGGGTGGGATTCATGTTGCAGGCGGCGCATGGCTTCGAGCATCACGGCACATCCGACGCGATCGTCCCAGGCTTTGCCGAGATAGCGCTGGTTGGCGAGAACGGTGAAGTTTGAGACGGGCACGACGGGATCTCCGGGAGAGATTCCGAGAGCTTGTACGTCAGCGGGATTGCGCGCTCCAACATCGAGAAAGAGTTGGCGGCCCGGCTGCACGGAACGACCGTCGGCGTGGGGAGCGATGTGTGCATCCCAGAGAGCGGTGATGCCGGGGACGGGGCCCTTCGAACCGATGATGACCCAGCGCTGGTCGGGCAGAGCTGCATCGAGCCAATAGCCGAGCATCTGCATGCTGAGGTAGCCGTCTGGGCGGACGTGGCGGACCATGCCACCGAGTTCGTCCATGTGAGCATCGATCATGATGCGGGGACCGGACTTTCCCTGCGACGCAATGACGGAACCAAGACCATCGTTCGAGATGGTGTCGGCAAACGGCCGCATTTGCTCGGTCATCAATTTGCGGACGGGATCTTCGTAGCCCGGCACGCCGGGAGCTTCCGTTAATTGCTTCAAGAAATCGATGACTCTGTCTTGGGCCTGCGCTGTGAGGGAGAGAATGAGAACGATTGCAAATCTGCGTAACATGACTGGTCAGCGTACACGGATACGGGCCTGAGCCGCAAGCGTGCGGGGGACTCCGACTCGCTGGTCGATAATCCCACGTCTCGCAACAGCGGCGAGACGTGGGGGACCCCCGATCCTGCCGACAATAAAAACAGATTCCTCAACGGCCAAATGCATGCCGTTTCGGAATGACAAAATTCCCTCTAAGGATCCGAGTCATTTCATTCGTTGCCGGGATGTGAAATGATTCCACGTCCTAGAGAAATTCCGGGTGTGGTTGGGAGGGTTGATATGGGTCGAAGGTGCGCCGTGCAGTTGTTCGCCATCTTATTTATGGTCGCTGCTGCGATTGCGAGTACGCCGTTGTCAGTTACGAATCTGCGTTGCGAATACAACACGAATCCGTTGGGCATCGATGTGATGCAGCCGCGGATGAGTTGGGAGCTCGTGTCGTCGGATCGCGGGACGTTGCAGACCGCGTACGAGGTGCGTGTTGCCGCCTCTGTCCAGGATCTCGAGGCGAAGAAGCTGGTTTGGGATTCGGGCAAGAAGAATTCGGATGCATCGATTCATGTGGCATACGAAGGTCCGGCGCTGGAGAGCGGGCGTCGCTACTACTGGCAAGTGGAGGTGTGGGACAACCAGGGCCATGACTCGGGATGGAGCGAACCCGGGTACTGGGAGATGGGACTGCTTTCGCCGGTGGACTGGAAGGCGAAGTGGATCACTCCGAATGTGAAAGAAGATCCGCAGGTGTCAAATCCGTCGCCGATGTTGCGGCGCACATTTGACGTGAAAAAGAACATCGAACGGGCGCGGCTGTATGTCTCGGCGATGGGACTGTACGAGATGCAGATCAACGGCAAGCGCGTGGGCAACCAGTATTTCACGCCAGGATGGACGAGCTACGACTTCCGATATCAGTACCAGACGTACGATGTCGGCGAATGGCTGCGGCCGGGGAAGAATGCGGTGGGAGCGATCCTGGGAGATGGATGGTTCCGCGGCAGCCTCGCGTTTCATGGCAACCGCAATTCCTACGGGAAGCAAGTGGCGTTGCTGGCGCATCTGGTCATTATTTATAAGGATGGGTCGCGGCAGATTGTGGCTAGCGATGGGATGTGGAAGGCGGCTACGGGACCGATCCTCAGCTCGGACATCTACAACGGGGAAACCTACGACGCACGGCTGGAGCGTGCGGGATGGAGCGAAGCTGGGTACGACGATAAAGACTGGCAGGGTGTGAGCGTAATGGAAGCACCCAAGGCAAAGCTGGTCGCGGCGACGGGGCCTCCGGTGCGAGCAATTGAAGAGATGAAGCCGGTGAAGATGATCAAGACTCCGGGTGGCGACACTGTGCTCGATATGGGACAGAACATGGTGGGCTGGGTGCGAATGCGAGTAAATGCTCCGGCGGGTACAACGATAACGCTGCGCCATGCAGAGGTTCTCGACAGCAAAGGAAACTTGTATACCGAAAACCTGCGCGCGGCGAAGGCTACGGATCAATACACGACGAAGGGCGGAGGAGTGGAAACGTTTGAGCCGCATTTCACGTTTCATGGCTTTCGATATGTCGCTGTGGATGGATGGCCGGGAGATGTGCCTCTCGATGCGTTCACGGGAGTTGTCGTCCACTCGGCGATTCAGCCCAGCGGAACGTTCGAGAGTTCGAACCCGATGCTGAACAAGCTGCAGCACAACATCGTCTGGGGGCAAAAAGGAAATTTCCTGGATGTGCCGACAGATTGTCCGCAGCGGGATGAGCGGCTGGGGTGGACCGGAGATGCGCAGGTGTTTGCGCGGACTGCCTGCTTCAATCACGATTCGGCGTCGTTTTATACCAAGTGGCTCAAAGATGTGGCGCTCGACCAGCAGGATGATGGCGCGGTGCCGTACGTCATCCCGAATGTTCTGAGTCATAGCACGCGGAGAGGAGAATCTGCATCGGCGGGTTGGGCGGATGTGGCGACCGTGGTGCCGTGGACGGTTTACCTGTCGTATGGAGATCGGCGCGTGCTGGAGGAACAGTATCCGAGCATGAAGGCCTGGGTGGAATATATGCGGAAGCAGGCTGGGAACCGCTACATTTGGAGCAATGGGTTCTCGTTCGGGGATTGGCTGGCCTTTGCCACGACGCAGTCGGATTATCCGGGGGCAACGACCGATAAGGACTTCCTGCAGACGGCGTATTTTGCGCGATCCACAGATCTGTTGCGGCGCACAGCTGAGGTGCTGGGAAAGAAAGGCGACGCGGCGGAGTATGGGGCGTTGCTCGATCACATCCGCGCGGCGTTTCAGCAGGAGTTTGTGACACCTAACGGGCGGCTTTCTTCGAATACGCAGACTGCATATGCACTGGCGTTGGCGTTCGACTTGCTGCGTGAGTCACAACGCAAGCAAGCGGCTGAGAGATTAGCGGACGACGTAAACCACTTCAAACACCTCACGACCGGATTCCTGGGCACTCCTGTGCTGTGCAAAGCTCTGAGCGACTACGGATATTACGAGGAAGCGTACATGCTGCTGAATCGCACGGAGTATCCGTCGTGGCTGTATCCGATCACGAAGGATGCAACTACGATCTGGGAGCGGTGGGACGGAATCAAGCCAGACGGAACGTTTCAGGATGCGGGCATGAACTCCTTCAATCATTATGCGTATGGAGCGATCGGGGAGTGGATGTACCGGGTGATTGCGGGAATTGATATCGATGAAGCGCAGCCCGGGTACAAGCATGTGCTGATTCAGCCGCGTCCGGGGGGCGGGTTGACATCGGCGAAGGCTTCGCTGCACACGATGTACGGGCAAGTCGCGTCCTCGTGGGAAATCAAAGACGCGAAGATGACGATGGATGTGGAAGTGCCGGCGAATACGACAGCGACGGTGCGGTTGCCCGGAGCGCGAGTTGAGGACGTGATGGAGAGTGGGAAGGCGCTGCAAGCGGGTTCGAATGTGCAGCAGGAAGATGGAGCGGTGCTTACCGAAATAGGTTCGGGTAAGTATGAATTTGTATATGGGTACGGGAAGTGAGTTAGAGCCCACAACCTCTCACCAGAGGTCACAGGGAACACAGAGGGACTGAGCACAAGGCTCCCGTTTGTGTAAAACGAAATCCCCACTTCTCGCGCATACACCGCGCGAGAAATGGGACACCCATCCTTGGCAACGTTCATTATTCGCGGGCGTGGGCGCCCGCGCCACACTTGCGCTCTAGATTTTGTGGTCGCGACGGCGGAGGTAGTCGATGAACATCTGCTCGACCGGTTTGTCGTAGGCGATGAGGACGTGGCGGACGGGGCGTCCGGAAACGAAATGGCAAACTTCTTCGGCGAGGTTCTTGGCGTGATCTCCAGCGCGTTCGAGAGACTGAGTCATGAAGATGACCTGCAGGCTGGCCTGGCGGTGGATGTTCTCCGGGTTCTCGATGTGGCGGAGGAAGATCAGATTGCGGAGTCGGTCCATCTCGGCGTCGGCACGAAGGACCTCGATGGCTTTGCTGACGTCACGCTGTGAGAAGGCGTCGCCGCAATCAGTCAGCATTTTCTCGAGTAACGTTGCCATCTGAGTGAGGTCGCGTGTGTCCTGGGGGTCGATGCGTCCGGCAGCCGCCTGGGCGCTGCTGCCGAAGCTGAGAAGGAGGTCGCCGATGCGCTCCAGCCCGATCATGAATTTCATGCAGGCAAGGAGCTCGCGGGCTTGGGCGGGCTCGACTTCGGTGATGGCGCTGGTAACCCCGTTGTCGATCTCAAGATCGAGGGTATCGAGTTCGCGCTCGCGCTGTCGCAGTGAATTGAGGAGCGCAGCGGAGCCGGTGGCAATGCCTTCAGCCGCAGCAGCCGCGGCTTCTTTAGCCATGTGACAGGCCTCGACGGTGCGGCGCACGATGTAGTGGTGCGCCGGTTCGGGACCGGGAGTTTTGACAGCGGTACTCATGGGCACGTCCGATGGGCGAGAAGGCGCACGATGAGAATAGGTACTGGGACTCTCGCCGCTTCTCTGCCGTTTCTGAAGACGAATCGCCAACGACCAATCATAAAACCTTTCAATCGTGCTGCGGTTAACAGGCTGTGAATTTTCGAGTACTTTTCCCGAGCTTACTGCATCGTTACAGACAAGTTCATGATAGCTGACTGCTACAAACGTTAAGGTTAATCGTCTATAAAGTTGGCATGGCAGATAGTTCCGTCTCCGTAACACTCGGCGTGGGCTCGGCGCCGTATCAGAAGACGCTCATACCTAGTCTGATGCATGCCGGAATGCTGCGGAGGGTGCTTGGTCCAGGATTCGATGTTAAGGATCCTGTCGACGGCGCATTGCAGGTTGTCAGTCAATATCCGGGCTTCGCTTTCGCAGACCGTATGCTCTGGGGCGTATGGCGGAGAATCCCGAGGAAAATGCGCCCTGGGCCTCCGGTGATAGCGAGAATTATCGCGTGCGATCACCTCTGGTCGCGGTGGATCCCGCGTTGCAATGTGTTTCATGCGTGGTCCGGGCTGTGCCTGGCAAGCCTTCCTGTGGCAAAACGACTGGGTGCCGTTACTCTTCTCGAAAACGCGGCGCGTCACCCGCGGCATTGGCATTTCGCCGGTGTCGACGAGTGCCGCCGGTTCGGCATCAAGCCGCGGGAACGAAGTACCGTGCTGCCCCGGATGTTGATTCGACGCATCGAACGGGAGTACGAGATTTGTGACCGGATTATCGTGCCGTCGAGGATAGCTCGGAGTAGCCTTGCCGAATTCGGCCTAGGAGACAAGGCCCTGGTCGTTGCTCCGGGAGTGGATACGGAGCTCTTTTTTCCGCGACCAACTCCGAAGGACGACTCGATGTTCCGAGCGTGCTTCGTCGGGCGAATTGAACTCGCGAAAGGGGCTGGATACTTGCTGCAGGCGTGGAAACGTCTTGCCCTTACCAATGCCGAGTTGCTGCTGGTGGGAGAAGTCAAGCCGGAGATGAATTCGCTGTTGCAGAGGTATGGCGATTCGAGCGTACGGATGACCGGAACCGTTCCACCCACAAGACTCGCAGGGTTGTACCGCGAGTCTGACGTATTCGTTTTCCCTTCAGTGAACGAGGGCTTGGCCCAAGTGCTATTGGAGGCGATGTCATCCGGGTTGCCAATCGTGGCCAGCGACTACTCGGGCGCAGACGATTTGATCAGCGATGGACAAGAAGGATTTATCGTTCCGGTGCGTAACGTGGACCGACTGGCAGAAGCTATCTCGTGGTGCTACAGGAACCGAGAAGCCATGCGAGCGATGGGACGTGCGGCGCGAGCGAGAATCGAAGCTCAATTCACTCTCGAACACTACAACCAGCGGCAGATTGCAGTGTACGAGGCGCTGGTCAAGTAGGGGACTCCTTCTTCTCTTCGAATCTGTCCGTTGGTGTCTCCGAAAGTATCCTCGCTGCACGCAACAGCAGATTCCTCGCTTCGCTTCGGAATGACAAAAATCAGGAGGCAGCAGATTACGCTGTTGGCAGCGTGAAGAGGAACGTGCTGCCGTGGTTGAGTTCGCTTTCGGCGCGGATGGAACCGCCATGGGCGCGCATGATGTGCTTGGCGATGGCTAGTCCGAGGCCCGTGCCTCCGGATTCTCGGGAGCGAGCTTTGTCTACTCGGTAGAAGCGCTCGAAAAGGCGGGGCAGGTGCTCGGAGGAGATGCCTGCACCGAAATCGCGCACGTAGAATTCGATGCCGCGTTGGGCTGAGCGAGCGCCGAGTTCGACGCGTCCTCCGGAGCGTCCGTACTTCATGGCGTTGTCGATCAGGTTCGAGAACACCTGGTGGATGGCTTCGCGATCGGCGAGCACCTGGGGCAGGGTCTCGACAGAACCACTGCCGTTCTTTGAGTCAACGATCTCCAGATTGACGTCGTGCGACCGTGCGATCTCACGGAAGCTTTCTTCGGCGTCGTGCAGAAGTTCGAGAGGCGGCACGGGTTCGGTTTCGAATCGAGTCTCACCGGACTCTACCCGCGCAAGGGTCAGCAGGTCTTCGGTGAGGCGCGACATGCGGACGGTATTCTTGCGGATGATTTCCAGAAATTCGCGGGTCGGTGCCGAGTCCTCCGGGATGGTATCGATGAGAGTTTCGGCGTATCCCTGAATTGAAGTGAGGGGAGTTCGCAGTTCATGAGAAACGTTGGCGATGAAATCGCGGCGGGTCTTCTCCACACGTTCGGTTTCGGTGAGGTCCCGGAGGACAGCGACGACGCCGCCATCAGGAAGAGGAGCGGCCGTGACATCGAAGGCGCGTCCGGGAACAACCGAGGTGGCGCGAGCGGTCTTCACTTCCTTGGTGGCAGTGGCTGCCTTGACCGTGGCGAGGAAATCGGGGTCGCGGATTGTCTCGACGACAGGAGCGTTGAGGCGGGTACGCTGCGGGACGAGGCGGTCCATGGGCTGATTGGCCCAGCGGACAAGGCCGTCGAAGCTGACCGCGATGACGGCATCTTGCATGCTGTTGAGCAAAGTTTCGAGCTGCCGCTGGCTGGAGCGAACTGCGGCGAAGCTTCGCTCGACTTGCTCGGCACCTTTATCGAGTGCGGCGGCGACGCGTCCGATTTCGTCCAAGCTGGAGTCGTCCACACGGGCGCGCAAATCACCGCGCTCGATACGTGCGGCGACATCGACGATGCGCTGCAGGCGGCGCGACGTCCACACCGAGGCCGCAGCCGCGATCAATAACGCGACGAGGGATGCATACAAAGATCCCCAGAGGAGACGGCGACGAACCTGGGCCTGCACGGCATCGACGTCGGAGAGGGGATAGGCAAGGCGGACAGCGCCGCCGGAGATGGGAGCAGCCACATAGAGGAACGGAATGCCGAGGGTCGCACTGCGGCGCTCGTTCTCACCGGTTTTGCCGGTAAGGGCGGCGGCAAACTCGACGCGGGTGGCGTGATTCTCCATGTTGGCAGGATTGCTTTCGGAATCAGCGAGAACCTTGCCGGAAGCGTTGATGATGGTGGCGCGAGCTCCGGCAGCGAGACCTTCCTGAGACGCTATTTCCGCGAGCGAATGTTCATGATCAATTTCCACGCGATGTGCGAAGAGCAAGGTTTTTTGCGTCAGATTGCGCTCGATCTCGGCGCGAAGCGAGGCTTCCCATGCTCCGCCGATCATTACGTCGAGCACGGCCGCGCTAACGGCGATGACGATCAGGAAAACGGTGAGCAGCTTGAAGAAGATGCGGTTCTTCATTTTTCGACTATGTTACGCGTTCTTCACCACGGAGACACAGAGACACGGAGGAAGCCAGCATTAGTAAGAATCGAGTTTAGAGCCTATCGAGTTGGCAGCTGGAGTGCTGTATCCCTCTCTCCGCGGAATTAGCCCGATCAAGTACGTCACTTCGGACCCTCGAAACGATAGCCGGCGCCGCGGACCGTTTTGAGGTACCGCGGATTTTCGGGGTCGGGCTCGATTTTCTCGCGGATGCGACGCACGTAAACATCGACGGACCTGGGTGTGACGTAGGCGGTATCGCGCCAGACGGAATCGAGGAGGTGGTCACGGCTGAAGACGCGCCCGCGGTGGCGAGCGAAATAGTCCAGCAGGCGGAACTCGGTGGCGGTCGTCGGGACCATGTTGCCACTCACTGTGAGAGTCATCGCCGAGGGATCGATCTCGATCTCACCGACTTTCATGGGGCTCGGAGGCAAGGGGCGTTCAAAGCGGCGCAGTACGGCTTTGACGCGGGCGACGAGCTCGCGCGGACTGAAGGGCTTGGCAATGTAGTCGTCTGCACCTAGTTCAAGACCAAGCACGCGGTCGGCTTCACTGCTTTTTGCGGTCAGAAAAATCACAGGGACGGCAGCTAAACCTGGAGTTTGACGGATGGTCCGGCAGATCTCGAGGCCGTCCTTGCCAGGAATCATAATGTCGAGGATGAAAAGGGCCGGCCGTTGTCGCTCGGCATCGGCCAGTACGGTTGTGCCACTGGGATAGACCCGAACGATGAAGCCTTCGTTTTCGAGATGATGGCGGACAAGGCGAGAAATATCGGGATCGTCTTCGACCACGAATATGCTGGGTTTCACGAAAATATTGTAGCGAACGGAGTACCGAGTACCTAGTACCGAGTGCCGAGTCAGAGGGGCTCGGTGGGCAATTTTCATCAAACTTTAACAATGCGGCGGCAAAAAGCACTCACCACCGAGAACACAGAGGTTCACAGAGATTCATTTCATGGAGATAATCAGGTTTCCGGCATTGTCTATGCGGAAGCGACGGCCGGGTGGGATTACGGTGGTGGCGCTGTATTCGGTGATGATGGCTGGGCCTCGGTAAGTTCTTTTTGCGCGCAATTGGTCTCTGTCATATATCTTCGTCGCGAGCTTTCTGCCATCGAATAAGACTTGAGCTTCGGGCTGGGAAACCCTGCCGAGCGTCGCTCGGCCTGAACGGCCCAGGGCGGCAATTCCCGCACGAACCGGTTGAGACTTCAGAACCGCGCGAACACGGAGAGTCACTAATTCGATTTCGCGATTGGGGTGAGCGTATCCATAGCGACGTTTGTGTTCCTTCTCGAAATCGCTGACCAGAGTTTTCGTGAGGGGCAAGTTGAGTTCATAGCCCTGGCCCCGGTAGCGGAGATCGATGCTTCTACGGTATAGAGGCCTTCCCTGCCAAGCTTCCGTCAAGAAGTCTTTAACGGCAGATTTTTCCAGAGCCGAGAACTCATCGTTCAGCTTCGCGAATGGAACCTCTTTTGCGACTCTCCAGAGCACGGTTCGGGAGTAATCCTTCACCACGTTGCTGGCAAGAATTCCGAGTGCGGAAAGAGCTCCCGGAAAAGCCGGGACGATTACGCGAGGAATGCTGAGTGCTTCGGCCAGCGCGCAGGCGTGCAGGCCGCCAGCGCCGCCGAATGCAACCAGGGCGAAGTGGCGGGGATCGCGTCCGCGCTCGATGGAAACGACGCGGATGGCTTTCTCCATTGTGGCGTTGACAACCCGGATGATTCCGGCGGCAAATTTCTCCAGGGAGAGATCCGAACCTTGTTTCTTTAGCCACTCTTGAGTGATCGCTCGCGTGCGCTCTTCATCGAGAGTGAAATTCCCGCCGAGAAAATTCGTTGGCCGGAGACGTCCGAGAATCAGGTTAGCGTCGGTGACCGTAGGCTGAAAGCCGCGTCCGTAGCAGATTGGGCCGGGATCAGCTCCGGCAGATTCAGGGCCGACACGCAGGACTCCGGCAGCGTCGAAGCGGGCGAGAGAGCCTCCACCGGCGCCGACGGTGTGAATGTCGAGCATGGGAACGCCGATTGGAAAACCAGCGATCTGGGCGTCGTTAGCAGTTTTGATTTCGCCCTCGACCAACGAGACATCTGTGGAAGTGCCTCCCATGTCGAAGGCGATGATGTTGTCGAAGCCACTGGCACGGGCGGTGGTAAGGGCGCCGACCACACCGCCCGCTGGGCCGGACAGCACGGTTCGGACGGGTTCTTGAACGGCGGTGGACAGCGCGGTGATGCCGCCGGAGGATTGCATGACGAAAATGCGGCCATCCCGCTTTTGGCTCCCGGGGTCCGGCGGCACGGGGGCTAAAGCCCCTGTATGGTCGCGCACTAATGCGGCGCTTAAGCGCCGCTCTTCCACGGTGCTGACTTGAGCGGCGGCGGGTCGCGTAGCGTTGGCCTTCGCGCGTTGCTGAAGATTTTCCAAATAGCGCTGCATGACTGGTTGCAGATAAGCATTGATGACTACGGTCGAGGTGCGCTCGTACTCGCGGAACTCTGGAAGTATTTGGTGGGAGATCGAGAGCGGGACGCTCAGGTTCCTAAGCGCGGCGGTAGCCGCCTGCTCGTTCACCGGATTGGCGAACGAAAATAGCAACGAGATTGCGATCGATTGTGGGTCTGCAGTTCTAACGCGTTCAGCGAGTTCTCGCAATTGTTCTGGCGTGGGCCGGGTAAGAACTTGCCCTTCGGCCGAGATTCGTTCGTTCAGGCCGAAGCGGAGATCGGCGGGGACGAGCGGTTCGACGCGATCAAAGAAAAAGTCGTAGAGCTTGGGACGGGCCTGGCGTCCAATCTCGATGGCGTCTTCGAAGCCTGCAGTCGTGACGAGAGCCGTGCGGGCGCCTTTGCGTTCGAGGAGCGTGTTGGTGCCGACTGTGGTGCCGTGAAGAAGGATGAAGTCGTCGTTCGGAACTATTGTTTTTAACACCTCGACGATGGCTTGCGAGGGATCCGCGGGCGTGGAGAAGACCTTCAGCATCGTGAGACGGTGGGTTTGGGAATCGATCCAGATGCAGTCGGTGAAGGTGCCTCCGGTATCGATGGCAATGCGCAGAGGTTGGGAGCGTCGAGACATATTTCGGAGAAAGGTAGGGTAACATCTGCGGCTATGAGATACGCATTCCTGGTGGAGACATACGCGACGGAGAGGGTGAAGGTGGTGAGCGTGTGGAGTGAATTTCGTGATGAGGATCTGCCCGTCCGGCCACGAGAGGACGATCCGCGGGGCCGTAGTGTGCATGAGCAGATGGTGCATCAGTGCGTGAGCGAAGATTTGTGGTTTCGGAACATGCTGGGGATTGATGTAGGTACCCCACCGTTACCCCTGCAAGAATCCAAGATGGAATTCATCCGTCGGTATGCGGAGGATAGCGGGAAACGGCTTGCCACATTGCGGGACAAAGATGAGGCGTGGTGGGAAGGAGAGGCTTCGTTTTTCGAGGTGCGACGATCGCGGGCATGGGTTATGGTGCGGCGGATTGCCCATACCTCTCATCATCGCGGGCAACTCATGGCGATGCTGCGCATGCTGGGCCGAGAAATCCACAGCAACTACGGTCCGACGGCGGACACGGGTGGGTTGATGCAGAATCATGCCCCGACGATTTATGCGTACGGGAGTATGGAGGAGTTGTTGTCGGGACGGGAGAAGCGAAATCTGCCTGGGAGCGGGGAAAAAGCAGTTACGGAACGGCCGTGTTCCTGATCAGTGGCTGTTTAGAAATTGCTGTAGTCCAACACCTAGGCTGCTTACGGCCATTCCGACTCCGCCGGAATTCCGCTTCGCTGCACTCCGGCTATGCTCAGCCTGACACCATCCTGTGTGGAGCACATGACAATGTCACGGTGGCACAGAAGACGAGCCGTGCTGTTTCCTAGACCCGCTTGAGAAGCAAAGTCCCCACTTCTCGCGCACAGAAGCGCGAGAAATGGGCACCCATTGTGGATGAGATTCGTTGCGATCACTTAATCGTGAAGGCTAACGTCAGGAGCGTTTTCTGTTCTACTTCGTGGGCCTTCGCGCTGCCGGTCGCTGGACTGGCACCGGAACTGCGTTTTACCGTCAGTACCGGGCGGTCACCTGCGATCCGCTTGAGGCGCGGGAGCATGTTGAACATTGCGCCCATATTCGCGGGCTCTTCCTGGACCCAGACGATGTCGGCGTGCTTGCCGTGGCGGTCAAACTCGGCAACAACTTCCTGCTCTGGGAAGGGATACATCTGTTCCAGGAACACGATTGCGGTACTGGTGTCTTTTCGCTTCTTTCGTTCTGCCTGCAGTTCGTGACCAATCTTTCCGGTGCAGATAAGGATCCGTTCGGCTTCTCCGACCTCGTTATCGGGGATCACGTTGAGGAAATTCTTGTCAGTGAAGTCCTCAATGGGAGAACTCGCATCCGGATGGCGCAGCATGCTTTTTGGAGTGAAGACAACCAGCGGCTTGCGCCAGTGGCGCAAAGCTTGGCGCCGGAGAAGATGGAAATATTGTGCGGCATTCGAGGGCTGTGCGATCTGAATGTTGTGCTTTGCCGCAAGTTGGATGAAGCGTTCGATGCGGGCGCTGGAGTGCTCCGGGCCCTGACCCTCATAGCCGTGGGGCAACAGCATGACGAGCCCAGAGAGCAAGTTCCACTTGGCTTCTCCGGCGCTGATGAACTGATCGATGATCGCCTGCGCGACGTTGACGAAGTCGCCGAACTGAGCTTCCCAGAGAACCAGCGATTCGGGATAGTCTCGGGAGTATCCGTATTCGAATCCTAGAACTCCTGCTTCGGAAAGAGTCGAGTTGTAGATCTCGCAGCGGGCCTGGTCGCCGGCGATGTTCTCGAGTGGCACATATTCGTTCTCGTTCTCGGTGTCGATGAGAACGGAGTGACGCTGATTGAAGGTGCCACGGCGGGAATCCTGTCCGGACATGCGGACATGCGCCCCAGTTTTGACAAGACTCGCGAATGCCAGTGCTTCGGCCATGCCGTAATCGACAAGGCGCTTCCCTGCTCCCATCTCGGCGCGCTGCTCCAGCAACTTCTTGACCTTGGGGTGAATGTGGAAGCCGTCGGGATAGGTGGTCAGCCGCGTGGTCAGTTCGGAAATTTCTTGGGACGACAGCCCGGTTTCTACGTCGTATTCCGGGCGATAGAGTCCGCCAAAATACTTGTTCCAATACTTGGGAAGTTCGCGCAGGAGCGGCTTGTGCCTGATGCTACCGGCTTTTTTCTGCGCAGCTTCGAACTCGGCTTTGATGGCTTCGGCTTTTGCCTGGGCGTCGGTCGCGCCGATGTCGTCGGCATAGATCTCCCATAGCGGCGGGTGCTCTTTAATCTTCTTGTAGAGCAGCGGCTGGGTAATCGTTGGGTCGTCGACTTCGCTATGACCGTGACGACGATAGCCGATCAGATCGATCACGACATCGGTCCCGAACTGATACCGATATTCCGTTGCCATGCGAGCCACACGTACGACGGCATCCACATCTTCGCCGTTCACGTGAAAGATCGGAATAGACTGACGTCTCGCGATGCACGCGGCAAAGCGCGTGGAGTGTTCTTCGGTATAGCTGGTCGTGAAGCCGAGAAGATTGTTGACGACGACGTGGATGGTGCCGCCGACGGTGTATCCCGGCAGGTCGGCGTAATTCATGGTCTCGGCGAGGACTCCCTGGCCTGCAAAGGCGGCATCGCCGTGCACGAGCAGAGGCAGATATTTCTCGCGTCCACCTTCGCCGGTACGGTCTTGCTTGGCGCGAGTGCGGCCGATGGTGACGGGGTCTACGGCTTCGAGGTGGCTGGGATTGGAGACGAGGTGAATGTGGACCCTGCCACCGCTCTTGGTTACGTATTCGCCGGTGGCGCCCATGTGATACTTGACGTCTCCGGAGCCGAGAACGCTGCGCGGATCGACATCTTCGAATCCGGCGAAAAGTTCTTCGGGCGGGCGCTTGGCGACATGAGCGATGACGTTGAGGCGTCCACGATGGCTCATGCCCATGACGAGTTCAATCGCGCCCAGGCGCGATGAAGTGTCAAGGACTTCGTCAACGAGAGGAATCAGAGCGGTTGTGCCTTCCAAAGAAAAACGCTTGCTGCCCAAGTAACGCTGCTGCATCACGTGCTCGAAGATGTCAGCACGCGTGAGCAGATCGAGGATTCGGGACCGATCGAGTTCTTCGTCGGTAGGCTGGAGGACCTCTTCCATCCGCTGATAGATCCAGCGGCGGCGTTCGGGAGAGTAGATGTGGTTGATCTCAACGCCGATCGTGCTGGAGTAGATGGTACGGGCTTCGCGGGCATATTCGCCGTCGCGTTCGAGTTCGGGTGTGGGGCGGGGACGAAGGAAGCCGAGGGGATCGAGATCGCCTTCGAGGTATCCCCATTGGCGGTAAGCATTGAAGATGCGTTCGCGTTCAGGATTCGAGCCGTTGGTCGAAGCGCGGTCGAGGACCGGACTGGAAGTCTTGGATTTCGGGGTCATAGGAATGCAGGTTCTAGGATAAAGGATGCCGGGGGTGTGGTGCAGGATTCGAGGCGGTTACTAACGGGAAAGCGGATAATTTCGCCGGCGATCTACGCAAAAAGCACTCACCACAGGGGTCACAGAGGAACACAGGGAAATCAAAAGCCCCACTTCTCGCGCACAATTCGCGCGAGAAATGGGGCGCCCAATCACATTTCCTGCGGGGAACCGTCAGTTACTTTGAGAAAGTGAACATGTCCATCAAATCTCCGATAGCGCGAGAGTTGGTGGGGACGTAGGGGTTCGATTTGGTGGTTTTTGGGTTCGGGTAATTGTCACGGCTGCGACTGGTTACGGGAGCGAGATGCCAGTTGCGCTCGATGAACTTGAGAATCGAGACGTGATCGGTATAGCTGTGCGAGATGTGCCCCGGAGTGGTGAAAGGAGAAACCACGATCGCCGGGATACGGGTTCCGTCGCCGAAGAAATCAAGCGGCTGAACATATCCAGAATCGTAGTAGCCGCCGCCTTCGTCCACAGTGACGATGATCGCGGTGCTTGCCCAGACAGTTGGATTGGCCTTCACTTCATCGACGATCTTCTTCACGAAACCTTCGAACAAGTCCAGTTTTGACGAAGACGGGTGGCCGTCGAGCCATCCATCTGGCTTCACGAACGAGACCGCCGGCAGCGTGTTGTCGTGGATCGCCTGATAGAGGTTGATCGTGTCCTGCAGGTGGGCACGGCCAGAGGGGCTGGTCATGATCGATGTGGTGTACTGGAACGGGTTGCAGATGTTGCAGTACGTGTTATCGGGTGTGACGTAGTTGTTGTAGGGGTTCGCGAGATAGGTGTTCCACTGGTCGCCGTAATACGCCCATGAAATGTTCTGCTCATTCAGTTCGTCGCCGATGGTGCGCAAAGGCGATGGGGGAATTGTGAAAACGGTTTCTGCCGGATTGCCGATATCATCGTAGGCGTTTTGTCCATTGCCGTAGTAGCCGGGGTTGTAGTTGTTGAGCAGATACCAATAGCCCTCTTCGCAATGAGGATCGATGGCGGGCTGCAAAGAGCTGAGGTAATTCGTGACTGCAGTGACTCCAGGCTGTGTGGTGTCGAAGCAGTTGGAATAGGTTCCTCCGCCGTAAGAGGCAGAGCCGTAGGAACCGCCGCCGTAGCCGTCCTCGGTGTACCAGTTGTTCGTATCGGCCATCGGATTGGGGTTTTCAATTTCGTCGACGACACCGGCGTTGGGACTGCCGGCGGCAACTAACTGATTGTGAGGCGGCTTGGCGGGATCACCCTTGGAATTCGTGTACCAGATAGCATCGCCGCTGCCGAGCATGACGTGATTGGCGCCGGTCCCTCCCATCACCGCCTGGTGATAGTTATCACTCATCGCGTAATGGTCGGCTAGGTACTTCAGGTAAGGAGCGTCTCCCTGCTGCATGTTGTAGAAGCCCATCGAGGTCGAACCCTCTTTGGTGGTCTCGTCGTTGAAGCCCGAGACTTGGGCCAGGCCGTTCGATCCGGCGCCGATGGTCGTTTCTGCCCATGGGAAAAGATCGTGCTGGCATCCGGTCGGATCTGTCTCGGTGGCATTTGCGGTGTTGCAATCCATCTGCTGCCACATCTGGTAGAAGCGATGAACCGGGCTGTTGTCGTAGGCATCGTAGGGATGCGTAGCCGAGGTGATCTGGAACGGACCTGATGGAAGCGAGGTGGCGTTCAGGATGCGAGTATCGACGTCGCCATGGTTAAGGCCGGTGCCACCGGTCGTTAGATAGACGTAATATCCCTCTGGTAAACCGTTCTCAACGGCCTTGGCATCATCGACGCTGGCAAATGGAGGCGTGGTGTAGCCGCCGGATAGCACCGGCGGCAGTACGGGGTATGTGGTGCTGCTACCCGGATTCATTTCGTACTTGTCCGGCTTGGAGTCAACCGCTTGCGATTGCTGGGCGAGGGTGAAGTTCGGGCCGGGTGTGCCGTCTTTGTTGACAATCCCCTCCGATAACAAGTTGTTCACCGTTTGACCAGCAACGGGCTTGTACGTGGCGAAGATGTGATCGAAAGTTCGGTTCTCCCCGATGATGACGATTACGTGCTGGATGGGAGTTGCGGTGGTGTGCTTCGTTGGCTCTTGGGCCGAAGCTGGGAGCGGCGTTCCGAGGTTGGCGATCAGCGCAAGCAGGCTGGCGCCGACAGTAAGGTGCTGCCTGACCGAAGTCAGAAAACCTGGCGTGGACATGCATCTCCTCCTGAGAGATTACTTCTGGGCAAAGCTATCTCGGAGGGCGAGGGACCGAGGTCAATTGAAGGTCAAAATAAATCCACATCTCGGGTATGCAGTTCGGTGACCCGGGACTCGTATTTGCATGAAAATGTTGAGGACTGCCGCGGGAGTGTGAAAAGCAGGTAAAAATCTTTGCACAGAATGCCCAAGTTTCTAGGCTGGGTGCTGTAGAACTTTTCGGATTGTGAGCGATTTCGAGAATCGAGGGACGAAGGATGGGAAAAGATAGCCGGGGCGTGCCGACGCTCGTGGGAATTCCGTTCGATGGTCAATCATCGTATCTCCGCGGAGCGGCGGATGCTCCGCCCAAGATTCGCGCGGCACTGCACTGCGATGCCTCGAACAATTGGACTGAGTCAGGCATCGATCTTGGAGCGAGTGGTGCATACGAAGATGCTGGGGACCTGGCGTTCCCGGAGAAGGATGCGTTTAGAGTGATCGAGGCATCGCTTGGGAAGCTGATCGAGACGGGAAAGCGTCCGCTTTCGCTTGGGGGTGATCACTCGATCACATATCCGATTGTGAAGGCGTTTGCGGCGCGCTATCCGGATCTGACGATTCTTCATTTCGATGCCCACCCCGATCTGTATGACGAGTTCGAGGGCAACCGGTTGTCGCATGCGTGTCCCTTTGCTCGAATCATGGAGTCGGGATTGGCCAGGCGTCTGCTTCAGGTGGGTATTCGAACCATGAATGGGCATCAGCGGGAGCAGGCGCGGAGATTCGGCGTCGACGTGGTCGAGATGCGAGCACTTCCCGCTTACGAGAAATTGAAAGCGCGGGGACCTGTATACATCACCTTCGATATGGATGTTTTGGACCCGGCATTTGCACCCGGTATTTCTCATCGCGAACCGGGTGGAATGACGGTACGCGAGGCCATCGCACACCTGCAGGCGATTGAAGGCGAAATCGTCGGCGCAGACGTCGTGGAGTACAACCCTGTGCAGGATGTGGCTGGAATGACAGCGACGGTCGCAGCGAAGATGGTCAAAGAGATTTTGGGAAAGATGATTCGGGTTGAACGCATCTGAGGGTGGAACGCATCCCAGGACGAGCAGAAGATGGGCATCCGCATTAGGGGATGAGCGCTCCACGGGCTTGGCAATCACGGCGGAAGGCGAGATTACGGAGTACAATGCCGGGTCGTTACAATTGCAAAAACGATATTCCTCTATGTGGTTCACGATGAAGAAAGCTCTTAACTTTTCGGCGAGCGGTGTGGTGATTCTGGCCTTGTCTGCTTCGGTGGCGTGCTCGAAGCAGGCCGCGAAAGATCCTGGAGCGGGCGGAATGCAGGCCATGCCGGTCAAGGTGATGGAAGCGAAAGCTGTACCTGTGAACGAGACCAGCGAATACGTGGCAACGCTCAAGTCGCGAGATTCGGCGGTGATTATGCCGCAGGTGGAAGGCCAGGTCACGCAAATATTCGTTCACTCAGGCGATCGGGTTGCGGGTGGGGCTCCGCTGATGGAAATTGATCCTCTGAAGCAGCAAGCTACTGTGAGGAGCCAGGAAAGTGCACGGGCCGCGCAGCAGGCGCAACTCAGTCTGGCGAAGCAGCAGTATCAGCGGGCTGAAGGACTTGCATCCGCAGGGGTGGTAAGCAAGCAGGATCTGGATCAGGCGAAAGCCACGCTCGATGCGGCGCAAGCACAGATGGACGCACTGAACGAACAAGTTCGGGAGCAGGAAGTTCAGCTGCATTACTACAAAGTTGTGGCTCCGCGAAACGGAATTGTCGGAGACATACCGGTGCGTGTTGGGGACCGAGTCACCACCACAACGCAACTGACCACCGTTGATCAGCCAGGTAGTCTCGAAGCTTACGTCTATGTGCCAGTGGAACACTCAGCTCAATTGAAGATGAACTTGCCAGTACAGATCCTCGATAGCAGCGGGAAAGTAGTGGCGGACTCTAAGATCAGCTTCATCTCTCCGCAGGTCGACAACACGACCCAGACCGTGCTGGTGAAAGCGCGGATCGCGAACGGTAACGATGCGTTGCGGCAATCGCAATTCATCAGGGCGAGGTTGATCTGGGGCAAACATCAGAGTCCGGAGGTGCCGATTCTTGCGGTCTCGAGGTTGGCTGGTCAATATTTCGCGTTTGTGGCCGAACCCCAGGCTGGCGGAAAGTTTCTGGCGAAGCAGCGTCCACTGACCATTGGTGAAACTGTGGGAAATGACTACGAGGTCCTGGCGGGAATCAAACCCGGAGATAAAGTGATTGTTTCGGGAACACAGTTTTTGATGGACGGGGTGCCGGTGATTCCCATGAGTTAGGCAGCGACTCTGCGCCCGATCTTGCAGACGTGGGTGGGACGGAACACCCTTGGCGGTATTTCATCATCGGCTTTATAGCGAAGCGTGAGAGGCTCTTTTCATGTTTGTTGATTTCTTCATACGGCGTCCCGTATTTGCCACGGTTTGCGCGCTTCTGATCGTCCTGGCGGGAGCGGCGGTCATTCCTTCGCTGCCGATCGCTCAGTTTCCCAATCTCGCCCCTCCGCAAGTCAGCGTATCGAGCTTCTACATCGGCGCGAGCGCGCAAACTGTCGAAAGCGCAGTCACGATCCCGCTGGAACAGCAGATCAATGGCGCGGAAGGAATGAAGTACATCAGTTCGAATAGTGGCAATGATGGGTCGAGCAGCATCACGGTCACATTCGATCTGACGCGCGATCCGGATCTGGCGACCGTTGACATCCAGAACCGTGTCAACACAGCTCAGGGACGTTTGCCGGGCGCGGTGAAATCGATCGGCATTACGACACAGAAGAGCTCGGAGAACTTCGTTTTTGGCGCGGCTGTGATTTCTGACAATAACCGTTACTCGACGCTCTTCATGAGCAACTATCTTGACGTTTATGTCAGAGACACTCTGAAACGAATTCCCGGCGTCGCCGACGTGATGATTTTCGGCGAACGCAAGTATTCGATGCGCCTTTGGCTGGATCCTGTGCGAATGGCCGGACGCGGCCTGACCGCTCCCGACGTGGTCAACGCGCTGGCCGAGCAGAACGTAGAAGTTGCTGCGGGACAAGTTGGACAGCAGCCCTCGGTTCCGGGACAGAACTACCAAGTCAGCGTACGCGCCGTGGGACGTCTGAGCGAGCCAGCGCAGTTCGACAACATCATTCTGAAGACGAATGCCGATGGCACGCTGGTGCGATTGAAAGATGTGGGCCGTTCAGAGCTTGGGGCTGAAAACTACGCCTCCGATCTGAAGTTCAATGGGCAAAATGCGGTCGGAATAGGAGTGACGCAACTCTCTACCGCAAATGCACTCGAAGTAGATCGGCGGGCCATCGCGGAGTTGGATCGTTTATCAAAGAGCTTCCCGCCGGGGATGCGTTATCAACTGGCGTTCGACACGACGGAAGCGGTGAGCGAATCCATTAAGGATGTGCTTTTCACTGTAGGTTCGGCGATTCTGCTGGTCATCCTCGTAATCTTCCTTTTTCTGGGGGACTGGCGAACGACGATGATTCACTTCATCGCGACTCCCGTCTCGCTGATCGGCACGTTTGCCTTCGTGAAGTTGCTGGGATTCTCGATCAACACGCTGACGTTGTTCGGCATTACGCTCGCGACTGGACTGGTCGTCGATGATGCCATAGTTGTGATTGAAAACATCGAGCGTCATATGGCGGGAGGAGAACATGATTCCCGCAAAGCTGCCTCAGCAGCAACCGTGGAGATCACCAGCGCAGTAATTGCGACCTCGCTGGTGCTGGTGGCGGTGTTTGTACCGGTTGCATTCTTCCCTGGGACAACGGGCATCCTGTTTCGACAGTTTGCGTTGACCATCGCGTTTTCCATTGCTATATCGGCTTTTAACGCGCTCACGCTGGCACCTTCGCTGGCAGCAATCTTCCTGGCAGGCGGCCATCACAAAAAGATGTGGTTCCTGAGAAAGTTCGATGACGGTGTGAACTTTATCGTTCGGCACTATCAACGGGGATTACATCATTTTCTGGAACATCGATTCGTGATGGTCGTGCTGTTCTTTGTCGGCCTAGGGCTGACGTACCTCGCTTTTGAAAAGGTACCCAGGGCATTTGTTCCGGATGAAGACCAAGGATTCCTGATCGTCGTTATGCAGGCTCCGGCAGGCGCTTCTCTGGAATACACCGAAAACATCGGGCAGCAGGTTTCGCAAATCGTATCGAGGCAGTCGGAGGTAGAAGACGTATTTTCCGTCGCCGGATTCAGCTTTTCTGGAGCAGCGGCGAATCAGGGACTGATGTTTGTTTCCCTGAAGCCGTATTCGCAGAGAAAGGGCGCGCAACACACGGCTACCGCGATACTGAATCGGATCCGTCCGCAACTGTTTGGGGTATCGGGGGCAATTGTGTTTGCGACCTTGCCACCCTCGATTCAGGGTCTGGGTGCATTCGGCGGATTCCAGTTTGTGGTGCAGGATCTGACCGCGCACCCATTAGATCAACTCGCGGCGGCCACGCAGGGGCTCATACGGTCCGGCTCGCAACGGAAAGACATCGTCAGTTTGTACACGCCTTTTACAGCCAATGATCCGCAGTTTGTGGTCACCATAGACCGCGAAAAAGCGAAGAGCCTGCACGTCCCGCTGTCGCAGATCACGGACACTCTGGGCGTGTACATGGGTTCGGCGTACGTGAATGACTTTGACTTCAACAACCGGTCGTATCGCGTATATGTGCAGGCCGACAAGCAGTTTCGCGCCACAGCGAAAGACATGAAGGAGTTCTACGTGCGATCGGATACCGGTGCGATGGTGCCGCTGGACAATCTGCTTGCGATTACCCAGACCACGACGCCACAGGTGATCAGCCATTACAACCTGTTCCGCTCGGCGGAAATCGATGGATCAGCGGCGCCGGGGTACAGTTCCGGCCAGGCGATCAACGCAATGGAGGAACTGGCAAAGAAGCTGCCGCAGGGATTCTCTTATAGCTGGACAGGGCTTTCGTTAGAGGAGTTGCAGGCCGGCGGAACGTCGCTGATTTTGTTCGGACTAGGGACGCTGGTCGTATATCTCACTTTATCCGCACAGTACGAAAGTTTCGTGCTCCCCTTCATCGTGCTGTTGGCAGTACCAATGGCGCTGCTCGGAGCGCTTGGAGCTCAGTGGATGCGTGGATTGAACGACGACGTCTTCTGCCAAGTCGGGTTGGTCATGCTGGTCGGGCTGGCGAGTAAGAATGCGATTCTGATTGTTGAGTTTGCCGAACAATTGCGCGAGCGCGGGGTGCCACTAGTCGAGGCAACGATAGAGGCGGCTTCGATCCGGCTGAGGCCTATCCTGATGACCTCTTTGGCATTTATTTTGGGCGTGGTGCCATTGGTGGTCGCGACCGGAGCGGGGGAGAACGGACGTCACTCCGTGGGCACGACGGTCTTCGGGGGAATGATCATGTCGACGGTGCTCAACCTGTTCTTTATCCCGGTGCTGTATCTGATTGTTGAGGGTTGGAGAGAGCACGGCCGGGCCCCGGAGCACCGGTAAAGCGCTGTCCCCTCAGCGGCTAAAACCAACTGCTTTGGGGAGTTCGGCATTGTCGTGAGTGGAACTCGTGCTCTTGCCGGTCACGGAAATTTGTTCTCTGGCTACCTCGGCTTGCTTCTTTTTGCGCGCCTCTTTCCGGCGCATCCTAGCCATCCATTCGCGGGAATACATGGTCCCCCGGCACTTGGCCGAGCCACAATGGCACGGAGCAGGGTCTTCGTCGTCGTAGAGGTTGTAGTCCCAGACAAGTTCTTCCCCGGCGGCGATATCGCGGAGGGCGAAAAGCCAGACCCGTCCTTTGATTTCGTCCACCTCGCAATTCGGGTCGCAGGAATGATTCAGGTAGGCGCCGAGGCCATGGCCGTCGATCACTGTCTTGCCGTCTTCAAGGCCGTATAAATAAGTGCGCGAGACGCCATCGTAACGCCGATCGGCCTCTTCGGGCGTGATGCGTTCACCGTCATATTCGACCACGCGAGCCCCTTTGCGGATGGGCGTCGAAGTGTATACGCCGACGGAGTGGATGGGAGAAGGACGAACAACCAAGGCCATATATTAATTTCGCACGACATGCGATTTTGGGGAAGGAAATTTGGCAAGGGCTAATGCAGAAAAACCGCTGCTTTGACAGGCCTTTTGGGGGTCTCGGCCGCGTCTACGGATCGTAAATTGCGCTGCCGAAGCCTTGCTTTCGGGCCGCATCCTGCATTTCTTCGAGATGGTGCTGCTGTTCCTCGAGTTGGGCTTTCATGGTGTCGAGTTGCTGCTGCTTCTGTTGCTGGTGCTCGTTCCACTGGACGCAATTCGCGACGCAATTAGCGCCCGCATACTGGATCGAGCTGGCAAGTTCATCGATCTCGTGCTGCAAGGCAGCGATTGCGCTCTTCTGTTCCTGAATTTGCGACTTCCATTGCTCGCCTTGGCTCTGGTTGTCCGATTGGTTCGATAGCGACTTGGAATTCGCCGAAGTGGAGCCCGTCGGAGAAGCGTCGGCTGACGCATGATCCGACTCCTGATCGTTGGTGACGACGTGACTATTTGCCTCAGTGACCCCAATTCTTGAGTCGGAATCCGAATCGTGGCTGGACGCCGCGGAGCTGAGAGTCTTCGCCGGCTTCTTGCCCTGGGCTTCCTTCTGCTGCTTCTGCTGACGCACCTGTCTCGCAATATCGCCCAAAGACTGCGTGTCTTGGGCGTGTGCGATCGAGAACATCAAGGATCCGACTATCGCGCCAAATAGAAATCTTCGCATCAGAAGAGACCTCCGGCTACCCACGAGGAGAGGAGGGGCTTGCTGAATGGTAGCCGCCAGACAGAGACTGCAGAAATTACTTTGGTTCAATTTCGGCTGGGCGCCGATAAGTGCTTGTGAGCGTGCCAATTAGCTGGTCCAACTTCTGAAAAAGGGCCTGATTGTCTGATTTTGGATAACCGGATAACGCCTCACGATAAGCGGGCAGATTGTAGAGGAAAGATTCGATCCGCTCCTTGTTGAGTTCCTCCCAGTAAGCTCCGTATCCCGATTTTTCGACCCAGTATGCATTGAAGACCTGCTCGAATTGATGGCTGACCGGAACGGCGAGGTAGGGCTTGCCTAAATGAAGAGCTTCGGTGAGTAAAGAAAATCCGGAGTTGGCGATGACTGCGCGGCTACTTACGAGGTCGGCGAAGAAGTCGTCGAGTGAGGGCTTTTTGAACGTCACATTACCTTCATCGCTTTTTCCCTCGCGCCCGAAGCCATAAGCGACAAACCGGCAACGCACTGAACTCAGGAGTTTTGCCAGAGCTGGTGCGGGCGAGGTGACGTACACGAGCACGTGATCGCTCTCGGTTGGGGTGGCGCGAAGAATCTCCTGCCGTAGAAGTGGAGGAAACAGGAAGGTATTCGGCTTACGAATGGGTGCGGTGAAAAACGAAATCACCAGATAAGCATCGGCGCGCGGCGTCATCAGCTTGGTGACGAGTTTTGCGGCCGCGGCGTCGCGCCGGTACTGCTTGGGATAGGAGACGGCTAAGTTGGTAAGACAATGCTGGTTATCGATAGAGATGATCGGCAGCCGCCGTTTGTGTCCGATGTGGCAGGTCAGCGGCTCGAAATCGGTGATGACGAGATTGATATTCGCTTGGTCGACGAGGGCGTTCAGAGCCGAAACGCTCTCCCGAGCATGCGGTGCGGTGATCAGATTCTTCGCAATTGTTCGCTTGTAACGAACGCGATTGTTCACGTAGGCAAAGCGAAAGCCATAGATCTCGGTGACATCGAACTGATCTTTCAGGTTCTGCAGGCCACGATCGAAAGAAGCAACGTACACACGGTGACCTTGTGCAACCAAATGGGTGAGAACCTCTCGGGACCGAGTGGAGTGGCCCGCGCCTTCGCCGTTGACGCCGTAAAGAATGTTCGCCATGGATGAAATGGGAGTATAGCGCGAGGTTGCTGGCGAGGCGCTGAAGCTCCGCTCTTTGGACGGAAATCGAGGATCCGTGAGGAAGCACAATTGTGCTTTCAGGATTCCTGCCGATTGAGGCCCTACTGCTGCGGTTGAGGGAATGGCAACGCGACTGTATCGATGGTCGCGGGATCATCGCGAAGCTTGATGTACAGCATCTTTCCTTTCGGCGGCGGAATCGCCAGCGCATCTTCGACAAAACCTTCAGGAACCGTGACCGAATTGGTGAAGTCGGCATCGGTGCTGACCGAGTCGAGCAGGAAAAGCTTGTCGCCGCTCAGAGTACATTGCTTCTCGGGAGCAGGGACGCAGCGGACGGCCTTCAACAACGGAATGCGGACAAGGTTAATCAAGGGCTGCCAATCGCCGTTGATCCCATCGCCACTCACAGCGCGTATCTTGAGAGGGCCGAAGGCGGATGGGCCAAGCAGTTTCATGGGATCGAGGATGGCGAGGACTGTCTTCGTATCCTGCATCGTCAAGTTGCCATCCTTGAAACTCAGCAGGACACGGAAAGACTCGTCTGCAGTCGCTACTTCTATCTTTTCATTTGAAGGAAACGTCTCAGGGACCTGCGTCTTCAGAAAGAAATTAAGGCGGGCATCCTGGGGCAATTCATCCGGACTTCCGAGGTGCACTGCCGCCGGGGCAGACTGATCGAGTTGAATGCTCTTGGTAAGGACCGCAACCGTTGGGCGCTGCGCTGCTACCGCAGATTTCAGGTCGAGCACACGACCATCTTTGAGCGCAACGTGCGCGACAATCTCGTCGCCAGGATGCAGTTTGTCTCTTGATGACGGATCACCCGTCAGCAGCCTGAGTTCGTCCTGCTGGTTAGCACGGGTTAGCGTATCCGGAGCAAAATGCAAGCCGTTGAGATCGAGGCTGGCGACTTGATCAAGACGGGTGCCCTTGAGCAAGCCATCGGAGTCTCCGGCGTGAATGCCAAAGCTGTCTAAACGGGCAGCCTCGGCGTAAGTGTGAAGCGGGATTTGGTCGACTTCATGGAGTCCGAATTTCTTGATCTCCATCGTGACCCAGCCTGCGCTTGCTTTCTGGAGCGGCACCTTGACTTCGAGTTCGTCGGGCTTGGTATTTTTCCACTCGATGGTCAGGATTTTTCCCTGCTCATCTTTGAGAGCGACTTCGCTGACGCAGCAAGCATCCTGGGATTGCAGATGCAGAGTGTCTTCGCGCCCGACGATCAGGGCGCTCGCGTCTTTTGAGGCAACAATCCACTGCGCCGGACGTGATGTACGGAGGCGATAGTGAGGACCATCGAAGCTGCGGAATCCCCACTGGCCCCGGATTGTTCCGATAACCTCTCCGTCGAGGTCGGCTGACTCCAGCGCGTGCGTCTCGACTACGAAGCCCCCCTTCTCAGCATCAGGATTCGCAGGAAGATCGATGGACTGCCCCGACTTGGTTTCCACATGCAGGACGAGGTCGTGTGCAAGATCGGTGCCGAAGACAAGAGGAGCACCATCCGCCGCAAGCAACAGTTCAGGCTTGCCGGCGCAAAGCACCTGATTGGGGTCGACTGCTCGCAATGGGGGAGGCGGCGCAGTCCGAATCGGCGGCAGGCCAATAACCAACACCGATTTCGGATTCCGGAAAGACGGCGGGTTATTCAGCCGTAGATTGAGTTCGTCGTTCTTGGGCAACGCCAAAGCTGGAATGTACTGGTATTGGGCCGTGTGAGTACTGCCGAGTATGCGGACCACATCCACAACCGCCCCGATATACGGGCTGTAGAAACCGCTCCGCGCGGTGGGGGTGGAACTGATCTGAGCGAGCAGATCGGTCGGCGTCGCCGAGGTCAACGCCGCCACCATGTTCTGGCTGTGAGCGTCGTCGAGCACCAGGTTGTCGGTGTTCTGGGTAAGGCAGGGCACCTGCTGAGCGCTGGGCTTATCGAAGCATTGCTGGTCGATGCGCATGTTCAAGCTGCGCGCCAGCAGGGTTGTGTGCGCCTTTGCTTTCTCGGGATCGGCAATGTAAGTCTCGCGAACGGACTCCAGATATTTCTCAAGGCGCTGCCGGTCGAGGCTGGCCTGCTGAAGATCCTGGGCCGCTCGGACAAATGCTCCGGGCTTGCCACGAACCGCGGTTCGGAGCGTGCTGAAGGCGCCACCCGTTTCAGGGGCAAGAAAGACGAGTGCCTCCTCGGCTTCTTGAGGAACCATGATGAAGACGCCTTCGTTACGTACGGGATGGGCCCACGTCTCGACGCGGGTAAACCAGGAATCGGGTGGAGGATTTGTAGCTCCGCGAAGGAAAGCCACGATCATCAGATAGCGGACGGACTGGCTATCAGGAAGGTCAGCATGAACCCAGAGACGGTCTCCAGCCTGAAGGTTAGGGACTTCAGCGATGGGCAGAGTCTTTCCGTCGCGCTGAACTCGAACCTCAACTTTGGGACCGGCCAGATCGAAGGCTGCAGTGTCGGCTCGCAGGGTGGGTACAAAGGCACCTGTACCCAGGAGGAATAGAACGATCGCGAGATTCCGACGGCGAAAAGAAGCTGTAGGATCTTTTTCGCGCACTACTCCCCTCTCACCACTGAATTCGGTAAGCTTTTCGGGCTCAAACACATTTTAACTGATTGGATGCCTGATATCAGGGTCGAAAAGCTCTCTCAGTATGAAAATTCCTGCACGGTGACAGAAGGATACGTTCATGTAAACCAGGCACTCGCGCCCGCTGCCAGTTTGCGTATTTGATCTCATGTTTCTCCGTTCAGTGGGCGTCATTTCGAAGCTGGAAGTTGCAGATACCGTTCTGCGTTGCGGTGACAGATATCTTCGATGAGGCGCGCGAGAAGAGCGTCGCTTTGGGGCAACTCTCCACGGACGACGTCTTGGCCAATGATGTCGCACAGAACTCGCCGGAAGTATTCATGGCGTGGATAGGACATGAATGAGCGTGAATCGGTGATCATGCCGATGAAGCGCGATAGCAGCCCCACGTTCGAGAGCGCGTTAATCTGCGCTGTGATTCCTTCCTTCTGATCGAGAAACCACCAGGCACTGCCGTATTGAAGGCGGCCAGGCTGATTTCCACCCTGAAACGATCCGATGAGTGTCGCAAAGGCGAAGGTGTCGCTCGGATTGTTGTTGTAGAGAATCATACGAGGCAAGGCATTCTCTTGAACGAGAAGGTCGAGGTACGCGGCCAGTGGGCGAATCTGTGGAAAATCGCCGATTGTGTCATAGCCGGTATCGGGTCCAATGACGCGACACGCGGCGGAGTTTACGTTGCGGAGAGCTCCGAGATGAAGTTGTTTGGTCCAGTTCTTCTCTGCGTCGAGCTGGGCGAAAAACAACATCATGAATGAAGCGAACTGAACACGATCAGCTTCAGCAATCGACTTTTGTTGTCGAGCGCGGGCGAAGATGGCCGCAGCTTGTTTGTCTGAGCATGGAGTGGCAAAGCAATGATCGAGCCCGTGATCGGA
This sequence comes from Candidatus Sulfotelmatobacter sp., assembly GCA_035946775.1. Lineage (GTDB taxonomy): Bacteria > Acidobacteriota > Terriglobia > Terriglobales > Acidobacteriaceae > Sulfotelmatobacter. Next base: position 95,719 of record DASYZA010000207.1, on the reverse strand, counting down.
AAGCCGACAACCCAGAGCGTGGAAAGCATTGTGCCGATTGCGGAGGGCGTCCAGAAACGTGGATAGGTTTCGGATCTCGAGGTTCGCCGCAGCGGCGAGCTTGTCCGTCCAGATCAGAAACTCTGGGCTGCCGATCGCGAGGGCTTTGTCAGGACGAAAAGCTGGATAGACCCGCGCCGGCAAATTGGATTTTGCGATCGCTTGATGATGGCGGAGATCATCGGTGGGATCGTCGGTGGTGCAAACCACTTCCACACGAAACTTCTTCAAAATGCCATGGGTCGTAAGGTCTTGCGCAAGTGCGGCGTTGGCGCGGTCCCAGATCGACGGGGCAGATTTATCATCGAGCAACTCGGCAATTCCGAAGTAGCGCTGCAGTTCGAGATGCGTCCAGTGATAGAGCGGATTGCGCAGTGTGTAGGGCACAGTCCGCGCCCACGCCAGGAATTTTTCGTGCGGACTCGCGTCCCCAGTAATGTAGCGCTCATCGATGCCGTTCGCGCGCATGGCCCGCCACTTGTAGTGATCCCCTTCCAGCCAGATCTCGTACAGATTGTTGAATCGGCGATTCTCGGCAATATCCTTGGGGGAAAGATGACAGTGGTAGTCGAGAATCGGTTGCAGGGCCGCATGCTCATGGTAGAGTCGCTGAGCAACTTGGCTAGAGAGCAGGAAATTATCGTCGAGAAAGGGCTTCATCGGCGCATCTTCAGAATTGCGCAAACGTTGGCAACCGATGAATATATCAGTTTCATAACATGCCGCAGTTGATTCAAGCTGCGCCAGACGCAGTGATCTGCAATTGAATAATCGATCATCCATATCGAGTGCGAGTGAATCAGCCGCAGCTAAACGATCCGGAAACGTTCGTTGGCTGATTTGCGCCCTACTGTTTTTCGCAGCAACGGTCAACTACATGGACCGGCAGGTGATCGGGCTGTTGAAGCCGACTTTACAGGTGCAACTCGGATGGACCGAAATCCAGTACGGCAACATCGTCTTCGCGTTCACGATGGCGTACGGGATTGGATCGTTTGTCGTGGGGAAACTGATCGACAGGCTTGGGTCTCGCAAGGGATTCTCCCTTGCGGTTCTGTTCTGGAGCCTCTCGGCCATGGCTCACGCTGCAGCCAGTTCAGTCGTTCAGTTTGCGGTGGCGCGCTTCAGTTTGGGAATTGGAGAGGCCGGAAGCTTCCCGGCTTCGATCAAGGCCGTGGCTGAGTGGTTCCCGAAGCATGAGCGGGCCGCGGCCACTGGCATCTTTAATTCAGGAACAAATGTAGGCGCGATCGTGACGCCACTGGTGGTGCCGTGGCTCACGATGCGGTTTGGGTGGCGCATGGCGTTCATCGGGACGGGCGCGCTGGGACTGCTGTGGATTGCGGCCTGGCTAGCCTTTTATCGCCGTCCTGAGCAGAGCAGTATGGTTTCTGCGGAAGAACTGGCGCTGATTCGCAGCGATCCGCCGGATCCTCCAGCCGCGACTATTTCCTGGGGACGATTGCTAACGCTCCGGCAGGCCTGGGCGGTCGCGATAGGGAAATTTTTCACCGACCCAATCTGGTGGGTGTATCTGTTCTGGATGCCGGACTTCCTCAGTCGCAATTTGAAGCTTGACCTCCGAGGAATGGCTTTGCCGCTGTTCCTGATTTACACCGGCGCAAGCGTTGGGAGTATCGGTGGAGGATGGATTTCGTCGCGGCTGATCAAAAAGGGATGGTCGGTGAATGCCAGCCGCAAAACAGCAATGCTGATGTGCGCGCTGGCGGTAACCCCTATGATGCTTGCAGCGCGCACAAGTGACGCGTGGCTGGCGGTCGGCCTGGTGTCGCTCGCGGCCGGAGCGCATCAGGGATGGTCGGCGAACATTTATACTCTCGCTTCAGACATGTTCCCGCGAAATGCAGTCGGCTCGGTTGTAGGCTTCGGTACACTGCTCGGCACAGTGGGCGGCATGCTCATTGCGGAGATAGTGGGATACATTCTGCAGCGGACTGGATCGTATATCCCGGTGTTCATTCTGGCAGGTACAGCCTATCTGGTGGCGCTGGGATGCGTTCAGTTGCTTGCACCCAGGCTGCAGCCAGTGGAGATGTAGCAGTCCAGTTTTTCTGAATGCGGTCCGGTTTGCGAAACTACCGGTTTGATTTGATTTTCCATGCTCGTCCGACTCTTCAAAGACTCTGACTCGCTAGGGCAAGCAGCGGCGGAACAGGCCGCCGACTGCATCAGGCGGGCAATTGCTGAACGCGGGTGTTGCCGAGTCGTTCTCGCCACTGGGAATTCGCAACTCGCTTTCCTGAATGCTCTCATTCGCATTAGCGGAATTGAATGGAAGAAAGTGGAAGCTTTTCATCTCGATGAGTATGTCGGAATGCCTGCGACGCATCCCGCGAGTTTCCGGAAATTCCTGCTGGAACGGGTGATTCGGAAAACCGGCATTGCGCATTTCCATGGTGTCGAAGGCGATGCTACTGACTTACCAGGAGCGATTGCCAGAATTGGACGCGAGCTCACATCCGCACCGATTGATCTTGCATTCATTGGCATAGGAGAGAACGGGCACGTTGCTTTCAATGATCCGCCGGCAGATTTCGAGACGGAAGATCCTTACATCGTGGTCGCACTGGATGAGCCGTGCCGGCGGCAGCAAGTCGGCGAAGGCTGGTTCAGAGATATTTCCGAAGTGCCAACCCGCGCGATCTCGATGTCTCCGCGCCAAATCATGAAGGCTCGTGAGATCATTTCGGTCGTGCCGGACAAGAGAAAGGCGAGCGCGGTCAGGTTGTGTGTTGAAGGCGAGATCCGTCCAATGGCCCCCGCTTCGATTATGCGTCGGCATCCGAATGTCACTGTTTACCTGGATGAAAACTCCGCGTCTCTATTGAACTCGGAGCTGCTCGGCCAGCTCCGGCGTGAATCGCGCGCGACGGTTGGGACTTAGCCGCCGCATGTCTCGAATGGAAAACACTTCCAGGCGCATCCCATCGCTTCGTTGGTGGATTGGCGGGCTGCTGTTCGCGTCGACGGTTATCAATTACATTGATCGGCAAACACTGTCGCTGCTCGCACCGTATCTCCAGATCCAATACCACTGGACGAATTCGGATTACGCAAATCTCTTAGTTGCATTTCGTATCGCCTATTCCATTGGCCAGAGTGTGTTCGGCCGGCTTATGGATCGCGTGGGCACGCGTCGTGGACTCACCTTGACTGTCATTTTTTATTCGATCGTCTCGATGTTGACCTCCCTAGCCCGCGGCTTCTACAGTTTTGCGACATTTCGATTCCTGCTAGGTGCTGGCGAATCAGCCAACTGGCCGGCGGCGACGAAGGCAGTCTCGGAGTGGTTCCCCAAGAAAGAGCGGGCGCTGGCAACGGCGCTATTTGACAGCGGATCGTCGATCGGGGCGGCGGTGGCTCCATTCGTCGTAATTCGGTGGATTTATCCGCGATGGGGTTGGCGACCTGCAGTGGCCGTGCCAAGTTTGCTGGGATTCGCGTGGCTGATTGCTTGGCGCTGGCTTTATTATCCGCCAGAAAAGCACCCAAAAATCAGCGCCTCCGAACTCGAGATGATCGCAGCTGATAAAGAAGGACCGCACGAGCATGAGGCGACTCGCTCCCGTCCGCGATGGAGTGATCTTCTAAAAATCCAGCAGACTTGGGGCACGATCATCGCCAAAACATTCACTGACCCGGTTTTCTTCTTCATTACGGAATGGTTGCCTGTGTATCTGGTGGCAAAGGGAATCGAACTAAACAGTGGGTTGTTCGCGATCTGGATCCCATTCATCGCCGCGGACCTGGGGAGCTTCTTCGCGGGCTGGTTCTCGGGATATCTGATACGGCGAGGCGTTTCGCTCGAATGGGCGCGGAAAATTCCAATCATCTATGGCGGTTGTGGAATGACGCTGCTAATTCTGACGATCTTTACGACGAATGTGCGGCTGATTTCGTGCTTGTTCGCCGTGGTGACATTCACCTATGCAGGGTTCACGATCGTGGCAAACACACTACCCTCGGACCTGTTCACCAGCGAGTCGGTGGCGTCGGTCAGCGGCTTAGGTGGAACCGGAACGGGCATAGGAACCATTATTGCGTTCAAGCTCATCGGATATGTCTCTGATGCGCGGCGGGGTGCCGGCACTCACGCGTTTGATCCAATCCTGATTATCGCAGGGGTGGTACCGTTCATCGGCATGATTTTGACTCTTTTACTGGTGCGGAACAATGAGGCGACTGACCGGGGGCTGGTGCGCAGAATTTGAGGTTTGGGTACACTCGTTGGTCATACTGAGTGGATCGCGTGAAGATCACGAAAGCCAAAGTCTTCGTTTGCTGCCCGGGACGAAACTTCGTCACGCTGAAGATCTGGACCGACGAGGGAATTCACGGAGTTGGCGATGCTACGCTGAACGGCCGGGAACTCGCTGCGGCGTCGTATCTCACGGATCATGTTATCCCCTGCCTAATCGGGCGCGATCCCGCTCAAATAGAAGACATTTGGCAGTACCTCTATCGCGGTGCCTATTGGCGGCGCGGGCCGGTCACAATGACGGCAATTGCGGCTGTCGACATGGCGCTTTGGGATATCAAGGGTAAAGCGCTCAACACTCCTGTCTACAACCTGCTTGGAGGCAAAAGCCGGACCGGAGTGCTGGTTTACGGGCACGCGAACGGCCGCGACGTTGAAGAGGCCGTCGACGAGGTCGACAAGTACAAAGGAATGGGTTATCTGACGGTGCGAGCTCAGACGGGCATACCGGGACTCGATTCGACCTATGGGGTTGCGAAAGACAAATCGTTCTATGAACCCGCAGAGAAGGGCTTGCCTCCCGAGACTTCGTGGTCGACGGAAAAATATCTTCTGCATATACCAAAACTGTTCGAAGCATTGCGCCTAAAATTCGGCGATGATTTGCATCTGCTGCACGACGTTCATCACCGGCTGACCCCCATTGAGGCAGCGCGATTGGGGAAGTCTCTGGAGCCATATCACCTGTTCTGGCTAGAGGACCCGGTTGCCGCGGAGTTGCAAGAAGGATTTCGATTGATCCGGAAGCACACGACCACGCCGCTGGCCGTAGGTGAAGTATTCAATTCCGTGTGGGATGCACACATCCTGATTACAGAACAATTGATCGATTACCTGCGAATGACCGTTGTTCACGGCGGTGGGATTAGCCATCTGAAGAAGATCGCGGCACTGGCTGAGATTTATCACGTACGCACTGGAAGTCATGGGGCAACGGATCTCTCGCCAGTAGCGATGGCGGCGGCGCTTCACTTCGATATTTCGATTAACAATTTCGGTATCCAGGAATATATGCCGCATACAAGAGAAACGGATGAGGTCTTCCCGCATTCGTATTCTTTCAAGAATGGATATCTATACCCAGGCGATTCCGCTGGGTTGGGCGTCGATTATGACGAAACGCTGGGCGAAAAGTTTCCCTACGAGCGCGCGTACTTGCCCGTGAATAGAAAGATCGATGGAACAATGTTCAACTGGTAGCACAAGCATTCAAAAGACTCGAGGTGACATGGCGTACAAGAAGCTTGATTTGGCGGGGAAAACAGCGGTAGTCGTCGGCGGAAGTTCGGGGATAGGCAGAGTTCTTGCGCTTGGCTTGGCGGAAGGCGGCGCTGACGTAGTCTCAAGCGCGCGACGGGCTGATCTGGTGAATTCGCTCGCCGATGAGATCGAAGCGCTCGGGAAGAGGACGCTGCGGGTGACCTGCGATGTAGCGAATCGATCTTCTCTAGAGAAACTGCTCGAAGAGTGCATCCGGACATTTGGGAAAGTGGACATCCTTGTAAATGCCGCCGGAATCACAAAGCGTGCGCCCACCGTTAACTACCTCGAAGAAGATTGGAACCGGATTCTCGACACAAATTTGACCGGGACCCTGCGTACTTGCCAGGTTTTCGGCCGGCACATGATCGAGCGAAAGTATGGACGCATCATCAGCATTGCCTCGATGGGATCGTTCCTGGGCCTCTTCGAAGTTGCCGCTTATAGCGCCAGCAAATCAGGTCTTGCCTCATTGACCAAGTCACTGGCAATTGAATGGGCCAAATATGGCATCTGCGTGAACGCGATTGCTCCGGGATATTTCCGCACTCCTTTAAGCGAAAAGCTTCTCGTGGGCACAGGTCGCGGTCGTGAGGTGATTATGCGTACCCCGATGGATCGGTTCGGCGAACTCGAGGAATTGGTCGGAGCGGCGGTATTCCTCGCGTCGGATGCGGCGAGTTTCGTAACCGGTGTGATCCTGCCCGTGGACGGAGGAGTACTGGCCAGCGGCGTCAACCAGTAACGGTAGGTCGAGCTACGAAGCTTTTTTGTTACGCAGCGCCGCGCGCGCCGTCGCAACTGCGGTCACCAATTCACGCGCCGCCGACGTAATCTTCTCGAGATTGCCTTCCCGCAAGGCAGTGGCGTCCACCAAGTCTGCGCCGACACCAAGAGCGAAAGCGCCAGCGGAGATGAAATCGGCCGCATTGGCTGCATTCACTCCACCGGTGGGAATCAGAGAAGCAGTCGGAAACGGAGCCTTTAAGGATTTCAGGTATTTGGCTCCGCCCACATTTCCGCATGGGAAAATCTTTACCAATTTGACTCCATGGTCGATAGCGTTCATCAACTCGGTCGGAGTGAGCGCGCCTGGAATGGCCAATTTGTCGTGGGCCCGTGCTACCGACAGTACCGAGGCCGCCAGACCCGGGCTCACCAGGAACTGAGCCCCGGCACGAATACAGGATTCCGCCTGATCCGCACTTGTGACGGTGCCCGCACCGATAAGGACGTCGTTCCCGCGGCGTTGCGCGAGTTCCCGGATGACGGCGACCGCATTCGGAACTGTCATCGTAATTTCGACAACGGGAATCCCACCGGCACAGATCGCTTCTACAGCGCGGTTCGCTTCATCCACGCTAGAGGCCCGCACGACCGGAACGATACCGATTTCGCCGACTTTGCGAATCACTTCTTCGATGCTTACTTCAATAGCAGGCATATGCCTCGCTTTCCTTAACGTTCAATGCGCGCCGTGCGCGATGTCATGGCTTGCTGAACTTCCGATAGCGTGGCCATCGTCGTGTCGCCGGGGGTTGTCATGGCCAAAGCCCCGTGTGCCGCTCCGCATTCGACGGCCCACTGCGGATCCTTACCGGATAGAAACCCGTAGATCAATCCAGACGCAAACGAGTCACCACCGCCGACGCGGTCGAGAATCTCGAGATCCTGCCGAACCGGTGCCTCGTAGAATTTTCCAGCGTGATAACAGAGCGCTCCCCAATCGTTTCTAGTCGCAGTTTTCGCGGTGCGGAGCGTCGTGGCAATCACCGCCATCGACGGATATTCCCGAACGACGGCTTCGATCATGTTCTTAAAGCCGGTCGCCTCAACATTGGAATGATGTTCGTCCAGGCCAGAAACCGTGAAGCCCAGTGCAGCGGTGAAATCTTCTTCATTGCCGAGCATCACGTCGATATAAGGCGCGAGGCGGCGATTCACTTCCTGTGCCTTCGCCTTGCCCCCAATCGATTTCCAGAGCGATGCCCGATAGTTCAAGTCGTAGGAAATAATTGCCCCGTTTTGCTTGGCAGCCTTCATGGCCTCTTCGGCAACAAGCGGGGTTGTTTCGGAAAGTGCACAGAAAATTCCTCCAGTGTGAAACCAGCGAGCCCCGTCTTTGGCGAAGATCTGCTGCCAATCGGTCTCTCCCGGCTTCAGCTGCGACACCGCAGTATGGCCGCGGTCGGAGCATCCCACGGCAGCACGAATCCCAAAGCCGCGTTCGGTGAAGTTCAAGCCGTTGCGGACGGTGCGACCGATCCCGTCATAGGGAACCCATCGAACGTGCTTTTGCGAGACACCACCCTGCAGCATGAGATCTTCAACAAGGCGTCCGACCGGATTGTCGGCGAGTACGGTGACGATCGCGGTCTCGAGGCCGAAGCAGCGGCGAAGCCCGCGAGCAACGTTATATTCTCCGCCGCCCTCCCAAGCTCGAAAATGGCGGGCAGTGGAGATGCGCTCCTCGCCTGGGTCGAGCCGCAACATGACTTCTCCGAGGCTGACGAGATCCCAAAGGCAGGCTGTTTTTGTTTTGATGTTCAGCGAGGCCATGAAAATTAGTCGATGCGAGTATCACTGCTTGACAAAAGCTAACTCCTTACTCGCAGTGTCAATCCTGAATCGCTGAGATTCTAAATGATTTGCGGCCACGCTCACGGCAGAAAATCAACGACTTTCATTTTTCGACGGAGACCGAGCTGAAGCTGGAATGTCTAACTAAGACTAGCTATTTTTAATTCGGGATTTTGATTGGCTGAATCGGATTTCCGGCCTTGCGGGGAGGTGGTTATTTCTGCTAAAACGAAACTTGTCGGAGCCACTCCGTCACCACTGCTTGGGGAGAATAACTGAGGCAACCGCCTCCCTAACCTTCAACGGAAGCTACTGAAGTCTTCGCCCGGCGAGACCCTCGCGTAAGACTTGGGCCCTGAACCAACTCACTGGAGTTCGGATGCAGTCCAGCAGCGGATTTGAAATTAGTGGTGCTACTTTTCTTGTTCGCCGCACATCCGTTCTCTGCCCTCGTCAACTTCACAGCCATCCCACGCACTGCCCACGCCGGAGGACTCCATGGCGACAAATTTTGTTCAAATCGAAAATGAAGCCGAGATCAAACAGCGCCTAGAAACTGAACGCGCCCGCTTGCGCAAAATCGCCGGACTCGACCGGCCCGATCATTTTCATCGCCCGATCGAACGGGCATTTACGGCAGAACAGCGGCCTCACACCACAATCTTGTTTGGTGGATTCACATGGAAGCATGAAGATCTGATCCGCGCAGTATTTCAGGGCTGTGGGTATCGTTGCGAGAAGTTGCCAGTGCCGGATGTCCCTGCATTTCAGACCGGCAAGGAATTCGGCAACAACGGCCAATGTAATCCCACGTACTTCACCGTGGGCAATCTGGTGCAGTATCTGCAGTTCCTCGAAAAAGAAGGCCTCTCGCGGGAGCAAATTCTTAACAATTACGTCTTCTTCACGGCGGGCTCGTGCGGACCGTGCCGCTTCGGCATGTATGAGGCCGAGTATCGTTTTGCCCTGAAGAACGCCGGGTTCGACGGCTTTCGCGTTCTGCTCTTTAAAGACAGCGATGGCATCAAGGCAGCTTCGGGAGAACCAGGCCTGAAGTTCTCGATTGATTTCGGGTTCGGCATGCTCAATGCGATGCACCTGGGCGACGTGATCAACGATCTGATCTATCAAATCCGTCCGTATGAGGCGAACAAAGGCGAGACGGACCGTGTGTTCCGTGAAATGGTCGATGGATTATGCGAAGACCTGAAAAATCGCAAGGCTTTCGAGATCGAACAGAGCGGGCCCAACTGGCTGAAACCGAAAGTCAAGAGCAATAAGATTCTCCGCAATACGCTCAATGTGTTCGGGAAATGGCACGAGCACATGTGGGGCAAAGATTATCTGAATGCACTGGCAAATGCGCGCGCCAAGATGGATTCCATCGAGGTGGATCGCACGCGTGTCAAGCCGCTGGTGAAGATCACCGGCGAGTTCTGGGCGCAGATCACCGAAGGCGATGGTAACTTTCACATGTTCGAGTTCCTGGAGCGCGAAGGCGCCCAAGTACTCGTCGAACCGATCGCCACCTGGGTTGCCTATTTGATGTATCAGGCCAAGGCGCACGCCATCGCGAAATGGCCGGTGAATCGTCTGCACCGCAACCCGGAGTGGTACGAGATTAAGAAGCAATTCGCCAACTACATCGGGCTCCGCAAGAAGCTGTGGGGCATTGGCGCTGGCGAGGGGATGTGGAGGTTCTTCTATCACCGGACCGCGAGAAAGATGGGCGGCATCACGCACCATCTGGCACCCCAAACCGAACTGGCAGACTTAGCGCACCCCTTCTACAACCAGTTTGCGCGCGGCGGCGAGGGCCATCTCGAGGTGGGCAAGAACGTCTACTACACCGTCCACAAGCTTTGCCATATGGTGCTCGCGCTGAAACCGTTCGGATGTATGCCGTCGTCACAATCCGACGGCGTGCAGTCGGCGGTGATCAACAAATTTAAGGACATGATTTTCCTGCCGATCGAGACTTCGGGCGAGGGCGAGGTCAACGCGCACAGCCGAGTACAAATGGCGCTCGGTGAAGCGAAAGTGAAAGCCAAAACCGAATTTGAAGAGTGCCTGAAATCCACTGGCAAAAGCATGGCCCAGATCCGCGAGTACATTGACGAGCATCCGGAACTGAAACGGCCGTTCTATCACGCACCTCATCGAGAAGGCGTGGCGGGCACGGCTGCTCAGTTCATATTGCACGTCAGCGAGCGCATCGATAAAGACACCCGGTTCTGGAAGCGTTCGCGGGCGCGGGTGGAAGCTGCTCCCGCAATGTCGGGCGATTAATCCTGTTTCCGCCGAGACTGGCTGCACGGATGCACTTCCGCTGTTTGCCGGATTCAGCGGTCTGATTCTTGCTTTCTCATCGTAGTGAGGAATGATGCACGATCACAAGGCTCCACAACTCATCCAGATTGCTCCTCTCGAGGTGCCGCCACCATCAATCCAGCACATGCGGCATGTACATCACGGTCACGATCATGCGGGGAAATTTCTCGTTGGTCTCGACGTGGGCTCGACTACTGTCAAAGCAGTGGTCGTCGATGCCGCGACTGACAAGGTGCTGTGGCAGGACTACCAGCGCCACGAAACCAAGCAGCCGGAGAAGACCCTTGAGTTTCTGAAGCGGATGGAAGCGGAAGCGGGCATCAATCGCCACAATACACGGATATTCCTCACGGGATCAGGCGGTACTGCCATCGCGGACCAGGTCGGAGCGAAATTCGTTCAGGAGGTGACGGCCGTATCTCTCGCAGTGGAGAAGTTGCATCCCGAGGTGTACTCGGTGATTGAACTCGGCGGACAAGACGCGAAGATTATTGTCTTCAAAGACGACGATGAGACCGGCCGTAAGAAGAAGATTCCATCTATGAATGACAAGTGCGCCGGTGGGACGGGCGCCGTCATTGATAAGATCAACGCAAAGCTCAAGATTCCCACCGACCTGCTCGCGCAGCAAAAATATCACGCGATCAAACTGCACAAGGTAGCCGGAAAGTGCGGCGTTTTCGCGGAAACCGACATCAACAGCCTGCAAAAAGTGGGCACGCCGCCGGACGAACTGATGGCATCACTGTTTGAGGCCATCGTTCTGCAGAATTTGAGCGTACTCACACGCGGAAACACCTTGCGTCCACACGTGCTGCTGCTCGGCGGCCCGAACAGCTTTATCCGCGGCATGCGCGAAGCCTGGCAGGCGAATATCCCGCGGATGTGGCAGGAGCGCAAAGTTCAGGTTCCCGATGGCGCAAAGCCCGAAGATCTGATCAAGGTTCCACAAAACGCGCAGTATTTTGCCGCGCTCGGTGCCATCGAGTTTGGCCGCAGCGAAGACGATTGCGTCGGCTGCTATGCCGGATACGACAGGCTCGTGCACTACATCGAGTTCGGACGGCAAGAGGAAAAAGCAAAATCAGGGGGCAAAGGCCTGGTCGAGACTCCTAACGAACTCGGTGTCTTCAAAGAAGCCTACAAGCCCAAGAAATTCACCCCAGCCTTATTCCAGAGCGGCACGACAGTTGCGGGATTCATAGGGATTGACGGCGGATCCACGTCTACTAAGGCGGTACTGCTGGACGAAGAAGGGGCCATTCTCTGCAAGTCGTACCAACTCTCGAACGGGAATCCGATTCAGGACACGATTGAGATGTTCGAGAACCTGCGTGATCAGGTCGAGAAACAAAATGCCAAGCTCGAAGTTCTGGGTGTTGCCACGACCGGTTATGCCAAAGACATTTTGAAAGATGTTCTTAAAGCGGACGTAGCGCTCGTCGAAACGGTCGCCCACACGGAATCAGCTCTGAAGTTCTACGATGATCCGCACGTCATCGTCGACGTCGGCGGACAGGACATCAAAATCATCATCCTGCACAACGGCCGCGTAAAGGATTTCAAGCTGAATACGCAGTGTTCAGCTGGAAATGGATATTTCCTGCAATCGACGGCGGAGGGCTTCGGGCTCAGCGTCAATCAATACGCGGATCTCGCGTTCTCCGCGCAGGCCATGCCCGTATTTGGATATGGCTGCGCTGTGTTCATGCAGTCCGATATCGTGAACTTCCAGCGCCAGGGATGGAGAGCTGAAGAGATTCTCGCAGGCCTTGCGGCAGTCCTTCCAAAGAACGTGTTCCTATATGTAGCCAGCATTCCCAATCTGGCGGCCCTGGGCTCTCGCTTCGTTTTGCAGGGCGGAACTCAAAACAACCTTGCAGTGGTCAAGGCAGAGGTCGACTTCATCCGCAACAGCTTCCGCTCGACGGGAAAGCAGCCCGAAATCATCGTGCACGAACACTGCGGAGAATCCGGCGCGATCGGTGCCGCGCAAGAAGCGCTGCGTTTGTGGAGAAACGGCCAACAGACAACTTTCGTCGGGCTTGATGCGGTACGAAAGATCGAATACCGCACCACACGCAACGAAGACACACGTTGTCATTTTTGCAAGAACGACTGTCTGCGTACTTTCATCGACATTCGTACTGTGCCCAAGGATGACATGAGCTTCGTGCCCATCAAGAAAGTCACCAAGGTTCCGCTCATGCATGGTGAACAGCGCCTGATCATCGCGACGTGCGAGAAGGGCACTGTGGAAGATGTCAACGATATGAAAGACATCAAAGCGGGCCTCGATTCGATTCGCGCGCAGCACCCGAATTTCGTCGACTACGCCTCGAAGGAAGTCTTCCGGCCAACCAATGCCAAGAGTGTTGCCGATCAATTGCCGAGCAAGGGATGGGCAGGGTGGAAAAAAGGTGGCAAGGAACGTCGAGCACTGATGGAGAACCGCGGCAAGCTGCGAATCGGCATCCCACGCGTGTTGAACATCTATACGTACGCGCCGTTATTCAATGCCTATTTCGAGAGCCTCGAAGTACAGCCGGAAAACATCATTTATTCCGATTACACCAGTTCCGAACTGTATCGGGCGGGCGCGAGTCGCGGTGCGATCGATCCGTGCTTCCCAGCCAAGATTGGCATTTCGCACGTTTACAACCTGATTCAGGAAAAACACTGCAAGAAGCCGCTCAATGCCATCTTTTTCCCGATGTACGACGTGCTGCATTCGCCATTGGTGAAGATTGTTGCGGCGAATGCGTGCCCGACAGTCACAGCTACTCCAGAAACAGTCAAAGCGGCCTTCACGAAGGAAAACGACGTCTTCGCCGATCACAATGTGAAGTATGTCGATCCGGTGCTCAATTTCTCGGACAAAAAATTGTTCGCGCACCAGATGCTGCAAGCATGGCAACCGATTCTCGGCCTGTCACAGGAAGAGAACGATCGGGCCGTCGAGTCAGGATTCTCTGCTCTGAAGGATTATGAAAGCAACCTCCGCCGCCGCGCCCGACAGGTGCTCGATCAGCTTGAGCGCGAAGATCGCATCGGCATCGTGATGCTTGGTCGGCCCTATCATCATGATCCGGGCCTGAATCATGAAATTCTGGATGAGTTCCAGAAGTTGGGATATCCGATCTTCTCGCAGAACACCCTGCCGATCGACGAAGATTTACTGGAACGGCTTTTTGGTGATGAGGTGCGCGACGGGTTGATCAGCAGTCCGCTGGATATCAGCGATGCTTGGAAGAACTCCTATTCCTGCAGTACAAATCACAAGGTCTGGGCGGCGAAATTTACGGCCCGGCACCCGAATCTCGTTGCGCTCGAGATTTCCAGCTTCAAGTGCGGGCATGATGCTCCGATCTACGGCGTCATCGAAGGCATTATCGAGCAGTCGGGCACACCGTATTTCTGCTTTAAAGATCTCGACGAGAACAAGCCGTCAGGTTCGATCAGGATCCGCGTCGAGACTATCGACTATTTCCTGCGGCGCTACCGAGAAGAAGTAATCCGCAAGCGGAAGGCTGTGCAGGATATTGAAGCGCAACTGGCGGCGCTGGAAGCGCAGCTACGAGGGGAAAAGATCAACCGAGAAATCTCCCCGTCAGAAATGCAGCCACAAGCGCAAGGAATGGCTGCAGATTAGCGAGCCGAGGTAGGCGGCTCCAAGAATCGATGGGCAGGAGCGGCCCTGTCCAGTTCATATATTGGCGGAAGCGAGTGGGGGTCGAACCCACCGATGACAGGATTGCCTGCCATCCGCCGGTTTTGAAGACCGGGACGATCACCGGACCGCATGCGCTTCCGCTTCACGTCATTCTAATCGACAGACAAATAGGGCGCGGGCAACGTCCCGCGCCCATTTTCCCACCTGCATACAGTGGCTGATTACTTCGGCTGCTTGGTCGTCCGCAGATACGGCTTGATGGTTTTGAATCCCGGGAACTTCTGCGCAGCTTCTTCGTTCGAAACGGCGCCCCCAATGATGACATCGTCTCCCGGCTTCCAGTTCACTGGCGTTGAAACTTTGTGCTTCGCCGTCAGCTGGATGGAATCAATTACGCGCAAGATCTCGTCGAAGTTGCGGCCAGTGCTCATGGGATAGCTCAGTTGCAACTTGATCTTTTTGTCTGGCCCGATGACAAAAACGGTCCGCACGGTGGCGTTGTCGTTCGCGGTGCGGCCTTCACAGCTCTCTCCGGCGTCTCCGGGAAGCATCCCGTACAACTTCGCGACCTTTAGCTGAGGGTCGCCGATCATCGGGTAGTTCACCTTCGCGCCCTGCGTCTCCTCAATGTCCTTCTCCCATTTCTCGTGGCTGGATACGGGATCGACACTCAAGCCGAGGATTTTCACATTGCGCTTGGCAAACTCGGGTTGCAGCTTTGCCATGTATCCGAGTTCGGTCGTGCAGACGGGGGTGAAATCTTTCGGATGCGAGAAGAGCACGGCCCATCCGTCGCCAATCCAGTTATGGAAGTGAATCGTTCCCTGAGTCGTCTCTGCCGTGAAGTCAGGAGCAACATCGTTGATTCTGGGAATACTTTGAGTCTCATTAGCGGTCGCGGTAGTCATAGGTTCTCCTTGGTAGATTCTTATCGATAACAAATTACGAAATCGGCCCGACCGACTCCCCGTCATGAAAGCGGATGAAAGTAAAACCCACCCGCTTTGCCGGGTGGGTGGGAAGAATTTCGATGTTGTCCCTACCCACACGTCGGCATCGAGCGACAACAACAGAGCCCGATAACCTCGAATAGGTGAGACATGTATTGATTTAGGATAGGCGCCATAGATGCCAGTGTCAAACACTGCGGCCTTGGCGCGAACGGCGAAGCGAGTCATTTTCTGCATCCGCTGAGAGAGTTTAGCCATCGCGTGCAGCGCATTCCCTTTCCCAGGACAAATACGAATATCTTGAGAAAATAGGCAGGAAGTTTTTTTATTCTGTGAGCCGCGAAACTGTCGCCCGAAGGCGCGTTTGCACGCAAGAAAACTTTTCTACAAACGGCAAGGATCCCGCGGCAGGCTGTGCATCGGCCTGGATGGTGGCGAGCGGAGTGGCAGAATCAGACGAACGCGTCGTGATCGAAGAAGGGATTGAGATGAAGTGTCCGAGCCGGATTTGCGTCCGCGCTTCGCACAACGATAACCGGATAGTTAACGTGCGTGTCGGAGGCAACGCGATTGAAGTAATTCGCGGAGAGATTTTTCTGGCGCCCGAATAGCGCAAGCACCCAAAAATACTGCGCGCAAATGCAACCAGAAAAATTCAATGGCCAGGAAGTTCCATTAGCATCGGCGTCACTTTACAGCTGCACGTTTTCCTTTTACGATCCATTTCGCTCTGTACATTCTTCATATTGAGAAAAGCCTCCATTGGTTTCGCTCATCGCGGGCGCGGCGCCAGTGGGTTGCGGAAGGCTGATGAAACCAAAGCGCACCATCTTGTGTGTTGACGACAACGAGCAGTCGCTATCTCACCGGAAAATTATGCTGGAGACTCGCGGCTACCGGGTGGCCAGCTATTCACGGGGAGAAGAGGCGCTGGAGCGGTTCAAGCAAGGCGGAGTCGATCTTGTCATTGCCGATATGGCCATGCCCGGACTCGACGGCCCGCAACTCATTGCGAAGATCAAGAATGTTTCGCCGCATATTCCGGCGATCCTCATCTCCAGCAAAGTGCGCATCTACGATCACGACTCGAAAGCTGACGTCTTCCTCACAAAAGGAATGTATTCCCCGGCCGATCTCCTCGAGCGCGTACGGCTGCTGCTGATTCGCAAGCGTGGTCCCAAACGAATGCAACAACGTCCACCGGTTCTTTCGGGCGAAGTGGGTGTCGCCTGAACTAAAGCTCGTTCGATTCCCGACCCCGACGTGCAACTCGCCAAGTCAAGGTGCCCTCCGACGTCACCTTGTTCGTGTAAGATTTCTTCAGCATGCCCGAACCTTTCATTGAAGCGAAAAATCTGCGCAAGACGTACCACATCGGCAAAATCGAGGTGGAGGCTTTGCGCGGCATCTCTTTCGCGGTTCAAAAGGGAGAATTCGTCAGCGTTGTCGGCCCCTCCGGCAGCGGGAAATCCACTCTTTTCTATCTGCTCGGAGGACTGACTCACCCGGATGGCGGCAGCGTCATTCTCGACGGCGATGACCTGGCAACGCTTTCGGACGCCGAGCGCACCCGCATGCGGAAACGCAAGATAGGATTTGTCTTTCAGAAGTTCAATCTTCTGCCCACCCTGGATGCGCGTTCAAACATCCTGATGGCCAAGGAGATATCGGGCAACGGCAAGCCAGACCCGGCACACTTCGACCGCATCACCGACTTGCTCGGTCTGACCAAGCGCCTCAAACATCGTCCCTCGGAATTGTCAGGCGGAGAGCAGCAGCGTGTCGCATTGGCTCGCGCACTCATCAACAAACCAACTGTGGTTCTGGCCGACGAACCTACCGGAAACCTCGACTCCAAGAATTCTGACGTCGTTCTCGGCATGTTACGGCTGTCGAACCAGGAACTCGGACAAACCGTCATGATGATCACCCATAATCCTGAAGCCGCCAGCTATGGCGACCGCATCATCCACATGCGCGATGGACAGATCGTCAATCCCGAGCAGGATCCGCAGTGGACGCATCACTAGACGATGCTATTCTAGAGATTCCGATCTTATAGAGGGCTGTAACCGTTCATGGCTGATCCACTAACGACTGACGCCGACAATCCCAAACCTCAAACCGAAGCCAGTGAATCCTTTGGTGAGATTCTCTCTCAATTTCAGAAGAGCCATTCCCATAAAACTGAAGACGCGCGGCAACTGGAAGGAACCGTTATCTCGGTAACGGCAGAGGCTGTGTTCTTCGACATCGGATTTAAATCGGAGGGCATCCTCCCGCTCTCGGCGCTTCAAGGCGAGACTCTCAAGCCCGGCGACAAAGCCCTGGTCACGGTGAAGGGCCGCGATCTTGACGGCTACTATGAGTTGTCGCGCTTCAAGGTAGAGCGCCCCATGGATTGGTCCGCGCTGGAAAAAGCCTTTGCCGACAAATCATCGATCTTGGGGACAGTTACCGCCGTCGTGAAAGGTGGATTCAGCGTCGATGTCGGCGTGCGCGCTTTCATGCCTGCTTCCCGCAGCGGAGTGCGCGAGGCATCGGAAATGGAGAATCTCGTCGGCCAGGAGATTCGTTGCCGCATCATCAAACTTGATGTCGCGGACGAAGATGTGGTGGTCGATCGCCGCGCCGTAGCCGAAGAGGAAGAGCGCGCCGCCAGAGAAAAGATTTACGGCGAAATCAAAGAAGGAACAACGGTGGCTGGCACGATACGCAGCCTCGCCGACTACGGTGCATTCGTCGATCTGGGTGGAGTCGACGCTCTCTTGCATGTAGGCGATATCTCCTGGGGGCGCGTCAACAAGCCATCCGATGTCCTGTCGGTTGGACAACAGGTCGAAGTCAAGGTGCTGAAGCTTGCGGACGAAGCGGGAAAGAAACGGATTTCCGTCGGACTCAAGCAACTCCAGCCGCATCCCTGGGATGCTGTCGCTCAGAAATACAAAGCTGGCGACAGGGTCCGCGGAACCATCACGCGACTCATGGAGTTTGGAGCTTTTGTGGAACTTGAGCCGGGAATTGAAGGGTTGATTCACCTTTCCGAGATGTCGTGGGCCAAGAGCAAAGTTCGCAAGGCGAGCGACGTAGTCAAACCCGGCGAGACGGTCGAGGTCGTGGTACTGGGCGTGAATGCTCCCGAACGCCGCATATCACTCGGACTCAAGCAGGCATTGGGAGATCCGTGGGTCGAGGTTCCACAACGCTTCCCAGTAGGCTCTGTTGCCGAAGGTCCGGTTACCAGTCTTATGAAATTCGGCGCATTCGTGCAGCTGTCGGAAGGCGTGGAAGGTATGGTCCACGTCAGCGAGATCAGCGCCGAGAAACGAATCAATCAGCCGGCAGACTTGCTGCGTGTCGGACAGGTGGTCCGGGCTCAGGTCATAGGGCTTGATCCGGAAAAACGACAGATGCGGCTCAGCCTGAAGCAGCTTGTTCCCACCGGACTCGACGAATACCTCGCCGAACACAAGGAGGGCGATGTCGTAACTGGCCGTTTCATTGATGAGAGCGGCGAAAAAGCGCGTGTCGAATTGGGCGAGGGTATTCACGCCTTGTGCAAGATGGGCAAGGTATCCACCAAGACGGCTGAGGCTATAAAACCGCAGAAAGCGGACTTGTCTTCCCTAAGCTCAATGTTGCAGGCCCGCTGGAAAACGGGAACTGGGGCGCCCGCGAAAGCCGAACCTCCGCGGGCCGGTCAGGTGCGGAGCTTCCGCATCAGCAAGCTCGATGGCGACGCGAAGAAGATCGAAGTGGAATTGGCCTAAGGCGCTCAAACGTAGGTAATCCCCCCAGTCCACGAAACAGCTGCATCCAGGGCGGATGCGGTATAATTTTCAGGTCGAGCGGGAGTAACTCAGCGGTAGAGTGCGACCTTGCCAAGGTCGAAGTCGCGGGTTCAAATCCCGTCTCCCGCTCCAGAATCTTCAGTTTGCAGCTTGCTCGTGCTCCGGACGCATATCGGATGAGCAGGGGCGCGGTACCCAAGTGGTAAGGGAGAGGTCTGCAAAACCTTTATGCGTCGGTTCGATTCCGACCCGCGCCTCCAATTTTGCCCCATCTTTTTCACGGATTCATTGTCTTCGGGGTCCGGCATTCCCACGCGTGTGGAACTTCCACGTAAGAGCGATTCAATTCCCTGATCGCCGGACAACCAAGCAGGCGAAGCGTGCGCTCGACATCGGCTTTCAGTATTCCGAGTGCCTTCCTAACTCCTGGCCTTCCCCCGGCAGCGAGTCCGTAGGCATAACCACGTCCGACCAGCACGGCTCGGGCTCCAAGGCAGATCGCCTTGACGATGTCGCTGCCGCGACGGATACCACCATCCATCAGCACTTCAATCCTGCCGTTCACCGCGGCAACGATCTCAGGCAAAGCTCGTAGGGTGGATGAAACGGAGTCCAGTTGCCGCCCTCCGTGGTTCGATACGACGACAGCAGCCGCTCCCTCGTCCATTGCGCGGCGCGCGTCATCGCCGATCAGGATTCCTTTCACGACGATCGGCCCCGACCAGTATTCGCGAATCCACTTCAGGTCAGCCCAAGTCACTGTTGACTCTGCCAGCGCCGCACCCACATCGAGCAGTTCCATCGGCCCTTTTCCCGGAACAACAATGTTTTCTAACTTCGGAACTCCTCCGTCGAGAAGAAATGCAATCAGCCATCCGGGATGAGCAAGAATGTTCGGCAAAAATGGAATCTTCGAAAACGGAGATCCTCCGAGCAACTCCTTCATGCCGTTGCGTGGGTCGCGTTCTCGCAATCCCGCGACCGCCGTGTCGACTGTGATCACCAGCGCGGAAAATCCGGCTCTTCGTGCGCGATCGAGAGCCCCTTCGGCGGCTGCCCGTCCGCCCATCAGATACAACTGATACCAGCATGGGCCTTTGCTCGCGGCCTTAACATCTTCGAGTCTGTGGGCAGAGATTGTGGAGAGAATATATCCAGTACCCGCTTCGCCCGCAGCTCCGGATGCTGCCACTTCTCCTTCCGGATGCATCAGTCGGCTGTAACCGACTGGTGCAAGCATGAACGGCAGGGACAAGTCGTGTCCTAGAACGGTAGTGCCGAGATCAACGTGCGGAAGGGCGACGGCTCCGAGTGGGCGGAAGGTCACGTCGCGAAACGCCCGGCAGTTTTCGGCCAGCGTGAGTTCGGATTCTGCGCCGCCGTCGAGATAATCAAAGACAGCCTTTGGAACGCGGCGCTGCGCAATTCGGCGAAGATCTTCAATATTTACTACCCGGGATGAATTGACAGATGAAATGGCAGTAGCCCTCGGTAAAGAATCTGCAGCTCTGGAATTTGCTGTATTCAATTCTTACGGCCTACTAGTCTAGCGCGCCGAGTCCTGCGAATCCCAGATCGTGAGATCAGCGCAGGTACGCTTCCGGCAATCCGCCGTCCACGGGAATAACGTGCCCAGTAGTCTTGCTGCTCAGCTCGCCAGCCAGCCAGACGATCGCGTTGGCGCAATCTTGCGGCAGAATCGGACGCTTGGTCACAGTACGCTGGGCGTAAAAGTCCGCCAGCTTACCGCGTAGTTCTTCGGTGCTTTCCGCCTCTGAAAATGCAATGCCGTACTTCTGTAACGATTGCATCACCCGGTCGCGCGGGAACATCGTCGATCCCGCAACGACCGTAGCCGGTGCAATTCCGTTCACACGCACATACGGCCCCAGCTTGATGGCGAGCTCGCGGATGACATGGCTAAGAGCCGCCTTGCTGGTGTCGTAGGCCTCGCTGCCTTTTTTGGGTACCACCGCGTTGGCGGAGCTCGTGAGAACCACAGAGCCAGACAAGTTTTGATCTTGGAATACCCATTCGGCTTGACGCGCCAGCAGGTAGTTTCCGATCACGTTGACCCGGAATGTTTTGTCCCATTGCTCCTCAGATAGCTCCCCATCGGCGCCGGGAACGGGATAGATCGCGGCGGTGTTAATGACGATATCGATTCCGCCGAATTTCGAGACTGTGAAACTCACTGCATCGCCCAGAGAGATGGAAGAGCTCAGATCGACGGCAGTGGTTGCGACGAATTCTGGTGAACTGGCGGCTCCGATTTCCTCCGCAACCTTGGCTGCCCCCGGTTGATCGAAGTCAGCTACCACCACATGGGCACCCTTTCTACCTAGCACAAGGGCAACTTCGCGCCCGAGTCCATTCGCTCCGCCGATGACCAGTGCGATCTTACGGCTGAATTCAGCCTCGGCGGGCATGCGCTGCAGTTTCGCTTCTTCCAGAGCCCAGTATTCGATCCGGAATGCCTCGGAGCGCGGAAGCGCGACATAGTTATGGAATTGCGTGAATTGCGACGACTGCTCCGCCCTTCGCGCTTGTGGAAGACGATGAGAGGGCTCGCCATCTTCCAAGGCGTTCGCTCCTGCCATCACGTGGATGGCGTTGATGAAGAACTCTGTTGTTATTCTCGCTTCTTTCTTATTCTTCCCAAAGCCGACGATGCCTAATCCGGGAATCACGACCACCGACGGGTTGGAATCGCGAAGCTTCGGCGAGTCAGCCGTCGCCCATTCTTCATAGTACTTTCTGTAGGACTCACGATAATTCGCGACTTCACTTTGAATCCTCCGCTTCAAGGTCTGAACGTCTTCCTTTGCCGCAGCCCAATCGATGAACCAGGGGCAAACTCGCGTTCGAAGAAAATGATCGGGGCAGCTGGTTCCCAGAGAACTCAGTTCTCTCGCGCAACTTGATCCCGCGAAGGCCAGCGAGTCCTCGTCATCTGCAAAATGAGCGATCACACGGCGGTTCGAAGATACCGCTCCTCTCAGCGCCGGCAGAATCTGTGTGGCTATCTTCTTTCGATCGTGAACAGGTGCAACATCGACTCCACCGAACAAGATGCCTCTTCGCGCGCGATGCTGCTGGATGAATTCGCCCATCTGGTCGATAGTGTGGATGCTATTTAAGTAGCATTCGCGCTGTGTCATGCCCCAGGTGAAGAGACCGTGACCACCGAGAATCAATCCATCGGTGCCGGGATTATCTTTCACCGCTCGTTCGATAAGTAGCGCCAGTTCAAACCCGGGACGCTGCCATGGGACCCATACGATCTTCCGATCAAACTCTTTATTGAATTGCTCCAACTTCTGCTTGCCGTTCGCGCTGGCCGCTAACGCAATGGCCCAATCCGGGTGCAGATGATCTACATGCAAAAAGGGAAGAAAGGCATGCAGGGGAGTATCAATCGAAGCCGCGACTCGGTTCTCGCCGAATGCGGAGAGTGGATAGAACCGAACCATCTCGTCTTCGCAGTTCTCTCCACGGTACAGTGCCTTCAACTGCTCGAGGCGATCGAGATACAGCAGGGCGAATCCTGATTCCTTAATCGATCCCAGGTCGCCGCCGCTTCCCTTTACCGCCAGCACGCGAACCGGCCGGCCGCTGAATGGATCGGGCAGTTCCATCTTCGAGCTTGTGTTTCCCCCACCGAAGTTAGTAATCCGCAGATCGGCACCAAGCAGGTTTGAGCGATAGCGCAGTAGTGCCAGTGAATCGCCCGCCAGTTGCTCGGATTGCCGCTCGTCCCACAAATCTTTCAGGTAAGTTGTTTGCTTGATCTCAGGCATAAATCATCCCGCAATACTGTTCGAAGCGTTCGCCCGCTTGTTCCCATTTATCAGTATCAACCGGCTCGAAAATCTCAGTCGCGAATGAGCGATCCACGATCGCTCGCACTTCTTCGAGCGAGGACGCTTCTCCGGTTGCCAGAATTTGAATTGCAACATTTCCCAGGGCTGTCGCCTCGACCGGTCCGGCCAGCACCCTTCTTCCGGTTGCATCGGCCGTGAATTGATTCAGCAATCGATTTTTCGAACCACCGCCGATAACTCGAATCTGTTGGATCCGCTTCCCGCACAACTGCTCGAGATTACGAACGACAAGCCTGTACTTGAGGGCCAAACTTTCCAGCACACAACGTACATAGGCCGCTGGAGTCTTGGGGGCGGGCTGATGCGTCCTGTCGCAGAAGCTGTCGATGGCGCCGGGCATGTCGCTGGAGCGCAAGAAAGACTCGTCATCGGGATCGATCAGGTGAAGAAATCCTGACTCACGGCTGGCTAGTTCCACAAGTTCTTTATATTCGAATGCCTGGCCCCGCGCGCTCCAGCAATTCCGGCAACCCTGTAGCATCCAAAGGCCCATGACGTTTTTTAGGAAGCGCGTCGTGCCATTGACGCCTCCTTCATTGGTGAAGTTCGCCTTCAAGGCTTGCGGGGTCGCAATTGGCGCATCGAGTTCGGTGCCCACAAGGGACCAAGTCCCGGAACTAATGAAAGCCGTCCCATCACGAGCGGTGATCGCGGCGACAGCCGAGCCTGTATCGTGGCAAGCCGGGGCAATCACCGGAATATTCGCTAGTGAGGAATCTTGGGCGATCGACCGACGTAGCTTCCCGATGACGGTGCCAGGCTCAACAATCGGCGCCGGAAGGTCGGGACGGAACCCGAGCTTTTGCATGAGTTCTGTGGCCCACGTGCGCTGGACAGGATCCACCAACTGCGTCGTGGTTGCGTTGGTGAATTCGCAAACCGCCCTTCCCGTCAGCCAATAATTAAAGAGGTCCGGAATTGTAACCAGTTGTTTTGCCGCTGCAACGATCGAAGGCGTATCGCGCTGGGCGGCATACAACTGATAAAGCGTGTTAATCGGCATGAATTGAATGCCGGTGGCCGCATAGATCTCTTCTTGGGGAACTTTGCTGAACACTTCCTCCATCATCCCGCGCGTTCGAACATCCCGATAGTGATAAGGATTTTGCAGCAACTCGCCGCGCCCGCCGAGCAGCGCGTAATCAACACCCCATGCGTCTACGCCGATGCCTGAGAGGTGCCGTTCGTTCACGCAGGCCAAAGCCTTGCGTACTTCCAACCACAGACGGGGAACATCCCAGTGCAGCGACTCTCCGTACTCCACTGGCTCATTCGGAAATCGATGGAGTTCCTCCGTGCTGAGAATTCCGCCTTCCAGACGAGCTAGAACTGCGCGGCCACTCTCCGCTCCAAAATCGAAGGCAAGATACGCTTTGGAGTGGGGCTGGTTAGGCATAGGAAGAGATGTTGTGGGCGTTCTTCGCTGCCCGCTCTTTCGTGATGCGCTCCAGATACCCGCTCTGTCGGAATGCTTCCATAGGGTCCTTCGGCAGGCCTTTGGATTCACGCCACTCCTGGATCGGGGGGCGTACATCTGTTGCAAAGGCATTTTGCATGAGCGACTCGGCATCGACCAGGTTGCAGCTCTTTTGGGCAACCTGAAGTTTCTGGTGGTCTACCAATGCAGCTTTCGCAAAAAGTTGCTGCGCCGTTGTTACC
The DNA here is from genome assembly GCA_035946775.1 of Candidatus Sulfotelmatobacter sp. Taxonomy (GTDB): domain Bacteria; phylum Acidobacteriota; class Terriglobia; order Terriglobales; family Acidobacteriaceae; genus Sulfotelmatobacter. The sequence goes on along the minus strand of DASYZA010000207.1, from coordinate 71,273 downwards.
GTCTGAATCATTGCCTCGATTTTGCCCTTTAGGTTGTGGCTCTGATCGACCATGTAGGCAATATCAGCGCGTTGTCCGGTCTCCCATTCGAAGAAGCGAATCTCGTGGAAAATTCGGAATACCTGATAAGGATCGATCGACCCTAAAGTCAAATCATCATCAGCGTAGCGCCGATCATTGAAATGGAAGCCGCCAAGCATGTTTTCCGAAAGGAGCCAGGCTACGATCTGCTCGATATTTTGCGCGGCGTAATGGTGGCCCGTATCTACCAGGACCTTGGCTTGCGGCCCTGCCGCCCGCGAGAGCAACAGTGCCATGCCCCAATCTGCAATGTCGGTGTGATAAAAAGCCGGCTCGAAGGGCTTGTATTCCACAAGCATTCGCTGGCCTGGGGACAATTCGCGATGCGCTTCTTTCAACAATTCCGTAAACCACTGCTTGCGTTGCCGAATATTGGCGGTACCCGGGTAATTTGACCCATCTGCGAACCAGAAAGAAATATCTCTGCTGTTGAGACGCTTTGCGATCTCAATGCTGTCTTTCGTGTGCGCCATGGATCGGCGGCGAACGGATTCGTCGGGATTCCCAAATGATCCGTACTTGTATTCCTGGTCTTGGAAGAGATTCGGATTTATCGATCCGGGCACTACACCATACCGATTCGCAAAGCGCCGAATCTCATCCGCGCTCTGCACGCCTTCCGGACAGTCCCACAATACGTGCAACGCGATCGTCGGACAGACTCCGGTCAGAAGGTGCACCTGTCCAGCATCGCTGAATTTTTCTTCCGTCGTAGTCGCCGCAGCGAGTTGGGTGAATTTTCCAAAACGTGTGCCTGTATTCGCGAAACCCCAGGAGGGCAATTCGATCCGAAAAGTTTCCAGTGCGGCAAAGATCTTTTCTGTTGACGATGCGTCCATGACAACCTCTCAGAACGGAAAGTACGTGCGATCGCTCACACCCGTCGACTGTCCCGGAAATTCTAGTCGTTTTTTTAAGAAATGTCCGAGGGTTTCAGAGCGCGTGTTCGGACATTTAAGATCAACATCGAGAAACCGTCGATACTCAAAGAAAGGCCCCGCGCATGAGTTATCAACAATCGATTGTCATCAATACAAAAGGGCACGGAGACATGCACGACATTACGGACCAGGTTGCGGCTGTCGTGCGTTCCTCCGGTATGCAAACCGGAATCGTCAATGCATTCAACGTGGGCAGCACCGCTGCCATTGGAACAATCGAATTCGAGCCCGGACTCCAGGGCGATATGCCGGCCATTTTGGATAAGCTGATTCCTCCGAGCCGCGGCTACGGCCATGAACAAGCCTGGCACGACGGCAACGGCCACTCTCACCTGCAGGCAACTCTGCTAGGACCTTCCCTGAGCGTCCCCTTCGCAGCGGGTAAGCTTGTTCTGGGGGCCTGGCAGCAGATCTTTCATCTCGAATGCGATGTTCGCGGACGTCAGCGGACCATCATGATTACCGTAATTGGTGAGTGATGTATGACACCTGGTGGAGATTGCTGTGCGCGAAAATCAGTCCGGCGTCGTTTTTACGCCGGACGAAACGGCTCGATGCAGCTGTCGCACATTCTCTTCCAGAACGCGCGTGCGCTCGTATTCGAGTCCCTGGGTCTTCGATACGGTCAACCGAGGATTCCGACCCAGCACTGCCGTCTTCACCGGCGAGCCCAGGCCAACATGGATTTCTCTCACGCCAGTTCGCTGGACAATCGTAGCCGCATTGTGAGATCTAATACTGCCACCAGCCATGATGGATATTCGTCCACGAGCTTGCTTGACGAGCCGCGCAATCGCATCGATGCCTTGCAGGCACTCCTGCTCCCCGCCCGAGGTTAGGAGCCGATCAGCACCGGTGGCACACACATCTTCGAGAGCGCGGAACAAGTCTTCAGACATATCGAAGGCCCGGTGAAACGTGACAGACAAAGGCCGAGCTAACTGGACAAGTTGCCGAGTCCTTGCGACATCCACATTGCCTTCTGGCGACAGGATGCCGAGAACCACACCGTCGGCTCCCTCGTTCTTGGCAAGCTCGATATCACGCCGCATGACCTCAAACTCGGTGTCTGAATAGCAGAAATCGCCGGGTCGAGGGCGAATGATGACATGCACAGGAATGGAAGTGTTCAGACGAACGACCCGAAGCAGGCCCAAGCTAGGAGTGACGCCTCCTTCCAGCAAATCACTGCAGAGTTCAAGTCGTTGGGCGCCGCCCCGCTCAGATGCTAATGCGGACTCGACTGAATCGACGCAAACTTCGATGAGGACCGGTTCTGCCATTTCCCCGGGCTTAGAAGACGAATGATTGTAAATGAACTGGTCCTTTGGCTGGTCACTCGAAAGGCCTTCCATACTTCCTAGTTCATCTCACGGATGCACGATCCGACGAACGCTGCGAATCGAACAGCTGAAATTCCCGGATATGCACTTCTGAAGTCGACGACAGAATGTGCAGACGAACCCGAGATGCTGTCGTTGGCGCAAATTGGTTGATACGCTTATGGCCAATTGCCTCCCCTCGAGCAATCTCCTCCCACTCCCCTTGTTTAAAAACCTCGATGGTGTACAGTTCGACGTGCTGTCCAACGTTGAGCCACTCCATGGTCAATGCTCGGTCGAACGTCACGAGATGTGGAAAATCGACTTCGAGAAGCGCGTGGTGCGAACCCGCCGGGGCCGACCAGAACGTATCGGGATCACCATCTAGAGCAAGTTCCTTGGCGGGATCCGTTTTCACATGCGTGCGCATGAGATTGCTGCCATACCGCGCGCGAACTGCATCCCCAAATTCCTTCAAGCGGGCAACGTCGGCTTCGGGGATCAATCCGCGGCGATCCGGAGCGATGCCGAGCATCAACTGTCCTCCGCGACCTACCGTCTGCTCGTAAGTCGACAGCAGTTCCGAAACGCTCTTCAGGCTGGCCTCGTCATTGGGATGCCAGAACCAGTGATTCTTCCGCAGCGGCGTATCCGCCTCGACCGGGCGCCATCGGAGATATCCGTGTCGATCGATGACGTTCCAGTTCTCGTACGGAATGACACCATCTTCGTTTCCAACCCATCGAATGTCGCCGTACTCGAACAGCGCCATATCGGCGAATACTAAAGTGTTCGGCTGCTGCATCCGCAACTCTTCGACGATCCGCGGGAAGTTATAGACGTGACCTCCGCTGCCCGCTCCATCCAGCCAGAATTCCTCCAGTTGCCCGTAATTCTGCTCCAATTCATCGAGTAGTGCTGTGTAGAACTTGTCATATTCCGCAGAGTTCGCGTAACGAGGCTCATGCCGGTCCCAGGGCGAAAGATACACGCCAAATTTCAGCCCGTGTTTTCTCGCTGCCTCCTCAACCTGTCGGACGACGTCCCCTTTTCCACCTTCAAATGGACTGCTCTTCACGCTGTAATCGGTCTGCGAGGTTGGCCAGAGGCAGAATCCATCGTGATGCTTCGCGACGAAGATCACATATCGGATACCGGCGGCTCGCAACGCCCGCATCCACTGTTCTGGATCGAATTGCGTGGGATTAAAGACTTTGGGGTCGGCTGAACCATCGCCCCACTCTTGATCAAGAAATGTATTGGGACCGAAGTGAATGATCGCGCCCATCTCCAGGTCTTGCCACGCAACCTGCTGCGGGGATGGTTTGAGATCAACTGCGTTCTGCGCGAACAGCGAGGACACGAGCAAGGCGAACAAAATGGGCGCACGTAATTTCATGGCAGCAAGCCTAGCATTTCGGTTCGCCCTGCCGCAGCAAGACTTTCGCTATGTGAAGCTTGGTATCGAAGGTGGTGCAGCCGCTTCTCCAACTCCGAATGTTGCACTCGGTTTGGGACCCATCGTGAATTCGATCAAGCCTCCATTCACGATGTCAGCATGCTTGAACCAGAGCTTCTCGTGCGGTTTCCCATTGAGCTTCACCGCTTGGATGAACGCATCGGACGGAGAGCTTCGTTTGACTTCCACCCGTAGTGTCTTGCCAGGAGCTAATTCGATTTCTGCTCGATCAACTAGTGGAGAGCCGAACACGTAGTTGCCGCTCACAGGATCGACTGCATAAAAACCGAGCGAGCTAATCACGTACCAGGCCGACATCTGTCCGCAGTCTTCATTGCCCGCGAGCCCATCCGGCTGATCGTCGTATTCCATTTCGAGCAGACTGCGAACGCGCTCCTGCGTCTTGTGCGGCACTCCGGCATAAGAGTAGAGATACGCCATGTGATGGCATGGCTCGTTGCCATGTGCATATTGTCCCACCATGCCGGCGATATCGGGAGGCGCATCAGGAGGCAGTTGCGAGCTGGTCGTGAATAGCTCATCGAGCTTTCGAACGAATGCTTCCTTTCCCCCGAACAGCTGGATGTATCCGGCCGGATCATGTTGGACAAAGAAAGTTGTCTGCCAGGGATCGGACTCCGTATAGTCTCGCCACTGCTTGGAGTGACCCATCTCGGTTGGGTTGAACGGTTCAGCCCACTGCCCGTTTTCCAGCTTCGGCCGCACGAAAGTCATCGAGGGATCAAAGAGATTCTTGTAGTTCTTCGACCGCTCGATCAGCGACTTGTAGTCGTCGAGCTGCCCGACCGCTTTAGCGACATGAGCAACCGCCCAATCGTCGTAGACATACTCCATCGTCTTGCTGACCGACTCATCTTCTTTGTCGCACGGTATGTACCCGAGTTTCCGGTAATAACCGAGCCCACGATAATCATCGACCATAGCCCGTTTGCGCAGCGCAGGATAGATCTGGCTGAAATCAATTCCCTTAAAGCCTTTGACATAGGCCTCCGCGTAGACAGAGCTCGAGTGATAGCCCGTCATGCAGAACGTCTCTCTGGCCTGCAGAGGCCAGATCGGCACACCGTCGGGGCTCTCGTTGGCCATTCGGATCAGGCAGTTCACAAGGTCGGGAACTCGTTCGGCCTGACACAGCGTGTACATGGGATGGGCTGCCCGAAACGTGTCCCATAGCGAGAACGTGCTGTAATTGTGCGCGCCCGCCGGTAACTGGTGAACCTTGCCGTCCATCCCGCGATACTTGCCGTCCACGTCATCGAACAACGTCGGTGCAACCAGCATGTGATAGAGGGCTGTGTAGAAAATGGTCTTATGTCGCTGGTTCGAAGTCTCGATTTTGATTCTCGATAGTTCCCGATTCCACGCCGCGTGCGCAGAGCCGCGCACTTTCTCGAAATCCCAATCGGGAATCTCCGCCGCAACGTTCCTGCCTGCTCCTTCGTCACTCACACCGGAGATCCCGGCCTTCACGGAAATCACTTCCTTGTCCGCCGTCGTGAAATGAACCAGGCACTTCAGCGCGGTGCCCTTGACCTCGCGCATCGATTTATCCAGCCTTTTGCCATCTGAGACCAACTCGACTGAATCAAACGGCTTCGAGAACTTCATCGCGAAATAGATCTCCCGGCCGGGCGCCCAGCCCTTAAGGCTTCTGCCACCTACGATCGTGTCACTGCCCACTACTTTCAAATACGCCCAGACTACGGGAGTATTCGAGTAGGAATGAACGAGGTCGAGGATGAAGTGACTGCTGTCGCTCTTTGGAAACGTGTAGCGATGAATGCCGGCGTGCTCGGTCGCGCTCAGTTCTGCCCGGATGTCGTAGTCGCGAAGAATGACCGAATAGTATCCGGGAACGGCAGTCTCTTCTTCATGGCTGAATCGCGAGCGGTATCCCTCGCCAGGATTCTGCCTCGCCCCCGCTATCAGCTTCGTTGGACCCGTCCCGGGCATCAGCAGAAAGTCGAGCATGTCGGATGCGCCCGTGCCGCTCAAATGCGTATGGCTGAACCCCATGATGGAGCTATCAGAGTAGTGATACCCCGAGCACCAATCCCATCCCTCGTTGTAGGTATCAGGACTCAGTTGCACCATGCCGAACGGAACCGTCGCACCGGGATACGTATGCCCGTGACCACCAGTGCCGATCGAGATCTTCACAAATTTTGTGAAGTCCACGGCGGCATTCTCCTTCGTAGGGGCCGACGGGGCTGTAACTGCAAATGCTTCGCGTAAACCAAAGAACTTAGTGAACGGAACCGCTGAGAGTGCACTGACAAAACTGCGTCGGGTGATCAGTCGGGTGATCATATGAGTCCTTTTTGTAAAACTTTCTCGATTATCGGCAGATCGAACAGCATGAGGAAAAAGGAATTCTACCGCGTCATCGACGCATTTCGGGGGGATAAACAGCTCCAAGTTCGTTCAAAACGTTCGGGCCTGGCTCCGCGGTGAGCCAGGTACGTTCGCTATTTCATCGGGAGCGTGGCAATCGCTTTGGGTACCTCGCCTTCCTTGATCTCATAGATCTTGTCCGCGTCCAGATCCTGAAATTCCTGCTTGGTTCCACTAGGCCAGGAGATCTGCACCTTTTTCATCACCGCGGCACTCGCCAGCCCAAAGTGGAGCCGCCAATCGCTGGTTGAGTTGTAGCTTCCACCCGCGCGAACCTCATCGATCTGCGTCATTGCCTCCGTCGTCACAGCGACCCGCGCTCCGATCGCCGCCCGGTTGCTCTTCGTTCCAATCAGCCGGAAGAGAACGCGGTGGTTCGAATTCACTGTCTCATTGATGAACAACGAGGGCGGCTGCCCAACATTGAACACAACCGCATCAAGATTGCCGTCGTTGTTTATGTCTCCAAATGCCGTTCCGCGCCGCGATTTCAGCTTGCCATCATTTAAGCCAGCCGCATCCGCAACATCTTTAAACGTCCGATCTCCAAGGTTACGAAACAACTGAATGGATTCGGTAAAACTGACTTCCCCCGGAACTGTGTCCATCAGCGATGAGAAATTGCCGTTGGCCATCAGGAAATCGGGCCAGCCGTCATTATCAAAATCCGCAAACCCAATGCCCCACTTCACGGGCCCGAACGTGGGCTTCGCGATCTTTGCCCGCTCTGCGATATCCGGAAATTCATCGCCTCGATTCCAGTACAGGCTCACCGGCTGGTTCCCGAAACGGCTGATCAGGATGTCGACTTTCCCATCGCGGTCGAAGTCGCCGAAGTCCACAGCCATATTGCCGTAAGGCTCTCCAAACGGGCCAAGACCGATCCCAGTCGTAATACCCAACTCTTCGAATGTCCCGTCATGCTTGTTGTGATAGAGATAGCTCCAACCAGCGTCGTTGGTGACGATCAGGTCCGGCCAGCCATCTCCGTCGTAATCGCCCCACGCGACTCCCATTCCGTGGAGCTTTTTTGGATCGTCCACCCCAGCTTTTTTCGAGACTTCCTCAAACGTGCCATCCCCGCGATTGTGGAAGAGCAAGTCTGTTTCTCCCTCCAACCGATCAGGCAACTCGATGAGGATCCCCTTGTAGCCGAATGATTGATTCGGTTCGGGCAGGTGATGGACATCCGTATGCACATAGCGCGCTACGAACAAATCGAGCTTGCCATCGCGATCGTAGTCCGCCCACGCCGCACCTGTACTGAATCCTCCGCCTTCCACACCGGCTTTCGCGGTGACATCTTCGAACTTGCACCCACCCAGATTGTGATAAAGAACGTTGTGTCCATACCCAGTCACATAAATATCCGGCAGACCATCATTGTCATAGTCACCCACTGCGATGGCCATCCCCCAGCCTTTCGCATTCAGTCCAGCATCGGCGGTGACGTCGCTAAAGTGCAGGCGTGAAGAGGTGCCATCCTGATGGTAGAGCGTGATCATACGATCGCCACCAGCGAGATATTGCTCAATGGTCGAATCATTGACTACGGCAATATCGAGCTTGCCGTCGTTGTCACAGTCGAGCAGAGCAACACCACCCGCTGCCATAGTGGCGATGACATAGCGGCGATCTGTGCGCGTATGCGGAATGGTGGTGAGGCCAACCTCGGCGGAAACATCGCGAAAGTGCATTGGCGCGGAGGAAGAATTCTTTGAACCAGATTTTGAAGGTGCTTGTGCTGTGGGCTGAGCGGTCTTTGCGGAGATACGCTGTGCTGGGCAGTTGAGGGCCGCCAGGACTAATAAAAAGACGGCGCAGGCTCGACCCATGAGACGTTATTCTAACAAACGATTCTTTGCCGATTCATTTCGGCGAAGGCTCACTCCGGCTTACTTCTGCCCTCCTGGCATCTGTGCCAGCCGATGCACCCCCGACTTCTTCAATGCGAACAGAATCGCCCAGCCCACGAGTCCTGCGGCATAGAAGAAGAGCACGAACTGTACAATCGGCGGCAACAACGTTGAATGCACGGGCTGGATCGGCCCAGTCTGCGGATTCACATGTGGCAGCGAAGCTGCGATGTCTTCTCCTCTCTTAATGGCGAGCACCACGCCACCCAGAATCAGGGCCATGAGCACTGCGGTAGATTTCGGGAAACGGAATCCATTGCGCATAATGAAACTCCTTGGTGGAAACGAAAATGCAAAATCCGGGCCTATCGCAACTCGCAGGCGCTCTTCAAGGGCGCCCCCGACAAGACCGGCAATCTCGCGGATCTGAAATATTGTTCGAACAAGTAACTTCTTGTTGACGTTGTCCGATCTCGCGTCTTGAAAGACCGCGAGCATCTCTTCAGCGAATTCCTGCCTGTAGCTTGCGGGATAGAGGCGGAGCAATTGGCGGTAGATGGTGAGCATCGATCAACCCTCCTTCACCGCTACTCGCAGCGATGCCAGCCGCGTGAGGTGCTTCATTCGATCAATTTCGAGTTGCAGGTTCCGGCGCCCTTGGGAAGTGAGCCGGTACGCCTGTCGCCCGCGGGACGCGTCCTCTTCTTCAAAGCGCTCGATCCAGTCGTCATCCAGCAGCCGTCGCAGCGCGCCATAAAGAGTTCCCGTACTGAGCGCCACACGTCCGTTGCTCATCCTCTCCACGTCTTTCAGGATGGCGTAGCCATGCTGCGGCTGCCCGGCGAGGCTGAGAAGGATCAGCAAGACAGGCTCGGTTAGTGGAAGATCATCCATATGGCCCCACACGACATGTCGTACACCGCCATATTGCGACCAAATTACCCCTTTGTCAAGGAGCAAATTGATTGATTACCGATTGACTGTGATCTGGCTTCCCGAGTACGGAACGACTTTATCGGGCTCGTCGGCTGCCCTTACTCCGACTCCGTGATTGTCCCGCACAAACACGACATGGAATGTGCGGTTCTGCAGCATTCCTGGAAACTGGCCCTTGCGCTCACCGATTGTTAAGGCGTGAGCAGCGTCATCCCAGTGCATAGGAATCGTCGCGTAGAGGCTTTTTTCGTAGTTGTAATTGTCGTTCTCGTCTTCGTAGAGAGTGAAGTCGCCATTAGCGCCCGGATAGATCCGAATTTCGATCGGATCCTCAGCCTTTTGCGTCGACCACTCTTGCTCGGGCCCCAGCGGAAGAATCGATCCAGCCCGTACATAAAGAGGAAGCCGATCCAGAGGAGTGATCGAATTGATCATCTGCCCGCCTTCGAGCGCGCCTCCCGTCCAGAAGTCGTACCACTTCGCCTCTGGCAGATAGACCGGGCGTGTCGTGGCTTCGGGCTCCGTCACAGGATTCACAAGGAAGGCCGGGCCGTACATAAACTGGTCCCCAATATTCTGCGCACGTTCATCATTTCGAAAATCCATGACCAGAGGTCGCATCGGCGTGTACGCCTGTGCCGTCGTTTTGAAGGCCATCGAGTAGATATAAGGCAGCATGCGATAGCGCAGCCGATCGAAGTTCACCAGAATGTTCTGGGCATCGGGTCCATAGGACCACAACTCGTTCTCATCCGGCTTGCGCGTGCCATGCACTCTCAGCACCGGATTGAACGTCGCGTACTGAAACCAGCGGATAAACAGCTCCCGGAACGCCGGATCCGCTGGACTGCCAAATACGAACCCGCCGATATCCGTCGTCCAGTACGGAATTCCAGAGAGTGAGAAATTCAGGCCTGCCGGGATCTGCCGCCGAAAACTGAACCAGTCCGAATTGATGTCGCCCGACCACGCAGTCACCGCGTTCCTTTGCGAACCGGCAAACGCGGAGCGCGAAAGAATGAACACCCGCTTCTTGTCCGATGTACTCCGCTGACCCTCATAGACGGCACCCGTGTCGAGCAGTGGATACACATTGACATATCGATTGCCGCTGCCCGCCGCCAATTTGTGGTTCAAAAGAATGTTGTCTTCTTGCCCCTCGGTCTCTGGCTCCGTCGTGTCCATCCACCAGGCATCCGCACCGATGCTGAACAATCCTTTGTCAACCTGCTCCCAATAGAACTTGCGCGCCTCAGGACTCGTCGCGTCATACACAGCCATCCCATCGGTGTGATACGGAGGCTTCGCGTATTTGAATTTGTCGACAAACCATCCCTTGCTCTGCATGTAGTCATAGTTCTTCGAGCCGGGTTCGAAGAACGGCCAGATCGAGATCATCAGATGGAAATTCTCGCTATGTAGCTGATCGATCATCGCCTTCGGGTCGGGATAGTTCTTGTTGAAGACGAACTCGCCCTTCCGATTCCACCAGAACCAGTCCTGCACAATGTCGTCCACGGGAATGTGCAGCTCGCGATATTTCTTGGCGACTCCCAGAATCTCTTCCTGAGATTTGTACCGGTTCTTGCACTGCCAGAATCCATAGGCCCACTTTCCGAACATCGGAGCCTGCCCAGTCAGTTCTCGATAACCCGCGATGATCTTGTCGAACTCAGGGCCGTATAGAAAGTAGTACTCGATGGCATCGGCGACTTCCGAACTGATGTAGAGATAGTTCGCAAACCGATTATTGAAGCGGCTCCGGGACATGTTATTCCAGAAAATTCCATATCCCTTGCTCGACAGCATCAATGGCACGGAGATGTTGCTGTTGTCCTGAGCAATGTCAACCGACTCGCCGCGATAATTCCAAACCCCCGACTGATGTTGCCCCAGTCCATACAAACCTTCATGCGAGCCGTAGATGTTGATGAACGATTCCGCCCGATAGGTGTCCTCGCCGTTCACCTTTTCCGCAGTCAGCTTGCGCGAAGCTTCCTGCACCAACGCATTCCCGTTGGCCTCGGCGTACGCAATCGCGCCATCTCTCTTCGTGACGGTGATCTTCAGCAGCGATGTGCTCAAGACGACCGCATCATCGGTCGACTGCATAGACCACTTCGTTGCCGGCCAGCTTTCCTTGATGACAACGAAATCGGTTCGCTTGGGGAACGTTGATGTCGGCGAATAGAGCACGCGAATGATCGAATCCGAGCACACCTGCAGCTTCAGGGTGCCCGCGCCAAGAGAAAATACCGCGCCGTCAGTCTGTTGCTGCACACTGCGCACAGGATTCATCGGTGTCCATTGAGCCTGCGCTACTTCAATGCAAAGAAAAAAGCAAAATCCCATCAGAAATAAGTTCGTTGAATGGCGACTCGACATGATTTCCCCCGCTGATGATTGCATCGCGATGCGGCGGATCGCGCCGGCGTGGATGTCCCGCGACCAGAGCTCGCATCGGAAACGTTTACGGATGAATGCAACCGCGAAGGATACCACGCTCCACCCAGCTAGAGATGTGATCACCCGATGCGATCGGCGGTAAGAGGAGAAAGCAGAAACGAGCGCTTCGGGCAGTTATCTTCGAGCTCTCAAGATTTCTTTTGCCGCCCGTTCCCCGCTCGCAATCGCACCATGCACCGTGCCATTCCTCCCGGATGTATCGGTCGCTTCGCCGGCGAAAAACAATGTGTTCTCAACTGGAGCGCCTAGGGACTGCTGCGCTCCATCACATCCGACTTTCCCATAACTATAGGCACCCCGCGAAAAAGGATCCGATTGCCAGTCGTGATAATGCGCGCTTTCCAGTGAACTTTCGATGAGTTCCGCGTTTACTCCAAACGAACGGGCAAGCGTCTGAACCGCTTGTCTCTTCACGAATTCTGGGTCGCGCCCCGATAACCGGTCTGCCGCACCGACGGGAGCCCATCCCGTGATGACCGGATATTTGTGCGGCATAAGCGTCCACCACGTTGGAAACGATCCGTCATCGGAGAAAAGAAAACTCATCTCAGCCAATGTTTTCTTCCCGGAGGGACTGACCTTTTCCCAGAACCTCTCGCGGAACCGCAGCACAACTCTTATCACGTGCCCCATCTCCAGCTTCTCTAGAGCGTTCAATTTTTCGGCGGGCAACTCCGGGCAGAATTGAATCACTCCTCGTTCAGCGGTTGCCGCCTTCAGCACTCCGAGAGGCACCGTCACAAGGACAGAAGATGCTGAGAACACGGCAGGCTCTTCTTGATTTCTGGTTCTGACTTCGACTTCAGCGTTCCTCCAGCGGATTTCTTCGACGACGGTCTTCATATGCACCGGAATCTTCAACTGCCGAATTTTCTCCGCAAGAATTTCCATCAAGTCCTCGTATCCATTCCGAGGACGAAAAGCCCGGTCACCTTCGATCTTTTCCTCGGCGCGCATTCCCTGTACCAGCCAATGAACTCCAACCAATCCAGGTTCGGCTGCATTGAATCCGCTGACGTAACGCAGCGCATGCCGCTTGGCTTCTTCGAGCCGAGCGTCGCAACCAGGGTTGGAGAAAGTTCGTTCGAGAAAAGTAAGGAAAGATTCGTCCTTCGACGAGTCATCCATCTTCTCTAGAATCTTCTCCACCTCCGCGAAGAAATCACAGCTATGCAGTCTGCCGGCCGAGGCACACCAGTTCTCCCCATCGACCTCGGTGATCTTTTTCCCATGTTGCTGCAGCAGATCCCATATCTCAGGCGGCTTGCCATGAATAAATTCCGCTCCAAGCTCGATCGGAGCCTCGCAACCGAGCGCGTGTTGCGTGAAGACGCGGCCTCCCATGCGATCGCGAGCCTCTAAGACAGTCGCCTTTACGCCAGCTTCCCCCAGCCGTATCGCTGCTGTAAGCCCCGCAACGCCTGCACCGACAATAATCACCGGGCTTTCCCCGGCCGCCTCTCTCATCGCCGTCTGACCCTTTTGATTCCTATCCGATTTGGTGTTCACCTTTGATGCTAGAATCGTTCGCGCCTTTCGAACTCATTCATACTTCATACCGCCGACTACTGAAAACTACCGATTGAACGTCTAGTTCGCAAAACCTAATGTCATTAAAGCGAGTTGAAGCAACCGGGACCCGGCGCGGCACTGAAGTTCTGTCTGCAAGTCACCCCTCTGAAAGGACGATTTCATGTTGAAAGAATGGCCCCTCCTCCAGCAGATAAAGGGCGGATTGCGTGGTACTGGCCGCGAAGCCATGAGCGAGCGCACGAAGAATCTTCAGATGAAGACCGCCGGAGCGGAGGTGACGCAGTCCGTCTGTCCATATTGTGGTGTCGGCTGCGGACAACTGATCTATCACAAGCAGAATAAATTGATCTCAATCGAAGGAGATCCTGAATCCCCCATCTCCCGAGGACGCCTTTGCCCCAAGGGCGCCGACACCTTCGAACTGCATACCCATCCCAACCGCCTCACCAGAGTTAAATACCGTGCTCCCCATGCCAAGGAGTGGACGGAAATCGATCTGCAGCAGGCCATGGACATGGTCGCCGACCGCCTCTGGGATTCCCGTGAACGCACCTTCCAGGAAACGCGCGAAGGTCAGTCGCTCATGCAGACCACCGCCATCGGCCATCTCGGCGGAGCCACTCTCGACAACGAGGAGAACTATCTCATCAAGAAGTTGTTCACGGCCGGGCTGGGCATGGTGTGCGTCAGCAATCAGGCCCGTATATGACACAGCTCTACCGTGCCCGGTCTGGGCACTTCTTTTGGTCGCGGCGGTGCTACGACCGCCCAGCAAGATCTCAGTAACGCTGACGCCATCCTCATTATGGGCTCCTCCATGGCTGAGAACCATCCTGTCGGCTTTCAGTGGGTCATGGAAGCACGCGAGCGTGGGGCCAAGGTCATTCATGTCGATCCGCGGTTCACCCGCACTTCCGCGATGGCAGACATCTGGGTTCCGCTCCGTGCCGGAAGTGACATCGCATTCCTGGGTGGCCTCATCAACTACGTACTCCAGAACAACAAAGAATTTCGTGATTACGTCGTCGCCTACACAAATGCCCCCACCATCTTGCGGGAGGACTTTCAGGACACCGAAGCTCTGGATGGATTCTTCTCCGGATGGAACGAAGAGAAAAAAGCCTATGACCCGCACTCATGGCTGTATGAGCACGCAACGGAAGGCGAGAAACAAGCGGGTGGAGGCGGAGCAGGGCATCAGCAGACCGGAGGCGGTCAGGGGAAAGATCGCGGCGGTGAAATCGGCGATCCTGCACGCGGCGAAAACGATCTCACGCTCCAGAATCCTCGCTGCGTGTATCAGGTTCTGAAGCGCCACTTTTCTCGCTACACGCCCGAGATGGTTGAGCGTTGCTGCGGTGTATCCCGCGACGTGTTCTTGCGCGCGGCGGAGGCATTTTCGAACGCCTCAGGTCCCGACAAAACTGCCGCCATCTGCTATGCCGTCGGATGGACCCAGCACTCCAAGGGAGTTCAAATCATCCGATCGGCCGCCATCCTCCAACTTCTCCTGGGAAACATCGGTAGACCCGGCGGCGGAATCCTCGCTCTCCGCGGCCACGCTTCCATTCAGGGTTCCACCGATATCCCGACGCTTTACGACATCTTGCCCGGCTATTTGCCGATGCCTTTCTTCGAGCAGGATTCGCATACGCTCGACGGCCACATTCGCAAACACCGGACCCGCACCGGCATTTGGTCAGGCTTCGACAGCTATCTGATCAGCTTGCTGAAGGCCTATTACGGTGACTCTGCCACGAGGGAAAACAGCTTCGGATTTGACTGGATTCCCCGCGTCACCGGCGATCATTCCCATCTTGGCTACTGGCTCGACATGCAGGACGGCAAGATGGAAGGCTTGTTCATCATGGGACAGAACCCCGCCGTCGGTGCTCCGAACGCCAAGCTCCAGCGCACCGCTCTTTCAAAGTTGAAGTGGCTTGTCGTTCGCGACATGGTGGAAATCGAATCGGCGTCGTTCTGGTATGACTCGCCCGAGGCCAGGAGCGGCGAGTTGCGTCCCGAAAACATCGCCACCGAGGTTTTCCTCTTCCCAGCCGCCGGCACTGCTGAAAAAGCTGGCACCTTCACCAACACGCAGCGCCTGCTTCAGTTCCGGCAAAAGGCCATCGATCCTCCCGGAGACGCCCGCAGTGAAAGCTGGTTCATCTATCACCTCGGCCGCCGCGTGCGAGAAAAGGCCAGCCGCAATCGCTCTCCCCGCGATGCAGGATTGCTTGCCCTCACGTGGGATTACCCGCTGGAAGAACCGCATGGCGAGCCACAAGTCGAAGCTGTTTTGAAGGAGATCAACGGATACACGGTCGCGAACAGAAAGCAGCTTAAGCATATTCAGTCTCTGAAGAATGATGGTTCCACCGCGTGCGGCGCCTGGATTTACTGTGGCGTATTCCCGGACGAAAATCGCAATCGCGCCAACGAGCGCAAGCCCAAAGACCTGCTCGGCCATGGCTGGGGGTTCTCCTGGCCAAACGACTGCCGCATCATTTACAACCGAGCATCCGCTCGCCCCGATGGCCGACCTTGGAGTGAACGCAAAAAACTCATCTGGTGGGACGCCGCACAAAAGAAATGGACCGGCACCGATCAGCCCGACTTCACCGAAGATATGGATCCTGCCACTCCCAGCAATTTGCACAAAGGCCACGGCGTGCAGGCTCTCGGAGGAGCGCGTCCGTTCACTTTGCATCAAGACGGCGTCGGCTGGCTCTTCGTGCCCAGCGGCTTGAAGGACGGCCCGCTCCCCACGCATTACGAGCCGTTGGAGTCATTCATCGATAACCCGCTCTATGGGCAGCAAACGAACCCAGTAGCAAAGAAGAAAGAGCGGCCCGATAATCCGTACGCCGCAGAACCTCACAATTCGAATTATCCGTACGTCTTGATGACTTATCGACTGACTGAGCACCACACGGCAGGAGGCATGTCACGAACGCTGTCACACCTTGCTGAACTTCAGCCAGAACTGTTTACCGAAGTATCTCCGGAACTCGCCGCAGAGCGCGGCCTGGTACATGGTGACCACGCGATAATCACCACGCCGAGGGCCAGCATCCACGCCCGTGTTCTGGTGACTAGACGGATGAAGCCTCTGATCATCGAGGGCAGAACAGTCCATCAGGTCGGTGTGCCGTATCACTGGGGATATTCCGGAACCAGTAAGGGAGATATCGTGAACAACCTGCTGGCAATCAGCGAAGAGCCCAATGTCCGCATCATGGAAACCAAGGCTCTGGTTTGTGACATAACTCCGGCTTCCACTCACAAGCCTACTGCCGTAGGAAGGCGCCAGCCAACGGGGGTGTTATGACGACATCTGCATTTCTTACCGATTCCACTCTCTGCATCGGCTGCAAGGCCTGTGAGGTCGCCTGCAAGGAGTGGAACGGCGTCGATTCGGACGGGTTGAAGTGGAGCGGCCTCTCCTACGACAACACGTGGGCCTTGGGTGCGCGAACCTGGCGCCACGTGAAATTTGTCGAAGGAATTCCAGAAATCGGCAAAGGAGGAAATGACCCCTCGGGCTCGCCATGGAACTTCTCCTCGGACGTGTGCAAGCACTGCGAAGTTGCCGGTTGCCTTGAGGCCTGCCCCACGGGTGCGCTGGTCAGAACGGAATTCGACAGCGTCTATCTGCAACCCGATGTCTGCAACGGCTGCGCATACTGCGTGGTCAGCTGCCCGTTTGGAGTGCTGGAGCGGGATGAAGAAGATGGCCGCGCTTTCAAATGCACCTTCTGTTACGACCGGCAAAAGGCTGGACTGAAGCCTGCCTGCGCGAAGGTCTGCCCCACGGAATCGATCCAGTTCGGGGAGCTAGATGATCTACGGGACCGCGCCCAAAAACGAATCGCTGAACTGCGCCAGCGTGGTGTCGAAGATGCTTCCATCTACGATCCCGTAAACTCCTCCGTCGAAGGCACGCATGCGATTTTTATCGTCCGGGGCGACCAGAAGATGTATAACCTGCCGCCCCAACCGGAAGTGCCCACAACCTACTTGCAGGCTGGTTGGACCTCAGCCGCAATCGCAGCCGGCGTGATGCTCGCCGGAACCCTGATGGCATTCCTGGGTGCAGGAGCAAGGCGATCATGAGCGAACTTCCGATCTCTGGACCAGAAAGCGTTCCTGAACTCGATCGCGAGCAGCGTCTGGTCGTGATCCAGCGTCAAGCAATGGAGTTCATCCCAGCACACTCTTCCACCGTTCCCGTCGCCTCCGCCAAAACCGGCTACTACGACCTGCCGGTGATTAAGGAACCTTCCTGGAGTTGGGAGATCCCGCTCTACTTCTTCATCGGAGGCGCGGCCGGAGCCGCCGGATTGATCGGTGCCGTCGCTCACTTCACCGGCGCGCCACCCGCTCTCATCCGTCACGCTCGAAAGATTGCCCTCGCCGGGGCAGTTCTATCCCCTGCTCTGCTCATATCAGATCTCGGACGCCCCGAACGCTTTCTCGCAATGCTTCGAGTCTTCAAGCCCCAAAGCGCCATGTCGATGGGTGTCTACATCCTGATTGGCTTTTCTGGGGGAACGACCACCGCCAATATCGGAGAGTGGCTTGAACGCCATTCGATTGCACCGGGTCTGTCTCGGTTGCTCCAGGACCTCGGCGATGCTGGCGCAGCTGTTTTCGGATTGGGCCTCGCCACCTACACGGGCGTGCTGATTGGCGCGACCGTCGTTCCTGCCTGGAACCGAAACATCGACATGCTGCCAGCCCACTTCGCTGCTTCGGGCATGGCTGCCGCGGTTGGCATGCTGGAGTTGATGGGTCATCAGTCTCCCGCTTTGCAAGCCTTAGGCGTCGGCGCCGCCCTGTTGGAAACCGGCATGGGAGCATCCATCGAATTGAATCCCGAACCGGCGGTTGAGCCATTGAAGCACGGCCCCAGTGGATGGCTGATTCGCCTCGGCGGGCTTTTGTCCGGTCCAGTTCCGCTCGTGCTCCGGGGCATGAGTTACTTCGCAAAGGGCGAGCGATCCACAAAGCTGAGAAAGTACGCAGCGGTATCGTCAGTTGTCGGATCTGCCGTCACCCGCGCGGCCTGGATCCATGCTGGACATGTTTCGGCGCGTCAGAGCAAGCCTGCGTAATTTCTAATTCATTGAAAACGGTATCCCGGTCTCAGCGTGCATCGGAAAATGCGCCCCTGATCGGGATTCGTCCCTTCGTCGCACGTCGCCCAGCTCATCATGAGCGCAGGGCCCAGCGGGAAGATGATCGTCTGCCCATCAATGTCGGCTTCCATGCTCACACTTTGCGCGCTCGAGGGCAGAGTGAACGAAAACCCATCCCCAAAAATCGCCGGATACGACCAGTGCTCCGCCTGCGCTACCATCGGCCGAAATACTTCCGCTTCCAGCAAAAACGTCGTTGTATCCGACCAGTCTCGTACCGAGAGCGTCAATATCTGCCCGTTCTGGGATGAGCGATCTGACTCGATTCTCGTAAAAGGGCACGGGCCCGCAATGCACGATGCACGAGCATCGCGAAACTGATTCCCCACGCCTGCGTCCAGCGTCGCCGATGCCATCGTAGCTTTCCATCGGCCATCGGGAGAGCACGGATGCTGGTTTTTGCAAGGCACGTTCCCTTTGTTCTGCACTTCGAAGGTTTTCACTGCGCTTCCCACATTCAGTTCGGCACTGGCCTTCACGGTATATCGCACCCGGACATTTGCCACTTTTGTCTTAGGTTGATCTGACGCAGCATGATTGTTGCCCAGCGGAACCATACGCACGATGTAAAGCTGATTGCCGACATAGTCGTGCTGGTCCAACGATTTATATTGCGGATGTTGAAAATGCAGAACGATCGGCGTTCCTCGATGAATGGGCTTTGGCAGGCTCAGCTGAAAAAAACCTGAGGAATCAGTTTTCGCTGCGGATCTCGAAGGATTGTCCGCCCAAATTTGCACTCCTCCGATAGGAAGCTGCTTTCTCGGGTCCGTATCCGCAACGATGACCGCTCCCTGTAGCGTGATCGGCTTCTGCCGTTCCCAGTGAATGAGGGCCAGTACTCCCAACGTCAGCAGCAACGCAGAGATCACCGATATCAAAGCTTCAATCTTATGAGCACGCGTCATGAGCGAAGCATTTTCCGTTCAAATCATTCCGTGTAAATTTATAAGATGACATTTGGTCGCCCCGCGTTTGCACTTGAAGGGCAACAGCCAAAAGCTTGATTGCATCACTAAATGTAGGCGCTCGTAAACAAGCTTGCCCTTCTGGTATAAACCGGAAAGCTTCGCCTTTTCCCCCAGTAGCATCAACATGAACTAACGCATGGCCCAAGTAAACCATCTGCTCTCTCGCCGCGAGATGTTTAGGCAGATTCTGGGTGCGAGTATTTTGCCATGGCTCGGGGCAATGCCCGCTCTGTCGTGGCAAGTGCAATCGACGAATCCAATCGCCACCAGTTCGAGTCTCCCGACTCTTTCTCCGGAAGACGATCAGTTCCTGAATGAAGTGGAAAACGCCAGTTTTCTGTTCTTCTGGGAGCAAGGTAGCCCCCGTACGGGCATGGTCAGGGACCGCTGCAATGTGCGCGCCGAGCGCCAGGGGGACGCCGCCAGCATCGCCGCGACCGGCTTCGGTCTGACGGCTCTCTGCATCGCAGCGCAGCGCGGTTTCATTCCGCGTGGCGACGCGCTCGAACGCGTCTTCGTCACTCTCAGATTCCTCTGGAAAAAGCTGCCCAACCACCGCGGCTTCTTCTACCATTTCGCCAATCCCGAGACCGGCGAACGCATGTTCGACTCCGAGGTTTCCTCGGTCGATACGGCCATCCTGCTATGCGGAGTCCTGAGCGTGCGCGAGTACTTCCGCCACCCAGCTGTGGCAGAACTCGCGAACCTCATCTTCAATCGCGTCGATTGGACCTGGCTCTCCGAAGATACTTCGCTCCTGACCCATGGCTGGACTCCGGAAGTCGGCTTTCTCCCCTCGCGATGGGATTACTACAGCGAGCTCATGATGATGTACCTGCTCGGCATGGGATCGTCCGCTCATCCTCTCAAAGAGGACACTTGGAACGCATGGAAGCGCCTGACCTTCGAATATGATGGCATGCGGTACATCGGATCGTTCGCTCCCTTGTTCGTGCACCAGTATTCGCAGGCCTGGTTCGACTTCCGCAACAAACGTGACAAATATGCCGACTACTTCCAGAACTCCGTTACCGCGACCGAAGTACACCGCCGCTTTTGCCTCGAGTTGAGCAAGCAATTCCCGGATTACAGTGAAGATCTGTGGGGCATTACAGCTTCTGATTCCCAGCACGGATACGTGGTCTGGGGTGGGCCTCCCGCCACCGGTCCGATCGATGGCACTGTCGTCCCGAGCGCCGCGGGGGGATCTTTGCCATTTCTTCCTGCCGAAACGATGCGGGTTTTAAAAACGATCCGAACTCATTACCCCAACGCGTGGAGCAAGTACGCCTTCGTCAACGCCTTCAATCCCCTGAACAACTGGTATGACACAGACGTCATCGGCATTGACACCGGCATCATTCTTCTGATGGCCGAGAACCTCCGCACCAGCTTCATCTGGGACAATTTCATGAAGAGCCCCGAAGCCAAACGAGGCATGGAGCGGGCCGGATTTCACAAAGAGTAACCGAGTAGATGTACTACTCATTTGGCTTACGCCCTGCCCACCGCTTCCAGGCCCAACCATAACCCCTTATATTTCATCCAAAAGCCGTTCGGGGAGCTAGCTCCGTCTGCCTTAAAATGACTCTGTCACCTCGACCCCTTACCGGGGACGTCATTTGAGCGCCGCGGGGATCCTTCCCGCAGCGGACCTGAGCAGAATATGGCAGAGCACCCCGAATTCTGGAACAGTTGGCGCGACCGGTTTACCGCCCTGCGCAATGTTCCGACCGTCCTCCGCTTCGTGTGGGAGTCCGGGCGTGCCGTCGTAATCCTGGGCCTTGTTGCTCGAGTCGTCGCCGCGCTCCTGCCGCCTGCTCTCTTCTGGGTTGGCAAACTCATCATCGACACGATCTACGGCATTCTCACCAAACATCAACCGATCGGACACAGGCTCTGGTGGCTCGTTGCCGGAGAATTTGCCCTTGCCGTTGCCAGCGGACTGATCGCTCGCCTCATCGACTATTCCGACACGCTGCTCGCGGGCAAGTACATGAACCACATCAGCGTTCGGGTAATGCAGCACGCGGCCAGTCTCGACCTGCTGGCTTATGAAGATCCGGTTTTTTATGACCGCCTCGAGCGGGCACGAGTACAGGCTACCGACCGCATCTACATGATCCAGGCCATGGGACGATTGATCCAGCAGGTCATCACTACGATCACCCTCTCTGCCACGATCATGGTCTTCTCGCCATGGTTGCTGCTCCTGTTGGTTGCTGGAGTGATTCCGGCCTTCATCGGCGAAACCCACTTCGCCTTCCTTGGATACGCTAAGAATTTTCGTCAGACGCCGATCCGTCGCCAGCTCGACTACCTTCGTATTCTCGGCGGCAGCAAAGAGGCTGCCAAAGAACTCAAGCTCTTCGGTTTGCAAGGCTTCCTCACTGGCAGATTCAAGAAATTGGCAGATCAGGTATACGACGAAGACATCGCACTCGCCCGCCGCAAAGTCCTCGCCGGTTCCTTGCTGTCGATGATCGGGACAGCCGGCTACTACACGGCGTACATCTATGCAGTCTGGCGGACGGTCACTGGCGTCTTCAGCTTCGGCACATTAACGCTGCTGGCCAACGCGATCCGCGACGCGAGTTCGAATCTTCAGCAAACATTCTCGACACTTTCCACAATTGCTGATCAGGCGCTGTTCTTGACCGACCTGATCGCATTCTTCGACATGCATCCGACGATTCGGTCGAAGCCCGGCGCTTTGCCAGCTCCGCGCCCGATCAAGCAGGGATTCGAGTTCCGCGACGTGTCGTTCCGCTATCCCGGAGCATCCCGCCTCGTTCTCAACAAATTGAACTTTGTTCTTCGACCCGGTGAGCGCGTCGCTCTGATCGGAGAAAACGGCGAAGGCAAAACCACGATCGTGAAGCTCTTGACCCGGCTTTACGACCCGACCGAAGGCCAGATCCTGCTCGACGGCGTCGATCTCCGCGAGTACGACCTCGACGACCTCTACCGCGAGACCGGCGTCATCTTCCAGGACTTCATGCGCTACGAGATGACCGCCAAGGAAAACATCGCCGTCGGCCGCATCGAGCGCCTGAATGAGCCTGAACTCCTTGAGGAGTCCGCCCAGAAGAGCATGGCTCAGGACGTCATTGCCAAGCTGCCCGCACGCTATGAACAGATGCTCGGCCGCCGCTTCGAGGGCGGAGTCGATCTCTCGGGAGGCGAGTGGCAAAAGGTCGCCCTGGCTCGCGCCTATTTGCGGGATGCCCAAGTTTTGATTCTCGACGAACCTACATCCGCTCTGGACGCACGCAGCGAGTACGAAGTCTTCAAGAGATTCGCCGAGTTAACCGAAGGCAAGATGGCGATCTTCATCTCGCATCGCTTCTCGACAGTACGAATGGCCGATCGCATCGTGGTCCTCGAGAACGGACGCATTGCCGAAGAGGGCGATCACGAGGAATTGACCCAACTCGGCGGACGTTACGCCGAAATGTTCGAGTTGCAAGCTGCTAGCTATCGCTAGAACAACAAGGACGCACGACTTCAAGCATGGGACCTCATACACAGACCGAAGGCATTGTTGAGGAGCGGAAGTTCGCCAGCACCGTGAACGTGGAACGAGTTGTGCCGGTGCGCAATGCAGCTGCCGAACTTGCCTCAACGCTCACCTGGCTGCCCGAACGGCCCTCGTCTCCGACATTCTCAGACCGTGGCGAAAAGCTGGTGGCGCAATTCAAGACGCTGACGACCAACATCGACGCCGCCTACGCGCAGTCGCCCAACTCCGTCGATCTGCTCTGGCTGCGAACCAATTCCCAGCAGCTCTCTTCCGTAGCGCGAGCCATCAGCAATGAACTTTCATCACTGGCGCTTCCTGTGGCTTCAAACGGGCGCGACATGCTGCCCCGCGTCCTGGCAATCGCACAGGGTTTTTTGAACGAGGTCGGAACAGATTTCGCCAAAAGCCAGTTCACCGAATTCTGCCTTGCCTTTGAACAGGCCACCCCCCTGCAATTTCATGAGATCGGCTCCGTGGTTCCGGCATTGAAGATGGTTCTGCTGGAGCGCATTGCCGACCTCGGCGTTCGTTTCCTGAAGAACAAGGCCAATCCTGACCAGGAAAGCGTTCTCCCCCTCATCAAGAACTTCCAGCACGTCTCTCAGGCGTCCTGGCGGGATGACCTGGAATCTCTGATCCCCTTCGAGGACATTCTTCGCCAGGATCCTGCCGGCGCATACCCGCGTATGGATCTCGAGAGCCGAAATGTCTATCGCGAGAAAGTAGCTCAGTTCGCAAAACGCTCCGAACTCAGTGAAATGGAGGTCGCCAAGGAGGCGCTATTTCTTGCTCGCAAGGCGCAAAATCGCGGACCATCGGATCCAAGGATAGGGCTCCGGGAGTCGCATATTGGCTACTACCTCGTGGGCGAAGGCAACAACGAACTTTGCCGCCGAGTCCGCTACAATCCCACTTTCGGCGAACGTTTTCGATCCTTCTTGCGCCGCCATCCCGACGAGTACCTTCTGGTCGGGATTGCCGTCCTGACATTCTGCATTCTCTCCGGAGTCCTTTGGATTCTCACCCCGCGTGATACTCCGCTCTCTGTCGTGCTCGTCTCGATGCTGATTCTGCTGCTACCGAGTTCCCAGGCAGCAGTGCAGCTGATGAACTATTTGACGACGAACCTGCTGCGCCCCAGCGCGCTCCCCAAGCTCGACTTCACCGCAGGTGTTCCCAACGATTGCGTCACATTGGTGGCAATTCCCACGCTGTTGCTCAACCCGCCGCAGGTCCAGCATTTGCTGGAGGAACTCGAGGTGCGGTACTTGGGCAACCACGACCGTAACATCCACTTCGCCATCGTCTCTGATCTTCCCGATTCGCCGCATCCCGCGCCGGAAGACAACGAACTCGTTGATCTGTGCTCGCGCTTGATCATGGACCTCAATGAGCGCTACGGGGCCAAGAACGCCGGCACCTTCTTTCACCTGCATCGCCACCGGGTATACAACCCGCGCGAAAAAGGCTGGATGGGCTGGGAACGCAAGCGCGGCAAACTTCTCGACCTGAATCAATTTCTCCGCGGAGGGTTCGACAGCTTCCCGGTGCAGATTGGAAACCTGCCGCTACTGCGCAGTGTTCGGTTCGTAATCACGCTCGATTCCGACACCGAATTGCCGCGCGGTTCGGCGCATCGCATGATCGGTGCGCTTGCCCATCCGTTGAATCAGGCGATCATCGATCCCGACAAAAACATCGTCGTTGCCGGCTACGGCATTTTGCAGCCGCGCGTCGACATCAGCGTGCAGTGCACCACGCGTTCCCGCCTCGCCGCCATCTTCGCCGGCGAGACCGGCCTCGACCCTTACACTCGCGCCATCTCTGATGTTTACCAGGATCTCTACGGTGAAGGTTCGTTTACGGGGAAAGGCATCTACGAAGTTGACACGATGTTCCGTGTCTTGTATGGACGCTTCCCGCGCAACGCGCTGTTGAGCCATGACCTGATCGAAGGGGCTTATGCGCGCGTCGGCCTGTTAACCGATGTCTCTGTCATTGAGGACTATCCCTCGCACTACAGCGCCTACAGCCGCCGCAAGCATCGCTGGCTGCGCGGCGACTGGCAAATCGTGGAGTGGCTGACGGACAGCGTTCCCGATGAGTCCGGCGCACACGTCAGGAACCCCATCTCTCTGGTCTCGCGCTGGAAGATTTTCGACAATCTTCGCCGCAGCCTGGTGGAACTGGCGACTCTTGCGCTGTTTCTCTATGCATGGTTCGTCATGGATCATCCGGTGATCTGGACTGTTGCGGCCATCTGCATCCTGTTTGTGCCGGCATGGGTCGAACTTTGCTTCGCTTTCACGCGCGCCATTGCGAATTGGCAAATCGGTATCGCCAAAGACGCAGTGAGCAATCTCTTTGACGCCAACTTCACCGTCTTGTTGACGCTCACACTGCTTGCGCACCAGACGCTGCTGTCGCTCGACGCAGTCGGACGATCGCTAGTACGACGCTTTCTCACGCAGGAAAAGCTCCTCGAGTGGGAAACGGCTGCTGAAGCCGAACTGGGCAAGCACAAAAAGACCGCCATCGATCGTTACATGGACTGGATGCCTTTCCTGGCGATTGCTCTGGGTGCTCTGCTCTGGGTAACGCGGCATCACGCCTTCTGGCCCGCCGCTCCGATCGTCTTGCTTTGGGCTTGCAGCAAGCCGCTGGCTCTGTGGCTCAACGCCAGCCCGGTCGAGCCTCCACCGGAGATCACTCGCCACGATGCCTGGCTCTTGCGAAAATCCGCGCTCTTTATCTGGCGTTACTTCGCAGAGTTCTCCAACGAGGAACACCACTGGCTCATTCCCGACAACGTTCAGGATGAGCCCCGCAAAATTGCACCAAGTATCTCTCCGACCAATGTCGGACTTCTGTTGAATGCGAGGCAGGTGGCCACGGAACTTGGCTATCTTTCCGTTCCTGAGTTGGTCGATCTGAGTGAGAAGACGCTGGCAACGCTCGATGGTCTGGAGAAATACCGCGGACACCTGCTGAACTGGTACGACACGCACACGCTGCAGCCGAAGCCTCCGATGTTCATCTCTTCCGTGGACAACGGCAACATGGTCGCGTCTCTGTGGACGCTTGAACAAGGCTGCTTCGACCGGTTGCGCCGGCCGCTGCTTTCGCGCGCGCTGAAACAAGGCCTCGTCGACATCCTTCGCGTTCTCGTCGAACTGCGGGCGATTCGCAAGCGCACACTTTCCGACTTTGAATCGCAGGTTCAGCACATAGGGTGGTTCAACGCGATCTTCAATTTTCCCGATGAGGCTCTGAACGAGGAGCATTCAAAGGTCAAACCGAATCTCGTCTCCGATGCTGCATGGTTTCGTACTCAGGCTCTAGCTCGCATTCAAAATGTTCGTGACATCACGCGCCGCTACATGCCCTGGCTGCTTCCTGAGTTTGGCGAACTGCGGCAGAAGCTTATTGCGGCACGGCCCGGCGGTGCCATCCCTCTCGACCGTCTGCCGGATTTGATCGCCGAGTTCCAATTAGAGCTCGACCAAACACAGCAGGCCGATCGTAACGGCGACAAGCCTTCGGCAGAGCAGTTCATGACAGCGCTTGCCGAAGCCCGAAAGAACACGTCGGAACTCGTTGCCTCGCTCCAGCGCGTCGGCCGTAGGGCGCACGAGATCGCCGAGGCCATGGATTTCACGTTCCTCATGGACCGGCAGCGACTGCTCATGTCCGTGGGCTTCGACGCACAATCAAAGGAGCTCCAACCATACTTCTACGACTTGCTGGCGACCGAACCGCGCACCGCAGTCTTTGTAGCCATTGCAAAAGAGGACGTGCCACAGGAAGCGTGGTTCCATCTCGATCGTCCTTTTACGACCGATCACGGGCGTCCCGTCCTGATGTCATGGACAGGAACCATGTTCGAATACCTGATGCCATCGATCTGGATGCATAGCTACCGCAACACCTTGCTCGATCGCGCGGGCGCCTCTGCGGTGCGCTCGCAGCAGGAATACGCCGCTGAAAAAGGAATCCCGTGGGGAATTTCCGAATCCGCTTGCGCGCGGCGCAATGAAGCGGGTGATTATCACTACGAGGCGTTCGGCGTTCCGAACCTGGCGATGAAGAAGAGCGAGGGGGATCCGCTGATCGTTTCACCCTACTCGACATTCCTCGCCCTGAATGTCGATCGCAGGAACGCGCTGGCGAACCTGCATCGCATGAACTCGCTGGGCTGGTTCGGTTCTTACGGCTTTTACGAAGCAGCGGACTACACTATTCCCCGTCGCTTGCTGCGTGGTCCTCGCTTCGAGATTGTCCGTCAATGGATGGTTCATCACCAGGGCATGGCATTCTTGTCGCTGGCCAATTTCCTTTGCGACAACATCGTGCAAAAGTGGTTCCACTCGCACCGGCGGGTGAAGGCGTCAGAACTGCTCTTGCAGGAGAAATCGGTCGCACGCACGGCATAGACGAGGGCTCAGGCCTGCACGCACTTCTGTTGCTGCCGCCCTAAGCCTTCGATCTCGAGTTCAACTACATCTCCGGCCTTGAGATAGTGCGGCGGTTTCATGCCGAGGCCGACGCCGGGCGGCGTTCCCGTTGAAACCAAGTCGCCGGGCTCTAGCGTCAGGAACTGCGAGATGTAGTGAATCAAATGAGCCGGATCGAAAATCATCGTCTCCGTGTTTCCATTCTGACGCAACTCGCCGTTGACCCATAACTTCATTGGGGCTTTCATGATTGCGGGTACGTCGTCCGGCGTTGAGAGCCACGGGCCGAGAGGATTGAAGCTGTCACAGCTTTTGCCCTTGCTCCACTGACCGCCGCGCTCAAGCTGGAACTCTCTTTCCGAGACATCGTGAGAAACGCAGTATCCGCCAATGCATTCTTTGGCGTCGGCGACCGATTCGAGATAGCGCGCCTCTTTGCCGATCACAACGCCGAGTTCGATTTCCCAGTCCGTCTTCACACTGCGACGTGGAATGAGTACATCATCGGCGGGACCGACCATCGTGTTGGTCGTCTTCATGAAGATGATCGGTTCTTTAGGAACTTCCATGCCCGATTCGCGGGCGTGATCGTGGAAGTTGAGGCCGATGCAGATGATCTTGTACGGACGAGCGATGGGCGCGCCCCATCGCTCGGATTCTTTCACCGCGGGGAACTCGGACGGAGAACGACGATGCAGCAAGGCACGCAGGGAAGCGAAGCCGCTAGAGCCGAAGAACTGGCTGTCCCAGTCGTGAAACTCCGTGCTCAAATCCCGACGCATTCCATCCACCAACACGCCTGGCTTCTCACGTCCGCGTTCTCCGAATCGAATCAGTTTCATCAGTACCTTTCGGCTTCTAGCTGCTACTCCTGGATTCTAGCCAAA
The DNA here is from genome assembly GCA_035946775.1 of Candidatus Sulfotelmatobacter sp. Taxonomy (GTDB): domain Bacteria; phylum Acidobacteriota; class Terriglobia; order Terriglobales; family Acidobacteriaceae; genus Sulfotelmatobacter. Next base: position 43,228 of record DASYZA010000207.1, on the reverse strand, counting down.
CTTCGCATTCATCTGGCCGCATGCGCTGCGAGTGGCGTGAGTACGTAACGGTGCGGGATGGGTTGCGCATCTTGCCTCTGCTGCTCCACTGCTGAATGGAAGGCAGCGTCGAGCACCTTGGCTGCATTTTGGTCTGCGGGAGTTCTTGCATCCTGGGCAGTTCCGAAATGCAGATCTTCGATGGCATTCTTCTTGTCGGTGTCGAACGCCACGAGTAAAGATTGGCGGAGCATCGGTGTGTCGAGGCGAGCGAGGTCCACGCCGGATGCGAGTTGATCGGCTGTAAACTCGCCGATTTTGCGATCATCGATTTCGAGGCTGTAGTTGCCGGCGGCAAGCCCTGTGATCTGCAGCGTCTCTCGATTTAGCGCCGGATCGAGGTCCGACACTTTTTCGGCCATGGCGATGAAGGGGTCGGCTTTGGGTGATGGCAGCGGTAGAGGCAAAGCTCGATCCAGTTGCACCCAACTGAGCGTTCCGCCCTTCGCTTTCTTGAGCTCCGTCACGGTCGCGTTGGTAGACGTCGTCGCGGAGGCCTTTGGCGCATCCAGTGTCACGGCGGTCACAACCGCAGGAGCATTCCACGATTTCAGCACCGCTTCGGCCATGATCCAGTGAACGCCGGAGCCAGGATGAACGCGATCGTGCATCAACTGGGTTGAGAAGGCTTCATTGTCTGCTTTGGCTTTTGTGAGTGCATCCACAACGGGCGCATTGAGATCGGCAGTCTGCGCATGCTTCTCGGCCGCCAGAGTCGTGAGGAAGTCACCGAAGCGGACCATCGTCGTGTTGTAATCGGGCTCGAATTCACCGGCGCGGGTTACGTCATCGTGAGGCGATGGCTTGAGAAGGAGTAGACGTACATTTGGCACCTTTTGCTGAATGGTATCGACGATGTGCCGATAGCCATCGGCGTAGGTGCGAAAGATTCCGTCATCGTACGGGCGGTAATAGCCGTCGTTCATGCCGAGCATGATGGTGACGACGGTCGGCTGATAGGCAACGACGTCGCGGGCTAAACGAAGATCGATGGGGCCAGCCCATCCTCCATCGACTCGGTCGCCGCCCACACCGGAGTTGATGAAGTCGATCTTGCGCTCCGGGAAGCGCGTCAGCGCGTACTCTTCGATGAAGCTCGTGTAGAGGCGCTGTTCGGTGATGCTGTCGCCGTAGAAAACGACTTTGTCACCGTCTTTCAGCGCGAAGGTTGTGCTGTCGGCAGGGGCTTGAGCAAAGGATGGCAGGGCGAACAGAACGAGGAATAAGGACCAGCATCGCAGACTCTTCATGGTCTTCCGTTCCGCTGCTGAACTCGCAGCTTGGAATGAGGCTTCAGGGAAACGTTTCATGATACACGCGGCGGCAGCGTTGCGAGCTACGTTCGCCGTCGTCATCAGATGCTGCGAGGCTCGACTCGCATCCGCATGCCGAATTTTGGGCGGAGCGTGATGAGCGGCTCGGGTTCAACCGGATGATTGGGGATGAGGCTTAGCTTCCACTTTTGCGCCAACGTGGCGAGGACCAGGACGCCTTCCATCCAGGCAAAGGATTCGCCGATGCATTGGCGGAATCCGGCGCCAAATGGGAAGTACGTGAATTTGGTGCGGCGGGCCTTCGCTTCTGGCGTGAAACGTTCCGGGTCGAAGCGCAGGGGATCAGGGAAGAATCGCGGGTCGCGGTGCGTGACGAACTGACTCATCAGAACAGTCGTCTTCGCGGGCAGGAAATATTCGCCCAGCTGGAAGTCGCTGCGAGCATAACGGCCCATCGCCCACGCCGGCGGATAGAGTCGCATCGACTCGGCGAGCACCATCTCGACGTAACGCAGGCGCGGGATATCTTCGTACGTCGGAGTGCGACCCGAGAGTTCGCGCGCGATCTCGTCGTGCATGCGGCGTTCGCAATCGGGATTTTGCGAGAGCAGATACCAGGTCCAGGAGAGAGCGTTGGCGACTGTCTCGTATCCGGCGAGGAAGATCGTGATGACCTGATCGCGCAGGGACTGCTCGGCGGCTTCGCTGCGATCGGGGGAGGCGGCGAGCATCAGGTCGAGAAGGCTGCCGCTGTTGGAGTGCTCGCGGCGGTGCGCTTCGATCATCCGGTAGACCACGGCATCGATGCGCTTGCGGGCACGAACGAAGGCGGCGAGCCCCGGCGGCCGCACGTGCACCAGCCACTCGGCGGCGGGAAGCAGCACGAGGAAATTGTAGAGTCCCATGATGCGATTGATGGCGTCGGCCAACTCATCGACCTCGCCGCGCAGGTCAGTCGCGAACAAGGTCTGCGCGACGATGTTCAGCGTGAGGTGCATCATGTCGATGGCGATATTGCGCTGCTCGCCGGGTTTCCACGAGTCGCGCATACGCAGGGACTCGCGAACGATGGTGGCGGCGTACTCCGGAATGCGCTGACGGTGGAACGCGGGTTGAGCGACCTGGCGCTGGCTGCGATGGTCGGCGCCTTCGGCGGTGATCATGCCGTTGCCGAGCAGCATCTTCGAACGCTGGACCGTGCGCTCCTTGATGAAATTGTCGTTCTGAACCACGAGCACTTCGCGGATGTAGTCGGGGTGGTTCAGAAAGACGATGTGATTCCAGCCGATCTTGTAATGGGCGATGTCTCCGTAGCGCTCGGTGAGGTGATGGAAGAGGAGGATGGGATTCTGAGGGCGGAACTTGCGCCAGGCGAACCAGAGCAGGTTGCGTTCGAAGCCTGGCGGGAAATGGTAATGGCCCGGCGCTCGAGTGGGAACTTCGTTTTGGGCGGCCGTGGCCATATGGACTAGCTTACGATGCCGGGTCCGCTGAGCGGCGCGAGCAGACTTTTTTCGCCAGACTTTCGCAAAATATTGAATTCATTGCGGTTAGCTTCTAGGTGATGGCAGATAAGCGCGCAAAATATTGATTCCAAGTAATTTATCCGTAAAATATTGAGAAGCAAAGACATACGGGTAACGTGTTGCCGTAGTCTTTTTTCTGGCAGGGCGAGCCAAAATATTGATAACAAAGGATTTAGTAGCAAAATATTGAAAAGCAAAGGCTTATTTGATGGATCAAAGGGCACGCGCGAGCCCAGTTCCAGCTCATGTAACTGCCAGTTCCAAGGGGAAGGGATTGGACTCATGCCTCCAGTTTGCGCTTTCTATCGCCTCAGTAAAGGTTGCTCGTCACACGAATTACGCTTTTTTGAGTGTAAACCTGTGGAAAACCTGTTGTGCTAGAGGCCGTTTGGGTTGTTGCTATTTCGAGGCATTTAACAGCAGATTCCTCGCGCCGAAAAGCGGCGCGTCGGAATGACAAATGGTGATATTCAGTTCGGGAAATAGACAGATCAGGCGTTCGATAGATCAGGCGTTCGAGGGAAAGCTTATGCCCCAGAAATTGGTGGCTTTCTCATCTTTGTCGACGAATTCCATTCCGTAGGATGAGCCCTCTTGCGTGGCGCTCAACACAGATACCACGCGCGCAGGAAGTTCAATGCCACGCTGGTTGCGTATGACGACCACTGATCCGACAGACAGGTCCTGGCGGAGTTGGACAGCCGCTCCGTGCCGGTTCAGGTTGACGGCCTTGGCGTTCGCCTTGAACGCAGATTTCTTGCGATCTTCGCCCGAGACCGACACCGAGGCGTTGAGCAGCATACGGCTGCTGCGGCGTCTCGAGAGTTGACTGCGGTTGGAGGTCGAGATCAGGTGGGTGCGGTGCGGTTTTGGATGGTGGTGCACAGGTTTGAGATTCATGCTGTTCAGACGAAACTAGAACGGAGCGGACGGCGCCGCAACGCACCTCGGTCACCCGAGGCAGGTTACCCGGAAAGACGTTGATAATTCGAGAGTAAGCGCTTGCACAGGAATGCACGTATCCCTCGTGGCACGACAGGCAAGTCTTTCACCACAAGGAACACAGACGGACACAGGGCTGCTTGCAATCCACGCTTTAGCCGTCGAAAGACGTACGGCCGAGTTCGCGAAGAACTGCCGCCAAGGACGCGAAGAAGTGGTTGAAGAAACCGGCCTCCAAAGCGGAGGGATTTAGCTTGGGGTAAGTCCGGTCACAAGCACGAATCTATGTGTGGCGAATCTTGAGGACGGAGTCGCCGGCGGGAATCTGGGATTCGAGGATGGAGCCGGTGTGCGTCAGTGGAATGACGGCCTTCAATTTCGTTCCACGGCCGCTTGAGAAGATTTGCAGGGCACCGCCGAGACTGCGCAAACGTTCGTGCATGCCTTGGAGCCCCACGCCAGGTTGGGCTGGTGAATGCCCGTCCAAAACCATCCCTTTCCCAGAATCTTCGATCTCCACGGTGAGGGAAACCTCATTTCGGGTGATACGGATGGCGGCGTTCCGGCTGCCCGAATGACGATGAACATTGGTAAGAGATTCCTGCACCAGGCGGAAGATGGTGATTTCCATTTCAGAGGGCAGCCTACCGACGTTTGAGGGAATCTCCAGTTTCACATCGATCTTGCTGCGCTTCGAAAACCCATCGACATAACAGTGGAGAGCGGAGGTAATGCCGGCTTCGTCGAGTAAGGGAGGGTGCAAGAGATATGAGATCGTACGAATCTGCTTGCTGACCTCCTCAACCATGGCGGCATTCTCGGTGAGCCCCTTGGCGGCATCGGGGCTCAGTTTCTGAGACTCCGATGCGAGGACCGCCTGATTCATGCTGATCGCGACCAGCAGTTGGCCCACACTGTCGTGCAACTCGCGGGCGATGCGGCGGCGCTCGTCTTCCTGGACGAGGGTCATGCGTTCATTCAAGAGCTCGAGTTGCCGGGTTTTGCGGTGCAAGTCGGCAAAGACTTTGACTTTTGCGCGCAGGAGTTCGGGGGTGACAGGAACGGGGATGTAATCGACGGCGCCGTGCCGGTATCCGCGGAGGCGGTCGATATCGGTGACATGGATTCCAGAGACGAAAACGATGGGAGTGTTTTCGAACCGGGGGTGCTGGTGAATCATTTCAGCGGTTTCGAAGCCGTCCATGCCGGGCATGCTTACGTCCATGAGGACGAGAGCAACGTCATGCTTGAGAAGCTTTTCGAGGGCCTCCATGCCGGAGGTGGCCTTGATGAGATTTTCGTGCAGGTCGCTGAGTACCGCTTCGTAGGTCAGCAATTTGGCTGGTTGGTCATCCACCAGCAGGATATTCATCTTCTCGTCGATCATTGGGCGCGTTTTGGCGAATGACGAGCAGAGTTGAGAAACGCCTGGCTCATAGACGGTAAGGCGAAAGGGATTTCGAGAGAATACAGGAATTGCTGTAATGAGGAGCCGTTGAGCGCAATGCTGTGCGCCGGGAGTAAGCGCCGGTTCCCGAGTTTCGAGGTCTCGAGCAGTTGCTTTTTGGCGGCTCCCCAGTCGGACAATGGCCGCCTGACCGCTGTCCTTCGGTGATACGAGGGAAGAGCGATTCGGGCGTATGCTTTGATGGACCAACGGTGAGGGCCTTCGCAGTATGGAATGTCCACATTGCCATAGCCAAGTCAAGCCGCAAGCCAAGCATTGCAAGGTCTGCGGCGGAGCAATTCCTTCCAGCCAACATCTCCTGGACGAGTGCGGACTGACGGAGAACGCGCCGAGCAGCGGCCGTGCAGTGCCGACTCAGGCTCCAGTTCGCAGCGGCATGCGCTACCGGTTTGCCAGGCTCGGGGACCGGTTTATTGCGTTTGCGCTGGACCTCGCGCTGTTGTTCGGCTTGTTTGCTATCGTCGATGCGTGGGTGTTCATGCGTTTTGGCACGTTTGAAGCCGCGGAACTGCAACTGACAACGGCTGCCTTGCTGATCGCGGTCGCGTTCAATGGGGCGATCCTTTTCCTCTATGGATGGCTGTTCGAGGCGGCTTGCGGGGCGACGCTGGGGAAGATTCTGGTTGGAATCCGGGTGGTGCGGACATCGCCGGGTAGCGCTTTGGGCACGTGTGCCATGCGGAATGTGCTGCGGATCGTCGATGGTTTCGGTTTTTATTTGGTGGGAACCGCCGTGGCAGCCTGCTCCGATGCGCGACAGCGAGTGGGGGATCTGTGGGCCCATACGGCTGTCATTGAGGACGGTTTCGGGGTAGTCGCGCGGGTGAGCGCGATTGTGTTGTGGATGGCGACGCTGGCTGGAGCGGGATGGGCTGTGCCGAAGATATGTTCGAGTAATCCCGCGGTGCACACGCGCTATCTGAACCAGGTGGTGGTACGGATTGGGAAGACGCCGAATTCTGCTTATCTAAGAGTGGGCGGGTTTATGGTGGATTTACACTCGTGAGCCTCGTGACCTCGCCTCCCTTTGAGTCGAAGAACTAAGGCTTCGCCGGTTCCATCTTCTGCAATTGATTGAGGTCGGCTAAAACCTCAGCACTGTGCGTGGCGGGGTTCACGTCGTTGTAGACCTTCGCGATTTTGCCTGTGGGATCAATCAGGAAGCTGTGTCGGGCGGCGAACTTCACGACGGCTAGGTTCGTGAGCGATCCGTAGGCGCTGGTCACCTTGCGGTCGGTGTCAGCGAGGAGTTTGAAGTTGAGTCCTTCCTTCGCGCAGAAATCTTTGTGCGAACTGACGCTGTCGAGGCTGACTCCGAGGACGACGGCGTTGTGTTCGGCGTAATGCGGCTGGTCCACCTGAAACTGGTGGGCTTCGCGGGTTCAACCCGGTGTCTGATCTTTGGGATAGAAGTAGAGGACGACCCATTTGCCGCGGTAGTCATGGAGGCTGACCGGAGTACCGTCTTGCGATGGGAGGGTGAAGTCGGGGGCGATGGTTCCGGTTGCGGGGAGCGCCTTGCGGGACATCAGGCGCGGGACGGCGAGGGCCAGGGCGGCGATGATCAGAACGAGGATGAGGATGCGGAGCATGGAGGTGATGTCGATCATTTTATCCCCAAATTTGTGGTTGGTTGTCAGGAGGGCCTTCTTAGCCGGCCATATTTTCTTTCGCCCCTCCGGGGCTTGCTTTCCCTAAACTCGTTTTCCCACGACTTGCGCCGTGGGCTGCGTTCTTTCGCCGCTTCGCGGCTGCCCAAAGGCGCACCACCTCCACGTTTGAACAGGCATGACTCGGTCTTGTCCTAATCTAGGACAAGACCCATGACTCTGGTGGCGCAGGAAAGGCTCCGCGCTTGATATGATGGAGTATTGCGCATCGCTCAATGGGGAGAGTAGAAGTGGCTCAGACTGAAACTGATGGCCTAGAAGTGTTGGAAACCAGGGAATGGGTAGACTCCCTGGATTACGTACTGGAGCGCGGAGGCCCGGACCGGGCCGGCCGACTGCTGCAACAACTGGCTCTGCACGCGCGACGCGAAGCTGGCGTCAACATTCCTTTCACGGCGACGACGCCGTATCAGAACACGATTCCTGCGCGCCAGCAGGCGCCATTTCCGGGTAGCCAGGAGATGGAACGCCGGATCAAGAGCCTGGTGCGGTGGAATGCGTTGGCCATGGTGGTCCGGGCCAACAAGATGCAGGAAGGAATCGGCGGACATATTTCGACGTTCGCTTCCTCCGCGACCTTGTATGAAGTGGCTTTCAATCATTTCTTCCGGGCGCAGACCGAGACGGGCGATCGCGACATTGTGTACTTTCAGGGGCATGCGGCGCCGGGGATTTATTCGCGCGCGTTTCTGGAAGGGCGGCTCTCGAAAGAGAAGCTGGAGAATTTCCGCCGCGAGTTGAAGGCGGGCGGAGGATTGTCGTCGTATCCGCATCCGTGGCTGATGCCGGATTTCTGGGAGTTTCCGACCGTCTCGATGGGACTGGGACCGATCCAGGCGATTTATCACGCGCGGTTCATCAAATATCTGGAGAATCGCGGACTGAAAACCTCGACTGGCGGAAAAGTCTGGGCGTTCCTCGGCGATGGCGAGATGGATGAGCCGGAGTCGCTGGGATCGATCACGCTGGCATCGCGCGAGAAGCTCGACAATCTGATTTTTGTCGTGAACTGCAACCTGCAGCGGCTGGACGGCCCGGTGCGCGGGAACGGGAAGATCATCCAGGAGCTGGAAGCGATCTTCCGCGGCGCGGGCTGGAACGTGATCAAGGTGATTTGGGGATCGGACTGGGATGCGCTGATCCAGAACGATCGCGACGGCCTGCTGGTGAAGCGGCTGGGAGAAGTGAGCGACGGGCAGTATCAGAAGTATTTTGTGGAGAGCGGCGCGTACTTCCGGCAGAACTTGTTTGGGACCGATCCGCGGTTGCTGAAGATGGTGGAGCACCTTTCGGACGAGCAACTGGCGAAGATGCGGCTGGGCGGGCATGATCCGATCAAGGTACATGCGGCGTTCCGGGCGGCGGTGGACCATACGGGATCTCCGACGATCGTGCTGGCGAAGACGATTAAAGGATACGGGCTGGGCGAAGCGGGCGAAGGCAAGAACATCACGCACCAGCAGAAAAAGCTGAACGATGACGAACTGGAGATGTTCCGGTCGCGGTTCGGCATTCCGATTCCCGACGATGAACTGCACAAGGCGCCGTTCTATCGTCCCGCGGACGACAGTTCGGAACTGAAGTACATGCAGGCGCGGCGTCAGCAGTTGGGCGGATACATGCCGCAGCGCAAAGTCCGCGCGACGGCGATGAAGCCGTTCCCGGATACAGTGTTTGAGGAATTCAACAAGGGTACGGACGGGCGGGAAGTTTCGACGACCATGGTATTCGTGCGGCTGCTGGCGAAGATGCTGCGCGATCCGGAGTTGGGCAAGTATATTGTCCCGATCGTTCCCGATGAGGCGCGCACGTTCGGCATGGAAGCGCTGTTCCGGCAGGTTGGAATTTATTCGAGCGTCGGACAGAATTACGAGCCCGTCGATATGGACACGCTTCTTTATTACAAGGAGGCGAAGAACGGGCAGATTCTGGAAGAAGGCATCACCGAGGCCGGATCGATGTGCTCGCTGATCGCGGCGGGATGCGCGTATGCGAATCACGGAATCAATACGATTCCCTTCTTCATCTACTACTCGATGTTCGGGTTCCAGCGGATTGGGGACCTGATCTGGGCTGCGGCCGATATGCGGTGCAGGGGATTCCTGATCGGAGGAACTGCGGGACGCACGACGCTGGCGGGCGAAGGATTGCAGCATCAGGATGGGCATAGCCACGTGCTGGCGCTGCCAGTGCCGAATTTGCATGCGTATGATCCGGCGTTCGCGTATGAGATCGCGATCATTATTCAGGACGGCATCAAGCGGATGTACGTGGATGGCGAGTCGATCTTCTATTATCTGACTGTCACGAACGAACCGCTGCCGATGCCGGAGATGCCTGGAGATGTGCGCGAAGGCGTGCTGAAAGGGCTATACAGGTTCAAGACTTCGGCGAAGGGTGACGCGAAGCTACGGGCGCAGTTGCTGGGCAGCGGCACGATCATGTTCGAAGTGCTGAAGGCGCAGCAGATCCTGGAAGAGAAGTATGGAGTCGGCGCGGACGTGTGGAGCGTGACGAGCTACAAGGAGCTGTATCGGGACGCGAATGACTGCGAGCGCTGGAATATGCTGCATCCGGGAGAGCCGGCGAAGGTTCCGTACGTGACGCAGACGTTGAAGGATGCGCAGGGGCCGTTTATTGCCGCATCGGACTACATGAAGGTGCTGCCGGAGAGCCTGGGCAAGTGGGTGCCAGGGCAACTGGTATCGCTGGGAACGGATGGGTTCGGACGCAGCGAGAACCGTGCTTCGTTGCGCGACTTCTTCGAGGTGGATGCGAAACATATTGTGCTGGCAACCCTCGGTGCTCTGGCTCGCGAGAAGAAAGTCGGGACTGACGTGGTGAAGCGAGCTGTGCAGGAACTGGGGATTCAGCCGGAGAAGGCGAATCCGGCGATCAGCTAACGAAATTGAGCCATTGAGTGATCGGGTGATTGAGCGATTGCACTGTTTGGCGTGGTCATCTTTCAATCGCTCCCATGAACTGATTTCATAATGACTATTGAATTCAAGCTGCCCGAACTGGGTGAGAACATTTCGCAAGGGGACTTGGTCCGGTTGATGGTGGAACCGGGCGCGAAGGTTGATGCCGGCCAATCCGTGATGGAACTGGAGACCGATAAGGCGGTGGTGGAAGTTCCGTCGTCGGTGAGCGGGACTGTGCAAGAGATCAAGGTGAAGGAAGGCGAGAAGATCAAAGTGGGGCAGGTGATCTTCACAGTGGATGGAGCGGAAGCGAAGGCGGCGCCGGCTGCGCCACAAGCTGCGTCAGCTCCTCAGGCGCAGAAGGCGAGCGCTCCCCCGGCGGCTGAAAAAACCGATTTGCCTGCTGCACCTGCTCCTCCTGCTGTTACGCCAGTGGCAAAGAGCGCGGCCGCTACTCCACCTGCACCCGCGGCATCCGTCGGGAGTTCTTCTTCGACTGGGGCGCAGGAATTCAAGCTGCCGGAACTTGGCGAAAACATTTCGCAGGGCGACCTCGTGCGGTTGATGATTTCTGCGGGGACCAAAGTTTCCGAGGGCCAGCCCGTGATGGAACTGGAAACGGACAAGGCGGTGGTGGAGGTTCCATCTTCGGTCAGCGGAGTGGTGAAAGAGGTCAGAGTCAAGGAAGGCGAGAAGATCAAGGTTGGGCAGGTGATCTTCACGCTGGAAGGCGGGTCGGCAGCGCCTGCGGAACCAGCGCGTCCGCGAATGGAGCCGGTGGAGCATGTTTCTGGACAGCATGGGGCGCGGTTGGCATTTCAAGCTGCCATTCGCGCAGAGGGCAAAACTGAGGAGCAGGCCCTTCCGCCAGATCAACCGCAACAGGCTGCTCCGACTTTCAGTATGCCCGCACAGCTGGGGAAAGTTGCGGGGACCGAGCATCGGCAGCCGGTTCCGGCTGCGCCGCATGTACGCAGGCTTGCGCGGGAGTTGGGTGTCGATATTTATGAAGTGAAAGGCAGCGGGCCGGGCGGGCGGATCAGCGAAGACGACGTTAAGGCATTTGCGAAGTCACTGGTGATAGCGGCGGCAGGGGCTCAGGCTGCTCCGCAGGCCGGACACTTCCGTCAGCCGCAGCTTCCGGATTTTGCCAAGTGGGGAAAGATCGAGCGCGTCTCGATGCGCGGCGTGCGGCGCAAGACGGCCGAACATCTGGCGGAAGCGTGGAATACGATTCCGCATGTCACGCAGCATGATCGTGCGGATATCACCGAACTGGAACAGCTGCGCGCGCGGTTTGCTCCCAAGGCAGAAGAGGCCGGCGGGAAGATGACCGTGACAGCGATCGCGCTGAAGGTATGCGCGGCAGCTTTGAAGGTTTTCCCGCAGTTCAATGCCAGCATCGACATTGAGAAGGAAGAGATCGTCTACAAGCAGTACATCAATATTGGAGTTGCGGCCGATACGGACCGCGGACTGCTAGTGCCGGTGATTCGCGATGTCGACAAGAAGAACATCGTCGAACTGGCGGTGGAATTGTCGGGGATGTCGAAGAAGGCGCGAGACAAGAAGATCACTCCGGCCGATATGGAAGGTGGGACTTTTACCATCACCAATCTGGGTGGGATCGGCGGCATTGGATTTACTCCGATTGTGAATTTTCCTGAAGTCGCGATTCTTGGAATTTCGCGGTCGCGGATGGAGCCGGAATGGATCAACGGAAAATTTGAGCCAAGGCTGATCTTGCCGCTGTCGCTTTCGTACGATCATCGGTTGATTGATGGAGCCGATGCGGCGCGATTCCTGCGATGGATCGCGGAGGCGTTTGAGCAGCCGTTCTTGCTGTCTGTGCAGGGTTAGAAAATCGAAACCACGAAGGGCACGAAGGAACACGAAGGAAAAAGCAGAAGCCAGATCTCCTTCGTGTTACTTCGTGTCCTTTGTGGTTCAGGGATCTTATGTCCGAAAACTCGAGTCTGAATATTGCGGTGATAGGCGGCGGGCCGGGTGGGTATGCTGCGGCGTTTCTTGCTGCCGATCTGGGCATGAACACGACACTGATCGATCCGGAACTGAACCCGGGAGGCGTTTGCCTTTATCGCGGATGCATTCCATCGAAGGCTTTGTTGCACGTCGCGAAACTGATTGAAGAATCGTATCAGGCAAAGGATTGGGGGATTGAGTTCGCCTCGCCGAAGATCGATTTGGCGCGGCTCCGGTCGTTCAAGGAAAACGTCGTCAAGAAGCTGACGGGCGGACTGGGCGTGCTCTCGAAACAGCGCAAGGTGAAGTACGTTCAGGGCAAAGCCGCATTTGAGAATTCGAACACGCTGAAAATCACGAAGGCGGATGGCTCTCGGGAGTCGCTGAGTTTCGACCGCGTCATCATCGCAACGGGATCGCGCCCGGCGGTGGTGCCAACGTTGAAGCTTGAGACTCCGCGCATGATGGATTCGACGGGAGCGCTGAACCTGGAAGACATTCCCGGAACTTTGTTGGTTGTAGGCGGGGGATATATCGGGCTGGAACTGGGATCAGTCTACGCAGCACTTGGGACGCGCGTAACCGTCGTCGAAATGCTGCCTGGTCTCTTGCCTGGGGCGGATCGCGATCTGGTTCTACCTTTGCACAAGCGTCTGGAGAAGATGTTCGAGGCGATCCTGCTGAATACGACCGTTGCCGCAGTCAAAGAGGAAGGCGACGGGATTCGCGCGACCCTGAAAGCGCAGGATGGAACGCAGCAGGATAAGGTCTTCGACCGCGTGCTGGTGTCGGTGGGACGGAAACCGAACTCCGAGATTCCCGGGCTCGAGAAAACAGGTGTGCAAGTCGGCCAGCGTGGATTCATTCAAGTGAACAAGCAACTGCAGACGGACGATCCGGCGATCTATGCGATCGGAGACGTCGTGGGCGAGCCCATGCTGGCGCATAAGGCATCGCATGAAGGACGCACCGCGGTCGAAGCGATCGCGGGACACAAAGTTGCCTTTGAGCCGAATGCGATTCCAGCAGTCGTGTTTACCGATCCGGAAGTCGCGTGGTGTGGGCTGACGGAAACGCAGGCACAGAAAGAGAATCGCGAGATCAAAGTGGCGAAGTTCCCGTGGGCGGCATCGGGACGGGCGATCACGCTGGATCGTCCGGAGGGAATGACGAAGCTGATTTTCGATCCACAGACGGAGCGCGTGCTCGGAGTGGGCATTGTCGGAGTGGGCGCGGGAGAGATGATCGCGGAAGGCGTGCTTGCGGTGGAGATGGCTGCACTGGCGAAGGATATTGCATTGACGATTCATCCGCATCCGACGCTTTCGGAGACTGTGATGGAGTCGGCCGAGGTATTCTTCGGGACTAGCACGCATATTTATCGGCCGAAGCGCGGGTAGGCTCGACTTGCTCATGGTTGAGAGTTTGGTGAGGGTAGGGATCCTGCGACTCCGTACTGCTTCGCGTTCGCGAAGCAGTTACTCCGCTCAGGATGACATTTTGTTTTGGCGACGGGATATATTTCGAACAATCGAAACCAAGAACTTCTTTTCCGCGGAGGCACGCGGATCTCGCGGATTTAAACCTTGTGAAACGCTTCGTGTTTGGCGTGCCATTAGCTGACGACTCATTCGATACAATTGATGGCTCGCGATACTCTTTCATGCAGACGCGGGTGGGGCGCTCGCGGCACACAAATCCGAGACGAATATGGCTTCCTTCCGTAGAGCGATACTGATTTCGTTTTTGTGCATGGGCATTGGTGTGCCCGCATGGGCGCAAATCACCGGTCTCACGACCGGCACAGCGTCCAGTGCTCCGAGTTCCGCTCAGCCGACCGACCCGCTGGGACGAAACACGCCGTCGAGTTCCATCCTTGGATTTCTAAAAGCGGCACAGGAAGGCAATAACAGCATCGCCGCGCAATATCTGCAGATGAGCCCGGCGCGGAGACAGGCCGAAGGGGAGCAGACCGCGTCGAAGCTGAAGTTTGCTTTGGACCACGCCTTCAGCGGAAATCTGAGCCGCTACAACACTCCCGAGGGAACTCCGCAGGAAGGAGTTGCGCTGGGACATCAGAAACTGGGGACGATGTCGGCCGGCGATGTGGAAGTGGACCTTGATCTGGTTCGGGTGACGGATCCGAACGCAGGCAAGATATGGCTGATCTCCGCGGATACGCTTGCCAAGCTGTCCGAACTTTCCGACCAGGTCGAGGCGCGGCAGGTCGAGAGCAAACTGCCGGAGGTACTGGTAAAAAACCAGTTTGCGGGGATGCCGTTGTGGCAGTGGATTGCGTTGCTGGTTGCGTTGCCAATTGTGGCTGGCCTGGGCTGGGCGGTGCTGGCCCTGCTGGAAATTCCTCTGCGCTGGTGGGCACGCAAGCACGGACAGTTTGACGTGGCGAACTGGAAGACCGTATCAGGACCAGCGTGGCTGCTCGCGGGGACGCTCATTCACCAGATTTTTGTAAGACGGCTGCGGATGCCGCTGCTTCCGCGGCATTACTACTTTGAAGTCACGTCGATTGCGCTGATTCTGAGCGCAACATGGATCTGCTGGAGAGTCGTGCGCTGGTCGCTGCGCCGGGTTCGTACGCGCGCGCTGGCTCGCGGGCACGCCGGCACGGGATCGCTCATGCTGCTAGGCGAGCGGATTCTGAAATTTGTCATCTTCCTGCTCGGCATTCTTGCCATTCTTGGAAACCTCGGGTTCAACATGAGCACGGCGCTGGCCGGTCTTGGGATTGGCGGACTGGCGATCGGTTTTGGAGCGCAGAAGACGATCGAGAATTTGTTCGGAGGCGTTTCGATTCTTGGGGATGAAGTGCTGCGTGTGGGCGATGTGTGCCGCATCGGGGACCGTACTGGTGTCATCGAAGACATCGGATTGCGCTCCACGCTGGTGCGTACTGATGATCGCACTCTGCTGGCAGTTCCCAATGGCACGATGGCGACGATCAATCTTGAGAATTTCAGCAGGCGAGACAAGATTCTGTTCAAGACGAATCTTGGATTGCGCCCGGAGAGCAAGGCCGATCATGTGCGGTTTGTGCTGACGGAGGTTCGCAAACTGCTTTACAGCCACCCGAAAGTGGAAACGCAAACGGTACGTGTCCGGCTGAAGGATATTGCCGGGACGTCTTTGAACATGGAGGTGTTTTCCTACATTCTGACCAGGGACTTCAACGAGTTTGCGGCCGTTCGAGAAGATCTGCTGCTGCGCATGATGGACATCGTGGAAGATGCCGGGGGCAGTTTGGCATTTCCTGCCCAGACCCTTTACTTGGCTCGCGACAGTGGACTGGAGAAAGAGAAAGCGGAACAGGCAGCACAGAAAGTGGCCGCGCTCCGGGATAAGAAACAACTGCCTTTCCCCGATCACCATCCGGATGAGATTTCTTCGTTGAAGGGATCGATTGAGTATCCGCCAGCGGAATCGGCGATGAGGAAGTCGAATGATGGGTCGGGAAAGGTGCGGTGATTTTCGGCTTCCGCTCTCCGGCTTCCGGCTTCCCGTTTTTCTTGCCCCCCGGCACTGATCCTGTTTGCTATTGAGAAGATTTCAGGTGCGAGCGCGAGACGTGCTCGGGACAGCCGGCGAGACGCTGGCGCTACGGCGAAGAAGCAGGTGCGTCGGCCAATAGATGCACAGTGGGACAAGGATTAGATAGGCGCTCAAGTACACCCATCCAGGCACGACGTGCTGTTCGCGGAAGAATAATCCTCTCGCCCAATTCACGTTCTGCTCGGGACGCCAGAAATAGTTAATCGGCACGACAATCCATGTTGTAAGCGTGGCCAGCTTCCATCCGCGGCGATCGTAGCCGAGACGCCAGATCGCCCACACCAGGAGCGGTGGAGTGGCGATATGGAACAAGCTCAGCAGACGGACGCTTAGGGGCAAGTGCGGGTCGAACATGTACTCGGTGCCGCCGATGAGGTGGTGACCGGTGAGGAGCGCTCCAGCCAGATCGATGATGTAAAGCGACTGGAAGACTAACAAGGCGCATGCGGCCCAGGAGAAGATGAGCGGACTCTCGAGCCAGAGCCCGATTCCGATCAGTATATTTCCGATATCGCAGAAATAGAGGAAGTTCTGTGCGCCGTACTGGCGCCAATAAATCGGAGCCCAGACAATCAGCCAGAGAGTCCAGCCGAGTTTGAGCCAGAGCGGGAGGCGCATGGCGAGGTCATTGTAGCGGTGATTGAGCGATTGAGACAGATTGGGTGATTGGGCGATCGGGTCATTGGGTGATTGAGTAATTCAGCAATTGGGTAATTGAAGAAGTCAAACGTTACCCGTGCAGGCAAACTCCTCCCGCGTTGCTGTAACCCGCGGCGTCGCCCCACACCACTCGCGCAATCGCCCGATGACTCACTCGCTCAATTACTCAATCGCACAATGGCCAAATCGGGCCAATTACTCAAGGTTTTGGATTACCGGCGTAACTTGCTGGTACTTACGGGTGTTTTTACGATTACTTCATGGGTTACCAAGCTCTTCTCTTCTGTCCCGATGAAAAGACGGCTCGCACGGTGACGCAGGTTCTTGGCGAGTTGGAGTTCAGTGTCGAGGCCTGCATCGAGCCTTTCGCGGCGGTCAAGAAGCTGATGGGCGAACACTTCGACGCTGTTGTGGTGGACTGCGATAACGAGCAGAATGCCACCTTGTTATTCAAGAGCGCGCGCAATTCGACGTCCAACCAGACCTCGCTTGCCGTTGCCGTAGTGGAAGGTCAGGTGGGGGTCGCCAAAGCATTTCGCATTGGCGCCAACCTCGTCCTGACCAAACCCATAAATATCGAGCAGGCCAAGGGAACGCTGCGCGTGGCGCGGGGATTGCTGCGCAAAGGTGAGCCAGGAAAACCGGGAGTTCCGGCGACACCTGCGGCATCGACAGCAACGCCAGCGGCCGTCCCTGCCAAGTCCGCACCGAAAGCAGTGGTTGCACCGAAGCCCGCACCAGTGGCGAAGGAGCCTGCAGTTGCAGCTCCAGCACCACCGCCTGCAGCGATGCACGCACCAGCGTGGCCCGTGGCTGCGGCGGCGAGCACGACTCCGGCGGCACACGCCAGCGATCTGTTCGAGAAGCACGCGGAAAGATCGTCAACCGCTCCCGAATTTACCAACGAGCCTATCGTCCCTAAGAACGACGCGGCTCCGGTGATGACATCTTCGCCAGCGATGAAGGCCGCCAGCGCTCCGGCATTTGCGAGCAGTGGAGCGGCGAGCGCTCCGGCTCCGGCGCGTGAACCAGAAGCGGTGAAGACTGAAGAAGCGAAACCAGTCGAGGCGACGCCGGAAAGGGCAGCAGAATCCACGGCAATAGTGGGATCAGCGCCGACGTTCAGCTTTGGCGGAGCCGCGTCTACGTCGCAGAGCGAAGGCGGCGGGAGGAAGAAGATTTTCATCGGAGTTGCCGCAGCGGTGGTGATCGCGGTTGGCGGATATTTTGGCTGGGCTCACTTCAAGCCGAGCAGCAGCGAAACGGCTACCTCGCCTAGCCCCGTGACTCAGTCGGTCCCCGCGATCTCGCAGGCGGAGAAGCCAAGTGCTGCTCCTTCGGCCCGGCCAGTCAATGCGAGTGTACCGGCGCCTTTGGCGAGCACGGTTCCCTCTTCGAAGGACCAGGTGGAGGACTCCGAGCGCAATTCGAAGGAAAGCGCGACTCACAGCACGAAGGAGACAAAGAGCGAGACGTCTTCAGCTCCGGAGAAAAGCGTCGAAGAAAGTCCTGAGCCTGAACCGCTGGTCGTAAAGGGCGGCAAAGTCCCGACGACACATGCGAAAGCAGCGGCGGATGCAGCTGCGCCAAGCCTGATCGGCATGGCGACTCCAGGTGAGGCCCCGCCAACAAATCTGGTACCGACTGCGACGCCGGAGTTCAAACCGGTCCTGCAGACGATGAGCGTTTCTCAGGGTGTATCCAGGGGATTGTTGTACAAGAAGGTGGCGCCTGTGTACCCGGCATCGGCCTTACGGATGCGGATTGAAGGCACCGTCGATTTGACGGCAACGATCTCAAAAACCGGCGATATCACGCAGGTGAAACAGCTCAGTGGCGACAAGCAACTCGGCGCGGCGGCAATTACCGCGGTGAAGCAGTGGAAGTACAAGCCTTATCTGCTCAATGGAGAGCCGGTCGAGATCCAGACGCAGGTCACAGTCAACTTCAAGCTGCCGAACTAAGATTCTCTTTTAATCCAGCAAAGCATGGGGAGCGATCCGCATGCTTTTTTGTTTGCGATATTCCCCGCCTCGTGGCCCGCTTTCATTCGGAGGAAACATCACGGCTTGGGGTGCGCCGCGGTGTATGGATGACAACATGGTTTCTGCACGGGGGCAAACTCCATGATTTCGACGCGTGTGGCGTCGGGGTCGTAAGAATCAAGACTGTCTTTTCCATCGCGGCCGACCTCCGGGCCATCGAATGACGTATATCCTCTCGCGCGCAGCTCTGCCGCCGCGGCGTGAACGTCTTTGACGCCAAATGAGAAATGATTTTGGACTCCAAGTTCTTTGTGATCAGCATTGGCAGGGATGTTGAGCATGTATTCGATCCAGTCGGGACCATCGGGCACCTGGAGTTCATACCAGTCGATTCCGTCGTCTTTGAACCCTCCGCGCCAGTACAGCCGGAAGCCGAGAAGATCGACGTAGAAACGGTTCTCCGCATTGAGATCTTTGACGACAAAACCAGCGTGGATGAGTCGAGAACTGATCTGTTTAGGTGCAGGCGCGTATCTCGTATTGGAGGGCGGACGTTGGACAAAGGCAATGGGATTTCCCTCTGGGTCCCTGACAGGAAAGGATTGCGAGCCATCGGAATCTTTGCGGATCGCGCCGGGTGCGGATCCGTGCGCGAGCAGGTAATCCCGCATCTGGGAAACGTTGTCGGTTGCGAAGGCAACTTCTGCCAGCCAGTTCTGATGAGGATCGTTTCTGGTTTGAGGTGGCGCCGGTTTCAGTAAGAGACGCTGGCCCGAAGGGCTCACCACGAAGCAAGGTTCGGAGCCGGTGTATTGTGGGCAGCTGACCGTAAAACCAAGAACATCGGAATAGAAATGCAGAGACTTGGCAAGATCGCTGACGTAGATCGTCACGTGATCGATGCCGGCGATGCGCGGCCGCGATTGCTGAGCGGCGCCTGACGCGAACGCGATCGACTGGAGCGCTAGACAGGCGATAACTGAAGCGAAAAACGATGAGGTTGAGAGGAGTTTACGGAGGCGTGCCATGACAGCAAATGGTACCGCAGGTCGATGCGCGGAGTCAGGAGCCTGGCGCGGGCTCTGGGTTTTCTGGCTGGACTAACCCGGGGGAACTGCAGCAGTGAACTATTGCTGCTGCAGTGCCTCGTCGATCGCCTGTTTGCTGCCCGCGGTCACGTTTACGATCTTGCGGACGGGTGCGTATCCCGACATCGTGATCTCGACGTCATAGTTGCCCGGATCGAGGACAACTTCGACCGGCGAGTTCTTGTCGATGATGTGCTGGTTGATCGAGATCTGTGCTCCCTTGGGCTGCGTGTGGATGGTGACTGTGCCCTGGCCCGCCTGGGCGCCCTTTCCGCCGCCGAACAGACGGGACATCTTGCCACCGACGATCCTGATGTTGTCGGTATTGCCGAGAGCTTTCAGGGTGGGTGAGAAGTTGAACGTCTGGCCGAGAACGAATTGGCCGTTCATGGTCTCATCCAGATAGCCGGACTTGCGGACCAGCACGACGTGCTGACCTTTATCGAGACTGAGTTGTCCGGGCGTCTTGATGCCCATGTCATGGCCATCAACGTAGATGCTCGCACCTGAGGGATCGCTCTTGACGATCAGGGTCGACATGATCCTGGAGAGGCGGATACTAGCTGTGGCGCGATTTCCCGAGGTCACCTGAACGGTGCGGGAATCGGTGGAATATCCAGCCTTGCTCACCGTGATCGTGTGCTGGCCGGGCTGAAGATTGGTCAGCGAAAACGGCGTGACCCAACTCGCGTCGGTAGCACCATCCACCTGGACTTGAGCACCTTGCGGGGTGGAATCGACGGCGAGTTGCCCGGGTAATGCAATAGGAGCGGATTGGGTCCTGCGCCGGTTGCTGCCAGCCTTCGATTTCGAATGAGCCGCCGGTTCCGACGCCTGCGTGTCATCTTCCTGAACTTCAACCGGCTGCGCGGCATCAGGAGCGGGCGCGGGTGCGGTTTCCTGCGGGGGCGCGGTCTGAGGGGTATCGGGCTGCGCGGTGGTTTCCGCGGGAACGGACTTACGCGGAGCGCCAGCGTCATCATCGCTGCTCTGGCTATGGATGTAGATGGTCATCGCGATCGCGATGGCGAGAATCAGAATTCCGGCTCCGCCCAAGGCATACAAATAAAGCTTTGGCGGGACGCCTTTGATTTCTTTGATCGCTTTCTGAGCGACTTCGCGGGGCGGAACCTTGGGTTTTTCGTCTTTCCTGGCGGAGTTGCGATAGGTCGAAATCGGCTTTTGTAAGACTGGTGCAGCTTCGACGGGCGGTGGCGGCGGAGGCGCGACATAGACTTCTTTGAGCGGAGGCAGTTCGGAAATTTCAGAGAAGCTTGTGCCGCCGCCTGACGCTGCGCCTCCCTCAGCCATCATGGGATCGACGGCAATTTTCGGGCTATCGTTCGAGGGTTCAAAGGTTTCAACCTGAGGCTCATCGGCAACGGCCGCGGACATATAGGCGGATGGTTGTTCCTCGACCTGTTCGGGCTGACTCGGTGCGGCGAACGATTCTGTCAGATCAAGCTCGTCCCCGGCAGAAGGCATGCTCACATCGCTGCTTCCGACGCCCGCGGCGGCTGCGGCGGCTTTGGGCACGGCCAGTTTTGAAGCCGGTCGAGCTAACTTCGATGGAGCGGGTTGCGCAGCGGCTGCCGGGGCAGAACTCTTCTGCTGCATTGGGCTAGCGAGTGATGATTTCGCCGCCGGCTGTGCAGTGGGCTTCGGAAAGCCGGAAGATACGGGCGACTGCATGGAAGCAGGTCTGGCCGGTGAAGCAGGTGCCGGCCGGGCGGGCGTAGCGCCTACGAACTTAGCTTGCGCGGATGCTTTGGCCGCAGCCGGCGCCACGACGCCCTTAGGTGGCTCCTTCTTCGCAGGCCGCGATTCTTTGCATTTTTCGAGATCGTCGAGAAGTTCTTTGCCGGTTTGATACCGCTGTGCCGGATCTTTGGCCAGCGCCTTCATGATCAGATCGCTTAGCAGCGGATGAACTTTGGGATTGACGCGAATCGGTGCAACCGGCGTGCTTTCGAGAATGCACTGGCGCAGGTTGTCAACATCGTCGCGGTCGAATGCCTTCCGTTCCGTCACCATCTCGTAGAACATGGCGCCGAGGCTGAATAGATTGGAGCGGCCATCGGTTGCCTCATCGCGAATCTGTTCCGGAGACATGTAATACAGGATGGAGGAAACTCCGCTTGCATGGTGGACATACTTGCCGATGCTCGAGATGCCGAAGCTTAGAATCTTGACCGTACCATCCCAGCCACACATGATCTTGGAGGGTTCGAGACTGTAATGAACCAGGTTGTGAGAGCTGGCGTGATCGAGGCCAGTGCTGAGCTGGCGGCCAATGTCGAGCAGATCCCAGATAGAGAAGCCTTCTTTGCGGGCGAGCATCGTGGCGATGCTGTTGCCCTCGATGTATTCCATTGCGACACAGAATTGGCCTTCGATCTCTCCCGCGCCGTAGACCTTACTGATATTGGGACTGCTCAGAACTTTGGTGCTCTCGGCCTCGGCGAGCAAGGCGTGCTCGAGCGCTTCTGCGCTCTCGCCAAAGGCACTCAGGTCGATTGCCTTCAAAGCGATGGTCTGTCCGCTTTCCGGGTCGTTCGCCTTGTAGACAGCGCCCGTCGGTGACTTTGCTAACTCACTCAGGATCTCGAAGTGGCCGATTTTCGTAGGCATTTCTCAAAGCTCCAATGCGTAAGGACTCCCCGCCTCAAACGCGAGACACTGCGCTTGGCGGGAACGGACAGAGTAACGTCAGGATAACGCTCGACGCGCTCGGCTTCGAGTTACCAAAGTAAGCCCTGTGATGCGGCTAAGTCCTTCGGGCGCTATGCGATAGCAGCCGTGAGGCGAGAGGTCAGCACACGGATGTGGTCGATGAGTTCGGGTGGTTCGTGGACCTGGAAATCCACTCCGAGCCAGCACAAATGCACGGCGATGGATTCGAGGGAAAGCGCTCCGGTGCGAAGCATGCAGGAGGCGGGACTGATCGCCTCAAGGACGCCTGCGGAGGATGGAATGCGCTTGGTGAGAACTTCCAGAGGCGCATGCAAGGTCACACGAGCGCGGAACGGATAGGGAGTCTGCGAGAGAGACTTTGTGACGAAAGCGACAAAATCGCCTTCGGGTGGCTTGCGGGGCTTGAAACGAATGGAGTTCTTCAGAGTGCCCTGGATGCGATCGACGCGGAAGGTACGCCAGTCGTTGCGGGTGGCGTCCCAGGCGACGAGATACCAGCGGTATCCGGTGTGGACGAGGCGATGGGGCTCCACCATGCGGGTGCTGGGGGATCCGCTGCGGTCCTGATAACTGAACCGGACGGATTCGTGATCACGGCAGGCAGCGGCGATCGAGGCCAGACGCGTGGCATCAATCACTGGTCCGCGACGTGCCATAGGTACTACAAAGTTGTGTAAAGCCGAGATCCGGTTTCGCAAGCGCGGCGGCATGACCTGTTCGAGCTTCAACAGAGCACGAACGGAGGACTCTTCAAGGCCGGAGACTGAGCCTGCGGCCGCAACCCGCAGTCCCAGCGTGACGGCAATGGCTTCTTCGTCATCGAGGAGCAACGGCGGGAGATTGGCTCCTGCTCCTAATTGATATCCACCGGCAACACCCGCGCTCGAGTGGACGGGATAGCCGAGGCTGCGCAGGCGGTCGACATCGCGACGCAAGGTTCGGGATGTGACACCCAGTCGGCGCGAGAGTTCGGCGCCAGCCCAATAACGTTGAGCCTGAAACAGCGAGAGCAGACGGAGAAGACGAGCGGACGTCTGAACCATGCGAGAGATTGTGCCATGAAACGAGGACTGAAGCTGTCCTTAATTACTGATAGCGTGCTTGACATCGATTCCAGAGGAATCGCAAGGAGGCCGCATTATGAAATTGAACGAACTTCTTCTCACCCAGTTGGAACGCGAAGCCACGAACAGCCGGTTGGCGCTGGCACGGGTTCCAGAGGGACATAACGACTGGAAGCCGCATGCGAAGTCGATGCCGCTTGGGTACCTGGCAGCGCTGGTGGCGACGATGCCGTCGTGGATCGTCTCGATGGTCAAGCAAGACGAATTTGATATGGCGTCGCCGGAGGCCGCTAAGTTCAAGCCGATGGAATGGCACAAACGAGAAGAACTGGCGGCGGCACTGGAGGCCTCTGTCGGAGCGGCGCGCGGAGCACTGCAGAACACGAACGATGAGAATCTCATGAAAACTTGGAAGTTCATGGTGGGCGGCAATATCGTCAGTGAGAGCCCTCGCTATGTGGCGATCATCGAGTCGGTATTCAGCCATCTTGCTCATCACCGCGGGCAACTGACGGTCTACCTGCGGTTGAATGAGGCCACCGTGCCGGCGATGTATGGGCCGTCGGCAGATGAGGGAAAGTTCGTTCCTGGGGAATCGTCCGAGATTTACACGGCGAAGACTGCGTAACCTCGTGGCCTGCAACGCGGTTGTAATTGTTATGTCTGCACCCGGGTGACATTTGTCATCCGGGGGCGATGACGATCTCCACTGGCGAGGAATAAGGGAAGCGGGCGAAGATGAAAAGCGTCAAACAGGTGGGGAATCAACCTATTTGAGGTGGGAAGCCGTGCCCGCTGCGGTTGTCGAGATTGGCGAGTTCGTCTATTCTGGTGGCGCCCGGGCGACGCTCACCTCCTGTTTCTGGTTCCCGTTTTTCTCCGGAGTACGCCGATGACGCTTTCCCGATTTGTCACCAAGAACGCATTTCGTAACAAGCGGCGCAGCACGCTGACGGTTCTAAGCATTGCCTTTTCCCTGCTGCTGCTGACGCTGATGATGACGATATGGCATGCCTTCTATCTGGACCAGGGCAGCGCGGAATCGGCGCAGAGACTGGTGGTGCGCCATCGGGTATCCCTCACGTTTTCGCTCCCGGGCTACTACCGGGAGAAGATCCGGGCGATCCCGGGAGTGGTGTCGGTGATACCGGTTTCGTGGTTCGGCGGGATCTACAAGGATCAGAAGCCGGAGAACTTCTTCGCGCAGTTTGGAACGGATCCAGACGAGTTCTTCAAGACGTATCGCGACATCTCGATGCCAGAGGATCAGATCAAAGCATGGCAACGGGACCGGCAAGGTGTGATTGTCGACGATTATCTGGCGAATAAGTATGGATGGAAGCTGGGAGACCGGATCGTTCTACAAGGAACGATTTACCCCGTCAATCTCGAGCTGAATATTCGCGGGATTTTTCACTCGAATCCCGATAACAAGTCGGTCTACTTCAACGCCAAGTATGTGGAGGAAGCGGTTTCATTCTTCAAAGGACAGGCGGGCACGTTCAGCATCCTGGCCGATTCTCCACAAGACGTGAGCACGGTTGCAAGCGCTGTGGACGACATGTTCCGCAATTCGCCGCAGCCGACAAAAACGGAAAGCGAAAAAGCGTTCGGGTTGGAATTCGTTGCCATGATGGGCAACGTGAAAGCCTTCATCCTGAGTATCTGTTCAGCCGTTGTGTTCGCGACGCTGCTGGTTTCGGCCAACACGATGGCGATGTCGATTCGCGAGCGGACTCGCGAAGTGGCAGTCCTGAAGACTCTGGGCTTTACGCGGCGCGGGGTCCTCGGACTTTTCGTGAGTGAAGCGGTAGCCCTGTCGCTTGCAGGGGGCTTGATCGGGGCCAGCCTGGGCTGGCTGGCGGTATATGGTCTAACGCACTCGAAGCAATTCATCAGCTTCTTCCCCATGGAAGTAACGCCCGGGATCTGGGCGGTTGCGCTGATTACTTCCGGGCTGGTTGGGCTTTTGAGCTCTGCGGTGCCCTCGTATCACGCCTCGCAGGTGAACATTGTCGATGGGCTGAGGCACATCGGCTGAGATTTGTTGCGGACTTTGCACTTTAGGATTCTTGATCACAAGTCTTAACCGCAAGCATCGCAAAGAGAAACCGCGGAGTTCGCGCAGAATCGAAGAGAACGTTTATGACCCTTGGTAGCTTCATCGTGCGCAATGCATTTTTTCGCAATCTGCTGCGGAGCTTGCTGACGGCATTCAGCATCGGCTTCTCGCTGTTGTTGCTGACGATGATGATCTGCATCTGGAGATCGTTCTATATAGACCAGGTTGCGCCGGAGGCATCGCGGCGGCTGATTGTTCGCGATCGAGTGTCGTTGGCATTTTTCCTGCCGGCTTATTACAGAGAAAAGATTCGAGCGGTTCCGGGAGTAAGTGCGGTTGCTCCGATGACATGGTTCGGCGGGCGCTATATCGACGACCGGCCGGAGCACTTCTTCGCGCAGATGGCGACAGATCCGGATGAGTACCTGAAGGTGGCTTCGGACAAGATCATTCCGGAAGACCAGGTAAAAGCGTGGCAGCACGATCGCGCCGGATGCATTGTCGACGTCACGCTAGCGAATAAGTACGGATGGAAGATTGGCGACCGGATTACGTTGCAGAAAAACATTTTCCCGATCGATCTCAATCTGACGATTCGCGGGATTTATCACCGGGATCCTCCACAGAACTCGCTGTATTTCGATGCCAAGTACCTGGAGGAAGGCGTGCCGTGGTTCAAGGGGCAGGCGGGCTGGTACTCGGCACAGATCGATACGCCGGAGCATGTGGCAGAAGCGTCGCAAACCATCGATGACATGTTCCACAACTCGCCGCTGCAGACGAAAACCGAAAGCGAGAAGGCATTTCAACTGGGCTTCATTGCGTCGCTGGGAAATGTGAAGGTGTTCATACTTAGCATCTGCGGGGCGGTTATGTTCGCGATCATGCTGGTTTCGGCGAACACGATGGCGATGTCGGTGCGCAGCCGGACGCGGGAGGTCGCGGTGTTGAAGACGCTGGGGTTCACGCGCGAGAGGGTGCTCTCGATGTTCGTCAGCGAGTCGGTGGCGATCGCAATCACCGGGGGCGTCTTTGGCGTTGTGGTTGCACGTTTCGTGATTGGCTGGCTGACACACCGGTTTATTGGGCTCGGCATTCCGCTCGATATGAAAGTTAACGCGATCACGGCGACCATCGCACTCGTCACGGCTGCGCTGCTGGGAGTCATCAGCGGCTATTTGCCGGCGTACAAAGCGTCGCGCATGAATATTGTTGAGGCCCTGCGTTACATCGGGTAAGTGGAGATTTGAAATTATGGCGATACCGATCAGCTACAACATCCGCAATCTGAAGCTACGCAAGGGCCTGACGGTGATGACGGCGTTGGGCATCGCACTGACGGTAACCACAGCGATTTTCCTGATGGCGCTGGTGGCGGGTCTGGATCGCGCATTCGTGAGCAGCGGGAGTCCGTTGAACGTGCTGGTGCTGCGAAAGGGTTCGGAGGCGGAGCTTTCGGGTGGATTCGATGCATCGCTCTTTCCCACGTTGAAGACACTCCCGGGGATCGCGAAGGACAAAGATGGGCAGCCGATGGTTTCGGGCGAGTGGGTGGTGGTGATCGTGCTTCCTCGTAAGGATGGGACGGGAGAAGTGAACGTCACCGTGCGAGGCATGATGCCGGATGGATTAGAGATGCGGCAGTTGCCGGGAGCCAACGGCAAACCGAGTGTGAAATTGATTGAAGGACGCTGGTTCCAGACCGGGCAACGCGAAGTGGTCGTCAGCAAGTCCGTGCGCGACCGTTTCACGCACGCCAATCTGGGCGACACGATGGAGTTCGGCAAGGGATCGTGGAAAGTTGTGGGAGTGTTTGATGCGGGGGGATCGGCGTACGAGTCGGAGGTCTGGGGCGATGTGAACCAGATGGCGTCGGACTTCGACCGGCAGGGGGGATTTGCATCGGCGTATTTGCGAGCGACCGATCCCATTTCCGCGGAAGCATTGAAGAACCGGGTCAGTGACGATCAGCGGCTGAAGCTCGACGGGATGCTGGAGAGCGATTACTACGCCAAGCAGACGAGTTCCGGCACGCCGATTAAGGTGATCGGGTGGGTGGTGGGCGTCATTATGGCGATTGGGTCGATTTTCGCCGCGATGAACACGATGTATGCGGCGGTGGCTTATCGCGGACGTGAGATCGCGACGTTGCGCGTCATTGGATTCTCGAGGCCAGCGATTCTGACTTCATTCGTGCTGGAGTCTCTGCTTCTGGCATTGCTGGGTGCGTTGGTTGGGATTCTGCTGATGCTGCCGTTCAATGGCATGGAAACGGGGACGTCGAACGCAGTAACGTTCAGCGAAGTGGTGTTTGCTTTGCGGATCACGCCCGCAGTGGCGGTGCGGGCCATCATTTTTGCACTGATCATGGGCTTTGTCGGCGGGCTTGCTCCAGCTTGGCATGCCGCGAGGCAGAACATTTTGACCGCATTGCGCGGGTAGTCGGCGAACTTACGAGGGATTGGAGCCGTTAGAAAGTCATATGTCGATTGACGCTAAACATCAGGACCTGCAGAGCCTGCGAATCGACCGTTCGCAGCGGGGGGACAGTCCCGGCGAACCGTCGGCCTGGGCGCGGCGGTACATCATTATCAGCATTGCGGTCGTGGTGGTGCTTGGACTCACGACCCTTGTGTATCGCGCATTTTCGTCGGATGTTCCGGAAGTAGAAATAGTTCGTGCGTCAGCGCAGACTACGGGGAATGACGTGGGTGGAGTTGTGCTGTCGGCGACCGGTTATATTGTGGCGCACCACACGATCAATGTGAACTCCAAGGTGACGGGGCGGGTGGCGTGGATCGGAGTGGAGAAGGGCGACCACGTCAAAGAAGGCCAGGTACTGGTGCGGCTCGAAGACGAGGAGTTCCGCGCAGCATACGACCAGGCGAAGGGCGCGCTGGAAAATGCGCGTGCTTATTTAGAGGAACTGCAGCACGGATCGCGTCCGGAAGAAATCCAGCAGGCGCAGCATAACCTTGATGAGGCGCGAGCGACGCTGGCGAATGACAAGCTGACCCTGGACCGAACCAAAGAACTCGCCGCCAGCGGCGTGGTATCCAAGCAGCAACTGGATGACGCTACAGCGAAGTTTGAGGCCGATCAGCAACGGGCGAATTCGCTCCAGCAGGGGTTCTCGCTGGCAAAGATCGGCCCACGACCGGAGGAGATCTTGCGTGCGCAAGGAGCGATGGCGCAGGCACAAGGACAACTCGATTACGCGAAATCACAACTGGACGCGACGGTGATTCGAGCACCAGTGACGGGGACGATTCTCGATCGCACGGCGGAAAAAGGTGAATTGATCACGGCAGGGTTCGCGAGCACAGCGGCGGGCGGGCCGCAGGGATCGGTTGTTTCATTGGCGGACCTGAATGACTTGCAGGTGGAGTTGGACATCGCGCAAGCAGATTTTGCTCGCCTGGGTCCGGCGCAAAAAGGGATTGTGACGACGGATGCCTATCCCGACAAACAATACGACGGGCAGATCGCGCAGATTTCTCCGGAAGCGAATCGGCAAAAAGCTACGGTCCAGGTAAAAGTGCAGGTGTTGAATCCGAACAAGTATCCGGACGTGCAACTGCGGCCGGAGATGAACGCCACGGTACGATTCCTGGCCAATGATAAGCCGAAAGACTCGAAGGGTCCCGCAGGCGTGTTTGTTCCGTCGACGGCATTGCACGATCGAGATGGCAAAAAGATCGTGTATCTGGCGTACAGCGGGAAGGCGGTCGCACGGGAAGTTCACATCGTGGGGCAGCGCGCAGATGGGGCGCTGGTCGACGATTTGGTGGGAGGAGAGAGCGTGATCACCACGGCTCCTGCCACATTGAAAGACGGAGACAAAATTAAGATCAAGGGGCAATCATGAGCACAGTCGCACAGCCAAACGTTGCCACGAGCACCAAAGTTGTCCAGGTTCGCGGCGTCAGCAAAATCTTCAAACGCGATGCTTTTCAGGTGACGGCGCTCGATGACGTCTCCATTGACATTGGCAAAGGAGAATTCCTGGCCTTGATGGGGCCGTCAGGGTCGGGCAAGACGACGTTGCTGAATATGATTGCGGCGATTGACCGCCCGACGTCCGGTGAACTGCTGGTGCAGGGACAGGACATTTTCCGGTTCAACGATGCGCAGATTGCGCGCTGGCGGAACGAGCACATCGGGTACGTATTTCAAACGTTCAACCTGATTCCGGTGCTCTCGGCGTTTGAGAACGTCGAGTTGCCATTGCTGCTGACGAAGCTGAATGCGCAGCAGCGGCGGGACCACGTCGTGACCGCGTTGAAGCTGGTGGGATTGGAAGACCGGATGCACCATCTACCGAAGCAGCTTTCTGGTGGACAGGAACAGCGCGTGGCGATCGCGCGAGCTATTGTGAGCGATCCGACGCTGCTGCTGGCGGACGAGCCTACCGGTGACCTGGACAGTCATTCCGCGACTGAAGTGTTGGAGATTTTAAAGCGGCTGAATGAGGACTTTAACAAGACGATTGTGATGGTGACGCACGATCCGCACGCGGCTTCGTATGCGCACGTGACTCGGCATCTGGAAAAGGGAATGCTGCTTCCGCCGGTCGACGCGCCTTCTCGTTGACACGAGAGGGACGCGTCGAAAGCCAGGGATTAAGCGACCATGCTCGCCCTGCCGCGATCAGAGTCGGGCTGGGCAGCATCGGCCACCCAGCGCCACGCCCGTCGGCCATTGGCCATGACCGCCTCGGCCTCGCCGTAGTCCACCAGACGATTCAGAACCGTTGTGACGGAGGCCATGGGATCTTTGTGGCGCGCCAGCAAAGCAGGCAATTTCTGCTGGAAGTAGTCGCAAATATCGCGGGAAGTCATGGCGCGTCCGGATTCCATCAGGATCATGCGGCAGGCTTTGGTAAATCCGGGCTGACGGCCGTTGCTCTTGCGATCGACCAATTCAAGGAGTTCGTCGTTCAGGACGCTGTCGCCGAAGAGGTTGGCCAAGCCGGAAATCGTCTGCTTGACCGTGCCAATCCGTTTCATGATCTCGGCGCGCTGCTGCATCAGTTGACGCAATTCATCGTGAGCCTGACGGATCACTTCCTGCACGTGGCCCATATCGTATCGATCGAGTCCTCTTGCCGAGCTATTAGACATTTCTAAGTTTTCCATGCTTCCCCCAAAGTTAAGACGCAGTTCAATCGAGTGCTGCCACACACAGCACGTTGGATGGCTTACCAGAACGAGGTCGCGCGCACGCTTCCCAGCAGGCCGAAGAGCCCGCTATGTTCTATACGCAGCGCGCTTCGCCGGCGTTCCACGGAATTTCCAAATTCGGAGGTTCCGCTGGAACTGTGAGGATTAGACGAACGGGGGAAACATTGGTTAACAAGGAGGACGTTTTAAATTCCCTTGCTCCTACGAATGAGGCAAGGGAGGGATTGGCGCTAAACTCCTCGCCGGAGATTCCGATGGTAACAGGTTACGGAGTCTCTCGATGTCAGCTGCTTCAAAACCCGCCGTCGCACCCTCGCCACTTCGAGTTCTGTTGGTTGGCGAACGCGAGGAAGATTTTTACCTGATCCGGGAGATCATGGAGCGAAATCGGAGTGTGCTCGCGGCCGAGCTGGAGCATGCCCGAACACTGCGCGACGCGAAGGAACTGCTGGAACAAAGGCCGTTTGGGCTGGTGCTTTTCGAACATGAGGCGGGCGGTCCGGAATCGGTGCGGTTGATTACGGAATTTCTTCACGCGGGACGATCGATTCCATTCATTCTTTTGGCGGAGGATGCGGACGAGAAGAGCGTAGCGGAGAGCATTGAATCCGGCTCATGGAATTGCCTGACAAAGTCGCAACTCGATGGAGCCACATTGGTGCGCACGATTCGCAGCACGCTGGCGTTGCATTCCCTGCAGACCGAACAGCGGAATGCGGAAGAATTGCTGCGGAAGCTTTCCAGTGCGGTTGAGCAATCGGCAGACACGGTGGTCGTTACCGATCGCTGCGGGACGATCGAATATGTGAATCCGGCATTCGAGGGTCTGACCGGCTATACGCAAGAGGAGGTTTGCGGCCAGACGCCGAGAATTCTGAAGTCGGGCCGCCAAGGTCCGGAGACGTACCAGGAGATGTGGAAGACCCTGCTGGCTGGCAATGTATATCGGGGAATTCTGGTGAATCGAAAGAAGAATGGAGAGCACTATTACGTTGAAGAGAGCATTTGTGCCGTTCGCGATGCGGATGGAATGATCACGCACTTCATCGCGAACGGACGCGACGTTACGGACCGGCTCCGGTTGGAAGCGCAACTGCTGCAGGCGCAAAAGATGGACGCGATCGGCAGGCTCGCCGGAGGCGTGGCACACGACTTCAACAACCTGCTGACGATTATCACCAGCTATTCGGAGCTAGCGCTGGATGCAATAGTGGAAAACAGCCCGCTCGAGGCCAAGATTCACGAAATCCTGCTGGCCGCGAGGCGGGCAGCCGAACTGACCCGGCAGTTGCTGGCGTTCAGCCGAAAGCAGCCGCAGGCATTGAGGGTGGTGGAAATCAACCCAGTCGTTGCCAGCATTTCCAAGATGTTGCCGCGGCTCATCGGAGAAGATATTTCGTTCACGTTCACTCCTGGACAAAACATTTGTCGAGTCCGGGTAGATCCCATCCAGATCGAGCAAGTGCTCATGAATCTAGCCGCGAATGCGCGAGATGCAATGCCGGGAGGCGGCCATTTACGGGTGGAAACGTCTGACGTTCGCCTGGATGAACAGTACATACAGAGCAAGCCAGCGGCAATTCCGCCGGGGCACTACGCATTGATCACGGTGAGCGACGATGGCGCCGGGATTCCACGAGAGGACCTGCCCCACATCTTCGAGCCGTTCTACACGACGAAGCCTTCGGGACAGGGTACGGGGCTTGGGCTGGCTACGGTCTACGGCATTGTCAAACAGAATCATGGCTACATATGGGTATACAGCGAGCCAGCGTCGGGTACGGTATTCAAGATCTACTTGCCGTGTGTGCGGAGCAATGATGTAAACGTGCAGCCCGAGTGCAGTTCGGCAAAAGCTTCACCCCGTGGATCAGAGACCATTCTGCTGGTGGAAGACGAACAGGCCGTGCGCGAGGCCACGGCGGAATTCCTGCGCTTGCAAGGCTACAACGTACTGGAGGCCAAAGATGGTCTCGATGCTCTTTCGTCGGCCACAAAATGTGCGAGCGACATCCACCTCGTGGTCACGGATGTGGTCATGCCAAATATGAGTGGAGGCGAACTGGCGAAAGAACTGGAGCGATTACGCCCGGAAACAAACTTTTTGTTTGTTTCGGGCTATGCGGGCAAAACGGTTGTCGATCACAACGTCGATCTGGAAACGAATTTTCTACAGAAGCCATACAGCCTCAAGGAACTTGCGCTAAAGATTCGGACGGCGGTCAGCCGGTCGTCGGCAGCCGGGCAAGCTGCGAAGTAGCGCTGGTACTGGCAGGTATAATGACTGCGGTCCCGGCGCAATGGTCTCAGGCGCGATAGGCGCATGTTTACTGGCGTTTTCTTCCCTGCCCCCCGGCAAGGTTTTGGCGGGCATCTTCGTCTTGATTCTATGCGGCGCGATTGTCTACTCGGTGATGCAGATTGTCGCGGCGCAGCGTTATCTGGGCGTGCGTCCTGCGGCGCTCCAAGTTGCTGAACCCGTCAGCATTGTGAAGCCGCTCTCAGGTCTCGATCTTGGCCTTGAATCGAATCTGCGGACTTTTTTCGAGCAGGATTATCCCGCGTACGAAATTCTTTTTGCGGTCAGGAATGAGGAGGACCCTGCGGTGGAAGTGGTTTCGCGACTGCAGCGACAGTTCCCGAAGGTTCGTTCGCGGTTGGTCATTACCGGTGAACCGTCCTATGCCAATGCCAAAGTCTTTAGTCTGCAACTGATGCTCGCGGCGGCAGCCAACGACCTGGTCGTTATGAGTGACAGCGATATTCGCGTCACTCCGGACCTGTTGCGGACCATTGCTGCGGAGTTCCAAGATCCGCATCTCGGAGTTGCGACGTGTCCCTACCGGGCGATTCCCGGACCAAGCTTCTGGTCACGCCTGGAAGCCGCGGGGATGAATACCGATTTTTGGGGAGGAGCACTGGTGGCGCGAATGCTCGAAGGCATGCGCTTTGCGGTGGGGCCAACCATTGCCGCGCGCCGGCGCACATTGCGAGCAATCGGCGGATTTGAACGCCTCAAGGACTACCTCGCGGAAGATTTTGTAATGGGGAAGTTCGCTGCTGAGGCAGGACATGGAGTGATTCTCTCTTCCTACGTCATCGAGCACCACATCGGGAGTGCAACTCTTGCGGAGAATGTCGCACATCGGCTGCGCTGGAATCGCAGTACGCGGCGGTCTCGTCCTGCGGGTTACATCGGACAGCTTTTCACGATGCCACTTCCGTTGGCGCTGCTGGTGTGCGCATTGTCGCCGTCGTGGTGGCCCATTTTGCCATTGACGATTGTGGTGCGCGCATTGAGTGCGTATACCGTTGCGGACCGAGTTCTCCACGCAAAGCTGAATTGGTTTCTTCTGCCGATCGAAGATTTGATGGGATTCTGTTTCTGGCTCGCCGGATTCTTCGGAAACACCATCCTGTGGCGGGGACACCGGTATCGGCTCGATGCCGATGGCCGCTTCGAACTGGTGGCGAGCGAGAGGCGGAGTGATCGCGTTAGCGCGTGACACGGTTCAGGCGACCATTGCGTAGCTCAAATCGATCACCGCGCCAGGTTACCGTGTGCCCTGTGAAGCTCGCGACCCAGACCCCGACTGCGATCAGATCGCGAATAGGCAGGAGCCAGATTTCTCTCAGGACCTGGCGGTCGCGCAAGACTCTACTGCCGATCACCATGGCAACCGTACCGCGCACGAGGCACATGGCCGCAAGCATAGCGATGGACCACGGGGCTGCGCGAAAAGCGATCAGATTGAGAAGGGACCAGAACAGGCCGAAAGTTGAAGCGAGGCCGATGTATCCGCCAAGACGGGCATCGCGCACGCCGCGCGCCCAGCGCATCTGATGCGCAAGAAAGCTGGTCCAATCGTAGGCGGGGAGATGCGTTTCAACCACTACATCGGACAGGGCAACTTTTAATCCAAGATCGGAAATTCGGCGGCCCAGTTCGTAGTCGTCGGCGAGATAGTCCACGATTGACTTGAAGCCGCCAATCTGCTGAAGGTCTCTCCGGCGAAACGCCAAGGTTGAGCCCAGTCCGAAGCGCAATCCATCCTCGATTTGCTTTGCCGCCAGTACGCCGGGGAAAAAATCGGTGCTGATACCCAAAGACTCGAGTTTCGATCCGAGGGTCGGTGCCGCTATGCCGCGGTACGGGCAAGTCACCATTCCAATATCATTCGGCGTCAGCGGAGGAATAATGCGTCGAAGATAATCCGGTTCCACTCGGATATCGCTGTCGTTGACGATGAGGTACTCGTGGCGGCAATGCGGCAGCATCTGTTCGAGATTGCTGACCTTAACGTTCGCACCGAGAATCTGAGGACAGACAACGAGTCGAATCTCGTGCGAGGGAAAGTCGCGCTGCAATTGTTCGACACTCGCTACGGCCGGATCTTTGGGGTCGCTCACTCCGAAGACGATTTCGTACTCGGGGTAATCCTGCAGGCAATGGCTGCGGAAGCACTCGTAAATTTCGGGATCGATGCCCTTCAGAGGCTTGAGGATGGAGATCGGAGGCAAGGTCAACGCTGAGCTGGAATTTTTCTGCCCCGCTCGCGACTCGGAAAGGAAGCGAGACGCGCTCCACAGACAAATCAGGTAGTAGCAAAAACTAGAGCAACAGCCTAAAACTGCGATGACCTGAATGATCCTGACAGTAAGGTGAATCATGCGAGCGTGAGATGGTTACTCGTACCGCAGTGACTCAATTGGATCAAGATTTGCCGCCTTCCAAGCTGGATAGATTCCGAAAAGCAATCCTACTCCGGCCGAGGCAGTGAAGCCGAATACAGTCCAGAATGTGGACATCGTTGCGGGCAAAGACGGCCACACCACCGGAATGAGCCACACGATGACCGCTCCGAACAGGATGCCAAAGATGCCACCGATGGCGGTCAAGATGATCGCTTCCAAGGTAAATTGCAGGAGGATATCGCTTTTGCGGGCCCCGATTGCCTTGCGAACTCCGATTTCCCGCGTGCGTTCGGTCACGCTGACGAGCATGATATTCATTACTCCGACACCGCCAACGATCAAACCTACACTCGAGATGGCAAACATCCCGATGAACAACATGCCGGTGAGCTGGTTCCAAACGTCATTGATGGAATCGGCGGTGAAAACTGCGAAATTATCCGGCTTGTCGAAGGCCACCTTGCGGCGACGGCGAAGGAGTTCTCGTACTTCGTCAATGGCCTTGGGTACGTCGTCATGAGAAGTAGCCAGGATGCTGATCCAGTGCTGCTTCAACTCGGGATGCAGTTTGCGCAGGGTACTGAGCGGGAACAACACTTTATTGTCTTCAGGATTCTTGCCGCCCCCGAAAACTGACTTCACCGGCATGATCGTTCCGATGACCGTGAACAACTGCCCCTCGATATTCACTTCTTTCCCGAGCGGATCTTCGTTGCCAAACAACTCGTCGGCGGTTTCGGAACCCAGCAACACGACCGAGGACCGATGATCTTCGTCAACCTCGCTGAACCAACGCCCGCTGGCGATTTGCAAATCAAACACTTCTTTCGCGGACGATTGGTCTCCTTCCAGGATCGTGTTCTTGGCCTTGCGATCGCCATATTTCACAGCAAACGAACCAACGCCCAGCTCCGGACGGAAGTAGCGAAGCCCGGCGGTCACCGCCTTTACATGGGGGAGTTCGGCGATGGCTAAAGAGTCTTCGTAGGTGAGTTCTTTCCGCGTACGCATTTCTTCGGTCGGGCGCCCGAAGGTGAAAGGCTCAATGTGGAAGGCGAATATGACATTCGATCCAACGCTGGCGACAATCGATTGAACGTTGTCATTCAGGCCGCGGCCGATCGAGGAGACGCTAATTACGACTGCGACGCCGATGACGATTCCGAGCACGGTCAGCGACGAGCGCAGTTTGTTGCTGCGGATGGTGTCCTGGGCCATCCGTACGATTTCGCCGAATTCGCTTTTGCCGACCATAGTGTCGCCTTACAGTTCGAAGCGCAAAGCCACAATCGGGTCGAGCTTGGCCGCCTTGCGCGCGGGCCAGACTCCGAAGAAAACTCCAACGCTCGCGGCGACCGTCAATCCAGCCGCGATCGCCCATATTTTGATGGCCGAGGGCATTCCGATGACCGCCGTTACGGCCTCAGCAAATCCGACCCCCACCAGCACGCCAAGAATTCCGCCCAAGAGAGCGAGGGTAACCGACTCGATCAGGAACTGCACCAGCACATCATCGCGCCTGGCGCCCATGGCTTTGCGGATTCCGATTTCTCGAGTGCGCTCGGTAACTGCAACCAGCATGATGTTCATGATGACGATGCCGCCCACGATGAGGGCGATGCAGGCCACTCCGATGGTCGCCATGAAGAACGTACTGCTGAAGTTGCTCCATATGCTCAGCAGGCTCTCGTTAGTCTCGATATCAAAGCTGTCGTCGGCACCCGGACGATCGTGGCGATGAGCCCGCAATGCGACGCGGGTTTCATCGATTGCGTCGCTGAGAGCGGCTCCGGCGCTGGTGGCCTTGCCTGAGATTCTTACACTGTCGTTATGGGCTCCGTACTGCTTAAGGTACGTCGTGATCGGGATCATGACGTAGTTGTCGAGAGACTGTCCGAGCGTCTTGCCTTTTTTCTTGCCAACTCCGATCACCTGATAGGTCCAGCCGTCGAGGCGAATTTCGCGTCCCAGTGGATCGACCCCCGCCATGAGATGTTCAACGATGTCCGCGCCCACGACGACCACCGGAGTTCTATTCTCGACGTCGGTATCGGTGATCATGCGCCCGGAGGTAAGATCCGTGTCGTAGATGGGCGCCATCGACGGAGTGATTCCCTGCACAGTGGTGTCGCTGATGGACTGCTCGGCGTATTTCACGTGCCCGTTGCTATTGCGCATGGTGGCGCCGACGTATTCACAATGGCGGCAGGCCGCGAGCACGGCTCGGTAGTCGTCCATGTCGAAGTTCTTTCGCTTTTCCGCTTCCAGAAACTTGTCGACGTCGAGTTGCACGGGAGACATCTTGGAGGCGATGAAGACGTCCGCCCCAAGATTGAAGACCTTGCCAGCGACATAGCTGTCAATTCCCGCAACGAAGGTGACGACGGCAATCACTGCGGCAACTCCGATCACAATCGCAAGAACCGACAAGACGGAGCGCAGCTTATTCGCCCAAAGTGATTGCAAGGCCACGCGGATGGCTTCGCTGATATTCATACTCGGACTGTATTGCCCAGGTCGAGGGGGAACAGGGACTTACCCAGCGATATAAGTGTACCAGTCTGGGCACAGCCAGGGCTTCAACAGCTGCGGCCGTAGTTCTTATGCAAAATGCCAGCCAAGATTAGCAACAGGGCCAGGAGGCGGGATAGGTAAATCCACGTGCTTCCTTCATTGGGATGGGGCGAAAAGAGCAGGACGACCCGATTGACGGCCTCCACGAAGAAGAAGACCGCGAAGGGCAAGAAGAAAACGTCGCTGGTGTCGCGCCAGAACCTTAGGAAAAAGACGCCCGCCGTCAGCGATAAAGCCGCGAGGGCACCGAGCATAAAGGGCACGAGCATCAGTTGCTCTCCCAGACCAGGCCATACAGCAGCAAAATCATAGCCACGGCCGTTGTACACAGACGTAACAGGTAAAGATCGGTGTTCGGTAATAGCACCAAATCTACGAAGATCAGAGAGTTGCTGAGGCCTAGTCCAATGAAGCAGAGTCCGCTCCAGAGCAGCAGCTTCTTCCGTCCGCGGCGGTAGCCGCGCAGCAGCAGCACCGCGCAGGTGAAGCTCACCAATGCGCCAAGGATGTAGACCAGCGAACTCATAGAGGCCGTATCACTTCTCCTTTTTGAAGCGGAACGCACGCGCGAAATCGCGGACTGCCGATGATGGTTTGGAATGGATCATGGTGGAGATACGAACGATCTGTCTGCGATAAAGCTCCTCGGTTCGGCACATGAGGTCATTCCGTTGCTCCGAAACCAAGTCATATTGAAAGGATTCGGAATCCCCAAGGGCAGCCGAAATCAATCCCTTGCCCTTGAGGTCAAGGAGAATGGTTCTTGTTTCTTCAGTGCCGATATAAAGCCGCTGCGCTAAATCCTCGATGCTCCAGGGACTGGGACGCTGCTCCCAAAGCAGCAGGAGTGCCTCAAGTTCAGGGACAGTATCAATGTATTCCCGGATGAACTCGAGCACGTCGTGTTGTTTTTCGTCAGGACCGGGCACGGGCATTCCGCGCAACGACTAATGCTCCTCCGGTTGCGAGACGAACTCGAGAGCACCTACGGGCGCGCTATAGAGTCTAATATAATGGAAAAGTAGGCAGCTGGACCGGACGGCCGCCCCGTCCATTCTGGCAGGATCGGCAGCGTCGCTCTTGCGAGAATGGGCGGGGAGGAAAGTCCGAACTCCACAGAGCAGTGTGCCGGATAACGTCCGGGAGGGCCCCCAGGCCTACATGGCTGGGATCGCTCGACGGAAAGTGCCACAGAGAAAATACCGCCACGGCGGCAACGCCGGGGTAAGGGTGAAAAGGTGCGGTAAGAGCGCACCGCCGTTCCAGTAATGGGGCGGGCAGGGCAAACCCCACACGGAGCAAGACCAAATAGGGAGGAAGTTCGCGGCTTCGGCCGAGGACACGTGCCGGCTCGGTGCGTCAAACCTCCGGGTAGGTCGCTTGAGCCCGGCAGTGATGCCTGGCCCAGAGGAATGGTCGTCCCGTCCCGGCTTGCCGGGACGGACAGAATTCGGCTTACAGGTCCGGCTGCCACAAACTTTCATTTGTAATTCCTTCCAGCACAGGAAGAGCTTGTTATGACGCCGGGGTGACGCACGTGAGCGGCGTGAGGAACCGAAATGCAAGGCTATTGCGATTTCCGCGTGCGACATTAACGCGGTAAGAGCCCGATGCGGAGCTCCAAGTCAGCAAAGCGCGCGTCTGATCGGAGCGCGTCGAATTGCGGTTCGATGGCCAGTTCGGTTATTTGCGTGTCTCGTTCCGCTAAGGCGTTCTCCAGGTTCTCGAAAGCTTTAGCCGTGTCTCCCAAGTGGGAGTAAATAATGGCGAGACCATAAGGGCGGATATAGGCTTCGGGAGGATTTTGTGGGAGCCGCGCAAACTGGAGTTGCTCTTCCCAATAGCCACGCTCACCCTTCGTAGCTAGTTCCCGTTTCAGGGTGTTCATTTGTACACGAACATCTTGCGGTTTCTCGCCGGCCAAGAGGCGCGCCTCCGTTTCCTCGCTGATGGCGTCATTGTATCTACCCAGAATGGCGTATAGTTGAGCCAAACGCTCGTGGTTTAAGGGGAAATTGGAGTCTATCTGGTTCACTTTCTGGAATTGCGCGAGCGAATCGTCGTAACGCCGCGCCCACTTGAAGGTTACGCCTGCGAAGGATTGGATATGAGGGGAAAGCGGATCCAGTTCCATCGCTTTTCTCATCTCCGCAATGGCCTCTTCGTGATGGCCGAGTGGAGAGAGGTAGCTATTGGAGTAAAACATGTGAGCATACGCATCGTTGGGTTCGAGTTCGATCGCCCGACGAAACTCCCGCTCCGCGGCCGGCCAATCGTATTCGTAGTGACCCTTGACAAATCCCAGAGTGCAATGAGCATTGGCAAGGCCTTCGTCGAGGGAGAGGGCCCGACTGGCAGCCTCCAGAGCTTTGGGAGCCGCCTCTCCGGCGGGCACGCCTGCGAAAACCGGGGCAAGCGAATAGACGCGCGCAAGACCGGCAAACGCGGGCGCATAGCCAGGATCTAATTCTGTGGCTCGGGTGAAATTCGTGATTGCCTGCTGGAATCCATCCCGCGTTCGCAAGTTCCAGCCTTGCAGGCCTCGCAGATAAGCGTCGTGGGCCGCCACATTCGTCCGGCCCGCGGCAGCCAGTCGTTGATGAATCTGCTGCGAAAGCGTAAGCCGGATTTCACTCGCCACCGAACTGGCAATATCGCTCTCGATCCTCAAAACATCGCTGAGTTCCCGATCATAGCTGTCGGCCCAGAGGTGTGACTGATCGGATGACTGAATTAGCTGGGCGGTTACGCGGATTCGGTCCCCAGAATGTCGGATGCTCCCTTCCAGCAGGTAATTGGCACCGACCTCGCGAGAGATTTGCGCAGCGCTCTCCTGTGTGTGCTTGTAGCGCATCGCCGACGTGCGAGCAATGACCCCGAGATGTTGCGGGTCAAGGCTCCCCAACTGGGCAATAATCTCCTCTGTAATGCCGTCCGCCAAATAGTCCTGTTGGGAGTCTCCTGTAAAGTTTTCCAGAGGGAGAACGACCAGCATGATCTTGCCAAGGGGCGGTTTGCGGTGTGCCGCGGTTCGTAAGAAAAGCGTCAGTGCGCAGACCGCGAAGACAACGACTGCGAAACCGATCCAGCGGGTTTTGAGAAAAACGCGTCGGGGTTTCGTCGCAGCAACGGTCGCTGTCGAAGGAGACGGTGAAGGAGTCAGTTCTGGTTCGACCGGCGCTATGTAGCGGTACCCCCGGCGGGAAACTGTCTCGATAAATCGTGGGTTCTCAGCGGAGTCGCCGAATGCGACCCGCAGTTTGCGGATGGCAGTGTTCAGTCCCTCATCGAAACCGACATACGTGTCAGCCGACCACAACCGCGCCTGCAACTGCTCGCGGGTGACCACTTCCCCGGGACGCTCCAGCAGGATCTCCAGAACTCGGAAAGGCTGCTCCTGCAGTTGCACCTTTCGTCCTTCTTTGTGGAGTTCGCCGGAGCCGAAGTCAATTTCGAACAGTCCGGTACGAACGCGACGGCGGGAACTTGCAGGAGTTTCCATTCACCCAACCCAGGGAATTTGATTCTACCGCCCGGACCTCAGTTCATGGAACTGGATAAATCCTTCGGCAACTTGGTTTTAGCAAGTCAGGGACGCTTTAGAGCTGGTCAATTGACGGTGTTCGGGCACCGCGTTAGGAGTACACAGACTTCGGCAGGTTGCTCTGGAATGAAAAAGCGGACGCCGAGGAAAAACAAGAAATTAACGAGGAGAGCTTATGAACAAGAAGCTGGTCGTAAATGCGGTGGCATTGGCTGTGCTAATGCTCGGGGCTTTGGCGTCAGGATACGGGCAGAGTGAGTCTGCTGCCTGCAATGACCGACTGATCGCCGGCAACTATGGATTCACTATCCAGGGCAACAAATTGGCAGGCCAGGGATACACGGGTCCACAGGTAGGCGTGGCCATGACTGAGTTCGATGGCAAGGGAGGGCTCGCGCAGATCGACACGGTCACGGTCAGTGGCGAAGTGGTCGCCGATTTCACCCATACCCCGGCCACGGGTAACTACACGGTAAATTCCGACTGCACTGGCAACTTCACAATCAACTTTACCGACGGCCGGCCGCCCATCACCGCAAACTTCGTGGTGGTGGAAAGTGGTCTGGAGATCGATACCGTTGTGATCAGTGCGGGCGGAAGCCAGGGAATAATCGCAACTGGCAGCATCGGGAAAAGGCGGGACTGCAAACACTGACCCTTCTGCTCGCTGACCGAGGGCAAAGGGATGGTTTGTTGGGGCGCGGATGAACCGAGAACTCCGTTCCCACGTCCCGAGGCCCTCGGAACAGCCAGCAGGGCGTGATGGTTGCCTGACGCGAACCAAAATGGACGGCGGCAGAGATCCGACCAAGGCAGCGCCGTTCTGGCTCTTGGGCCTCACAGGGAAGTGCGCCTTTTCGTACCAGGTTTTTCCCCCCCGCTGCGCCTCGGCCTATAGGTGTGCGCCTTGCCGCACCAATCTACTGCGCGAACGAGTTCAATTGAATGACAAGCTTGCAGAAGACGCACGTTCTCAGCGTAGACAGAAAGAACCCCGCCACAAGGAGGGGAGACAACTATGGCAGCAACGTGGCTGAGAACAGCATTTCTGAAGGTCCACTTGTGGGTCGGAATGTCCGGGGCACTGTTCCTCTTTGCGCTTGGCCTGAGCGGCGCGTTGTTGACGTTTGAGGACATCATCGACCCCGCCTTGAACGCCAAGGCCTGGTATGTGAAGCCACAGGGCACGCCGTTGAAGATGGCACAGATCACGCAGGCGATACACCAAGCATTTCCACAAAGCACCATCGAAGAATTGGTGTTGCCGCAGACGCCGGATGAGACCGCAAAAGTCGTTCTCCGGCACTCGAACGGCCGCGAGGTTGGCATTGGCGTGAATCCCTACACTGGTGAGATTGTCGGCAGAAGCAGCGAGCAGCAATTTCGGCCAATGCTCATGATTCGTCAGTTTCACACGCATTTGCTGATCCGGCGGCAGACCGGTCATGCAATCCAGACTATCGCGGCGTGCTGTTTGCTTGGTCTCGCCGTCACTGGCATGGTGCTCTGGTGGCCGCGCAAGATTTTTAAGTTGCGCGGCGCGCGATCGCGCAACTTAGTTTTCGATCTGCACCAGATGCTCGGCTTGTGGTCGAGCGCTTGTGTTCTGCTGTTTGCGGTGACGGGAGTCGCTATTCAATTCGAAGATCAGGTGGACCGTTGGGCGAGTGCCGTGTCGCACATCCCGC
Source organism: Candidatus Sulfotelmatobacter sp. (assembly GCA_035946775.1). GTDB lineage: Bacteria > Acidobacteriota > Terriglobia > Terriglobales > Acidobacteriaceae > Sulfotelmatobacter. The sequence goes on along the minus strand of DASYZA010000207.1, from coordinate 598 downwards.
CCGCGACTTGGCCTCAGCCCAATCCGCCCGCGGCCGGCGTTCCCCCGCTATCGCCCGATGAACTGCTGGCAAGAGCCGAGAGCATCGCACCGGGTGCGCGCACTATCGTCCTCGATTTTGGTGATAGCCCCAATGATCCAGTGCTGGTGATCATGAAATTCCCGGAGGACCACCTCGGAAGAACCCATGTGATTTTGGATCGCTACACTGGTGAGGTGCTTCGGTTCGATAACACACGCTCCATGCCGGTGGCGCTGAAGTACGCACGCCTGTGGAATCAAGAGATCCATACGGGCGAGATCTTCGGCTGGCCCACGCGTATTTTGGCCTGCATCTTCAGCCTGGCTGTTGCGGCCCTCGCTGTTACGGGGCCTTGGATTTGGTGGAATCGAAACCGCGGACGACCGGCGTTGCCATGATTTCCACTTCGCTCGCGTTAATCGTATGGGCGAGAAGCGTGTTGTAGCAACGTGATTCTGTCACCCTAACAGCAACGTGAAAGTGTCACCCTGGCGGAGCGAGGGTGTGTTGAAGTTTGGTCTCGCCATAGTAGAGCGAGATACGGCCGTCGAGAGCGTGATAGAGGTTTACCTTGGCA
>DASYZA010000206.1:0-29131 GCA_035946775.1 Candidatus Sulfotelmatobacter sp. | reverse complement strand
TTGGATTACTAAATCCGGATCATCGAAAGACGCGGGCCCTTGGGGGCTGACTGTGAGTGTCTTCCGGCCTTTCCCGAACTCCCACCGATAGAGACCATTGCTGAAGCGAAAACCTATGCAGGAATGATCTTTCAGGTCTCGAGGGCTTCGGGGAATATTGTGTGACTTGAAATACTGTGGGGATCCGACGACCGCCAGACGCATCTCTCGCGTGACCCGGACTGCAATCATGTCCCGTTGGATGAACTCGCCAAGTTGAACGCCGGCGTCGTACTCCCCGGCTACAAGATCGACGGGGTCATTCGAAGAAGTGATCTCTAGAATGATTTCAGGGTAGGTGCGCGCGAACTGAGCCAGCTTCGGGAGAATCACCATTTGCGTTGCGGTTCGCGGGATGACGAGTCGAATTCGGCCTGCCGGACTCTCTCTTTGCTTTCTCGTTTCAGCTACGGCTCCCTCGATCCGCTCCAGGGCGGGCGCAAGATCCTGGAGAAGTGTGGCGCCGGCGGCTGTCGGAGAGACGCTTCGCGTAGTCCGTGCGAGTAACTGAAGACCAAGTCTCTTTTCGAGGCCCCGCATGGAATGGCTGAGCGCAGATTGCGAGACGCCCAGCCGCGCGGCTGCGCGGGTAAAGCTACGTTCTTGCGCAACAGTGGCGAATGCTGAGAGTTCCCCCAAGTCGTTTCTCATGATTCATGAATGCTACTCATAACTCCTTGCGATCGCAACCACCTTGTGTCATGAACGATAGAAGCCTAGGCTTTTCTGAGATTAGGAGAATGGCAATGCAAAAACGGAATTTGGGAACAAGTGGACTGGAAGTGTCAGAGCTAGGGTTCGGATGTATGGGGATGAGCTTCTCTTACGGACCGCCGAAAGATACGAAGGAAATGACGGCCCTGTTGCGTGCTGCGGTAGAGCGCGGAGTCACGTTCTTCGACACAGCTGAAGTCTATGGCCCTCTTATCAATGAAGAACTCGTCGGCGAAGCGCTTGCCCCGTTTCGCGGCCGGGTTTTGATCGCCACCAAGTTTGGCTGGGAAGCGAATCCGCAAGACGGCGGCAAATGGAGCGCGTTAAATAGCCGGCCCGAACACATCAAGAAAGTCGCGGAAGAATCACTCAAGCGCCTCAAGGTGGATGCCATTGATCTCTACTATCAGCATCGGGTGGATCTCAACGTTCCGATTGAAGATGTAGCCGGAGCGGTCAAGGAGCTTATACAAGCAGGCAAGGTAAAGCACTTCGGGCTCTCAGAAGCGAGCGCAAAGACGATTCGGCGCGCTCACGCGGTGCAGCCTGTGACCGCTCTTCAGAGCGAATATTCTCTTTTCTTCCGCGAACCGGAGGAGAGTGTGATCCCCACGCTGGAAGAGCTTGGAATCGGGTTCGTCCCGTTCAGCCCGCTTGGCAAGGGCTTCTTGACGGGCAAGATCGACGCGGACACCAAGTTCGACAGCACCGACTTCCGCAACACGGTGCCGCGGTTCAGCCCGGAGAACCGCAAAACGAACCAAGCACTCGTGGATGTAATCACTTCGTTCGCGCAGAAGAAGAAGGCTACGCCGGCGCAAATCGCGCTCGCGTGGTTACTCGCGAAGAAGCCCTGGATTGTTCCCATTCCGGGCACGACGAAGCTTTCACGTCTCGAAGAGAATCTCGGCGCAGCAAGCATTAAGCTGACGGCGGAAGATGTGCGGTCTCTCGAAGACTCTTCTTCGAAGGTCAAGGTTGAAGGAGCTCGCTATTCGCCATTTCATCAGCAACTGGTGGGCAGATGAGCAACACACCAAGAATGTTCCCTTGTCGCTTCGTCATCGTCATCGGCGCCATGGCCTTCACGCTCTTCGCTCAATCTCAATCTGCGAAGCCGGCCGGTGCTAGCGGCGCAGCGAAAGAGAAACTCATCGGGGCTTGGCATCTTGTGCACATCGATGCTCCGAGCCCCGATGGGAAGTCCCAGCCGATCCCGCAGCCGAAAGGCATGTTGATCTACACACGAGACGGGCACGTGTCGGTGCAGTTGATGTATCCAGAGTCAGCGAGCACTCTGTCGAACGAGTATGTGCTGAACGGATATGAGGCTTCGTTTGGAAGCTACGACATGGACGAGATCGCACACACGCTGACGCACCATGTGCAGGGATCGAATACGCGAGATTTGCTGGTCGGCAAAGACCTGCGGCGCAAGTTTGAATTCACTGCAGACGGACACCTCATCATCCGATCCGCTCGGCCGGACGAACACTGGTCGGTTACATGGGAGCACTACTAACATCGTGGGCTGCAAGAATCACCCGTTGCCCCAGCCCAGGAGAGCAGGATGAAAGAGACACAAAAGTCGAACACGGGGCCCTCGGTATTGAACTATGACGATGTAAGAGCGGTATCGCCAGCGTTGGACTACTACACGAATGGACCGCTCCACGAGGGCCTGTGGAAGCGTCCGGAATTATCCCCGCGGGATCGCAGCATCGTTACCCTGAGTGCCCTCATCGCACGCATCCAGACGATCGAGATGTCGTTTCATTTTGCACTCGCACTCGACAATGGCGTGAAGCCCAGCGAGCTATCGGAGATCATTACTCACCTTGCGTTCTACTCGGGATGGGCCAACGCTATGTCCGCCATTGCCGTAGCGAAAGACATCTTTCATCAGCGCGGAATCGGAATCGATCAACTTCCACCAGCGAAGGACAAAGTGATGCCGATAAACGGGGAGGCTGAGGCGCAGCGAGCCACCCAGGTGAACAAGAACTTCGGGCAAATCTCGCCGGGTCTTGTTCAGAACACTACCGACCTCCTCTTCCGCGATTTGTGGCTCCGGCCTGCGCTGGCACCTCGTGATCGCAGCCTTGTGACGGTGAGCGCACTGATTGCGTCGGGTCAGGTCGCGCAAATCGCGTATCACCTGAACCGTGCCATGGACAACGGCCTGACGCAGCCAGAGACCTCTGAAGTTCTAACTCATATCGCTTTCTATGCCGGCTGGCCCAACGCCTTCTCCGCTCTACCCGTCGTAAAGGAAGTTTTTGAGAAGCGGCAGAAATGACCGTCGCGTTTCGCACCTTGAGATCTTGGCGTGCAATTCGATATGCCAAAGCCCCTAAGAACTACCTGTTGGCAGCAGGCTTGAGGCGGGCCGGCTCTTCGAGGATGTCCAGGAGCACGGTCGCGCAGTAGACTCGATCGCGCTTCGCATCGCCTACTCGTTTCACGATCTTCGCGCGTTCCAGCCGTTCGATGGCGCGTTGTGCGGTCGTAAACGCGATCGCCAATTTGTCCGCAGCGCCTTTTATGGTGATGAAGGGATTTGCCCCCAAGAGTTCGACCACGCGCAACGGGTTATTGCTTGATTCTCCTGAAACTTTCCTCTGCCACTCGGAGAGTAGTCCGTTGATGCGGCTCGCCCGACTCAAAGCGTCCTCAGACATGCGAGCGACCCCAAGCAGGAAATACTCCAACCAATCGCTCCATGCCCCGCGTTCGCTGATTCCGCGCAAACCGTCATAGTAATCTCGCCTCGAAGCTTCAAAGAAGGCCGACAAATAGAGCAGAGGTGTCGGAAGGATTTGACGCTCAATCAGGAACAAGGTGATGAGCAGGCGTCCGACGCGACCGTTGCCGTCAAGGAACGGGTGAATGGCCTCGAACTGATAATGAGCGAGTGCAATGGTCACGAGAGGAGGCAGCGTCGATTCATGCAAGAATTTTTCCCACGCCGCGAGGCACGGCTCGACCTCTCCTGGAGGAGGCGGAATGTAGGAAGCAGTTGCGATCGTGCTGCCGGGCTTGCCAATCCAATTCTGGATTTTGCGAAAACGTCCGGGTGCAGCTTGATGCCCTTGGACGCCTGTCATGAGTTTTTCGTGCAACTCCCGCGTAAGCCTGACGCAAAGGGGGAGTTTTTTGAGGCGTGAGATGCCATGCTCAAGTGCCACCACGTAATTGCCAACTTCGCCAAGGTCCTCGGGACTTCGATCCACGATCGCTCCCGCTTCAGCAGCGAGCAGTTCACCCAGTGTTGCCTGCGTCCCTTCAATCTTGCTTGAAAGAACGGCTTCACGCTGTACGAAGGGCCGGATCAAAATATGAGGATTGGGAAGACGACCACCTTCGCCCGCTAGCCTTCCGACGAGCCGGTCTGCTTCCGAAAGTGCCCCAATTAATCGCGGTGTCCAATTTAGTTGTGGGGGCAGGGGAGCGGGTACAAAGGCTGAATAGCTGCCTTGGGATACCTTCTTGCCGGGAATATTGGTAGCGTTGGGCATGTTGGCGCCGAAAATAGCGTTCGACGCTATTTTCATAATCAATGATAATCGAAAATAGCAAGATTAGCTATTTGCACCGTAAGAACGCCGAAAGGAACGGCGTTTCAGGCGACGCTTTCCCTGCGCCTCAGGGCGGAGAATCCTCGAAAGCGACACATTTACTTACACACTTTCACATTTCATGCGTTAGGCTGCAATGGAATGTATGCGTACAATACATTTGTAATCAGCAGTTTATATACCAAGCCGGGATGGCGAAATTGGCAGACGCAGCGGACTTAAAATCCGCAGGGGCGAAAGCTCTGTGGGGGTTCGATTCCCCCTCCCGGCACCACGATTTCCCCGCAGCCTCGTAAATAGAGGCTCCTCCCACTAGTGACCGACGTACCCTACCGCTCCCCTACCGTTCCAGGCTATGGTTTACCCAGCTTTTTTCGTGTCTGGGGAAGGCATGGCAAACCGCAAAGTTTCGGTCTGGAAATACGTCAAGGTTGGCAGCCGCTGGAAGTATTGCAAGCCCGTCATGGGCCGAAACCACAAGCCCAAGCCTCATTGGGCCATGGTGAACGGTAAGCCGGAGCACCACCCGGAAGGCAACTTCTACATCAGCTACCGCGAGGGCAAGAAGAAAATTTGGAAGAAAATCGGGCCGAATCCCTCCGATGCCGTGCATGCTGCATACGTCGAAAAGTCCATCCTGAATGCCAAATCGCTCGGAGTTCAGGTAAAACCCGAAGTCCCGAAGCTCGACTACGACGCACAGATGTGGAAGTTCTTGAACGACTACAAACTGAGCCAGAGTCTAGAATCACACGGCCTGATGAAGCAGACCCTTGAAGAATTTCGCAAAGTCTGTAAGAAATCCCTTCTCTCCGACATCACTCGCGAGGATCTCCTCCGCTATAAGCAATGGCTGGTGGAACGCAAAAGAACTCTGAGAACAGCGGGCAACAAGATGCTGCGAGTAAACCAGTTCTACAGGGTTGCGATGGGACTGAGGCGTGGCGAAGGACTCGTGACTGTGAAAGATGGCAGGTTCGTGGAGAAGGAGCCGGAAGTTTACAGCGACGATGAAGTTGATGCGTTTCTGAAAGCCTGTGGCCCATTTCATGCGCTGGTGTTCAACACACTGCTCATGGCCGGACTTCGCAAGCAGGAGATGGAGAATCTGGAGTGGCCGGACATCAACTTCACCAACGCTGTTCTTTCCGTGCGCGGCAAGAAAACCTTCCAGCCGAAAGACTGGGAGGAGAGGGATATAGAAATACCGCGAGAGCTCCTAGAGATGCTCTTCGAGGCACGCAAGGAGCGTGGGCTGGTGTTCGCTACCAAAACCGGGAAGAAGTACACGCACGTTTGGGATGACTGCAAGGACATCGCGAAGAAAATGGGTGAGGCCGCTGCTAAGAAAGCGAACCCCAAAGCGACCGAGGAACAGCTTGAGGAAGCCGCCAATGAGACCGCCGCGAAGTACCACCCCCACAAGTTCCGCGCCACGTACTGCACGAAGCTCCTACAGTCGGGCATAGACCTGAAGACAGTACAGAAGCTGATGGGCCACAAGACGATTGAATCCACCATGCGGTATCTGGCGAAAGCCGAGAGCCACAAAGTGAAGGCGAAGGTGGATGCGGTGCAGTGGAAGAAGGCCCGCCCAGGAACGGTAAAGTCTGGTGCTCACTCACTTCCACTGGAGACGAAGCTGGTTTGGTCGGAGGAATGAGACAGGGCAGCCACCTAGCTCGCCGTCCGAGTACTGTCGTAACCTACCCTCCCCCATTCGTCATCAGCGATACTTCCGGCATGGCGAAACCAATTGAAATGTATGTCTCCTATCTGCGCGACTCGGGTCTCATTGGCAACCGGAAGTTTGCGAAAATCCACATCAAAGACCTCCGTCTTCTGGTGAAGCGGGCGAGGCTCCACATTCATCGGCCCGACCCTGGGACTGGTGTTGTTGTCATTCACGCCTACAAAAAGCGGAACGATCCCAGGCAGTACCCGAAAAAGACGGTAAAGTGATGGCCGCGCCTAAGCGACAGAAAGCTGACCTCAAGCAGGAACTCTTCGCCAAAAGGCTCGCGGAACTGGAAGCGGCCCGCGGCAGCCGTGCCCGAGGGCGAGATGGAGGAATGGCTACTGGAACGCACGGAGGAGGAACTCCGCATGCTGGCTGACCCCGAGCAATTCAGGGACGAGAAGCAGCAATGAAGAAAGTCCCGGCTCGTACACCGGACCAATTGCTGCGGCCTCGCGGCAGCCCGCCCGGGAGAGCTTTGCTTTTCGCACAGCTCCTGCTCCCTCGCGTCCGTGTCACATTCGAATAACAGCAAACTCCATCGAAATCGAAAGTCTGCCAGCCTCATATCGCTAGTCGGCGAAATCCTGTCGCTCCCAGCCTATAAGTAGGCACCCAGCCTGAAAAAGGAAGCCACAATGCCCGTTGGATTAAAGGAGAGCTTCAAAATGGCCCGGTTGGCAAAAGAGCAGGAGATCGTTGCAGTTCTGCTCGAACGCCCGGACCTCAGCTACGGAGCAATCGGCAGGTTATTCGGCGTGAGCGAATGGCCGATCAAACAAATCGTGAAGAAGCATCAACTCTCCCGACCCCCTGGCCGGAAACCGAAGGACGTTACCCCAGTAACTACGCCGCCCGTCACCGTTCAGGGAGAATGAAAGGGAGACCGTCATGGCAGAGAAAGTGCTCAAATACCTCGGGGTTCGCAACTGGGGCAAATACCAGGAGCAAATTGGTAGACGCGGAGACGCCCGCCGTCCCTTCGTCAAAATGTCCACATCGCTAGATTCCGACCCGGACTATTCCGCACTCACATTCTTCGAGCGCCAGGTGCTGGATGGTTGTCGGCGATTGATCGGACTACACGGACAGAACCTGCTCAACGACCCTGCGTACATAGCACGCGGGCTCTGCGCGGGCCGTAAGGACCGCCCACACGTACCCCACGCAGTACGCACGCTAACCGCACGCGGGTTCTTAATTCCTACAAATCAAAAGGATCCGTTTTCGCAGGAGCTTAACGAAACGAAACTAAACGAAAAAAACGAAACGTTACCGGGCGATCAGAAGGAGGTCGAGCTACCAGGTGTTGATCAGGCAGGCGAAGAACCCACAACAACGACCGCGACGCCCACGGCACAGCCGTACTCCTCGGACAGGAGCAATCCCCTGATGCCTGACCCTGTTCTCCTCCCTGGCACACCTAAGCCGAAGGCCCCTGCCCCACCGGATCAAGACACTCCTGCCGCACGCATCACGAAGCGATTTCACGAGCTAACGAAGGCGCAGCTGAGCGCCAAGGAAGCGGGCGAGCTGCACTCCTTGCTTGATACCTACAACGAAGGCGAGATTCTTGAAGTTATGGAGCACGCCCTGCTTCGCGATGGTTGGTGGGCCCCTAAAATTCGCAACTTCGGGTTTTTCTACAAACATTTCTCCACGAAGCTGGTCCCATCCTTGGCTGCTGCGAAGCGCGGGGAGAAGGTGGAACAGCCGAAGGCTAAGGCAACCGCACCCGGCGCGCACGGGAACTTCTCGGGATACAAGTTCTGATATGGAACCGCGTCGAAAACTGAGCCCTGAAGAGCAGGCCGAACGCGACAAGGAGAAGTTCTTGCTCGATTTCAATTCCCAGTACAGGAACGCGGTCGCGGAGATACCGGAGAAGTTCCGCTGGGTGGACCAGAAAATCCAGCCAAACTCACAGTCCCGGCTTCCGCTGGAGGAGCAGGCGAAGCTCTACAAGGAGATCACTAGTAAGGAGAAGAGGCTGGAGGGATGGGCGTTCTTCGCGCCAGCCGGGTATGGCAAGACCACCGCGTCCTGGCTGCTCTACAAGTATGCCATCAGGGAGAACATCGCCCACGCTCTTTGGAATGGGAAGATGGAGTTTACGGGCGGCGACAGTCGCACGGTCCTCCCCTATTGGCCTTGCTACTGCTGGCACATCGTTCTGCCGGAATACCTACAGCAGATTCAGGCAAGCTGGAATGACGAAAGTGTGGTGCGTCCCAAGCTGATCTTCGACAAGTTCGAAAAGGCCAAACAAGATGGATTCCGCCCTCGCCTCTTCTTGGAAGAGATCGACAAGATCAAGGAGGGCAGCGAGTGGGCGAACAACACTCTCTTCACACTGTTCAACGCGGTGGACAAGCACAAGGCGCAGCTGGTCTTTGATACGAACCTGTCCAAACAGCAGTTCATGAATCGGTTCGGCGAGCCAATAGCTCGGCGCGTGAAAGAGAACTGCAATGTGCGGGAGTGGGGATTTCAATGAGACTCCCAGGACGCTGTCGTCTCCAACGAGAACCTCTCAGCAGGCTGAGAGGGACTGTTGGGACGATCTGGTCAAGCCATAACCAATTCATCGCATGCTAAGGCGCATGAATCCCACACTTGAAAATCAGGATCACGGCCACGCTCGCGCTCGAACAGTTGCTCGCGCCCAACCCACTGCGAGTATTCCCGGTTGCGTATCTTGAGCCAACTTGCGTGCTCCGGCAGATAAGGATCTGATTTGCGCTTTGCCACGATGCCTTCGAGGTCGTGATCGCAAGCCAGCCTGAACAGTCCATCGCCGTCTCCATCAATGTGGTCGCAGTAAAGGAGTCGTTCGCCGCGCTTCGGTACTACAGCGCGAAGCCGGAGCTTGCGGTCCACCTGCGGCAGGTAGCGGAGGTCCTCACCGTTTCGGAATCTATGATTCTCCTCATCATCCGACTTGGCATGCTCGTCCCAAAGAATATCGAAGGCATAGAACAGCGGCTCGGCGCGACGGAACAGCAAATCGCGGAACTGTGGTTTGCCCGCAGCATCGAGGCAGACGATTTCGCCGTCAAGGATGCAGCGACGTCCGTTCAAGTCGCGAGCGAGTCCTTCGCATAGACCCGGAAATGACTTGAATACATTTCCATTGCGCGAGACGAGCCGCACGCCGTTCAAATCGGAATGGAGCAGCGCCCGGAACCCGTCCCATTTGATTTCGAAGAGCCAGTCAGGATGGCAGAACGGAGCACGAGCGCGACCGAGAGGCATCGGGTTTAAGTGTGATAGGGACACTGCCCGGAGTATAGCTGAATTGCACTTCCGGCGCGGCTTCTCAGCGCAGCAGCGCGCTCCCAATAGAAATAACTCCAGCCCTTTTCGCGTCTACCGAGATCATTTATCGTTCGCCGAGTACTGCAAGGTGAGTTGAGTTGATAGCCGATCAACGCACAACGATGCGTAGTTTGGTTGAGGAGGGACCCTATGCCACGAAACAAGAAGGCAACATCGAAACGCAAGTCAGTCGCGACCAAGAAGAATAGGACCGCGACAGCCCGAAAACCGCACGGTTCAAACAAGAGCACATCGGCTGGAAAGAGCCGCGCCGAAGGTATCCGTCTGTTTGCGCTTTCGGGGCGGCCCAGCAAGGAAGATTTTGTGAAAGTCTACGGCCCAGCTGGACCGAAGATGACATGGGAGCAGAGGGCCAAAGCAGGTGTCCCAGCCGAAAAGTTCCAGGCAGCACTTGCTTCGGCCATGCGGCAGGCGAAGTAAAGGCCTGCCGCTCTAGTCACTTTCTATCGGAGCGCGAACTTGACGGAAATTTTCACGATTGCGCCGTTCCCCGGTCGCGAGGAGTGCGACTTCTGTTCCGAGCGCCCTACAACGCATATATACCCCTGCAAAAACTTCGTCGTCCCCCGATTCAAGACCTCGGTCTTTCAACACGAAAGTATCGGGGGTTGGGCGGCATGCAGCAAGTGCGCGGAACTAATTGATGCCGGGCGCTGGGCAGAGCTGACGGATCGCGCTTTCACCAACTTCCTGAAGCAACACTGTGTTCCTCGCTACGCGCATTTTGACGTGCGCGAGCAGTTCCGCGAAATCCATCAGCTGTTCAAAGAGAATCTCGTCAAGGAGAGCTGAACATGCAGATTCACAACAACCGGGGAGAACTGATCGGCGAAATCAATACCGCGTACACGGGTGGAGGAGAAGTCATCACTACCAACACGATGTACGATCGCGGCAATCCAGTCTTTCAGACGATCAGCGTCCGTGACAATCAGGGGCAAGTTCGCACGACAAACGTGATCCGGGGGAAGATTCTCCCTTAATCGCCAGAGGCTGAGCTCCCAGCAGGAGCACAATCGCCGTAAGGCGATCCGGGATGTGGACCTTTGTGCCGCCTGGGAGGGCACGTGCCATTGCAATCAGGTCTTGGGTCGCGGAATTCTTGAACTCGGGGATATTCAGCAAGGCAGCGTGCAATTCGTTTTTGACCGGAGGCAGGACCGCAACGTTTCTCATACCTGCAACCTACGCATGAAGTGAGGCGAGAAGGGTAGGGACGCATGCAAATCGGTGAGCCGTTGCGAACCATAGTCGTGGAACCGCTTGAACTTCCCGTGAAGCAGCCAACAAGTGAACCTGAACCCGGTTCCGTGCTCGAGACCGAACCCGAGCAAACACCAGCGGCTCAATGAAGATTCCCGATTACATCTCGCCTGTTGTTGCCTATCGGGTTTGGCGCTGGAAAGAAAAGGGGCTGCAATCACTCAACGGCGAGCCGTGGCTTCCCGGGCAGCATGTTGAGGCGCGGTGCCGCGTCGCACCCGCTGCTCGCCATACAACGGAGGCTGTCGACGAAGTCCCGAACCGGAAATGCACATGCGGTATTTATGCGGCAAAGAATAGTGAGCACCTGCGGCGGGTAGGATATGCGGATCGCGGCGTCTGCGGCGAGGTCTACCTTTGGGGCACGGTTGTAGAGCATACGCTAGGCTGGCGTGCGCAATTCGCCTACCCGAAGCATCTCGTTCTGCCGCTTGATCTGTTACCGTTCACGCTCGCAGAGTTGAACGTCCGTTTGTTCGGGTTGACTGCGTTCGGGGTTGATATTTTCGTGCTTCACAACGGAGAAAGGATGCGACTTTGGAAGCACGGCCAGGGCTACGACACTGATGGTTTGGATTACATCATCAGCTTGCGTGGAGAGCACTACCTCCGACAGCAACAGGAGCGGGCGCTGAAGAAAGGTGACCGCGTGGCTGTGCTCGGTCGCGGAATCACAGTGGTCGAGCGGATTGACGGCAGGGATGTTCGTGCGGTGTTGGGGAACCGAAGAGTGCTGCGGATTCTGCGCAAAGGCATTGTTTGGGACGAGCAGAACTCCCGGTGGGAGGCGGCGTGCGCTGACTAGCGCCCGTGTCCATCCTTACCAGCCTGCTCTAGCTTGAGCTTCAGGACGTAGCAATCCTCGTGAATCGCATTCCCGCCGTCGTCGGTATTGGCAGTCTCGACAGGGACGGGCTTCCCACAGACTCGGCAGAGTAGCGGCGAGGATTTCCCCTTGAATTTCTGCGAGACGTTCTGAGGAGATAGACTCATGGACATTTTCTAGGTCTTGCCCGTCCTGCCCCAAGCAGGCAAAAGACAATTATTTGCTCGCAGACGACCGATTCGTTGCAGGAGTCTGATGCGAAGCAACGTGAGACTGGCATTGCCTATCGTCTAATGCTCTGATCAGTTCTTCTAGCAACAACTCTAGCTTCTTGGAATCCTTTTCGCTCGCAACGGCGGCGCACAGTTCACGCCAATCTTTTTTCGCCGATCCGGTCATGCGCCTCTCCCATTGACATCATCAAAGGTAGGGTATGAGGAGTTGTTCGAACGAGAGCAGGTCGGCGATCCGGATGCGCAGTTTTGGGATGGCTGCGTGATGGCGTGTGACCTAGGAGTCATATCCATGTGAACAGGACGGTTTTTCACCCGTAGCTCACGTTTCAAAGAGCGGATCTGAGCCTCCAGCGATGAGATCGTCGCCCTTAGTTCTTCAATTCTGTCGAGCAACGGAACGTGCAAAGAACGTGCCCAAACATCCAAATCTTCAGCCAACGCAATTACCGGACTTCGGCTACTAGTTTTGACACGGCGAACAGGAAGTCCAATCAATTCCCAACGCTGGACGGTTCTTACGCCCTGATGCATGTAGTTGGCGATTTCTTTCCATCCGCTAAGCAGTTGCGTGCCGTTACCCCTACTTCCTATCACGTCTTTGATCGCTTTTTGGTGGCCCATTAGCGTCGGGGACGGAGGACGTTGTTCCGATACGTTGGTCTGACGCGCTTCAGGAGCTATATTTTTGGAGATAGGGTTCGGCGGTTGTTGTGTTGGCGACCACCTGCCGACGGGTGAGAATGCGACCGACGATGCAGTATCAAGCTTAGCAACCTCTTTCGCTGACAGCGCAGCGGACTTTGCAGTCGGGAACATTGCATCCATCTCTGGATGAAAGATTGGACGGTCTTCAGCGTGTTTGCTCAAGCCGCTTTACCTTCATCCTTTCCTTTTCTTCCTGCGGCAGACGTTGCCGTGCGACGGAGAGCGTGCAGGGCGTAGATTGCTGCGTCCACGGCTTGCCGTTCTTGGAGATGTTCACTGCCTGAGTGAAACAATTCTCGTGCACGCAGAGCGAGAGCCCACTCGGCGTGAGCGATGCGCTCAGACATCCGGTTTTTATCCGTCTCGAATACCGCAGCCTTGTACAGTTCCCTCCAACTCTTGCTGATTGGAGAAGTCGCAACCCCTGCACTCATACCACGTCCCTCTTTAATGTCCGAACAGGTGATGTCGATGTGTTTTCACAAGCGCAGATGGGCAAGCGGACGCTCCATCCCGAATCGGATTCATAAAGCCAGAATGTCACATCAATGTGCTGCATCACCGCCCCACAACGGCTGCAAAGTCGTTGCTGCCCAGCACGCAGGTTCTCGTCGGCGACAAGTGCTGTCAGAGATGCGACGATTTGTTCCCGTACACTTTGGAGGGAATGCCCCATTGGCCCACCATCAGGTTCATTCCGTTTGCCGATCTGACTGATGCTCGGAGAAATGCTACGTCGATTTGATCCATTCGTCTGCTCAGTTTTGACTCACGTATGTTCGATTGTGACAGTATTGTGAGGTGGAAAGGAGTACAGTGAAGTAGTCTCTTCTAGCATCTTTCCGCCGTGCCCGGTCAGGGCGTCGGTTCCTTGCGAAAATCGGACAGCTTTTACGCTGCGCAAGGAGCCGCCTATGTTGAAGTCTCGTTCTGTCTCACCAACGAAAGATCTGAATTCGGCAAGAAACGACGGCGACGGAAAGGGAATTGGCAATCTTCTTCTTCTGGGCCTCCCTCGGCAGGATTTGGCACGGCTCTCTCCCTTGCTGGAGCTAGTGCGATTGAAGCTTCATCAGGTGTTGCACGAAGTTGGCGAACCCATCAAATCTGTCTATTTCCTGAACAGCGGATTAGGCTCTGTGCTCACCGTTCTGCCGGATGGAAAAAGTGTCGAAGTTGGGTTAATCGGCAAAGAAGGCTTTGTCGGTGTGCCCATCATTTTCGGCTTCAAAACCAGTCCCCTTCGGGTCATGATTCAGTCAGACGCAACCGCCTACCGGGTGGACGTGCAATCGCTACGGAAAATTCTGCCTGATTGTCCGGCATTAGAAAAACATCTTCAGCGTTTTACGATGATCTTGGGTATGCAATCCACACAACTTGCTGCCTGCAACCGCTTGCATGATGTCGAAGAGAGATTAGCCAGATGGCTGCTGATGAGCCATGACCGGATTGGCGGCGACACCATGCCCTTGACTCAGGAATTCCTAGGACAAATGCTGGGAACTCGTAGGTCAAGCGTCAGCATGGCTGCCAATATCTTGCAGAAAGCGGGCATGATCACGTACACACGGGGAAACGTGACAATCGTGGATAAGCCTAAACTTGCCGAAGCCGCTTGTGATTGTTACGAAATAATCCAAAATCACCAAAGCAACTGGCAGGCAGAGACACGCTAGCCCCAGCGAAACGACAGTTCTAGAGCCAGGAGACGCCAGTTAGTCGCTGTCTCAATCACTTTCTTCACGACTCCCCAGAGGCTTGCTTGGCACTTTCCCGCTCGCATTTGTGCCTATCGAACTGCTCTTGAAGGCTCGCCTGAGCATCGGCAGTTCGCGTCAGTGCGCTCATTGGAACTTTGAATTCCCGGCTGCAAAACGTGCAGACCCCGATGGCCGGAGTGCTGCTCAGCCACTTTACAACCCTAATCCCGCGCCGGATCATTGCTAGCCTTGGGCATGCTGACAGGAAATTTTTCTTAATGCTGGAATCAACTCGGTGGTGGCGTTGCTCTTCACGACGTATCCGCTCGCACCCGCCGCGATTGCCTCCCTCGCAAATGGGGCAGAGTCGGACTGGCTCACGACGAGAATCAGAGTCGAGGGAAATTCATGCTTGATGCGCCGAGCAGCCTCGAATCCGTTCATCACTGGCATCGTGATGTCCAGTAGCACGACATCCGGTCTGTGTTCACGCACCTTACGGATGGCATCGGCTCCGTCAGCAGCTTCGCAGACGACCTCAAAGTCAGCTTGTGATTGAAGGATTTGGCAGATGCCGCGCCGAACGATCTCGGTGTCGTCCACCACGAGCACCCGAAGAATCAGCGCCTGCATGCCGCCTCCTAGCAGCACTTCTTCTAGGTGACGGGAGCAGCCTCGGCTGCGGGCGGCAGGAAGAGAAGCTGGTCAAGGCTACCACATCGTGTGTCAGTTGAATGTACAGGGCTCACTGTATGCACCGCAAACTCCTCAAGCCATGGGTCGGTTGATGACTAACTGCGGCCCCTTTTTGGATCGGGGCGCACTCGTGCATTTACGGCCCGCACACCATTTACCCGCAGGGCTACTTTTCTCGCCGCGATCATGATGCCCGAAATTACGGAACGGTTCTGTCCGGCAGGTAGCGACTCGCCCCCGAGGTTTAGCTTCTCGCCGCTGCGAAAGGGTAGATTCCAAAACAGGCGGCGCTCCTGCTATCACGCGCCTCGGAGGAGATAAATGCGAGTCGTAATTTATGCCCGCGTCAGCACAAAGGACCAAAGTTGCGATCTTCAACTCCGCGACCTACGCTCCTACTGCAACGCCCGGGGATTTTCCCTGGAGCGTGAGTACGTTGATGTGGGAGAGTCGGGTGCGAAGGATTCACGGCCACAGCTTAACGAGTTGATGGCCGCCGCCCGCAAGCGGCTGTTTGATGCAGTGATTGTTTGGCGGTTTGATCGCTTTGCGCGGTCAACCAAGCATCTGCTGCTGGCACTTGAGGAGTTCCGGTCGCTTGGCATTCAATTCATCAGCTACCAAGAAAACATAGACACGAGCAGCCCCTTGGGGCAGGCGTTGTTTACCATCGTCGCGGCTGTCGCCCAGCTTGAGCGTGACCTGATCCGCGAACGCGTGAGCGCCGGAATCCGAAATGCGAGAGCCAGCGGCAAACAGCTTGGCCGTCCGCGCCGGGCTGTCAATCACGACGAGGTGCGGCGACTGCGGGCAGACGGCGCAAGCATTCGGCAGATCGCAGCGAAGCTTGGCGTTGGCTACGGAACAGTGAGGCTCCGCCTCGGAAGGGTCTTGGGCGAGTGCCCAGTCGGCAGCGACTCAAGTTCCGGATAGCTCGTCGTCCTTCCTTAGTTATCCTTGGTCACCCGCTAACTCGAACTGGTGCAAACTCGATTGAAAATGGGCCAATTTTGGATTTCAGGTATACTCGCCGCCGTACAAACATTACGGCGAAGGAGACCTCTATGCGGGCCGCAAACGGGTTCTATGTGATGCTCGCCAGCGCAGTTTTGTGTGGAATGGTTCAGACTGCCCCCGGACAAGCCTCCGCTAAGGATGAGGTACTTGCGGCTCTCGCCGAACAAGATAAGGCGTTTCTCGCGGGTGACGAAACGAAGGTGGGGCAGATCAAGTCGGAGGACTACCTTCAGACCGATGTAGAGGGAAAAGTTCTAGACAAGCAGACCTGGTTCAAGGAGTATTTCGCGCCATTGGCTCCCCGGTTGAGGTCTGGGGAGACGCGGTTTACCACGTTTGACCGGAGCGACATCGTGGTACGCGACTTTGGTGACACGGTGGTCGTTATCGGAAAGCTGTCGTACAAGTACGCAGGCGTCAATCCGTGGGATCCAAAAGTCACTTTTCAGCCCGGCCCGCCTCGCGTCCTTAAATTCACTGCAGTTTGGATCAAGCGTGGAGGAACCTGGAAAGAAGCCGTACTCCACAACGCAACTCCTCAGGAACCCCGCAACCCCGCTCTTACCGACCATAAATAACAAACCTGGGGTTTGGAGTGAACCTGCACTCGCGCCCGTGCAGTCATCTATACAGAGTGACTCGGGGGAGTAGGGTCAGGGCGAATGGTCGGCAATCCGGGACACTGGCAACGAGCTAAAAACCCCTTGTGCATCCAGGATGTTTCAACCCCATCTACAAAAGGGTTACGCGGGCTTATTTATGCGGGCGGGAAATAGTAGATTTCCGCTCGTTAGTACAACCTCTGCGATGATCAGTCACATGTAGAACTTGTACTCGGGTTTTACATGAGAGTCCGGCTCATCCTCCGGAATGTGCTTCATGATTTCGCCTATTTTTTGAGAAAACGACAGCGTGATTGGTGTGCCATCGGCAAACGAGCAGTTGTTCACATTCATTTTGGTAAGGGCAAGGACCTCTCGAAAGAGATCTTTTGGTGAACTACTTCCGTGATGATCGGTTATTTGCCAAGGCTCGGGCACGTAAGAGCCGGGATACGTTTCAAGAAATGGCACATACCCCATAGTGAAGAGAAAATGATGCTCGTCTTCGATCGTGAAAATTGTTCCGCGCAGCGGCGGATATTTGCCTTCTCTAAACAACCGCACGCCACTTTGACGAAGAGTAACCAAGTCGGTGTCGCAACGAGCATGCACGTCGGCAATTCCTTCAAGGAATCCGTCCAGCTCGTTGTATTGACCGTGCCGGGAGTCCCAGTATTCTGAGGTCTTATGAATAACAACACGCCGGGGCGGAAGGTTCTTGTTAACCTTGACGTATTCCGTGAGGGTTTTCTGAATTAGTCTTCGTGCTGCTTCGTGTGGCAGATGGGGGGACCTTCCCATCGTGGTTTCGTCCCACTCGAAAGGTTCTCCCCGAAGTACGAGACCTTGACCCAGGTAGTCGAATGCTTGCGCGACGCTGGCACGCATCGTAATTTTCCCTTCGACATCGGGAGTCACGTAGAAACTGATTCCAACGAAGCACACGTTTGGTTCGAGAGTTGTTGGTCTCCAGGGCACGCCATCGGCCTTGTAGTACTGGGCAGTACAGAAATTCCAAGCTCGAGTAGCCCGTTCTTGCAGCTCTGTTCCTTTTCCCAACACCGTTCGTCGCTGTAGCAACTGGATTGGGACGCCCCACCTCATGGACTTTGCCTTTATCGCACGCCGAAAATTCAAATAGAAGTTCCCCGACAATTGCACGCTATGGCCTTGCTCAACGATCTCCGGCGTGAGAGCCAAGATGATGACATCCGGTGCAGGGCTGGTTTCAGCCAAGCTCTTGACATGATCGTTGAACAACTCTACTAGCAGCAGGATGCGGGACTTCTTGTCATTCGTCTTGAGCACCGCTTGGATTTCCGTAGCTGGAATTAGCTTTTCCCACCGCTCGTTCATTTGAAAACAACATCCGAACGGTGAGTCAGCGTTAAACCCGACGAAATCCCTGTTGAGAATCTTTTCGTATCGTATGGTTCGGGAATCCGGATCACTCATTTCGCGAAAGAGGTCTGGCAAAGTACTCGGCAGTCCTAAGGTCTTGATGTTTTCGCTTTCCATGGACGCTCCGCAACTTGCGATCCACTCCTTGCAATCGCTTACCGTCTCCCGCGTTCCGACAAAACCGAGATTGATCTTCTCTGGGTGCAGGCCGGGAACGTTTCTTCCGAAAGGCCCAAATTCCGCGAGACCAGTCTTACTGTCCTCGTGTTCAAAATATTCACCGAATTGCAATTTCGGTTCTAACAAGTAGTCCAGTCTAATATTCATCGCTGTCATCCTGAGGAGGTTCAGAAATCGCTGGCAGCAAATTCAGCTGAGTTTCGTCCACGTCGTAAACGGCAGGATCATCCGCAATGGCGAAGTTGGCAATTCCCGAAAGGGGAAGCTTTTCGATGGTCATGATGGTTTTGAAGTACAGCGAGAGTTTTATGACAGGATGCCTAGAGGAAAGAACATCAGACCAAAAAAGGACGTGGTTGAAGACGTGAAGGTTACGCTCCACAGCTTTGATTCCTGTCGTATAAGGTCCTACCAGCTCTTTCGAGCAGGGAATTTCCCCATCTTCGGTAAAGAAGTATTTGGGAATGACTTGCAGGAACCACGAGCTACCAATATGGCGAAATGATAGGTTCACGGCGAGGTGCCGCCAAAACTTTGTCAAACCATATTCGTAATACCTTGCAACGGTACGCGGCGGCGCGGCACGAGCGGTGCGAACGTTGTACCAATCCTCTTTGAAAATCGTCTCTGTATCGTTTTCGCGAGGGAAGTAGTTACGTTGGAAATCCCGACTGTAGGCCAATCCGCATCTTCGCAGATGCGACCCGAGGAGTTGATTTAAGAGGAAGACGTAATCGCGACGTGTATCGTTATCATTGGCATTCGCCCACTGCTCGGCGGGAATCGAACATATTTCCTTAGTCTCGCAAAAGTTCCGTAAAGGACACCTGTCGTCCACAAGATCCGCTAGGGTGTAGAGCTTACCGCCGGAAACAGTAAATGGAGGCAGAAAGCCAGAAATCAATTCCCTAATTTCACTAAAGTCTTTGGCCTCGGTTGGGGCAACCCAAATGGACTTTGGACCGCGCTTCACGACGAGGAGATTCGAATACAGCTGCTCGCGTTGATTTCGAGAGACGCGGGGCGGACTTACTGAAGCTGCCTGTGATATCTTCCCACGGCAGTCGGGCGTAAACTCATCGGTAGTTTTATCGAAGCTGATATGAAGAGGAGCCTGGAAGATGCCCCTGGTCGTCAATACGTACGATTTGATTTCCTTGTAGTAGAGCCTGTCATCTTTCGGATGATAGACGATGAAGAAAACAGGATACGGCGCGTTGTACCAGGCTTCGAGATCGGATTTTTGAACAGGCGTTATGAATGTACCCACGGAATCCTGCTTGACGTAACTCTCGCCTGACTTCGCTTGAACTTTGATAATTCCGCCAGTCGTTTCGTAGCCAGTCCCATCCGGCTTCTCTCGGACGACTTCGATCTCACCGTCAAGTCCAAAATCGTCCTTCGTTATCTCCCGAAAGATGCACCGCATCTCATGGACAATAAGACTGATACGATCAAGACCTTTCCACTCCTGAAATTTGGATACCGGAACAGTTTTGGGCATTTTGGTTAGTTCGCCTTTTATTCGCTAATGTTGAGCCTAGCCGGAGAGCTTGTCAAGCGGGTCGGACGGCAAGAGAAATGCGACCCCACTCCTCCGAATAATTCCGTGGGTCCCAACGAGCAACGTCGCGTTAGAATCTAGCTCACAGTCACAGCAATGTTGTCCGCCACTGCCATAGCGAACTTCCTCGCCTGCCACCATATCGCAACGCTCGAACGTGCAGAAAGTCGCGGGGGAATCAAAAGGCCCTTCTTCAAGGACCCGACGGTTGACTTGCTACGAAAGTTGGGACTGGAACACGAACAGACGTATCTGCGCGTATTGGCTGATAAGAACGGCCTCGGGATTGTACAAATTGATACCAAAGCCAGTTGGGAAGATGCTGCCGCCCAAACCATTGAGGCACTCCGGCGCGGGGCCAATGCGATATATCAGGCAACGTTTCTCGAAGGTTCTTGGGGCGGGCGCTCCGATTTCTTGCTGAGGGTTGAGAAGCCTAGCGCCCTGGGGAGCTGGTCATACGAGCCTGTGGAAACGAAGCTCGCCCGGAGCACCAAAGCCGGGGCCTTAATCCAACTCTGCTTTTACTCTGAATTCCTGTCTCGCATTCAGGAGGTAGAGCCGCATTGGATGCATGTCGTTCTTGGGGGCACCGCAGCGCCAGAGCAATTTCCGGTTCAACGATACATAGCCTATTTTCGCAAGATCAAAAGAGAATTTGAGGAGGCGTGGCGACTCGAACCGAGCACCTACCCCGAGCCAGTCGAGCACTGCGATGTCTGCTCTTGGTCCCCTGTATGCGATGCGCGTTGGCGGGATGATGACTACTTGGCCCTCGTCGCGGGGATCACGCGCAGCCAGCGCAAGCATTTGTGCGAACGTGACATTAGATCTGTGGTCAGCCTAGCGGGACTTGCGCTTCCGGTTACACCCAAAATTGAGCGGATCGGGGACGCGGCCTTGTTACGAATCCACGAGCAGGCCCGCCTTCAAGTAGAGGGTCGCGACCAGAAGCGGACAATTTACGAGTTGCTTGAACCTCCCGAGGTTGGTAAAGGCTGTGCATTCTACCCGCGCCTTCGGCGGGAGACGTGTTCCTTGATCTTGAGGCCAATCCGTATGTGCTGGACAACGGGTTGGAATACCTCATAGGCGCGGTGACGCTAGCACCAGAGGGACATTCCGAACCTCAGTACCAAACGCTTTGGTCGTTCAACCGGGCCGAGGAAAAAAATGCGTTTGAGACTTTCATCGGGAAGGTAATGGATCGCTGGGCACAAGACCCAGCGATGCACATTTATCACTACGCATCGTACGAGCCCACTGCCATTAAGCGTTTGGCTGGCCGACACAATACTTGTGTGGATGAAGTAGACGAACTGTTAAGGGCTGGTGTGTTTGTAGATTTGTACCGGGCGGTTCGCCAAGCCCTCCGTGCGTCTGTGGAGAGCTACTCGATCAAGAGTCTCGAGCCGCTTTACGCTTTCGCCCGTGCCGTGCCACTCCGGCAAGCTAATCAAGCCCTCCAGTCCTACGAAGCGGCATTTGCCCTCGGTGATCCCCGAGAGCTGCGAGACTTCCTCAACACAATAGAAGGCTATAACCGTGACGATTGCCTCTCTGCGCTGCGATTAAGAGATTGGCTTGAAGCACGACGCGAGGATTTGGAAAAACAGATCGGCCAAAAACTGCGAAGGCCCGAGGTAAAGTCTGGCAAACCCGGTATTGAGCTTGCTGCCCAAATTGACGAAGCTGCCGAGTTGAAGGCTAGACTCATCTACCCCCTTCCAGCCAACGAGAACGAGTGGACGGATGAACATCGGGCGCGCTGGCTAGTTGCACAGCTCTTGGAGTGGCACCGACGAGAAGAGAAATCGGCGTGGTGGGAATATTATCGGCTTTGCGAATTATCCGACGATGAACTGCTAGAGGATAACGATGCGCTGGGTGGACTTGTGTACGTCGGAGAAGTTGCCCGAATTAAGAAGTCCGTCGTTTATCGTTACCAATTTCCGCCCCAAGATCACTCCATTGATCGCGCTCTAGACGTCAGAGACCCGCGAACTAAAAAAGGAGTAGGGGTTATCCTAGCGATTGACGAGCGAGAGCGGACAATCGACATTAAGAGGAGCGCTCAAGCGCAAGTTCCTCACCCTACTGCGCTAGTTCCCTTCAATTTTATTGATTCCAAGGTCTTGAGTGACAGCATTCTCCACCTGGGACAACACGTAGCCGATCATGGCTTCCACGGGGATGCTCCATTTCGTGCTGCGACCGACCTTCTCCTGCGTTCGCGCCCACTCGCGCTCGAAGATCCATTGCAATCTTTGGTTGGCGAAGATGGAAAACTGACGGAGGCAGCAATAAGACTTGTACGTACACTCGCGGAGCAGCCGTCCGTGCTTCCAATTCAGGGGCCACCGGGGACAGGCAAAACTTACACCGGGGCGCGGATGATTCTGGAGCTGGTTAAGCAAGGCCGCCGAGTGGGGATCACCGCAGTAAGTCATAAGGTCATCAGCAATATCCTTCGGGAGGTTTGCTCGTCAGCGGATGAGAATGACATCCGAGTGGCTGCCATCCAAAAAGCGAATGAAGAGGATGCCTGCCAGCACACAATGGTCGCTCAGGCGAAAGATAATCGCGCTGTGCTGGACGGGCTGACCAGTGGAAGGGCAAACGTAGCAGGGGGAACGATATGGCTTTGGGCACGCGGAGAGATGGCTAATTCAGTTGACGTCCTCTTTGTTGACGAAGCTGGGCAAATGTCGCTTGCTAATGTCTTGGCGATTGCTCAAGCGGCAACCAGCATCGTTCTGCTTGGCGATCCGCAACAACTCGAACAACCCCAACGTGGTGTTCACCCAGCAGGTGCAGACGCTTCAGCACTCGGCCATCTCCTAAACGGACGCGCAACGATCGGCACCAATGATGGCGTTTTCTTAATGGAGACGCGCCGTCTTCATCAAGATATCTGCGCCTTTACCTCAACACTTTTTTATGATGGGCGGCTTAACGCCCGGCCCGAAAATCGAACACAGCGTCTGAACGCCAAAGAAGCCCTTAATGGTACAGGTTTCCGTCTTGTACCCGTGAATCATCTCGGGAACCGGAACGAGTCACGGGAAGAAGCTGAGAAAATCGCATCGATGGTGCACGAGCTGGTAACAGGGAAAGCGACTTGGACAGACAAGAAGGGAAAAAATCATGCGCTCACTCTCGACCACATTCTGATCGTGTCGCCATACAATGCGCAGGTTTCTGCACTTGCCGAAAGGCTTCCTGTAGGTGCGAGGATTGGCACAGTGGACAAATTTCAAGGACAAGAAGCCCCAGTTGTTTTCTTCTCGATGGCGACTTCAAGCCCTGCCGACGCCCCCAGAGGAATGGAATTTCTTTACAGTCTCAATCGGCTGAACGTCGCCACATCTCGTGCACAGTGTGTCGCCATCCTTGTCGCTAGTCCGGCTCTCTTCCAATTGCAATGCAAAACCCCCCGCCAGATGGAGCTTGCGAACGCGTTCTGCAGGTATCTCGAGGTGTCGAAGCTGGCGTAATTCAGGACGACGAGGATCACGGTCGGTACGATGTACTTCGTCTCCCGAAACTGGATTCCCTCCTCGCGGCTTTCAACCTCCGTCACTGGACAATCCTCTTTCCAAATGATCCTGTCCCACTTGCAAACTGATTCGTCAGGATGTCAAATGGCAGAGTGTGCGCCACACAATCTGAGCTTGCCTCTAAAGTTGCGGCTGTTAAAAAGTCCCGGCTCTCCATTTACGACCTCTTGGATGATCACCCTGAACTCTTCTACACAGTGGATGAACTTGAGCAGTTGCTGGGTGAGAGGTTGGCTGGACTGTCTCTTGCGAAGCTGCCTCTGCGGACGCGCTCCAAGAAGTTTAAGAGCGCGGTTTGCGAAGCTCTGGGCTACCCGATCCCTGCCTCGTTCCAAAAGACCCAACCACGCTTTCCCGGGCAAGATTTCGACACTTACGTCCAAAAGGCGGACAATCTTCAAATTTGGAATGAAGAGGTCGCTCCCACTCGTCGCTATGTTCTTGCCCGACCCGACAGTCATGACGTGATAGAGGCAGTCAGGGTAGTCACGGGCGAAGCGTTGGCGGAACTGGATAAAACGGGCACGCTAACAAAGAAGTACCAAGCACGCCGCAAAGAAGGACACAACGGCTCCGTCCTCGTGAATGAAGCTGACACCACGCATTTTCGTAACGAATTTGAACCGGAAAATCACGTTAGTCAAGATAAGCTGGGATGCTGCTCCCCAACCGACAAGCCGAAGCGTGGTTGCGTTCTTTCAATCGCGAGCGTTCATAGGAAGCTCATGCGACTCGTTGGAACAACGATTGACGATCCCGGCCACGATCAAGAGCGGAATCGCGGGGCGGGTCTTCAGCGAGCCGTGTGTAAGGCTCTCAACCTCGCAGACTACGCGGACAAGGGGCAGTGGCCCGATATTCTCTCCCAAGCCGTTGAGGTGAAACTTCAGACCGCGCCGACAGTTGATCTTGGACTGGTCTCACCGGATGGTACAGAGCCAGCACAGGAAGTAGGCAAAAATATTCGGCACCGTGACATTCGATACGCTGTGTTCTACGGCGACAAAGTAGATGGCAACAAAGTGAAACTCACCGCACTCGTGACAGTCAGCGGCAAACATTTCTTTGACGAGTTCAACAAGTTCGGCGGGAAGATCGTGAACGCCAAACTACAAATCCCTCTACCCGGCGATTTTTTCGACTAAGCTGCAAGCATCCCATACCAGGCTGTCCACTTCGGAAATGACTGTCTTGGCATCTTCCGAATGCGGAGCTAGGGAATAGAGTGCCCTCATCTTCGCGATGACGCGCTCAGCGGCTGCGGAGTCGGGGTCAGGCACGGGGAACCGCTCCACGTATTGAGTGATGAACCGACGACGGCCCGCATACAACTTGTTGCCACATATCATGTCGTAGAACTTCAGAATGAACGTGGAGTTCGCAATAGCGAGCAGCAGGTACAAGTGTTCCCGCTCCTGCGCCGTGAACCAATAACAATTGCCATCAACGATGCTACCAGTCTCGTCGAGGAAGAATTTGGGAGTCGGACTAATGTCCGGGAAGACTGCCTTGGGCTTCGGCCACTCACTTGGCTGCTGTGGGACCCAGATTTCGTACCAGCGTCGCCCCGCTTCGATCACGTACTTGCGTCCCTCAAGCTGCGCTCGCTGAGACTCAAGATAGTTTGCTGCACGCGGGAATTGCTCAAGATCAATAGGCACTCGCTTCCCGTTCTTCAAGGTGTGCGTGTAAAGAATCTGAACTTGCCGTCCCGTGTTCAACGGCCACCACTGTTCCGCCGCCCAGTTTGAGACGAGTGGGAAGAGAACCTCCGGCTCCGGCTGCATCTGCTTCGGCAATTCTGACCAATCATCTCGAATGAAGACGTTGTCTGCTGTTGTCTTGACTCCAACACGAATGTTTACCAAATCGGCGAATGTGCGGGGTGCTCTGCACTTCAGGTTTGCGAGCCATGCGTCTTGTTCGGGCGAACTGACGCGCCACGGCTCCGAGAGATTTGCGGGTGCGGCCAAGCGACCGCGCTCAACCAGAAAGACTCGATCATTGACCTGAATGGCTCCGTCCGCTCCCGAGTCAATGGCTTTCAGGACCGTAGGGAACGACGTGGCTTTGTTCTTTAGATCACGATTTTCGTATATGCGGGTGAACCGACACTCTGATTTTGATGGAGCGGCCTTCGTACCAATGACTATTGCTGGAAGGACCGCCGCACCAAAGAGCTTGGTATCACCAAGATCAAAGATGTCGTGTAACGCATAATCCTGAAGCAGAACTTTCCGTAGCGTCGCGCCTGATTGCACGCTCAGAAACCTGTTGGAGCAAAGCAAGCCAAGAACACCGCCTTCTCGCAGCACGAGCGTCATAGCCAACGCGAAAGCATGATAGAGGTCTACACGGCCCGTGATACCAAATTGGGTGGCGAGCTTCTGCGCGTTCCCGCCGCCCATCACCTGAGTGCGGACGTATGGAGGGTTCGAAATCACGGCATCAAATGGTTGATGCCAAGCGTCTGGAGCGAACATTTGCGGCTGCTGGAAGTCGGTGGTCCAACTGAGGAAGTCAGTCTCGATCAACTCAAAACGAACATCAGGAAGGGAGCGCAGCCGTTTGGTTGCATGTTGTATGGCAATCGGATCACTTTCCATTCCGAAGAAGGTGCTGCGTGAACGGAGCTGGGCTGGCATCTGCACTGCGAGGGCCTCTAGCAGCTCGCCATCTCCGCACGCAGGATCCAGCAGCCGGGGCTGGGATTGTTCGTCCGGCAGATGAGCCGCAACGTGAGACGCCAAGAATTGCGCCAGCTCTGGAGGCGTGTAGTGGACGCCACCTTCCTTCACTTGTTTAGCCGTAAGCCGCTCGTTGACAGGAATCGAGGTTGCCAAGGGTCCCCTTCTTTTTGTGGATTGTCTCATTATCGCATTGAGGGCGTTCTACATTTCTGGACGCGCCGCACGGCAGTAGACCCGCCACTATGTCGGGAATCCGGCGGGCGGACTGTCAAGGGTCGCGTCGGCCAACTAGCGAACCATAGGTCAAATCTTCCTCTCCGTAAACCAGCGGCTGTCAGGGAGTATGCGTCACCGGGGGTGTGATCGTGCCTCTCTCGGCATCTCAGCGGCAGAGCGGGGTGGTTTATCGCGGAGGTGGGAACGAAATTTCTGGGTGACTGGCTGACCGAGGCTCAGCTCGCAACCGGCCAGCGGTCGTCGATTCGCCCTCATGATCTCCTCTGCCCATCGCACCGCGTCCGCGATTGCGCTTACTGTCGCTGGAACTTTTTTGCCGCCGTCAAACTGCACCAGCTTGCGCGGAGCGAGGATACTCGCCGCGATCAGTAACACGCGTTTGCGGCCCTCGTCCACGTGGAAGACCTTATCATGTTCGTGTTTTATTCGCCTATGAGTGGGCCGGAATGTGCATTTCTGCCCTACCGTCCCCTACCGTTTTCTGGCGTAATAGCTGGTCAGAAGGGACCGAACAGAGGCCTTTGGTCGTTTGCTAACCCGATACGAGCAGTGGGTTTTGCCAGTGTTATGCGGAAAATCGGGTCGCCAAAAAATAAACTCCCCCTCCCGGCACCAGCACTTTCGTAATCAATGACTTGCGGTTTCTAGTAGCAGGTTTCTAGCAGAATCGAGACCATTGACCATGCTCCCTCTGCGAAAAGAGGGATTTATGACGAATCGAACCGCAAGCATCTGGCTGCATTGCAAAACCGTCAAGGGATGGCGGTACTGCCGTCCAGTCATCGGAAAGAACAACAAGATCAAGCCGCATTGGGCACTCGTGGCCGGCCAGGAGATGGAATTTCCTGACGCTGAATATTTCATTTACTACCAAGAGCCAGGCGGTAAGCGCATCTGGCAGCGCATTGGAAAAGACCCGCAGCAAGCTGTAAGTGCCGCCGAATTTCAAAAGGCGTTCATGCAGGCGCGTGCGGCGGGCGTGCCGGTCAAGACCGACGACACTCCTGTGATGTTTTCGCACACACTGGAGCCATTTCTTGAAGAGTATAAGCTCATCAACCAGCCCGAATCCTACAAGCTGATGAAGCAGACGCTATACGAATTCAAGGACTGGGCAAAAAAGAACATTATCAATCGGATCACACGGGTTGATTTGCTCAAATACCGGCAGTGGCTCATCGATCGGAAAAGATCGCCACGAACAGCTTCCAACAAAATGCTGCGAGTGAATCAATTCATTCGCAAAGTGCTCGGCCAGAAACCAGGCGAGGGCCTCGTCACGGTGAAGGACGCCAAATACGTTGAAACCGAGCCACACGTTTATACCGAGGCGGAGCTAAAGAAGTTCTTCGAAGCGTGCGCTGACAACAAATTTCTGACGGCGGTCTTCAAATGTCTATTGATGTCGGGTCTGCGGAAACAGGAACTAGAAAGTCTGACCTGGGACGATGTGGACTTCGATTCCGGCACTATCAGCGTGACGGCCAAGTCTGGCTTCACGCCGAAAACTTGGGAAGAACGCACCGTCGAGGTTCCGAATGAACTGCTCGAACTGCTGAAACAGCTCCCCCGCAAAAGCCAGTGGGTCTTTGCGAACGGTAAGGGAAACAAATATACACATATGTGGGACGACTGCAATGCCATTGCGAAAAAAGCGAAGGTGAAGGATTTTCACCCACATGGATTCCGGCGAACGTATGCCACACGCCTGCTATCGGGCGGAATGGATTTGAAAACCGTCCAAAAGCTTTGCGGATGGCGCACGATCGAATCGGCGATGCGATACTTAGCCCGTGCCCAGTCCAAGCAGGTGCGGAAAAAGGTAAACGACATCTTCAGCGGCACGGCGCTGCAGAGGATTCTCAAAGATGGGAAGGACGTGACTTGGGACGAGATTACCCGACAAGCAAAAGGACAGACTACAAGCGGCAGCTAAGTCGTTGTGCCGGTGAGATACGCTAGGGCTGCGATTGCATTGTCATCTAGTTTCTCTGTCGCCGAACGAAACAGGGACAGCCTTTCCTCGGCACTCGGATTCCCGGCTACTGTGTATGTGATTTTGGTCAGGCCAAGTTTCTCACGTGTGGCATTGACATGCCTTGCGTAGCTCCGGGCCTCTTCGCATCCTCTGCCAAATCGAATGACGAGCGATACACCGATGGCGTGTGCCTCTTGTGGCGTCAGCTTTCTCGCAGCGGCTTGCGCGATTATTTCAATCAGATTCTGTTCGGCATGCATTAGGAACTCCGCGGAACCAGGTCGAGGCTTATACCATCGATCCACTCCGAAACGGTTTTTGCGTCTTTGTCATCCCAGAAAAAGGCCGAGTTCGTGAGCAGTGTCGTTGCCCAGTCCACCAGTTGTTCCTCAGTGATTGCGTTGTCTCTTCGCATCGCTAGGGCTCTGGCCACGTGCTCAACCGTAATCTGAACTGCCGGTTCGCGGAAAATAGCGTCCAGGTTCAACCACCGCTGCGCAAGATAGACTCCGACCGCATCATGGATCACTGTTCGCAGACGATCCAAGGACAAATCGCATGAAGCGAAGTCTCTGAGGGCCGTCAGGAGTTCCGAATTCAGTGGCGCAGTCATTTTGTATCCTTAGGACCGGCTGAGGAGCTTGGCGGCTGCAGATCGCGCCTCAAATTCGGTCACGCCCTGGCCGGTGTAAATCTGTCCCCATCGATTCGGTCCCTCAACTTCTCCATACCGCTCATCGAAAGGCCCGCTAAACAACCGCCGATCGAGTGGAATCTTGGCGTAAGGATTTTCGTGAACGCGAACGCGGACGCGATTTAGCGAGAGGTCACGTTCGGTGGCGGCCGAATTTTCCACTGCACGCGAGTATTCTTCCACATCCAACTCGCGCCCCAATTCTTGCTCCCGTTCCTGTACATAGAGCCGGAATCGCTTCTCACCGATAGTGTACCTCTAGACGACCACAACGGCGCTGATGACAGGCGTCTCGTGGGCAACTTGGTCCTGATCAGCTCGAATGCTCTTGTTAGGAAGAAATCCCAGGTCGCTGAGCATCGCGCCCATAA
>DASYZA010000205.1:0-5018 GCA_035946775.1 Candidatus Sulfotelmatobacter sp. | reverse complement strand
GGCGGAAGAAGCCAAGTTGCGGCGCGTCGAAGAATCGATTCGCGTGTTCGTGCGCGTCGCCGATCCAAAATATCGACAAGTTGTCCCGATGCGCTTCTTCAACCTGACTCTGACCGCAGCGGAAGCCGACGCCTACAGCGCGGCATTCCTGGAAGAAAAGAGTCTACGCGCTGATGTGGCGCGCACGCTGATCCGCATGGTTTCGATTTCGGCGCGCATCCGTACGGAACTGGAAGAACTGAAACGCAGCCAGAAAATGTCATCTTTGTGGAAGCTGCATGCCGATTCCATCGTGGTTCTGATCGACATGGCGAGCACTTCGACCGAGGATGCAGGCAGCGTGGCTAAAACGGCTGACCAGAACGGCGCCGGAGCCGCGGCGCGCTCCATTCACGAATCGGTGCAACGGCTGCGAAACAATTCCGACCTGGCCGTGAAGACGTTGGCGAACGTCAGCTAGTCACTCATCGATCGCCGCTTCCAGCAAACGAATACATCTCAAGATTCTCCCGCATTGACTCTTTCGGCTCCGGCTGCAATGATTCGCAGACTGTCCTCCATGCCTGATTTTTCGCACGTCTCCATGAAGCTTTGCCTCGTACTCGGCCTGCTTTTCTTCGTTCCGCATGTATGGGCGCAGGGGCCACCCTATCAGATCGACGACCCCGTCCCGGTAGACCTGCATCATTACGAGTTCTATATTTTTGGCGCGGCCGATGGCACTCCCGTGGAAATGGATTCGACGGGCCCGGCCTTCGAGTTCAATTGGGGCGCGATTCCTCGCGTGCAGCTTCACGCCATCCTGCCGTGGGGAGTCGTGGCGCCGTCGAATAATCCTGCTTATCTTCCTTCTGGCGCCGGCCCGAACGAGTTCGGCCTGATCGATATGGAATTGGGTGCGAAGGTCGCCTACCTCAAGGAGACGAGACATTTCCCCCAGATCGGCAGTTTCACAATGTTCGAGATGCCAACCGGAAGTTACTCCAAGGGACTTGGCGTCGGAAAAGTCTGGTACCGGCTGCCTTTGTGGGCGCAGAAGAATATCGGGAAGTGGCTGCTCGACGGCGGCGCCGGATATCAGGTTGTGCCCCAAACCGGTTACCGCAACTTTCCCTACGGCGGATTTCTTCTGAAATACACGCTTAGCGAGCGCCTGGAACTCGGAGGGGAAGTGTTCTCGCACGGCGCCGAGGGCGAAGCTGCGCCGCAGACACGCCCTTCAACGATGATCGACTTCGGCGCATACTACCACTTCAAACACAATCCCAACGAGCAGTTT
The DNA here is from genome assembly GCA_035946775.1 of Candidatus Sulfotelmatobacter sp. GTDB lineage: Bacteria > Acidobacteriota > Terriglobia > Terriglobales > Acidobacteriaceae > Sulfotelmatobacter. The sequence continues at coordinate 3,739 of DASYZA010000205.1, read as the reverse complement.
CTGTTCTGCTACGGACACTCCGTCACCGGCCAGACGGAGAACTACGCCTATGTCGGCATGTACTGGACCTGGGGCGGAAAGGGCAGCCAGAAATCCGAAGCGCCCAGCGGGTTCTATCATCCGGGAATGAGCCCTGGAGGATTGCGGTAGTGGTAATTCGTCTGGGTTGGATTTGGCGGAACCTGAGCGTGAAATCGCCCTGGTTACAATAGTTAGGACCTGAGTTCGACTCAATGACCTGAGTTCGACTCAATGGGTGTCTAATGCGAACATGAACCCAAGTCGATCGGGGTGGCTCCATGTTGCAGCCTTGATTCTCTGTCTGTTTTCTTTGGACGGTTGGGCGCAACAGGTCACCACAATCAAGCCGCACGACCTCCAGCCGGTGCCAGACCGGCAACTTTCGGCTGGCGAACGTCTCGCGCAGCTTCATAAGGCTCTCGCATCATCGGGTGATCCTCATGACGTTATTCTTGAAATCGGCTGGATAGGAGACGCCTCGTCTGTTCCGTTCTTGATCGACGCATTGGCGAAACAGGGGAACGTGCCGCGCGAAGGGCTGTACGCCTCCATTGACACTCGTTTTCACACGCTAGATGCCCTCCAATCAATCACCAATCACGATGCGGGACGTAACGCTGATGATTGGCGACAGTGGTACGAGAAAAATAAAGATAAGACGCAAGAGCAATGGATCAAAGATGGCTTCGTCGAACACGGGTTTCCCGTCTCCGATCCTCCGGGCGACGCGTTCATTACGGCGTTGATTCAAGCTTCGAATCCCAAATATCAGCCGCGGTACCTCCAAGTGAACGCCCTTCGAATCCTGCGGACAGTCCCTTCGGACAACGTCGTGCGATTGGCAAAGCCATTGAGCGCATCAAAAGAAAGCGCTACCAGAAGGGCAACAATCGCAGCTCTTGAAATAGTTGGCGGCACGGGTCGTCTGGAGGTTCTTCGCAACCTCGCAAAGGACAGCGACGTCGACATTGCAGAAAACGCACTCAGAACGCTGAACGAGGCTCTACGCTCGACTCTACCAACGATCTCAGCGGAGACGGTTTGGGACATCCGACTGGCTAAGGCGGGAGTTCACGTTCTCAACGTTCTCGACGATCACACTGTAGTCCTCGCGATCGGATACGGCATTGTAGACAAGACTCGAGTTGTGGGCTTCGACCTCTCGTCTCACAAGATAATCTGGACCTATCCGACAACACAGGCCGTACGGGGGAATGCGGTTCGGATTCGAGACGGCTTGTACTTCGTCGACGATGACCGAGTGGTTCATTGCATTTCAGTCAAAGGCAAGCCCGTGTGGGTAAAGCCGTTGACTTCGAATCCCAATCGAGGAACGAGCGGGCCGTCGATCGTTGCGGCCTCGGGCCGGCTGTTCGTGCCAGACGAGAAGTCCCTGTACGTCGTAACGACCGATGGTCAGATACAGACCTATGCGATGGGCGAGTACGTATCTCGGGATCTCGTGAGTGGACAACGGCGCGTGTTTTCGGCCATTCACAACGGTCCGCTTTTGGTGTTCGATGATCCGACCCAACCGCCAACTCGGATAAATACCGGCCTGAAGATTGCCCACCTATCTGCGTTCGGAGATGAGGTCTGCGTTGTGAGCTTTGGTCCCAGATACCAGCTCCAATGCCTGGAGCAAGATACGCTTCATGAGCTGTGGCGCGCCGACCTGCCGGATGAGATGGGTGCATATAACGGACTTGAGCAGGACGGCGCAAACGTCTACGTCCTGGCACAGGGCCGCGCACTGGCCTTCAACGTGGCGACCGGGACCCGGCTGTGGGCGACCAACGAGTTCACGAGTTTTGCATTTTTCAAGATCTTCGGCCGAATTGCCCTCACGCGCAACGGCGATTTCGATCTCGAGTGGCGTGACCCGTCGTCGGGCGAAGCGATCGCGGTATGGGGAAAGCGAGACAGCGAGTTTGCCTCGAATGTTGTGATGGTCGGCGAGAATGTCCTCGTCGGGATCAGCGACGAGATCAGCGACAACAGGCATCGTGGCGATGGCTTGCGTCTGCTAAGAGTTCCAGATGCGCTCAAGCAGCGACTCAGCGTTCGCTGACTGACAGTCAATTGGATCCTAATGCAATAAGGCAACTAGACTGTCGACCGCAAAAACACAACTGGCGTAACATCGCGATTTCACTCATCTTCCCATGGACATTGTCATCCTAATAAAAAAACGGGCGCCAAGCGCCCGTCTTCTCGTAACTCGCGATTCAGGACTCGCGGCTAATTGATATCGAACTGTTCCTGATGCACCGCCGGATCGCTCTTCACAATGATCGTCCGCTTGGTCATTTCTTCGATTTCGTTCAGCAGGCGTGCATTGTTCGATTTCAACTCCTTCGCGACATCGGGATGCACGCGCAACATGACATCCTCGTGTTCCAGGTGCTTGGCGATCTTTCGCATCTCGATGTAAATCTCGTTGCAGACCGTTGTCACCGATTTCACGTATCCCGTCGACTGGCAATACGGACAAGGCGCTCCGATCGTCCGCTCCAGAGACTGCTTCACGCGCTTGCGGGTGATGGCGACGAGTCCGAAATCGTTAAACTGCAACGTTTTTGACGGGGCGCGATCCTTGCGGAGCTCTTCCTCCAGAGCCTGCATGACCCGCTGCCGGTTGCGGCGCTCATCCATGTCGATGAAATCGATGATGATGATGCCGCCCAAATCGCGCAGCCGGATCTGCCGGACGATTTCCTTGATCGCATCGACGTTCGTCTTGACGATCGTGTCTTCCAGCCGTTGCGTCTTACCGACGTACTTGCCGGTGTTGATGTCGATCGCGACCAGCGCCTCGGTCTGATTGATGACGATATATCCGCCGCTCTTCAGCCACACTTTCGACTTGAGCGCCTTGTTCATCTCTTCCTGCAGGCCAAACTGCTCGAACAAGGGTGTCTCTTTCGTGTAGAGCTTCACGCGCTTCACCATGTTCGGCTGGAAGCGGTTGAAGAAGCGCAGGATGCGTTCGTACTCCGCCTCGCTGTCGACCCAGATGACATTGAAGTCTGCGGTGACCTGGTCGCGCAGCACACGCTCCACCACATTGAGGTCGTGATAAATCAGCGCCGGCGGTTTGGAATTCTCGGCGCGGTTCTTGATGTCCTGCCACAAGCCTTTCAGGAACCGGATGTCGGCGCGAAGCTCGTCTTCGCTGGCGCTCTGCGCGGCCGTCCGGACAATGAAGCCTCCGTGTCCGTTCTCGCGCTCGCTCAGGATGATCCGCTTCAACCGCTGCCGCTCTTCTTCGGAAGAGATCTTCCGCGACACGCCGGTATGATTCACGGTCGGCATGTAGACGAGGAAACGTCCGGGCAACGCGATGTGACTGGTGATGCGCGCGCCTTTTTTGCCGATCGGCTCCTTCGCGATCTGGACCAGGATTTCCTGCCCTTCTTTCAGCAGATCGCTAATCAATGGGACCGGGGCGGATTCGCGGCGGCGGAAACGGCGTCCACCACCTCCTCCACCACGGCGTCCGCGGTCGCGGCGATCATAGCCGGGCCGCTCATAGCCGGACCTGCGCTGCGATCGCTGCGTGTATCCGGCGTTCGCGGGAGCTCTCACTTCTGCCCGGGCATCGACCGTGCCATTGCCGCGGGCTTCGGCATCGAGCATCGCTTCGGCCTGCGCTTGCGCTTCCTCGAGCTCCGCCTCTTCGCTGTCTTCTTCCGCTTCGGTCGCGCTTGCCGCGGAT
>DASYZA010000204.1:0-3918 GCA_035946775.1 Candidatus Sulfotelmatobacter sp. | reverse complement strand
AAAGCTGCGCTGGATGCTCGGCGCCAACAAGCCCTGGCAGCCCGGAGAAAAGCTGAAGCTCCTGTTTGCGGGTTACAACGGTACGCGCAACATGGGTTCCGACGTTCGGGTGGAGGAGATGATTCGCCAGATTCGCCACATCCTCGGGGCCGAGCGCGTGGACTTCAGCGTGATGAGCCAGGTGTTCGAGTTCTCCAAAGGATATTTCGAGGGAACAAAGCAGGTACATCTTCCCGACATTTTTCCTCCCTTCTTGTATGACGAAGTTCGTAAGCATCACGGCGTCGTTGCCTGCGAAGGCTCCATGTTTAAGAGCAAGTTCGCCAATGCCCTCACGACGATGATGATCGGCTCCCTCGGAATTGCCGCCGTCGAAAACAAGCTTTCCGTGGGATATGGCGCAGAGGCGGGCCACATGGATCCGCTGGTCGCGAAGATGTGCGGCCGCTATTGCAAGAACTCTCTGGTCATCACACGCAACGAGGAGTCGCGCACGATTCTTCGCGAGCTTGGGGTTCCCACAGAACTTGGCACCGATACGGCTTGGACATTCGAGCCGCAGCCCGCGGAATACGGTCAGTCGGTTCTGCGGCAGCTCGGTTGGGACGGTCACACTCCCGTGCTGGTCGTCTGCCCGATCAATCCCTTTGAATGGCCGGTCCGCGCATCCGTTGCGAAATATGCTGTGCACAGCTTGACCGGAGCCTTCAAAGACAGCCACTACCGTACGGTCTACTTTCACAATTCCGGCCCGGCGGCCGACCGAGCGTACCAGCATTATCTGACTTCGATTGGGAATGCGGTCGATGCATTCCGCAAGCAGCGCAAGGTGTTCGTGATTCTGGCCGCAACCGAGCGCCTCGACGCTCGTCCTGCCAAGCGCATCTCGGAGAGACTGGGAGGCGTCCCCGTCCTGAGCTCAGACCAGTACAATATGTACGAACTGGTCAGCGTTCTGCGTTCGTGCCACATGATGGCTTCATCGCGCTATCACGGCATCGTTACTTCGATGCCGGCCCTTGTGCCCTCCGCGGGAATCACCATGGACGAGCGTATTCGCAATCTGATGCGGGAGCGCGGGCATCAGGAATTGCTGATGACGGTCGACGATCCCGATCTCGAATCCAAGCTTCTCGCGGCACTCGAGAAATTGGCGACTGAGGGTGAACGTATCGCCGATGGCATCGCGCGCACTGTAGTGAAGAATCTGAAAGTCATGGCGCGCATGGGAGTTTTCTTCGAGGAGGAAGTGCAGCGCCGCTACCCCGAGTTTCCGACGCGTCGAGGCGAGTGGAACTGGGAAGACTATCTTCCGCCCATGAATGCCTCGCTGCGGCAGTTGGTCGCAGCTTACAGCTGATCCAGTCTCAATTTCAAACATGCCATTCGTCGGAGAAATCTTCTTGCAACTGAAAGCCACGCCCAATGCGGTCGTGCTACAGGAGATTCGCGACGGCCAGATCAGCGGCGTCACAGGATCGGAATTTCTCGAACTGGTTCGCAAAGCGCGCACGTTCCTCGCTTCAAAGAGACTGAGGAAGGGGGACCGTTGCGGCATTCTCGCCGCGAACAGCATTCGCTGGATCGCATTGGATCTGGCCGCGATCGCCGAGGGCTTCATCGTTGTGCCGCTTTATTCACGGCAAGCGCCCGCCGAACTGATCGCGATGATGATCGACAGTACGCCCTCGCTCGTCTGCTGCGGGGACGCGACCTTGCGCGCTGGCGTTGAGCAGGCCTGGCCACAAGCTCCGCCACGTTTTCTATTCGATGAAATCTTCGCCGGAGTTGAAGGAGTCCCGCTCGATCGCCCACAAGTCCGGGATGAAGATCCGGTCACGATCATCTACACTTCGGGGACTTCCGGCGAATCCAAAGGGGTCGTGCTCACCGCGGCCAACGTGGGATTCATGTTGGGATGCACGTCGGCGCGCCTCGATCAGTTGATGGGAGGCCGAACAGGGCAAGACCGGATCTTTCACTACCTGCCGTTCAACTTCTGCGCGTCCTGGATCGCCGTGCTCTCATTCATGTTGCGCGGCAGTCTCGTCACTCTGAATACAGACCTGACGAAGATTCCCAACGACATGCCCGCGGTCGCTCCACACTATTTCCTGAATGTTCCGCAGTTGCTCGAGCGCATGCGACGCGCCGTGGACGAGCAGATCGCGACAAAAGGCGGAGTCGTGTTGGTTGTTTATTCTCGAGCGAAAGCAGACTGGGCCCGCAACGGTAACGGATTCTGGCTCTGGCTGGCGAATGCCGCCATATTTCCCGCGATCCGCAAGAAGATGGCCGGCGCGAATCTGCGAGCCCTCATCTGCGGCTCCGCTCCATTGACTCCCGAGACCCAGGACTACTTCCGCATGCTCGGCATCCCCGTGCTGCAAGTCTACGGCCTCACTGAGACCACCGGCATTTGCACGATGGATGATCCCCAGAATCCAGTTCCCGGACGGGTAGGCCCGACCATCGCCGGGATCGAGATGAAGCTTGGCGAAAACGAAGAAATCATTGTTCGCGGTCCCAACGTTTTCCCCGGATACTGGAATCGCCCGCAACAAACCGCCGAGGTTTTAAAAGACGGCTGGTTTCATACGGGAGACCAGGGCGAGATCGAAGCGACAGGAACTTGGCGAATCGTCGGCCGGATCAAGAATCTGATCGTTTTAGGCTCCGGTCACAAAATCGCTCCGGAAACGATCGAAGAAGAAATCGCTCGCCAGCTTCCGACGGCGCAGCAGGTCGTGATCGTCGGCAACGGCCGCGGATATCTTTCAGCTATAGTGACTGGCGCCGTGGATCGCGAGCAGGTTCAGTCGGCTTTGGATGAGGTAAATCCGCATCTGCCGCATTACAAGCAGGTACGCGCCTTTTGTTTGCGTCCTGAGCCTTTTTCGATCGAGAACGGAATGTTGACGGCGAATGGCAAGCTGAAGCGTGATTTGATTTCGTCGCGCATGAAAGACGACATCGAAAACATGTACCAGGTCAGGCAGGCAGTTTAAGAAGCTGAAAAAGGATTAGACGTGCAGCAATTCAGAGGACAAGCTTTGTCATGGGAGCTGAAGAGTGGAGTCGTGGAACTCCTGCTCCATCGCCCGCCTTGCAATGAGTTGGGATCGCTGTCCCTCACCGAACTGGAAAAGTTTGCCGTCGTCCTTGAAGACTTCGAAAAAAATGCTCATGCGCTAATCATCCACAGCGAACTGAAATCCGGGTTCTGTGCCGGCGCCGACCTGCGCGAACTCTACGAGCGCTCGGAGACGATGGAGAAGTCCGACGCTGTTCAAGGCGTTCGTGATTTTCTGGAGCGCATTCATCGCGTGCTGAATCGAATTGACGGGTCGCCGTTATCCACAATCGCCGCCGTCCACGGAGTCACATTCGGCGGAGGTTTTGAACTGGCACTGGTCTGCGACGTGATCATCGCTGACAAGATGGCCCGCTTCTGTTTCCCGGAGCTGCGCTTGGGCCTGGTACCCGGATTCGGTGGAATCCCGCGCCTGAAGCGCGATCTCGGCAATGCTGTCGTCCGCGATCTGCTATTGACCGGACGCAGCTTCAACGCAGCCAAGGCGCAACAGATCGGACTGGTAAGCCAGGTCGTTTCTGAAGGCGAAGCATTGCGGGCCGCTCGCACCACCGCTGCTCAAATGGGCAAGTTCGATCGCGGAACGGCGGCTGCCGCCAAGGCGTTCATTAAGCCGATTCCGTATGACGAACTGCGGCGTGAGATCGATCTCTTCTGCGAGTTATTTCAGAAGCCCGCAGTCAGAGCGGGATTAAAGAAATTTGTGGAAAGCACCGACGCTCAGCCATACTTGCCCTGATCCGGACAGAACCCATTTATGCAGACACTCGACCATACTCTCGACGAAATCCTGAATCTCGCGGCGGCCCATTTCAAAGTTCCGC
>DASYZA010000203.1:0-3274 GCA_035946775.1 Candidatus Sulfotelmatobacter sp. | reverse complement strand
TGTTTCTCGCCTGTCATCGCCGGAAGTCTAACATCCGACTCGGATGGGCGTTTCGCTCGCTGGACCTGGGACTACCGTTGTTTAGAAGCTCACTTCTACCGGGTGACAGTGAGGCCCCACCCTGTCCCGCCAAAAGGCGGCGGGACGAGGGTGGCAACCTCAAAGTTCTATACGTGTCGGGGACGTACGGTGGGACGCGAAATTGACGGCAAAGTGCGCCGCACCCTAGAATCAAGTCGAGCTTGAGTTGTTCCCCACACTCTCTTCACAGACATGCCACTTTACGAATATCAGTGCAGCAAGTGCGGCCACCGCTTCGAGAAAATCCAGAAGTTCTCCGACAAGAGAATCAAAAAGTGTCCGGAATGCGGAGGCCGGGTAGAGCAGGTGATCTCCGCGCCGGCCGTGCAGTTCAAAGGCTCGGGATGGTACGTCACCGACTATGCAAAGAAGTCGGGCGCTTCGACGGCTTCGGACGGCGGGAAAGACTCGAAAGAATCGAAGAAGGAAGACAAGCCGAAGACCGAGACCGCCGGCAAAGACAGCACAAAAAAAAGCGATAAGAAATAGCGGGGTTGTGTATCGGTACTTGGTCGTTCCGAGCGCAGCGAGGGGATCTAGGTTCTTGCTGCCGTCCGCAAAAACCTAGATCCCTCAGTCCGTTCGGAACCCAAGCCAATCTGCCGACTGGCTACTGGTTCTTCAACTCCCGCTCGAAGTGATCTTCAATCATGGTGAACAGGTGCACGCGCGCGTCCTGTCCTGAGATGCCGTGCGTCTTGTTCGGATACATCATGAAGTGAAACTGTTTGCCCGCCTTGATTAACTCGTCGACCATCTGCACGCTGTTAGAGAAATGCACGTTATCGTCTCCCGTGCCATGCACGAGCAACAGCGCTCCGTGGAGATTTCCGGCGGCCTTGGTCACGTCGGAATCGTCGTAACCGGTCTTGACCTGTTTCGGCAACCCCAGGTAGCGCTCCATATAAATGGAGTCGTAGTTGAGGGCGTTGGTGACGGGCGCGACCGCCACCCCCGCGCGGAAACGGTCGGAGTGGGTGAGGGAGTAAAGGGTCATTGATCCGCCGTTCGACCATCCCCAGATGGCGATGCGAGTCGGATCGAGCTGCGGATAATGGGAGAGCAGTTGATCCAAAGCGGTGAGCTGATCCTTCAACTCGATCGCTCCGAATTCGTGGCGGATCGCAGTCTGAAATTTGCGATCGCGGCCAGGGGTGCCCCGATTATCGACGGCAAAGATGGCGAATCCCTTGCGGGCCAGAATCTCGTCGAAGGGATTGGGAAGGCTTTTTAGAACCATTTGGCCGGCCGGGCCACCATAGATATTCACGATGACCGGAATTTTTCCGCTGGCGGATCCTTCTGGCGGAAGCAAAAGCCGGCCATACAACGTGGTTCCGTCGCCGGCTTTGAACTCCAGATATTCGGGCGCGCGCAGTCCATATTCGGCGACTTCATCTTTGGCTTTCCACACCGGCTGGCATGACCCGCCGACCGCGCACAGGGAGAGAATTTGCGGCGTTTGCGGGCCGTTGAAGCTGTCGGTATAGTGCTTGCCGTCGTGGCTGAAGGTTGCGCGATGCACGCCGACCTGGGGCGTGAGATCGCGCATATCCGAACCATCAAACTGCACCGAATAGACGTGCTCCTGCCGCGGGTCGTCTTTATTGGCCTCGAAAAATACCTTCTTCGCGCCTTCGTCTGTCCCGGCGATGCCGAGCACTTCGTAGTCGCCCTGCTCCAGTTGCCGCTCCAGCTTTGCCTCTCCGCCGAGGGGATTCTCCTGCTGGTAGCTGTAGAGATACATGTGCATGTTGCCGTCGCGCCAGCTTGGCCAGATAAACTGCGGCGTCGATTTCAGAAAATGCGGCTCGACCTGATCGAAGTCAATCCAGGAACCGTCATCCTCTTCGGTCAGAATGATCCGGGACTTGCCGTTCTTCGCGTCGATGAGAAAAAGTTGAGCCTTATCCTGACGGCGGTTGAGCAGCTCCGCCCAGATCACGCCCGGCTCGGCCCAGCCGAAGCGGGGGACGTAGGTATCTTCGTCATTGGTCAGCGAAATCCAGCGCACTTTTCCTTTGTCGACGTTGACAACGCCGAGCTTGACGACTGGATTGGGATCGCCCGGCTGCGGATATTTCTGCTGATACATCGTGGAATGGGTCTCCAGCCGATTGGCTATCGGGTAGGTTGGAACCTTGGTTTCGTCCATGTGGAGGAAGACGAGATCCTTGCTGTCGGGGGACCAGAAGTAGTTGCTGCGCACGGCAAGCTCTTCGGCATACACCCAGTCGATCTCGCCGTTGAGCAGATTCTCGTCGTCATCGTACGTGAGCTGGGTTTCATCTTTGCCGCTTTCCGGGCGAACGAAAAGATTGTGCTTGCGGACGTACGCTAGGTGCTTGCCGTCAGGAGAGAATTCGGGAGATCCGCTCGGCTCGGGCGCGGAGGTGAACTGGACCGCGGTTTGCGTGTTGGTGTCGAAAAGCCAGAGCTGGCCTTGGGAGTTGAACAGCAAATGCTTGGAGTCGGGCGACCACAGATATTCGGCGACGTGATAACGAGTCAGGCGTTCTTTCTCGCGCTCGTTCTTGATCTTGTTGACGTCCGGCGCGAGCGAAGCCAGCTTTCCGGCGCTGACCAGCACTTGTTTCTCGCCGGTCGTCGCGTCCATATACCAGAGTTCGCCGCTCTCGCCGCTTGCATCGCGCTGGACGTAAGACAGCTTGGTGCCGTCGGGAGTCCATTCGACATTCTCGGGGCCGCGGCCGCCGAGCCCCCCGGGCTGATAGATGGCGTCGATCGTGAGCTTTTTGCTCTGGGCTTGCGTGGAATTCGGAGGAAAGAAGAGGATCAGGACACCGGCCAAGAGAAGAAGCTTTCTTGAATTCACGAAGCGACCTCGCGCTGTAGATGACGGAGAATTACAAAGTGTACACCGCGTGCATCGAAAGCCGCACGATAGTCATCGACCGTTATGTGCTAAAAGGATCACTTACAGATCTCAGGCACGTCATCCTGAACGGAGCCGTTTTTCAGGCGGAGTGAAGGATCTCGCGTGCAGCGGGTCTCCGCGCGAGATCCCTCCGCCCGCTGTGAAAGCGCGGGCGTTTGATTGCATAACGACGTTGGCTCGCAGGTGCGAGTAGATTGGTTTGCGACAAACAGACCAGGGCTCGAGAAGGAGCCAACGTCAATGCTGATTATAGGGTGTGATTTTCATCCCAGTTTCCAGCAGGTCGCGATCTTT
>DASYZA010000202.1:0-15345 GCA_035946775.1 Candidatus Sulfotelmatobacter sp. | reverse complement strand
GGGCGTCTCGCCCGGCATGGACACTCCAACTTGCATGCACGCCGGAGCGAACGCGTCTGCCTTACGGGTCCCCGTCCAGGGCGCAGAATGTACCGGGGCGCGCCAACGCAAGTCGCCCAGCGGCGGTGCAGCGAACGGAATCCCTTTGTAGACAGTCAACCCGTTTGCGGATACTCCGGATACGGTGCCGGACTCTGTTAGGACCTGCTGGGCGAAAGCGGCACTCGCTAGCCACATCGCCACCACCAAAACACACGTGAACTTCCATCGGCTCCCCACGTGGGCTTCCCTCCGGCTGCTCAAATTGTTGAAGGTCAGGATTGCCCTTCTTGAACTTCGACTGGGCTTGAAGCTCTTCCTAAAACCGCCACGCGATGACTATCTCCTTCCTGGCGCGTTCTTGCTGTGCAATATTGCTCAAGTGGCCGAAGGTCAGAAGTCGCAATCCGACCCTGGCACTCATTGCGCTCTGCACGGCGAGATGGTGGGTGACCCTTCGCCACTCCCGAAAGCTGGCTCGCCCGTTGGATAGGTGATGAATCGGCTTGTCGGAACTGATCTCCGTGCTTGGCACGATTCTGGGCGGATCACGCTAGTGCTTTTTCGGACGCGACGCGGGGATGAGTCTAGAGATTGAGAGAAGATTTGAGGCGTCGCGTTCGAAAAAGCCGTCAGAAGGAAGCCGGTGGCGCGGCGGACGCGGGACTTATGCAAATTGAATGGAGCGAGGGAGGGTGTAGAAGTTCGCTGGAGTGGTCAAGACGGGTGGAGAAGGAAGGGGTTCACTGTGCAAAGACGTGTCGATGGCGGAAGTGGACCTAGGCAGGGATAGAAAAAAGATGTCTGGATGGAAGGGAGACACACTTCGGCGAGACGCTCTGAAAGTGTAGCGAGTGCGGTTGTGAGCGAGTGAGTTCATGCAGCTTTGGCTAGGAGTGGTGGAGAACGGAGTTGGAGTTGCGCCGCGCTGAATCGTTCCGCAACGACCATGGGTCCACCGCACTTGGGACAGCGCCATAGAGGCTGGGTGGTTGATGGGGTCGAGGGTTCCGATTCGGCTTGCGGTGGAAGTGCGTGGAGAGCAGCGAAGCACAGCGGCAACAGAGTAGCGCGCCTTCGATTGGCGAGGAAGCCGAAGTGACGGATGCGGACGAAGCCCTTGGGGAGCAGGTGAAGTAGGAAGCGACGCAGAAACTCATCGCGCGAGACGGTCATCAGTTTCTGCCGATTGTGGTCGGCGGAGTCACGCCAGCGAAAGGTAACCTGGCCGTCCGCGAATGCGACCAAGCGATGGTTGGAGATGGCGACGCGGTGGGTATAGCGGCCAAGATACTGCAGGACGTACTGGGGTCCGCCGAAGGGTGGTTTGGAGTAGACGATCCAATCTTTGCGGAAGAGCGGACGCAGCCAGGCAGCGAAGAACTTGGGATGGGCGAGCGGTGCGAGTTCTCCGGCCAGGTGCAGTTGACCGTGTTCGAAGGCAGACTTCAGGCTGGCGACGAACTTGCCACGAAACACGTGCCGCAGTACGGCGACGGAAAGAAAGAAGCGGCGATGAGATCGAATCCAGCGGATGTGATCGCGGGAGAGTCCGCCGGCGGGAACGACACAATGGACATGGGGATGGAGTTGGAGTTTCTGATTCCAGGTATGAAGCACGCTGAAGAAGCCGATGTCAGCACCGAGATGAGCGCGGTTGCGAGCCACTTCGAGTAGAGTTTCTGCGCTGGCCCGGAGCAGCAAACCGTAGATGACCTTCTTGTTCTGGAGTGCTAACGGAGCCAGTTGCGGCGGCAGGGTAAAGACGACATGGACGTAGGGCGTGGGCAGCAGTTCACGACGACGCGCCGCGATCCAGCGCTCACGCGCACCAGTCTGACACTTCGGGCAATGCCGATTGCGGCAGCTGTTGTACGAGATGGTGGCACGATGTCCGCAGCGAGTGCACTCATCGATATGGCCGCCGAGTGCGGCCGTACGACAGCGTGCGATGGCACGCAGCACCTTAATATGTGTCCAGCGGAGCCAGTGACGGTTGCGCTCAATGAAGTCTGTGCCTGCGCTGCGAATGATGTCGGCCACCTCTAACTGTGGCCGACTCATCTACTCCTCCTCGGACGACCTGCCTTTCTTCAGCACCAGCGCATCCAGCGGACTTGCCGTGGCATGCAGGTGCCGTTGCGAGAGGTGGAGATAGCGGGCGGTTTCTTTCAGATCGTGATGGCCCAACAAGATCTGGATGGTGTGCAGGTCGGCGCCGGCTTCGAGCAAGTGCGTGGCGAAACAATGGCGGAGGACGTGGGGATAGACACGTTTCTTAATCCCGGCGCGGCGGGCGGACTCGACGCAGGCATGGTAGGGCGTTTTGTCATCGATGGGGTGATCGCTGCTGTGCCAGGGATTGCCGGGAAATAACCAGACGGACTTTTTGCGCAAGCGTCGCCAGTGAGCGCGCAGTTCCTCGAGCAGGACAGGGCTGAGCATGACATCGCGGTCTTGCCCTCCTTTGCCGTCTTGAATGTGCACAACCATTCGTCGGCTATCGATATCGTTGACTTTCAGGCGCGTGAGCTCGGTGCGGCGCGCACCGGTGCCGTAGAGGGTCATCAAAATGGTGCGATAGAAAGGAGTCGGTGCAGCATCGATGAGCTGTGCTACTTCTTCCTGACTGAGAACAGTGGGCAGGCGATAGCGCTTCTTGGGATACGGAGTGTCGGCAATGCTCCAAGGTCTCTTGAGCGTCTGGATATAGAGGAAGCGCAGGGCGCAGAGATGGTTGGTTACCGTACCGGGAGTCAGTTTGCGCACGGTGAAGAGTTGCGCTTGGTACTCACGGATGTGCTGCGGTCCCAGGCGATCGGGCGAGCGGTGGAAGTGTTGCGCGAATCGCTCGATGAAGCGAATGTAACGTCGCGTGGTACTCTCAGAGTAATGACGGCGCTGGAGTTCCTCCAGCATCATTTTGCGTAGATGGGTCACAGGGACACCTCCTTGTGACCCACAAATTATCTGAACCGAAAATCAGGACTGCTGACATCACCCACGCGGCAGCGTCCGCCGCGCCAGCGGCTTCGTTCTGACGGGCAATCCGGAACGTGAACCGTGATCAGCTGGGCTCCCCCAAGCCACCTTCTCAGGAACCGAAAACTGTGGGATACTCCCCTTGTGGCAGGTCTTCCATGGGTCGAAATGCGAAAAGATTTTCGTACAATAAACGTACAATGGAATCGGCAATGGTGCCTTTTTTGCCCCTCTGGCCATACGGAGAATCAATAACTTACGTGCTGTCAACACGCTGAATAGTTCAACTCCCGTCGCCTCCACCACTATCTAATTTATTATCAATAACTTGCAGGCACATTTTAATTTCGTACAATAGTATTCTGCGGAGGCGGTTTCCCCGCCGGTTTTCTCTCAAGGGCTTTTCCTCTCGTCCGGTGCGGATTGGCGGTGTGTGTTTTATCACGGCTCAGCGGTCGCCATCAGACATCAGAAAACGAAATCGATGTCAAATGCTTCGCAGTTCGCTGCCTTATTCGCAGTCCAGCGCCCGGCAGAGCCGCCCGATTGTTGTCGTAATATCGCCTTTACGCCAAGGACCCCTGGCTTGGAGGAATCCGCCTTGCTTTCGCAGACATTCGATGGTTCCTGAGTGAGTTCCTCTAGATGATGCGACAAATATTGTACGCATAACGTTGGGCCCACGTTCATTCGGAGTAGCCTTCCGTTTCCTCGTCCCGCTCTTCCCGTTCTTCTTCCTCTTCGTCGTCTTGGTCGTCTTGCTCCTCTTCTTCTTGTCCTTGTCTTTTCATCTCACAACTCCTGCTCTCAGTCGAAAGAGAATTCTGGTTCTTCAGTTGTGCGCGGAGCGAACCATTAGCGATGCTCACTTTTGCTCATTTTGGAAAAATCGCGACAGCTCCCTTAAACGGTCAATTTTGCACAGCTTCGCAACTCCCCCAGCTGTAAGAATTTAGGATACGGAGTATGTCGCGATGACTATACCTAGAATTCTACTCGTGGACGACGATGCCGCCGTCCTCACTATGTTGCAAGAAGCGCTGGAACGCGACGGGTTTGAGGTGGTCGCCGCAACGAGTGTAAGCGGGGCGCTGCATTGTATCGCCACGGAACAGTTTGACGTGTTGCTCTCCGACTTGCACATGCCGAACGCCGGCGACGGCTTCACCGTCGTCAGCGCCATGCGGCACACCCACCCGCACGCCGTGACGCTGGTGCTCAGCGGCTACCCAGAGCTGCAAGAGGCCATGTCCGCCATCCTTTTACAGGCTGACGAAGTCCTTGTGAAACCGATCGAGATCGCCTCACTTAGAGACCTCATCCGCAAAAAGCTCGCGAACCCTGTGGCTCGGAGGGCGCTCACTACAGAGAGCGTGGCTTCCATACTGGAGCGCGACCTCGACGCGACGATTCAGGACTGGATGGCGCTGGTGGAGCACGATGAAGAACTGACCCGTATCCCGATGAGCTTTCAGGACCGCACCAGGCATCTTCCTAAGCTCCTCCGCGACCTGATTAGCCGCCTGCGCCTTCCCCCGTTGGGGAAAGCTCCGACCTCCATTGCCGCGCGCGAGCACGGAACGCTCCGACGTAAGCAAGGCTACACCGTTGCAATGGTGGTAGAGGAGTCGCGAGTGCTGCAGGTAAGCATCTTTAACACCCTACAGAACAATCTTCGCACTGTAGACTTTAGCAACGTGCTGCTGGACGTTATAACAATCGCAGACGAAGTGGATTCACAATTGAAACAGGCGATGCTGTGCTACGTGGAATCTGGGTCCGCCCGGTCGGCGGTGGCGTAGTGCCTCGATCTGATAATTTGCGGGTGACCTAGAGAAGCGCATTAGGTTCGAGAGCGCTTGTCGTTCGCTGACGCCGGCTGACACATTTTTCGCGTTACCAAGTGGAGCGTGATTGGTGGGTCGGAAATTGGCCATTCTCACCCGGTCACTCTAAGTTCCAACAGCTATGCTTCCCAACCCCGGCAGCGTTGCGGAACGCAACCTGGTCAATAGTGCTCAGCTTTTTCTGAGCGCCTCGCCGATAGTTGGGGTACGGGCCCTTAACCCATAATCGCTAAAGGTCAAGGGCACCAAGAGGGTTATGCCCAGAAAGTAGTACCGGCCTACCGTTCTGATCGAGGAACGGCCAGCCGCGCCGACATGTTAGGTGTCGCTGCGGTTTTCTCAAAAGCGCCGCTTGTTAGCTTCCATAGCTCGCGCGCTTGTACAACTGAATACGGCGAAAGGAGTCTGCAAGTATGGCTACGAAGTTTACTCCACTGCATGATCGCGTTCTGGTGCGGCGCGTCGAAGAAACTGGCACCACCCGGGGTGGCATCATCATCCCCGATTCTGCCAAAGATAAACCCCAGGAAGGCGAAATCATCTCTGTTGGCAGGGGCAAGACCAATGACGAAGGCAAACTGTTCCCTCTCGCAGTGAAAGAAGGCGACGGCATTCTGTTCGGCAAGTATTCCGGCACCGAGATCAAGATTGATGGAGAAG
This sequence comes from Candidatus Sulfotelmatobacter sp., assembly GCA_035946775.1. GTDB lineage: Bacteria > Acidobacteriota > Terriglobia > Terriglobales > Acidobacteriaceae > Sulfotelmatobacter. The sequence goes on along the minus strand of DASYZA010000202.1, from coordinate 9,817 downwards.
ACTTCCTCATTATGAAAGAGGAGGAAGTCCTTGGCATCATCACCGGTGCGGCCAAGAAACAGACCGTGGGAGCCAAGAGGTAGGTTGTCACCTGAGCGTCCCTTTGTTGGACGCGTAGGATTCTGGGCGAGTCACAGCGCGCAATCTAGCTCCCGATTGCAATGACGCGCCAAAAGAGCATCCGAGTTGAAGACTCAATATTCCAGGAGAACAAAGTCATGGCAAAGCAGATCGTACACGGAGAAGAATCGCGGCAGGCGATCCTCCGCGGCGTCAACCTGTTGGCGGACGCTGTGAAGGTGACCCTCGGTCCCAAGGGCCGCAATGTCGTTATCGAGAAGAAGTTCGGATCTCCCACCATCACCAAGGACGGTGTCACCGTTGCAAAAGAGATCGAACTGCAGGACGCCCTCGAGAACCTGGGCGCCCAGATGGTCCGCGAAGTCGCCAGCAAGACTAGCGACGTGGCCGGCGACGGTACGACTACAGCGACCGTTTTGGCTCAGGCCATTTACCGTGAGGGCGTTAAAACCGTTGCGGCCGGCGCCAATCCGATGGCCATGAAGCGCGGCATCGAGAAAGCTGTGAACTTGGTATGTGGCAACATCGATCCGAAGACCGGCGAGCGCGCCAAGGGTGAACTCGATAAGCTCTCCAAGCCAGTCACCGGTGACATGATTGCCCAGGTTGGCAGCATCTCCGCCAACAACGACGAAACCATCGGGCACATCATCGCGGACGCAATGAAGAAGGTCGGCAAGGATGGTGTCATCACCGTGGAAGAGTCGAGGACGCTTGAGACCCAGCTCGAAGTCGTAGAAGGCATGCAGTTCGACCGCGGCTATCTCTCGCCCTACTTCGTCACGGACCCCGAACGCATGGAAGTTACCTTCGAGAACGCCTATATCCTCATCAACGAAAAGAAGATCAGTTCGATGAAGGATATCCTTCCTTTGCTTGAGCAGATTTCCAAGAGTGGCAAACCGCTGCTTATCGTGGCAGAGGATATCGAGGGCGAGGCATTGGCGACCCTTGTCGTCAACAAGCTGCGTGGTACGCTTCAGGTTGCTGCCGTAAAGGCACCCGGATTCGGCGATCGCCGCAAGGCCATGTTACAGGACATCGCCACCGTCACCGGTGGTAAGGCCATCACCGAAGACCTCGGCACCAAGCTTGAGAATGTTCAAATTAGCGATCTGGGCCAGGCCAAGAAGATCACCATAGACAAGGACAATACCACCATCATCGAAGGTAGGGGCAAGCACAGCGACGTGGAAGGCCGCGTGAAGGAAATTCGCAGCCAGATCGACAAAACCACCAGCGACTACGACCGCGAGAAGCTGCAGGAGCGGCTGGCGAAACTGGTCGGCGGTGTAGCCGTGATCAAGGTGGGCGCTGCGACCGAGACCGAAATGAAAGAGAAGAAGGCTCGCGTTGAGGATGCCATGCACGCAACCCGAGCTGCCGTGGAAGAAGGCATCGTCCCAGGCGGCGGCGTGGCTCTGGCCCGCTGCGTCATCGCTCTCGACAAGCTGAAGGTCGAGGGTGATGAGCAGATCGGCGTCAACGTCGTGAAGCGCGCCCTGCAGGAACCCCTACGCCAAATTGCGGAGAACGCCGGCGAAGAAGGCGCCATCGTCTTGGGCAAGGTCAACGACTCGAAGGACCCGAACTTCGGCTACAACGCCCTGACCGGAGAGTACGAAGACCTGGTCAAGGCCGGCGTGCTCGATCCGACCAAGGTCGTGCGCACCGCCCTGACCAATGCCGGCTCGATCGCGGCCCTGATGCTCACCACCGAAGCCCTCGTCGCCGACATTGCGGAGGAGAAAGGCGTTGGCGCCGCCGTCGCGCGTGGCGGGATGGGAGACGGGTATTAAGAAGATACAAGGTCAACTATCGTACAGTCCGACTCGCACCGAAAGGTGAGAGATCGCATAACCCAAGGTCGGCGGCGGTTCAAATCCGCCCCCCGCAACCAATGAAACGCCACTGCCGAAATGCAGTGGCGTTCGCCTGTTTGCAGAACCCTCTGTTTCCTGAATGGCGTTCTCAGACTTCACTACTTAAACTTCTCACAAGCGTTGTTAAGCGGGACTTCCACAACCTGTGCGCTGCCACTCGGAACAGCCCGCCTAGTGCAAGCCACCTACAAACGAGCGCATTTCACGCACGGTGTCGTTCTCATTCGACAGGAAGATGTAGGTGCTGGCTCCCGGCAGAGTAACTATCCGAGCGTTTGGGTCCCCCGCTTTAAGGTCCTGAACCGTCCGCTTTGTGAAGGCTTCTCCCGCAGCGTATTGTTGTTCGATTGCCGCTCGCTCATCCGCTGTTCTTGGTTGGTACTTCTTGATCTGCTCATCGAGCGGGAGTGGAACGGCGAGGATGACAAGCACCGGCACGTGGATACTTGAGTACCTGGGTTTTTGAATCCCTGCGAATATCGCGTCCCGCACCCACTTTGGAGTCGAATCTTCTCCGATACTTCCATCGGGGTTGAGGGGATAACGCTGCCGTAACTCCGCCTCTGGCATCATGACCCCGTGCGCCTTCAATTGCGATTCCCTGAAGGCTTGAAATGAAGAATTGTTGGGCGTCGGTTCCGGCGCCGTCATGGAAGCGGGAAGTCTCTTGGTATCAACATCCACAACTCCGTAAGCGGAGGATGGCAGCGTGGGGTCATCTCCTGAATTGAGAAAGACTAAGCCAGCGGCAAGCGTAGGACGTTGTGCCCCGATTGTGAGAAAATCTAATCCGCCGAATGAATGTCCAGCCAGCACAGGATGATCCAATTTCAGCGCCTCGATAACCTGCAAAACGTCTTCTGCCGACCGCTGCGCGGTGTAGCCTGAGTCTGGTCGACTGGAAGCGCCGAAACCCCGTCTGGTGATTCCATATACGTGACAGAAGGTCGTGAGGTTCGGAGCAATGTCATCGTATTCGTGTGCCGTCTGATATCCAGCCAGAAGCACAACCGCACGTCCGCTTCCTCCCCAATCGAGTACTTCCAACTTAACGCCATTATCGACTGTCACAAATGTAATGCGGTGGGGGGACGAGTCGTACCAAGTTGTAGCGTCCAACGCAATCGGGCGTCGCGCAGAACTCGTAAGAATACAAAATACCGCTATCGCACATACCCTTATGAAAGAAACGCCGTGAAAGCCGCCCATACTCTCGCTCTTGACTGGCATAACAGACCTCGATTGAATCCGCGGCAATTGCATCCATTGCTGTGCGATCCAAGTGCGCAGTTTCTGAGTTCAGATCGCGGGATCGGTCAAACCCGCTAGTGGATTCGGCTCGTCCGGCTGGACTCGAACGACAACTCTCTTTTTCAGAAGCATCTCAATCCAAACCCGAAGTCCGACGATAATCGCCATGCGCAACGGGTGGACCCTCCACTAACCTCGGTAAACCCGTTCCACTTCACTCGGGTCGGTAACGATCTGGGCTTTTCCAGAAATCGCGGGACCGTCGTTGCTTCCCACGTAGCAAATAGCTCGCGGATTCCTCCGCGCCCGCTTTACTTTGTAAGAATTCCCCAGAGTGAGGAATTCGATCTGTCCGCGATCCACAAGAAGTCACACATGCATTTTCTTCAGCTCGCCGGATGCTTTGTAGGGCCCAACCCATTGAGTGTGTCGTCTGAGGGCACGCTGTAGTTCTGGACTCATAATTTCTTGGCCTCAATTGCAGATGATGCGGCAATCCGCAGAAAAACAATGTTAAATTTTGCACGAGCCTTTCTGCGTCGATTGGTACCTAATCCCGAAGGCAGGGCTCACCCTGATGCCCCTCCCGCTTGTGATCCAGTATCGCGACAAGAAATGAGAACTCACGATCTGTCCATCCCAGCGAATCTATGTCACGGCTTTCCGCCCGTGCCTGAATAAAGTCCCATTCCAGTTGGTCCAACTGTTGGCAAACCATAAAAACAACTCCCCGTTTTTGTAGCGTGAGGAATGCCTTGCTAAACTTCCCGCTTTGTTTGCCCGGCTCTCAGATCGGTTTCTGCTTCGTACCAATCCTGTTCTGCGCAGCCATCCACTCTGCCGCGAAGCTCATACAGTTCGTAAGCCCGGGCTTGCACTACCGAGTCCGCAAGGGCAAAGGGCGCATTGTCCTTAATTAAGGATTCTGGTTGTGAGGAAGGTGCCAAACGAATGCTGCTTTTTGTAGCAATCACGTCAGCCTCCTGAATTGTTGCAGCTAAGCGGGGCGAACTTCAGATGGACTGACTTAGTTCAGAGGATCTGAACGAGGAAAGGAGGTAACTCACTCATCTTCGATGCTACGCTGATCCCACCGCGGCGTCAACGAACATCGTGAATCGTGAAGGGAAATACGGCAACACAAAGGGTTGGATGAAACGACATGGGTTGTGGAATGGCGCTTTGTGTTTGCGTAAACAAGATTGGCCACGCCCCGCGCAACGGGCCTTTCCGTAGATCTGCCAGATCGTATGCCAGAGGGCAATCATGTTGCTGCGTGAAGATTCCGTGTCACGGCTGGCCGGGTCCCTGGCGAGTTCGGCCTGGTACGTTCTTAGGAGGAATCCACTCCGCTTGCCCAAACGCTCGATTGTTTCTGCATCACATTCTTCGAAATAATCCATAGTAGATTGTACGCATAACGTTGGATCACAGTTCGGCGCCGCTACAGTTAAGAGTGGCGGCAACTTACTTGACAGACCCGCCGCACAAGACTAGGCTCGTCGTTGGGGTGGTTTCCACCTTCTCCTCTTTCAGGTTCCCTGAACTAAGTCAGCCCATCTGAAGTTGTTCCTCTTAGCAACTCCAACCTAAGGAGGTTGCCATGTTTGCACGCAATGTATCCGTTCATCTGAAATCCAACATGCTTTCTGACTACACCCGCACCTTTGAAAATGAGGTTCTTCCCTTACTTCGCAAGCAGAAGGGTTTCAAGGACGAAATCACATTGTCAAATCCCACCAGTCTAGACGTGGTTGCGATCAGCCTGTGGGAGAGCAAAGCCAATGCAGAAGCCTACAACACCAATACTTACCCAGAAGTGTTGAAGACTTTTGCAAAACTGATCGATGGAATGCCCAAGGTTCAGACATTTGAGTCCGTCACCTTCCATAACGTCGCTGTAGCAGCGTAGAGGTTCCTCGCATTTCGCTCGGGAAGGCGGCGAACTCCGCCTTCCCGGCTTAACAAAGCACCGAGGCACGGCACTAATCGCTTGGAACCGAGGCTTCTTCCCTTGAAAACTCTTTTGTTTGCTATTTTCTCTCTGTGCTTTGCCCTAACCGTCGTTGTCGCTCTTTCGCAGGACGCGCCCAATCAGGCACCGAAGACTACAACAGCAGGGATAGGAACTCGGCTGATAACCATCATGGGTACAGTTCAGGAAGATGGCAACAAATTGAGGTTCGTGACCGAGCAAAGAGCCTGGAAGGTGGACAATCCTGAGATTCTTACGGGCCACGAGGGGCACTACGTGCACGCGGAAGGTTACATCTACCCGGACGAAAACTTAATTCACATTACAGAAGTGAAGATACCGACCGCACGTGAGATCAAGCAAGCTGACATCAGGTGAGCGATGACGTGACCGCAGGCCTTCAACCACAGTTTTCTTTGGTATTGCAGATCTGTGGGGGGAGTCCTATCGGTCCAGCAAAACCCCCAGATCGTCGGACGCGCCCCCGGCCCTGACATATTGCGCTTTCCCAATTGTTCCTGGGCCGTTCGGGCCCATCTCGTAGTAAACTTTCGCGTCCAAAGGGAATCGTTTCAAGGCTTCTATCAGTTCTTGCACGGTCCACTCCTTGCCCTCCATATTTCCTCCATTACGCTGCCAAGTTTGACTCCGCAGGTCCTTTCACTTCAAGCGCTGATGTCCCTCTACCTTCCTGTAAGAGCTCCGCATTGAACTGGGCACCGATTAAGATCACAAAGCCGCTCCAATAAAGCCAGATGCTGAACGCGAGCGCTATTCCCAAGCTGCCATAACCCTTGCTGTAGGCGGAAAAGTCCTGGAAGTAGATTCCGAGCAGGTAAGACAGCCCGATCCAGCCGCCGACTGCGATCACCGCTCCGGGCAGTGTGCTCACGAATCTTTGCTTCACATTCGGCGCAACGAAATAGAGGAGCTCAACTGCGAGAATTGTGCAGCCAATTGCTACCGCCCAGCGAATATAGGGCCAAAGGCTTCGCAGCCCGAAAGTCTCGGTCAACCACGCACCTACGCTAGATCCGACGAGCAACATTCCGAGAGCAACGACGAGCAGACATCCAACCGAGAATGTAAGGAGAATAGCAAGACCGCGAGTTTTCCAATAACGTCTTGTCTCAGATACATCATAAGCCGTGTTAAGAGCATCGATCAGCGCCGTGAACCCACTCGATGCTGACCACAGGGTGAACAAAATTCCGAACGTGAGCAGACGGCTGTGCCTCGACAAAACTGTGTCCTTCACCAAGTTTCTAAGCGGGCCCATATTGGCGGCGGGAACGACTCGCGCGATTAGTCCCATGACCTGGCTAAAGAAATCCGGAACTGGCAGATAGGCGACGACCGCGGAAAGAAAAATCAGAAAGGGGAACAGGGCTACGACAAAGTAATATGACAGCGATGCGGCGAACGCCATGGTGTGGTTCTTTTCCATGTCGCGAACCACGTTGCCTGCCGCGTTCTTGAAATGGAATGATGGCACGGGGTCACCGTCCGGGCCCGCTTGCTACAGTCGGCACCGGCGCCACGGACTTCAACTGGTCCAGAGCAGTCAGCAAGCCTTGCCAGTGAGGGTGGTTCTTCTTCGTTTCAATCGGGAGCGAGAGGTCGGAATAGAACTGCAGGATGTTATCGCGCAGCGCCGGCGACGTCTGATCGAACTTCCGCTCTGACAACTGAGCGAGCAAACCTGCGTAGGTGTCGTCCGTCAGCGAATATTCCGCAGCTTTGGTTACGTTGCCGCTATCCAAATCACAATTGGGAAGCACCAGTGAATCGGTGCGGACTTCTTCGAGAAACGCAAGATAGTGGTCGACAGTCGTATTGATACTTTTGAAATACAGGTCCTCAGTTTGGGGAGTCGGGTTATTGAATGCCAGCCCTTTGAAAGGGCCAACCTTCGGCATGTATCGCAAGAGCGTCGACAAGATCCGGGTACCTACGCCCGGCTTCGCGTAGTCCTTACCCCACTGCCGTTCGTAGTCAGAGCGCGAAAGACGGTATAGAAATTTCCGTTTCGAGAAATCCGGAGTCTCGCGCATCAGATCTTTCTTATGGGTTTGCAGCGCGACCTGGGTCATTTCCGGGATCATGCGGCTGACTGCAAAGCGGTACGAACCCACGGCCAGATCCTCGTGAGTCAGCACGTCCTTCAGTTCAACTCCGTACACGACGGGAAAAACTCGCTCCAGCAGTGGCTTGGATACGTGGAATCCGATGAAATCGTGGTACTGCTGCGACGCGTAACGATTCTTGGCGACCTGCACGGTGTCGAACCCGAACTCGGTTTTCAGGTGAGCCGTCTTGTCCTGCGCATACCGGACAGACTTCCCATACTTCGCGCGCAGCTTGGGATACTCGATTGCGACGGACAGGTTGACGGCAGGATGGCCAGCGATGTCCGACGCATAGTGCGACAAGGCTCCCAGTGCGAATGCGTATTCGTTGACGTCCTGGCTTTCAAGTAGCAACTCGCGGACAAAGTCTCCGCTGCGGACGTAGTGCACCAAGTCGCTGAACTCTCTGCTGCCGAACGGGTAGTAACCGAGATCCTGGATGACCGCACCTCCGTAGGCGTAGGCATGGGCCTCTTTGAGTTGGTCCTCCGACAATCCCGGATATCGCTTGAGCAGGAGGGGCCGGATCTCATCAGTCCAGAGCAGGTCCACGATTTCTTCGTGAGTGAGCACGGAGTATGCGAGCGAACGGTCGCTGCACATCACAACGATGAGAAAGAGCGCAGCAACACGGATAGCAGGCAGGTACCATCGATTGAATATGGTACCTGACGATATTGGCTCGTTCCTCATGCTTCAAATGCGGCCGAGAAGCAGCAGAATGACGACAACGACCAGAATCAGTCCGACACCGCCGGTTGGGGCGTAACCCCAGCTTCGACTGTGGGACCACCGAGGCAGAGCTCCAAGAAGCGCCAGAATCAGGATTACGATCAATATCGTTCCAAGCATGTTTGCTCCTTTCTTTCCTTCGGTTGGGGGAAAGGCGCGGGCCGATGACAGCCCGCACGATTCTCTAATGGTCGATGGCGCTACAGCGTGACACTGAGGATCAGGTTTACGCCCGGATAGCTCGCATTACACAGGTAGTACACGCCGTTGATCTCGACAACATAAACGTCTTGCGTGTAGAGCCAGTTGCTAGGCCAGACAGACTCGAACCCAAACCAATAGCCGCCGTATTGGAAGCGGTGATTGCGGTAATCGCTTTCGCTAACGCGAAAGCTATGCTCGCGTCCGAAATTGGCCTTGTAGCGTTCGGCGGGAATGCGGCCGCCGCCTGCGTGTTCTTTTTTCTGCTCAGGGTTGGACTGTTGAGCGTGCCTTTCCTGCGCATTTTTCTCCTCCGGCCTGGCACTGTTCTCTTCCTGGTGCGCGTTTTTCTCCTCTGGCTTCACGGATTTCTCCGGTTGTGCCTTCTTCTCTTTTTCCTGGGCAGGCTTGTCTTTGTTTTCTTCCTGCTGCTCGTGCTGCTCTTGTTGTGCGTATGTCGGAATACCGATTCCGAGTGACAAAGAGAGGACTGCTGTGCTGATAGCTCCAACGAGTTTCATAAACTGTTGCCTCCATGATCGAATCACTGCTTATTCTTGCCTTACTGCAAGCTTCCCGTGGTTGCATTGACCGGGCTACCGATGGCGTCTCCGGAAACGAGAAGTTCGACTCTGCGATTCTGCTGGCGACCCGCGGAGTTGCCGTTGGAGGCCACTGGCAAGGTGTTTCCGAATCCTCTGGCTGACACCGAATTCGTGGCAACGCCTTGCTGGACCAGATAGTCGCGCACAGATCCGGCACGATTCTCAGACAGGGTTTGGTTCATGGCATCGCCGCCAACATTGTCGGTATAGCCGCCCACTTCGATGTTGAGGGATGGGTAGGCAAGCAAGATCCCCGCGACTTTTGCCAACTTCTCTCGCGCTCCCGGTTTCAATGAGTATTTTCCGGTGTCAAACAAAACATCAGACATGCTGACAATGAGCCCGCGAGCACTGTCACGAGTCTGAAGAATGGAATTCAACTGCGCGGACAATTTCGCGCGCATGGCTGCCTTGTCTGTCTCCGCCTGCTGCGCGGTCAAGTTCGCCTTCTCAGCCGCAAGGCTGGATTGATCGGCGTCCGCTTGTGCCGCCGATAGTGCTGTTGCAGAAGCAGCCTGGTTGTTGGCCATGTCAGATTGAGCTTTGGAGGTCGCAGCCTGTGCATCGGCAGCATCACTGCGCGCTTTCGCTGCATCGGACTGAGCCTGAGTATTGGCCGCTTGCGCATTCGCCCTATCCGATTCCGCCTGGGCCTTTGCGGCTTGAGCTTTTGCGGCATCGGACTCAGCCTGCTCCTTGCGGTGCGTTGCTTCATCGGCCTGGGCCAGCGATTTCGCCTGGGCGTCGGCAGAATCTTGGCGCTCGTTTGCCAGTCGGACATCATCCATTTTCTTGACTGCGATGGCGCGTGCGTCTTCCGCCGTCTGCACTGCTTCGCGAGAAACTGCGATCAACGGCTTTTTGTCGATGTGTTTGCTCGTGGCATCGCCGTCTGCGTTATTCATCAACTGAACGGCGTGCTGATAGCTGTCGGGAGCATACTGCTCGGCACCCTCGGAC
>DASYZA010000201.1:0-374385 GCA_035946775.1 Candidatus Sulfotelmatobacter sp. | reverse complement strand
CGCCAGGCGCGTAACTTTCCCCAGATACGTCTTCCCTACTTCCGCCGTCGCCGTGATGTCGCCGATAATCTGCAGCGCCTTCTGGGCCGACGCCTGATCGCTCGACGCTACTTTCACCAGCCCGGAGTCTTCCACGTCGATTTTCACCCCGGTCTGCTCCACGATGCTGCGAATCATCTTGCCGCCCGGCCCGATCAGGTCGCGAATCTTGTCCACCGGAATCTGTACCGTGTAGAAGCGCGGCGCGTAATCGGAAATCTTCGCGCGCCCCTCCGTGATGACCTCCTCCATCTTCCCGAGGATATGCATCCGTCCACGCTGCGCCTGTGCCAGCGCCTCGCGCATGATCTGAGCCGTGATTCCGGCAACCTTAATGTCCATCTGCAGCGCGGTAATTCCTTCGCGAGTTCCGGCAACCTTGAAATCCATGTCGCCATAGTGATCTTCCGCGCCGGCAATGTCGGTCAGGATGGCGTACTCCTCGCCTTCCTTCACCAATCCCATCGCCACGCCAGCCACCGGAGCCTTCAACGGAACGCCCGCATCCATCAGCGAGAGGGAAGCGCCGCAGACCGTCGCCATCGACGACGACCCGTTCGACTCGAGAATGTCTGAAACGACGCGCATCGCATATGGCCACTTTTCTTCGGTGGGAAGAACGGACGAAATAGCCCGCTCCGCCAGCGCTCCGTGACCAATTTCACGCCGCCCAGCACCACGCAAAAACGCCACCTCTCCAACGCTGAATGGAGGAAAGTTATAGTGAAGGATGAAGCGCTTCTTGGCCTCGCCTTCGAAGCCCTCTAGCCGCTGCATGTCATCGCTGGTTCCGAGCGTCGTGGTGACCAGCGCCTGGGTTTCGCCACGGGTGAACACCGCACTGCCATGCGTGCGCGGCAGAACCCCAGCCTCAATCCAGATAGGACGAACTTCGTCGAACGCGCGTGCATCCGGACGTCGTTTCTGCTTCGTCACCTGCTCGCGGAAGATCCGCTCGCGCAGCGTCTCATAATAATGAGCCAGCTTCTTCTTCGCGTCCTCATCTTCTTCCGGAATCTCAGCATCGAGCCGGTTCAAAAGCCCGTCAACGAGTGCATAGCTCTCCAACTTCGGATGCTTCTTGGTATCGAGCGCATCGGTCAGCTCGGCGCCGACCTTCGCCTTCAACTGGTCGTAATACGCCTGATCGAATGGCGGAGGCTCAACCTTCCGCTTCGGCTTTCCGGCCTTGTCGCGCAGTTCGTTGATCGCCGCGCAAATCTTCTTGATCTCGGTATGCCCGAACTCGATCGCGTCGACAACAGTCTCTTCTTTTACTTCCTTCGCGCCCGACTCGATCATCACGATCCCCTCGGACGTGCCGACGACCATGATGTTCAGCAGGCTCTCGCGCATCTCGTTGTACGTCGGATTGACGATGAACTGCCCATCGATCAATCCAACGCGCACCGCGCCGATCGGTCCCAGGAACGGAATGTCGGAAACGTGCAGCGCCGCCGATGCGCCATTGATGCCGCAAACATCCGGATCGTTCTCGCTATCCGCGGACAATACGAACGCGATCACCTGCGTCTCGTTCTTGAATCCATCGGCAAACATCGGACGGATCGGCCGATCGATCTGCCGGCTGGTGAGCACTTCCTTCTCGCTCATACGGCCTTCGCGCTTGATAAAGCCTCCGGGGAATCGTCCGCCGGCGTAGGTGTACTCGCGGTAATCCACGGTCAGTGGGAAGAAATCTATGCCCTCGCGGGGCTCGGCATTGGCGACGGCGGTCGCGAGAACAACGTTCTCGCCAAGGCGCACCACGACCGATCCGTGGGCCTGCTTGGCCAGTTTCCCGGTTTCAAACGAAATCGTCTTGCCGCCGGCCAATGTGACTGTAACTGTAGTTGGTTCTGGTTTCATTGATTGTCCTTCGGAGTGCTTTCAGCAGTGAGGGTTAAGTCAGAGAAAAGAAGATAGGTGGCCCATGCTTGGTCGGTGCCCCGCTCTAAAATCGCGCATTTTGCGACTCTAGAACGCGGATTTTCCCCGTCCCAAAGATGAGACAAATTCCCTCCAACATTGCTGTCAAAGGGATCTATTGCGCTTAGAGAACGCACGGTGTGGAGAGTTCCTCCATGCTGCCCGTCTTACCAGAGACGGATCGTCAGAAATAACCCGGGAGTAAGAAGCGAAAGTGGATACCCCACTCTGGTCGCGCTCTCCGCGACAGGGTGGGGAAGTTGACTTTCTATCCCAGCGGAAAAATCCGGCTAGAACGGCCCCCAGGCCAAGAAACTACTTGCGGATCCCGAGCTTGCCGATCACGGCCTTATACCGCTCGGAATCATATTTCTTGAGGTAGTCGAGCAAGCTACGCCGCTTGCTGACCAGCATGAGAAGTCCGCGGCGCGAGCCGTGGTCTTTTTTGTGCGTCTTGAAGTGCTCCGTCAATTGGCCGATGCGCTCACTCAGCAGGGCGATCTGGACTTCGGGACTTCCAGTATCGCTCGCGTGCGTGCCGTACTGGTCAATGAGGGATTTCTTTTGCTCTCTGGCTAACACTAAACTGGTGCACTCCTGTCTTTAATCGATTGTCTTTGTGACGTTTAGAGGATATCACGGTGCGCTGCGGAGCGTAAAGGAACCTGTGGTGAGGCCGCCCTCGGAGCCTGCCCTGAGCGAAGTCGAAGGGTCAGGTCAAGCGAAGTTCCACCGCGAATTTCTGCACCACCAAATTTCACAACCCCCAATTAGACAATCAATTGAAAGTTTGTCATTCCAACGCAAAGCGAGGAATCTACTGTCTCCCGCACCGGTTCTCCGCTCAAACCCGGTCCGAGCTTCCTATCCCCGACCGGCCCTACCGTGGCTTGACTTGCACCTTATTCCCGCTCTTGTGACGCAGGATCAGTGACGCGGCCGAGGACTCGTCCAGAGAGAGGTCCGGGCTATGTGGTACCCCAACGACTGCGCGGTTCCCGGTCGTATCGGCAAGTTCCAGCGAAGGCAGGCCGGGAGCGTGCATACAGAAAGAGCCGCCGGCGCTGTTCTGCTCTACTCCTCCCAGAGCCGTGCAAGCCTTCGTGGGATCCGCGCTGAGCAGCAGCGTGGGAACCTTCGCGTCGGCTCCGCTCAACAGGAGCGCGGCGGTCGTGCCCTGCATCCGCAGGGTAGCACTGCCGTTCGCGGCTTCGGAATGCATTTCGAGGCTCGCGCCCTGCGCGTCGCTGCGCAGTGACGAAAGGAGGTGATTCTCGTGGAAAAAATTAATTGAGGCTGATTCCTGCACCGCTGTGATGGGGACGTACAGATTCAGCCTGCTCTGGGCCCCTGCCCCCATAAGCTGAGCACGCAGTTCGCCGCTGGGAGCGTAAATCTCCAGGCCCGATCCGTCAGGGAAAATGCTGAGCCTGGCATGTGCCTGACCTTGCCGGTCAGCAATGGTGACAGTCCTGGTCACCACTTCATCGGTTCTGAGGCGACGGTGATCGTGAATCTGCACGATCACAAACAAGACGACAAGCACAGAGATGCCAGTAACCACAGCCTGCTTCAGGTGATGAACTTGCATTTCGAGTTGATGGATTCTGCTGCTTAACAACTCGTTCTCATGCATTTCGGAATTCATGGGAGATCCCACCTTTCGATGCACCCTGAGATGCCAACCGGAGGCTTCCAGGAGATACAGTACTCTCCCAATCGCCGGAACGAAATCCGATCCACTACGGAGCCACGAAGCCACGGAGAAAGGCTTTTCAAGTTTGTCTCGGGTGCTCCGTGCCTCCGTGTCACCGTGGTGGACTTTTTTCACGGATCTCCGGGTGGATAGGGGTTTAGCTGCGTCCCCGCCACTTCCGCAGCAGTTCATACAGCACCACGCCGCCAGCGGTCGCCACGTTCAGCGACTTCTTCTGCCCCAGCATCGGAATGCGCACATGCGTGTCGGCAATCTCGAGCAGTTCCGGACGCAGCCCATCCACCTCGTGTCCGAACATCACGCACACGGGAAACTTCGGCTCCCACTCAAACAGATCCATCGCCCGCGGACTGGTCTCGATCGCGGCGATCTCATATCCGCCGCCCCGCAGGCTCTCCACCATGTGGACGCCCTCCCAGTCATGCTCCCACGCAACGGTCTCTTCCGCCCCCAGCGCCGTCTTTGAGATCGCCTTCTTCGGAGGATGTGCCGTAATCCCGCACAGGCACAGCCTCTCGAGCCCAACTCCGTCCGCCGCACGGAAGAATGCGCCGACGTTGTACATGCTTCGAACATTGTCGAGCAGCACGGCAACCGGCAGCCGGATTCCAGTAGCTTCCATGGGTGGTTCTCAAATTTACAGCCGGGGCAATCAATACCTAAATATTGCGTTAAGTAGAAACAATATAAATATATTGCATAACACATAAGCAATATATTATTATTGACAACGTGCCCACTCACTATACGCTTAACGACGCCCGGCTCCCAGGCTAATGCCTTCGTCATCCAAGCTTCGCGAAACACCCTGCATCGCCGTGATCGCCGATATGGTCAAGTCGCGCGATGTGCCGCGGACGCAGCGCCCGCAGGTTCAACTGACCTTTACCGAATTTGTCGCCGAACTAAACCGCAAATACAAGCAGGCCCTGGTCGCGCGTTTTGTCGTCACTCTGGGCGACGAATTTCAGGGCCTACTGTCGGATGCACTTATCATTCCCGACTTGCTCTGGGACATGCATTATAAATTTGGCATGCGCCAGTTGCGGGTCGGCATCGGTTTCGGCAGCATCGACACTCCTATCGGCAGAGATGCCATCAATGTCGACGGACCCGCCCTGCACCACGCCCGCAACGCCATCGACATCGCCAAGAAAGATAAGCTGCTCGGCGGAGTCTTCGAGGGATTCGGCGCCGCATGCGATCCCGCCTTCAACGGATTCGCCCGGCTCCTGCAGCATCATCGCGCGCGACTGAAGCCGCAGCAACGGAAGGTCATCGAGCTGTTGCGTCAATCCTGGATCCAATCCGCCATCGCGCAGGAACTCGGCATCACCCGGCAAGCAGTCTCGCTCTATGCGGGCGGCGCCGGATGGGAAGCCTATCGCGAGGGGGAAGAAGGATGGCGCGCCCTGCTCGCGCAAATCTCATTCGGAGCTTCGCCCCGCAAATGACGTTCTCCGCTGCTTGCGCGCGATCGCCTGGATCCCTGCTGCTGATCTCTGAACTCCTTCTCATCTGGACTCTGGCGAACTATGCCGTCGTGTCTGATCCCGTGCGCCTGATGAACCGTCTCTCCGCGGTCCAGCAGCCCATTCCGCGATTCTGGACTATCCTTCTGTTCGCCAGAAGCCTGGCAATGGCCCTCATTACGATTCTGATCGCCGGTGCAAACGCTGAATCTTTCCTTCTGGGACTGCTTCTGGGATCTGCGGCCCTGCTTCTTCCGATCGCGCGTCGCTGGTGGGTCGCCCCCGACTTCGGAGCGGAACTGGAGATCGGCGCTTCCGTTTTCGTCGTGATCCTGATCGTCGCCTGCGTGGTGCGCTGGCATCTGGTCGCGCATCGTGCCTGGACCCCGCTCCCGTTTCCGGAGCGGAAGACGTCCGCCCTTTTTCTGATCGCCGCGATCGTGATCTTCAATATTCGCGGAGCCACGTACGTGGTGCGCGGTATCCTCAACAAGTGCGGAGCCCTTCCCGCGCTCGATGTTCCCCAAGACTCCAGCGTTGTTCCTCGGCCCAATCTGGTGGTTGCGGAAAAGAGCGTGGACACGATGGAATTCAATCGCGGACGCTGGATCGGCAACCTCGAACGGCTTCTCCTGCTCGCGATCGTTGCCGAAGGAAGCTATGCCGCACTGGCATTCCTCATGGCGGCCAAAAGCCTGGTCCGATCCCGCGACTTAGAAAACCGCGACTGGGCCGAATACTTCCTGCTCGGCACGCTAGCGAGCATCGCGGTATCACTCGCGGGAGGGTTGCTGATTCGCCTTGCGCTTAGAGCGTGTTCGTAAGTCAGTAAGGGTGGGTCGTTAAGAAGAACTCGGGAATGTCATATATCACCACATTTCTGTCCTGATGCCCTATCCGTGCTGATCGAAGAAATTCTTGCCCACTCGTCAACAAACCAAAGCACGCCTCGCACGTCTGATCCAGCAGTCGGCTATGCTAGCTTGACGCTCCCATGATCCCATGGATCCAGGACATTCGATTCGCTTTCCGCTCCTTCGCTAAGAACCCGTGGTTCACGGTGGCCGCGGTCTTGTCGCTGGCCATCGGCATCGGCGCGAACACCTCCATTTTCAGCGTTGCAAACGCGCTGCTGCTCCGGCCTCTGCCGTACGACAATTCGGACCGATTGGTGATCCTGTGGAATCGTTCGCCCGGTCTCGGCATCACGCAGGATTGGTTCTCCACTGCGCAATATTTCGACATCAAGACCAGTCACCACGGCTTCGAGCAGCTTGCCATTGCGATTGGCGGAACCTATAACTTGACCGGACAGGGCAATCCCGAACGCGTGGGCGCTGTCCGCATTTCGTCGAATCTCCTTTCAATGCTCGGCGCTCGTCCGGCGATGGGCCGCCTCCTGACGCCAGATGAAGATTTGCCCGGCCATCCATTGACCGCTGTCCTGACAGACGGAATGTGGTCGCGACGTTTCGGCCGCGATCCGCGCGTTATCGGAACCTCCATCATTGTCAATGGACAAACCTATGAGATTGTCGGAGTCCTTCGGCAGAATTTTTCCTTACCCCAAGAAGTCGTTCCCCTGCTCGACGGAACTCAGCAGGCTGATCTTTTTCTGCCGCTGCCGCTCGCGCCGGTCGCCGCTTCACAGGTTCGGGACCACGAAGACTACAACCTCATCGGAAAGCTGAAGCCGCGCGTCTCGGTGCAACAAGCCCAGGCGGAGATGGATACCATCACGGCCCGCCTGCGCCGCGAGTTTCCCGAGAACTACCCTCCCAACGGCGGCTTGACCTTCAGCATCGTCGCGCTTCTCGAACAGGTTGTCGGCAACGTGCGTCGCTCGTTGTGGGTCCTGCTGGGATCGGTAAGTTTTGTCCTGCTGATCGCCTGCGGAAACGTCGCCAATCTGATGTTGTCGCGAGCCATGGCACGCCAGCAGGAAATCGCGGTGCGCACAGCCTTGGGCGCAACCCGGTGGCGCATTGTTCGTCAATTATTGACGGAGAGCCTGCTGATCTCTTTCTGCGGCGGAGTGCTCGGCATTTTTATTTGCCTTGTCAGCGTAAAGTCTATCCACATCCTCGGCACAAAGAGCATTCCGCGCCTGCAGGATGTCGGAATCGACGGCCACGTTCTGCTGTTCACGTTGCTGCTTTCCGTTTTCTCCGGAATTCTCTTCGGCCTGGCGCCGGCTTTCCGCGTCTCAAGGCTCGACTTGAATTCAACTCTGAAAGACGCGAGCCGCAATTCCGCCGGAACGAGCGCCGTCTGGGGACACGGCAACAACCTTCGGCGCCTGCTGGTTGTTACGGAATTGGCGCTCTCGGTCGTCTTGCTCATCGCTGCAGGACTTCTGATTCGCAGTTTCGTCCGCCTGCAAGAGGTCTCTCCGGGCTTCAATCCGCGTGGCGTGCTCACTTTCGATCTGACGATGACTGGCCATCGATACGGCGACAAACAAGCCATCTTGAATACGTATCGCCAACTCTGGGAGGGCCTGGAACGCTCGCCCGGAGCCATCGCTGCAGGCGGTGTTACGTCACTTCCTTTGAGCGAAGCCTTCGCCTGGACGCCGATCACGGTTGAGGGGCGAATCCCGCTTCCCGGCGAGAAATTTCTCAACGCCGACGAGCGCGTCGTGAGCGGCCACTATTTCGAAGCCATGGAAATCCCTTTGCGACGCGGGCGGTTCTTCAACGAGCAGGACGACATAACCAAACCGATTGTCGTACTTGTGGACGAATACATGGCCGACCAACTGTGGCCCGGACAAGACCCCATCGGCAAGCGTATTCACATTGTCGAACTTCCATCGAAGGATCCCTGGCAGACGGTGGTCGGCGTGGTCGGACGCGTGAAGCAAGATTCTCTGGACTCGAACCCGCGTATCGCTTTCTACGTGGCACATACGCAATTTCCAACGCGGGCATTGACGGTCGCCTTCCGTAGCAAAACGAGTCCCGCTGCTATGCTGTCGGCGACCAAGAGCGAACTTCGCAGTCTCGATCCGGATCTTCCCGCATACCGCATTCGCACGATGGAGCAGCAGGTGAACGAATCGCTCGCCCAGCGCCGTTTTTCCATGACTCTCCTCGGCGCCTTTGGAGCTGTCGCACTGGTTCTGGCGACGATTGGCATCTACGGCGTCATGGCGTACCTGGTCAGCCAAGGAACCCGCGAACTCGGAATCCGAATTGCGCTGGGCGCATCGCAACGCAACATCCTGATCCTGGTTATCAGCCAGGGAATGGTGCTCGCCATCTCAGGAATGATGATCGGTCTGGCGGCAGCGTTCCTGCTGACCCGCCTCATGCGAAGCCTGCTATTCGGCGTAGAAGCAACTGACCCGATCACGTTCGCCGCAATCTCATTGTTGCTGGCGAGCATCACACTTCTAGCCTGTTACATCCCAGCACAACGCGCCGCCCGAATTGATCCCTTAGTTTCGCTTCGCTATGAATAGTCCCTTAAGCCGAAGCACGAGGGTGCCCCAACGGTTTAGGAGAGTGACGGTCCTGCGGCCCCCCAAAAAGGACGAAATGATGGGGCGCCCGGTTCGCGGCAGGCGCCAATCAAGTTCTACCGTCGCAGCGAGCTTATCGTTGCCCCTCACGCAGGTTCCACGCCCTGCGCACATGCTCTTGGGTTCGCAGATGCTGCGAAGCTTTCGTCGAATCCGACTTCACCAGCGATCCGCTAACAACATACAAGAGTCCCGGTCCAACGGCCCGGAAGTCGGTCGAAGATCCCACCCGGCTGGTGAACGCCAGGCCGTTAGTGCCCCAGCGGATAAATGCACTCGGCCTTCCCACAACGTTCGGAATCGTGATGGAGTCGAGCAGCGTAAATTTCTGCTGATCGTAAGACTGGATCGTGTAGTCCGCGGTCCCGGCTTGAGCAGAGGTTTGTCCCAGAAAGAAAACTCGGTTGAGTGAAGAATCGGCGGCCACCAACCCTGACGCATTGAACGTTCCAACAATGGTGCCGCTGACCGGATCGACGACCTGCCCTCCGTCGGTATAGAGGAAGCCCGTTCCGTTGTCGTAATCCATGCCGAAGGGCAACCCTGAAAACGTGAGCAGCCATGAATAAGTCTTCGTGACGCTGACACCCTGGTTCGTCACGCCGAGCACATAAAGGTCTGTAGGAGTCCCGTCCGCGGGCGCGTACAGCGTGGAAGCATCACTGCCCCACTGCAAGGATGCGTAAGAATACGGGGACGAACCCCAACCCGGGGCCGTGATGGGACGCGGGGTAGAATCGTCATAGATCACGGTGCCTCCGATCGAGGTGGGGCCTACGTCGAAAATTCCTAGGTTGACTGCCGATGTGTGTGCGGCGCCAGGCGCGGCCAGCACGTCCATGGCGTAATACGCCCCATCCGAAGGATCAGACGGAATGTGCCAGCTGATATCAGGAGTAAGCGCGGGCAGCACGAGTCTCTGGATTTGATTCTCTCCGTTCATTCCTACGTAGAGATACGAATCATCTCCGGAAATCGAAAGGCGATCGGGATCGCTTCCAATGACTACGGAGTTCGTCACCGTTCCGCCCGCCGGATCGACGGCTGCAATGGTGTCGCCTTGATCGCCCTCTACCCCGGGCTGCGACACGTAAATCTTCTGACTTTGGGCATCCCAAACCAAGGCGTTGCCGCCTGCAGGGAGAATCGAAATCTGATTGCCGCTGCTTGGTGGGGGATTCACCGCGAACTGCAGCGCATTCGAAATTCCCGCGCCAGCGTTCGTGTTCATCACAGTCAGTGACACAACTCCCGCGGTCGTGAGGTCAGAAGCCGGAACTACCGCCTGCAATTGCGTATTGCTCACGCGCGTGGTCGACAGCGCATTTCCGTTCCACAGGACCGTCGACTGGCCTTCGAAATCACGCCCGTTTACGTTGACCGTGCTGCCGGCGCTGCCGACGGTGGCGCTCAGTGGCGTAACGGAGGTAAGCGTCGCGATAGGACTTTGAGCAGTTCCAATGGAAGTGTCAGGCGCGCTTGAGGGGTTCACAAAAACTCCATCGATGAGGTAGAGCTTGCCGTCCTCTGGATCCTGACTCGCCATGTTGGTGACGAATGCGAGTCCAGCCGTGCCCCAGCGTATGAAGTTGGTGGGTGTTCCGATGGCATTCGCAATGGAGAACGCGCCAATTAGACGAAACGACTTCTGATCGAATACCTGAATCTGAAAACTGCGAGTATTGGCGCTGTCCCGAACTCCTGTGAGAAAGAAAACACGCCCCAAGGCGGGGTCCACCGCGGCCATCAGCGGCGAATCGCCATAACAGCCTAAGCAGCGCGGCGCCGGATAGTTGCCGACCGGCAGCCCCGTAGCTGTATCCACGACCTCGCCATCATCGTCGTAAACATAGTTTGTGGTAGCGTCGAAATGCTCGTGAAGCCCGTATCCGCGGAACGCGCCTCCGTATTCATTCAAGGGTTTCGTACCAGTTGCGTCCACAGACAAGATAGAGAGACCGCGAGTGCTCTCCTTTACAAAAAGCTGGGTTCCATCTGCTTTCCACTGAAGAAACGCACAGTAGTTCG
Source organism: Candidatus Sulfotelmatobacter sp. (assembly GCA_035946775.1). Taxonomy (GTDB): domain Bacteria; phylum Acidobacteriota; class Terriglobia; order Terriglobales; family Acidobacteriaceae; genus Sulfotelmatobacter. Next base: position 363,674 of record DASYZA010000201.1, on the reverse strand, counting down.
TGAGGCTGCATCGCGTGTTTGGACGAGCGACGCCGTCGTCGTAGATCACAACCCCGGTATCGATCCCTTCTACGAGCGCGACCGTATGTGCTGCCTTCGGTTGCACCTTTATGTCTGTGGCATTGATGGCATATCCCAGTGCGTCCGTTCCGAGCGACCAACTGATGTCCGGTGTGAGTCCTGGTAGCACCAATCGCTGGACGCTATTGTTTCCGTCGATTCCCGCATAGAGGAACTGATCGTCGTCGGAAATCGCAAGAATCCCAGGCTCCGCGCTCAACGCTTGCGCATTTCCAACCGTCCCCGCAATCGGATCGACGATCGTTATCGTGTTCGCATTCGAACTGGCAGCACTTGGCACAGAGACATATATCTTTTGGTGGGACGCGTCCCAAGTCAGATCATTGCCGCCAACATCGAGAACAGCGACGTTAGTCGTCGTCAGCGTGATCGTGAATTTCAAGGATTGAGACGTCCCGCCGCCGGGAGTTGGAGTAACGACGGTCACATCCGCGGTGCCTACATCGCCAAAACTCGAAGCCGCCACCTGGGCCTGTAGTTCAGTACCGGAAACGAAGGTGGTTGTCAGGGAAGTGCCGTTCCACGCAATCTGCGAACTTTGCACAAAGCTGCTTCCTGTGGCCGTGATCGTCAGCGCCGCTCCGTTCTGAGGACCCGTGTTCGGGCTGATACTCGTTAACATTGGAACCGGATTTTGTTGCGGCGGAGTAGTTTGCGTGTTCGAACCGGATCCGCCACAACCTTGCATCGCGAACAAAAGAAGCAGGATCACAACAACAGAATTCAATTGGACTCGCACCGATATCCTCCAATTTCCGCCAACTCCAAGTACGGCTGATGTGCGAACAGAGGACGCTCCGTCGCGATCTTTCATGTTCCGCTATCGTGCTTCCCACGCAAGAATCCTCCACTGCTGGGCATCGCCGGCAAAAAAGCGACCCTTAACCGTCGGGAATGATAGCAATTCCGGCTCAAAACTCCTGTGCGCAGTATCACGGGTGCAGGAACGTTCTTGTTGATGAGAGACACTGGGGGGCAGATTGAGTTATCCCAGACATTCGTCGTGGCTCGCGTTCGTGGGTGCTTTCTCGCTGCGTGCACCCAGACCATTTTTCCGTCGGAGATGGGCTCTCCTACATGTGCGGAGAAGCGCCAATGCCTCTATTTCGTCGAGGCCTAATGGCTGCCAAGCTTCTTCTGCATCCAGAAGATTTCCACAGCCACAACCTGTGACATCTGACCTTGCGCACAGCCGCCACACCAGCAGATCATAGCCAAGGCGAAAGCGGCATGCAGAGTCGGCACCCGATCACGTCTAAGTCCTTATGGCTCAAGATTTTGCCCGTAACTGATTGAGCCCCATAGATTACTTTGAGATTTTCCGCTAAGTGCATGATTCCAGAGATGCGGGGGGAGGGGGGATATCCCCAGAACCAGCCCGTTTCCCAAAACGGAACTCAGCTGTTCGCTGGAAAACCAGCGTTGTGGGGAGGCATATCGCGCGCCGGACAACTCAAGGACACGCCGACATTCATTACGCTAACGATGGCGGACTTGGCACACTCGGCTCCTGCTCGTATCCGCCCTCGTATTCTTCTTCGTCATCGCAGTACGTTCTCGCAACGAATACCGTCAGCGCGGTGACCACGAAGCAGGCGAGCCCGAGCCAGAACGTGCGCTGCAGCCGCATGTCGAGGATTGCAGGCGCTCCGTCGGTTTTGTCCAGCAACAAATCGAAGACGCGGTCGATCTTGCCGATCGCGTATCCGGTGAGAAATCCGGCGATGCCTTTCGAGATGCTGCGGAAGCGTTTGCCTTCGCCCTCGTACGGAGCGATAAGGATGCCAGCGGCCCATCCGAGCGCCGATCCGACAATGGCCGCGAGCAGAGCCATGTCGTCGCGCCACGCAATCAGAATGACAATGATGGTGAGAAAGAAGATCAACGCCGCGACGAAGCTTGACGTCAATCGCAGATTGTTTCGCAATTCATCGAGGATGCTCATGGAAAGCACCTGCCATTTTCTGGTGTTTGAACGGCTACAGCATACGATTGGACGAAGAGGCGCCGGTTCCTTATTCGCTGCACTTGGATGCAGGTTCAGGAACGGGGTTTATGAAAAACTTCAACCTCGAGGAGGCACATGGTTCCGGGGAAAGTTTACCCTGTCGAAAGGATCAATGGGACGCCTACAGGTTTTGCTGTATATAGCGCCTAGAGCCGATTCAGTAGACTCGGCTTGAGTGTGTCTGGCCTCTCCAAGCTTGGCTTCCGGGAGGCAGTTGTAATTCTTGCCTGGACACTCGAACAGAAAGTCATTTGGGTGGTTGTAGGGATACTTGTCAGGTACTGCAATGCGGCTATTGATAGTGGACGATCACGAAGTCGTGCGACGCGGCGTGCGTTCTCTGCTCGCCGAGAGGGCGGACTTTGAGATCTCCGGCGAAGCGGTCGATGGCCAGGACGCCGTCAATAAAGCCCGCGAATTGAGTCCCGACATCATTGTGATGGACGTGAGCATGCCGCGGCTCAACGGACTGGAAGCGACCCGGCAAACCCGCAGCCTCTTCCCGCATATCGAAGTGTTGATTCTGAGCCAACATGATTCCCCGGAAATGGCGCGGCAGGCCTTGAAGGCGGGTGCGCGCGGGTACGTGGTGAAGAGTTCGATTGGCAGAGACCTGCTTATAGCTTTGCAGAAGGTCTCGAACGGGGAGTACTTTTTCGATCCCGCAATTCTCGATCAGAATACAGTGTCGCACGTTGACGTTCAGGAGATCTTGCAGCGCAGCGCGGCATTTGAAGAGGCGCTCCGGGACAGCGAAGAATTGTACCGTTCGACCTTTGAGCTGACGCCAGTGGGAGTTGCGCACGTTGCTCCCGATGGAAAATGGCTGCGGGTCAATCGCAGGCTGTGCGAAATCGTTGGGTACAGCGAAGCCGAGCTGCTGCAGATGAAGTTTCAGGACATTACGCATCCGGAGGATCTGGCAGCCGATCTTACGCAAGTCGAAAAAATCCGTAGCGGCGAACTGCAATCGTACTCGATGGAGAAACGATACATCCAAAAAGATGGCTCGCTGGTTTGGGTGAATCTGACGGTTTCGGGAGTGCGAGATAAGGAAGGGCAGCTCAAGCATTTCATATCGGTGGTCGAGGAGATTGGTGATCGGAAGCGGGTAGAAGAAGCGCTGCAAGAGAGCCAGCGGCAACTCGCTCTCGCCCTCACTTCGTCGAAGACGGCGATGTTCGACTGGGACCTGCTGGAGAACCGGGGCAAATGGAATCCGGAGATGAAGGCCATTTACGGATTTGAGCCCAAGGGTGAGCACATCACGGCGGAAGAGTGGCGGGAATTATTTCATCCCGATGATGTTACGCGATTGGCCGAGGAAGCAGCGCGCATCTGGAGCGACAAAGACCGATTCGAGTTCAACTTTGAGTTTCGGACTGCGCCGCGCGAAGGAAAATCGAAGTGGATGAGTTCGCATGGACGCATCGTGCGGGATGCGAACGGACGAGCCGTGCGGATGATCGGCGTGCATGCGGACATCACGGACCGTAGGCGTATCGAGGAAGAGCTTCGCAATGCGCAAGAACGCACGCGATTCAGCCTGGAAGCGGCCAAGATCGGAACGTGGGAGTACGACCTGCGGACTGGAAACGTCGAGTGGTCGAGCAATATGGAAGCGGTTCATGGGCAGGCTCCGGGTTCGTTTGGGAAGTCCTTCGAAAGTTTTCTCGAAGGCGTGTACGTTGACGATCGCGAGCCGGTCATGCATCAAATCCAACGTGCGCTCGCGGGTGAAGGAAGTTATCGCAACGAATATAGGCAGTACCGGGCGGACGGTAGTCTGGGATGGATGGAGGCTCAGGGCAGAGTAGTGTTCGATCAAGAAGGAAAGCCCGCGCGGATGTTTGGCGTTTGCGCGGACGTGACGGAGCGGAAAAGCGCGCAGGATGCGACCGGACTGCTGGCAGCGATTGTGGCGTCATCGGACGATGCGATTATCAGCAAAACACTGGCGGGCGTGATCACAAGCTGGAACAACGGTGCCGAAAAACTGTTTGGGTACTCCGCTGCCGAGGCGATTGGGCAGCACATCACTCTGATTGTTCCGACCAATCGTAATTCGGAAGAATCGGATATTCTTCTGCGGCTCAGCCATGGCGAGAAGATCGACCATTTCGAGACGGTGCGGCAACGGAAAGACGGCAGCCTGGTGGAAGTTTCCGTCACGATTTCTCCAGTAAAGGATGCGGAGGGGAGGACGGTCGGAGCTTCGAACGTGTCGCGGGACATCACGGCAAAGCGGCAGAGTGACCGGGCGCTGGCGAAAGGAGCGCGGCAGCAGCGCGCGCTTTTCCATCTTGCGGACGAACTGCATCGGGCCGGCTCAATGGGAGAGATATACAACGCGGCGTTGAACGCGATCCTCGATGCATTGCAGTGCAACCGCGCGTCGATTCTTCTCTGCGATGACGCTGGTGTCATGCGCTTCAGGAGCTGGCGCAACTTATCGAATGAGTATCGCGCGGCCGTCGACGGGCATTCCGCGTGGAGACCGGGTGAGAAGAATCCTCAGCCGGTTTGCATCACCGACATTACCTCGGCGGATCTAACGGAATCGTTGAAGGCGACGGTGAAAAAGGAAGGGATTGCGGCACTCGCATTCATCCCGCTGGTGTCGGATGGCGAGCTCATCGGCAAGTTCATGGCGTACTTCAATGTGCCGCATCATTTCAGCGAGCATGAGCTAGATCTGAGTCTTACAATCGCACGTCAGCTGGCGTTTGCCATTTCGCGAAAGAAGAATGAAGAGGAGTTGCAGAGGAGTGAAGAGCGGTTCCGCAGGCTGTCGGAGACTTTGGATGCGGAAGTTTCGAGGCAAACGGCGCAGGTTCGAAACCTGACGCACGACTTATTGCGCACGCAAGACGAAGAGAGACGGCACATTGCGCGCGAACTGCACGACAGCGCCGGGCAAACTCTGGCCGTGCTCGGAATGAATCTGGCGCAAGTCGGTCACGATGCGGCACGCTCGGCCCCTGGGGTCGCAAAGAAAATCGAGGACGTTCAGGAGCTGGTGCAGCAATTGCATCGGGAGATACGGACCACGTCGTATCTTCTGCATCCACCTCTGCTCGACGAGAATGGTCTGCCATCGGCGCTGAACTGGTACATTCAGGGGCTTGGCGAGCGGAGTTCTTTAGCGGTGAAGCTCGACATTGCGGATGAGTTTGGACGGTTGCCGAGCGAGGTGGAGCTTGCCATCTTCCGTTTTGTCCAGGAGTGCCTGACCAACGTTCATCGGCATTCGGGAAGCGCTACGGCCAGCATACGTCTGGCTCGACAGGAAGACGTTGTGCGCGTGGAAGTGGTGGATCAAGGGAAAGGGATTCCACCGCAGCGACTGACAGAGATTCAGGCGGGCGGTTCGGGAGTTGGAATCCGCGGGATGCAGGAACGGTTGCGGCAGTTTGGCGGAACGGTGCAGATCCAATCGAGTGAGTCAGGCACCGTGGTGCGCGCGACGGTTCCCAGTCCGAGAGCTGCGCAATCCGAGGAAAAAGCGCCGCTTCAGGCGGCGGTGTAAAGCAGTTTCAAAGTTTCAAAGTTAAAGCGAGCGGTACTGTGACCGTCTGGTTGCTTTACCTGGCTGATTCTCGGAAATGAAAGTAAAAACCGGTTTCTCGCCCCACTGCGTGCGACTAATGGGACATCCATCCTGGTTGGCCTAAATCTGTTCCTAAGCTTTCACAGTCTTTAAGCGGTGTGCGGGCGAGACGCCCGCACGACAGCCGCCGAGACGGCGGCCAACGATCAAGCCGCTTTGCGTTTTGATTCGACTGGATAGCCTGCCTCTTCCCACGCATCGAATCCACCCTGAAGAGCCCATACATTGCTGTATCCCTGTGCCTGAAGTTGCTGCGCCAAACTGGCGCTGGAGGCTTCATTCGGTCAAGTACAGTAGGTGACGATCGCGCGGTCTTTGGGAATCTCTGAAAAATGGGATTTGAGGTCGTCGGCAGGAACGCGAACTGCGCCTTCCATCTTTTCATCAGATTCAGCCCACGCGCGGGGATTGCGGACATCGATGAGAGTGAACTGTTCTCCAGCGTCCATGCGACGTTTGAGTTGGTCAGGGGTGATACGGGGAACTTCGGGCATGAGGGCTCCTTGCGAATCGCGTTGAATAGTAGATGCAGGCGGGATCGATAAGTCTGCCGTCGATCCGAGGCGATAGGCAGATGGACTGCAAAAACGATCGCTCCCATCCCCGCAGAGGATGCGAAGGATGGGAGCGTTCCGCGAATGGCTGGTTCCTGCAGGCGGGATTCCACGGCGCTTCAGGCGGCGGTTCGCACGTGGGTCAGGACGGCAACTTCACTGGAAATTTGTGCTCCTTCTATCGGGATAGTGCGAGCGAGGGCGAGATCGTTTCAGCCGGAGAGAAGATTGCTTGCTCTTGACCGGGATTCGGTACCATCTGCTGAGGAGCAGCTGTGAAGAAAACTGCAAGGTATTGGATTGAGAAGCTGAAGTTAGAGCCGCATCCGGAGGGCGGGTATTTCCGGCAGACGTACAAATCTGATTTGGTGATCGCGGGTGAAGCACTGGCGGGATTCGATGGCGCTCGCTCGGCCTCCACGGCCATTTACTTTCTGTTGGAAGGCGAGAACTTCTCGGCGTTTCATCGGCTGCGATCCGATGAAGTGTGGCATTTCTACGCGGGATCAGCCTTGGTGGTGGAAGTGCTTACGCCTGCGGGTTCGCGCTCGTCGATCCTGCTGGGAAGTGACGCGGATTCGGGGCAGAGTTTTCAGGCTGTGGTTTCGGCAGGATGCTGGTTTGCTTCCCACGTGGCCGACTGGAAATCGTGGGCGCTGGTGGGATGCACGGTGGCTCCGGGATTTGAGTTTGCAGATTTCGAGATGGGAAAGCGGGCGCAGTTGGTGCGGGAATATTCGCAGCACCGCAAGATTATCGAAAGGCTCACCAGAGAATAGGTACCGGCTTTAACAAGTTCTCACTTTCGATCTTGTGGTACCGGCAGTTCGGGCGGGCCGTCGGGGTGGTCGCGCAAATACTGCTCGACAGTCTCATTTCGCAAGATGAAGCGGAAGCCGAGCTGCGTGTCAGCGTCGATGGTTTGCTGTAGATCGAGTTCGTCGAAGGGGACGACCTGCTCCGTGGGTATCGCTCTGGGTTGCTCTATCAGCTTGAAGTGGAGTTGGTTGTCCAACACCCAGTAATCCGTCACATTGAGAATAGTGCCATCTTTCAGGATGAGCTCGGGAGTGTCTTCTCTGGCTATCCCGTAGACATACAAAGGAGTGGCTGGGGTAGGAGGAATGGAGTTCGACGGATTCCATTGGTCGATTGGGATGGTGTTGTAGATCAGCGTTGAGGTCCAGTACTGATCGCAGATGGCCCACCAGCAGAAGTTATAGCTCCAGAACGGGTAGCTAAAGACAGGAAAGAAGTAAATACGGTAGGGAGGAAACGGACGCATTGGCGGTAGGGTTCTAAAAGGAACGGTAATCGGTGCGCGAAGTCCCGGCAAGGTTGGGATTCGAGGTGTAGTCATCGGCGCATACATGGGTGAGCGATAGATCGGAGTCTGGTAGACCGGCGGGTGATAAGCGGGGACACGAACCATCGGTGGCACAGGCATGGGCGCAGGGGGCGGAACGCGAGGAATGGGATGCTGTGCCCAAGCTGGGGCGGCGAGAAGACAAAAGAACAACAGAAGACAGGGAAGAATAAGGAACCTTATGAGGATCGAGCGGCGAACCGAAAACGCCATATTCTCATCCTTTGGACATCCGGGCCCGTGTGCACTCATTCGATTTTAATACCGCGCGATACCCCGAGTATCAGGAGAGTTCGGCCACTTCAAGGAACAACCCTGGATATCATCAAAGCTAGCAAGAAAATCGGCCCTGCAAGCTGCGCAGGGCCAGGTTGGAAACTGGATGAGAATGCGAAAGGATTATTTGCCGGTGCTGCCTCGGGCGGTGCCGACACCCGTGCAGATGTCCCAGCCTTTCTCAGCGTTGTATCCCATGTAGGGGCCACAGTAGCCGGCGGTGATGTCGCCGAAAGCACCGGCTACTCCCAAATTGTTGTAGATAGTCGTGAGTTCAGCAGCAGAAGACGTCGCAAAGCCGCCCGCCTTATTCACAATGCCCGCTATCATTGGTGAGGAGACGCTGGTTCCTCCCATAATCCACCAACCACCATTCCCGCTGTCGTAGACCCAGACGCCGGTGTTGGGATCGGCGATGGCCGAGAAATCTGGAACGCCGCGCTGGTTGCCGACAAGACCGGAGATCACGGATTGATAGCCTGGGCGCGGCTCGTAGTCGCTGAGGCCACCTCCAGCATCGGACCAGGCAAATTCGGCCTTGAAGTTCCCGCTATCCGGGAAGCGACGGATCGTTGTGCCCCCGGCGGCCACTACATTTGGTGAAACGCTCGGATAACTCGTTCCCGGAGCGTCACCTGTCGAAGCGAAATAGACTATACCCGGAGTCGTGAAATAAGAGTCGTAGCTGGTCTCGCTCGAGAATTCTCCGCTGCCCCAGCTCATGGAAACTTCTCCGCCTCCCGCGGTTGCTACGAGGTTGCTCGCAACCTGCACAGCGAGGAAAAGGTCAGAGAAAGAGTTGGAAGCGGCCTCCACGAGATAGATGGCCGCATTGGGAGCCATGGCATGAGCCCACTCGATGTCGAGGGCTTCTTCCAGTTCCCAATTCAGGTTGCCTGGCGGCTTGGTGCCGCTGGCATACACAACCTGGAAAGTCGCTGCCGGCAAGCCGAACTGAGTTGAAAAAGTAGCAAGGTCACTGGCGGCATGTGGGTAATCATAGGCATCAACAAGCGCGATGGCCTTAGCGCCGCCCGCTGGATTGAGGCTCGCGGTGTTGGGATTGCAGCCAGTTACGGCTTTGGTCAATTTATAGAGACAGCCAATCGAGGCCGGAGTCTCAAAGAAATAGCCGGAATACGGCGGCCCGTAGAAATGCCGCACCGAGTTGAAGCCGTTATCGGGGATAAACAGACGGATGTTGGTGTGGGCACGCTTTCCTGCATCGCCTGCCCGCGGGATGCTGGAGTCGGGGACAACCACATGACCTCTGTGTCCGACTTGAGCATTGGCGGAGTTTGAGAGAACGGGCGCTAAGACCAGAGCTGCGGCGATAACGAAAACACGAAGTTTCATGCTTTTGTTCCTACCTTCTGTTGAGAGTCAGGTATTCACTGAAGGCCACTGCAACGCACCGGGGGAAGGGAACAACGTCGGCTGATCGCTGCGAATGGGCCTGAGCCGCCTCAAAGATGAGGCGTCCTGATCAGGAGCAATCTTCCGGGAGACGACAAAAATACGCAGGGATTGTGGGCTGGGGCGTTTGGGCTGTCAGTGATGGCGGTCACAGCAGGAGAGAATTTTCGTAGACGCGGCTCGTTGGGCTCCGAAGAGCGGGCGGATTTCTGACATCCGTACTTATGGGACTCGATAGGCCAGACGCGGGCGGGGGCGCCCGCGCCACATGGCTTATCTTGCGGCTACGGCTTTTTTGGGGAACATTTCGCCGATGCGCTTGATCTGGGCGCCGACATCTTTCAACTTTTCTTCAATGTGTTCGTAGCCGCGGTCGATGTGGTAAACGCGGTCGATGATGGTTTCACCGTCGGCCACTAAAGCGGCCAGCACGAGCGAAGCAGAGGCGCGAAGATCGCTGGCAAGGACAGCGGCAGCGCTCAGCGGCGTCTTTCCCCGGACCACGGCGCGTCGGCCTTCGATCTTGATATTGGCTCCCATGCGTACGAGTTCGAGCGCGTGCATGAAGCGATTCTCAAAAATATTCTCGGTGATGACCGAAGTCCCTTCGGCTTGTGTGACGAGCGCCATGTATTGTGCCTGGCAATCGGTGGGGAATCCGGGATGCTCTTCGGTGGTCATGTCGGCCGCCTTGAGCGGATTGTCTCCCATAACGCGAATGGCATCAGCGGAAGCTTTGGTCTTTACGCCGACTTCATGAAGTTTATTGAGGAGCGCGTCGAGATGATGGGGGTCGCATCCGGAGACGTTAAGGTCGCCTCCGGTCATGGCGCCAGCAATGATGAACGTTCCGGCTTCGATGCGGTCGGGAATGATGCGGTGCTTTGCGCCTTTTAGTTTGTGGACTCCTCGTACACGAAGCGTGGCGGTGCCGGCACCTTCGATCTTGGCTCCCATTTTATTGAGGAGGTCGGCGAGATCGGCGACCTCGGGTTCGCGGGCGCAGTTCTGCAGGATGGTCTCGCCTTCGGCGAGGGTGGCAGCCATGAGCAGATCTTCCGTACCGGTGACCGTGATTTTGTCGAAAAGGATTTCCGCACCTTTGAGGCGTTTCGCAGAGGCTTCGATGTAGCCGTGTTCCTGGATGATCTTGGCACCGAGCTGCTCGAGCCCTTTGATGTGCAGATCGATGGGACGGGCGCCGATAGCGCATCCGCCGGGAAGTGAGACGCGGGCATGCCCACACCGGGCGACTAACGGTCCGAGGACGAGCGTGGAGGCGCGCATCGTCTTGACGAGTTCGTACGAAGCTTCGGGCGCCGCGAGATTTTCGCAGTGAATCGTAGTGCGATGGTGCGCGCGTCCGTAGCCGAGTTCAACTTCCGCACCCATGGCGGCGAGCAGGTTGCGCGTGGTCTGAATGTCGCGGACCTGCGGGATGTTTTCAAGAATGACCGGTTGATCGGTGAGCAGGGCGGCGGCCATGCAGGGAAGCGCAGCATTTTTCGCGCCGCTGACGCGAACCGTGCCGAGCAACGGCTCTCCGCCGCGGATGACAAACTTATCCATGAATGAGCCCTTGAATCGATTGTAACGGGATTCTGTCGGCCGACGGTTTACCGCGACGGAACGGGAGTGCTTGACCTTCGGAAAAACGCTCACCACGGGGAACACAGCGATCCACAGGGAAAGCTGTTCATGGTACGATTCGCGAAGCGCAGAAGGGCGCTGCCGGTCCGCGGAAAGGACAGAAGTCCACCTTGCTTTCGACAACTTCGACCACGAACTGACTTTCTGCCCTAAAGATGCGGACCCGGGCGCGTGAAAGGAAGTTCGCCATGCCAGTAAGAGTCCTCCCGGCTGATCCCAACCTCGAACATCTCAAATATCAGGCGAAAGATCTGCTGAAGACGCGCGCTGCGCGAGATGCAGTCGCGGCACAGCGGATCAGGGAATTTCATCCCAAATGGACGAAAGCGTCCGACGAGGAGATTTTTGCGGCACAGTTCCGGTTGAGCGATGCACAACTCGCGATTGCGCGGGAGTATGGATTTGCAAGTTGGGCGCGGCTGAAACGCCGCGTGGAGAAGCCGAAGGCGAGCGATCAGGTCAGTCTGCCGCACCATGAGCGGATCGAGGACCCGCTGTTCCGGCGAGGAGTGGAGTTGATTGATGCCGGAGACGTGGAAGGGCTGCGGGCGCACTTGAAGAAGCATCCTGCGTTGACCCGGAAGCGCGTCGAGTTTGAAGGAGGGAACTACTTCCGCAACCCGTCTCTGTTGGAGTTTGTAGCGGAAAATCCGGTACGGCGCGGGAAATTGCCGAAGAACATCGTCGAGATAGCAGAAGTCATTTTGGACGCGGGGGTGGAGCAATCTGCGCTCGACGAGACCTTGATGCTGGTTGCGACGGGGCGGGTGCCGCGCGAATGCGGAGTACAGACATCGCTCATCGATCTGCTGTGCGATCGTGGGGCATATCCGTATGGCGCTGCTCAGGCTGCCGCTCTCCTGTTCGAACTGGATGCCGCGAATGCGCTGGTTCATCGCGGCGCGGAGATGACCGTGCCGCTGGCTGCGGCATTGGGTCGATCCGACGATGCGCAGCGACTCCTTGCGAAGGCGAATTCAGATCAGCGGCATCTGGCTTTGGCGGTGGCGTCCCAGTATGGACATGTCGAGATTGTCCGGATGCTGCTCGATGCCGGGGAAGATCCGAATCGATTTAATCCTGTGGGTGGCCATTCGCATTCGACTCCGCTGCATCAGGCGGCGGGGAATGGGCATCTGGGCGTCGTGAAGTTGCTGGTCTCGCGCGGCGCACGAATCGACATCAAAGACATTCTGTTTAGGGGAACTCCAGCAGGTTGGGCGAACTATTCGGGAAAGAAGGAAGTAGAAGCTTACCTCCGGTCGATCGAGAAGACGAAGGCTGTCCGGTGCGAGTGATCACGGGGCCTCATGCAGCACACTGTCGAGTTTCGCTCGGCCGATCCGTCCCCAACAATGTGGTCATTGCGAGGGTAGCGAGGAACCTGCTGTCTGCATACAGCGTCGAAGCTGCCGACAGATAGCAGATTCCTCTCCGGCTTCGCCGGTTCGGAATGACAAATTTACCTGAATGCTTCGCCGGGTCGGAATGACAAGTTTGCTATGAACAAGTCCACGAACTGGTGTTGCGATCTAAGACTTTGCGAATGCGATTGCCTGGCGCACGTGGCCCTTCGATCTTTTCAACGCGGCGACGGCTTTCGATTTGTTTACTCCTGCAGCCAGCATCACAACCGCAACCGGAGTACGGTTGCCGCTCTCTTCCAGCGCACCGGCTGCGGTGGCGTGATCGGTTTGGGTGGCCTGCTCGACAATGCGGATGGCACGCTGCACCAGCTTCTCGTTTTTGGTCCAGACATTGACCATCAGATTTCCGTAGATGTAGCCGAGGCGAGTCATGGCCCCCGTGGAGATCATGTTGAGGACCATCTTGTGGGCCGTGCCCGCTTTCATGCGGGAGGATCCGGCAAGGACTTCCGGGCCAACTTCGGTGACGATCGCGAAATCGGCGACGCGCTCGAGCGGCGAGTCACGGTTACAGGTGAGCGCGATGGCGTGGGCTCCGCGGCTGCGGGCGTATTCGACGGCAACAATGGTGAAAGGCGTGCGTCCGCTCGTGGCAATGCCGAGGACGATATCGTTCTTGCCGGGCTTACGTTTCTTGATTTCCTGAATGGCCAGTTTGGTGTCGTCTTCGCTGGCTTCGGTGGAAGCGCCCAGGGCTCGCGGGCCTCCAGCCATGACATATTGCACGGTCTGCGGGCCGGTGTTGAAGGTGGGCTGAATCTCTGAGGCGTCGAGAGCGCCGAGGCGTCCACTGGTTCCGGCGCCAACGTAGATCAGGCGACCGCCATTGCGAAGCCCGTCGGCGACCACGTCGATGGCACGGGCGATCTGCGGGAGAGCGCGGCGCACGGCGCCCGCTACAGTCGCGTCCTGATCGTTGATGAGGCGAGCAATCTCCAGAGACGATAATTGGTCGAGATTCGCCGCGGAAGCCAGAATTTGTTCGGTCGAAAGCTGCCTAAGGTCAGTCTTTGGGGCCTGGGTTCGTGCCAATTGCGAATACCCTCCGGTTCAGAAAAGATCGACTGCATATTCTACGCACTCTCGACGGCTCTAGTGTGACGATTTAATAACAAAAAAGTGAATTCGTGGAAGGGCAGGTTGCGAGCGGCCTTTCTCGGAGCAAGATCTGGCAAGTGGTTCTAGCCACCAACCCATGAATGATGGAGTTCGTGTTTAAATAGTCCGGCGAGCGCTCGAGCGTCTGACGAAGGAAACTCATGAGCTTCTTTTCCGGCAGGTCGCGACGCAGATTTCTGCAGAACGCAGTGGGAGCCGGTGCGGCTGCCGCTGTTTATCCCGCCCTCGGCGCGGCGCGCGAAATTGCGCCCGCATTAAGACCACCCGCTCCGGATGTGATGCCGTTCGAACTGGACGAGATCACGATTTCTGAACTGCAACAAGGCTTGAACTCAGGGAAGTACACCGCGCGTTCGCTGGTCGAGAAGTACTCGTCGCGCATTGATGAGCTCGACAAGCACGGGCCTGCGGTGAATGCCGTGATCCAGGTGAATCCCGACGCGCTCTCGATAGCGGAGGAACTCGACCGCGAGCGCAAGGCTAAGGGTGTACGCGGCCCATTGCACGGAATCCCGGTCTTAATCAAAGACAATATCGATACCGCCGACCGCATGATGACTACCGCGGGGTCTCTGGCGCTCGTGGGATCCGAGCCACCCAAGGATTCCTTTGTGGCGCAGAATCTGCGTTCGGCCGGAGCGGTCATTCTCGGCAAAACAAACCTCAGCGAGTGGGCGAACATCCGCAGCAGTCACTCGACGAGCGGATGGAGCGGCCGAGGCGGGCTGACGAAGAATCCCTACGCCCTCGACCGCAATCCATGCGGATCTAGTTCCGGCACGGGAGCTGGCATTTCGGCTAACTTCGCGGCTGTGGGCATCGGCACCGAGACGGATGGTTCCATTGTTTGTCCCTCGTCTTCGAACGGGCTGGCGGGCATCAAGCCAACGGTTGGGTTGGTGAGCCGAAGTGGAATCATTCCCATCTCTCACAGTCAGGATAGTGCCGGCCCCATGTGCCGCACGGTTCGTGATGCGGCGACACTTCTCGGAGCGCTCACCGGCGCGGATGCGGAAGACTCTGCGACGGCGGCGAGCGCGGGTAAGTCGCAGACCGATTACACGCAATATTGCGATCCGAATGGATTGAAGGGGGCACGCATCGGAGTGGTGCGAAAGTATTTCGGCTTCAACGATGCCGTCGATGCGCTGATGCAACAATCCATCGATGTTATGAAGAAGCAGGGAGCGACCATCGTCGATCCCGCCGACATCGAGACGCTGGGCAAGTTCGATGAGAGCGAGTTACTGGTCTTCATGTACGAATTGAAAGCCGACCTGAACGCGTACCTGGCGCGACTTGGTCCCAGCGCGCCCGTGCATACGCTCAGAGACATCATCGAATTCAATGATCACAATCGCACCAAGGAGATGCCGTACTTCGGACAAGACCTATTCGTGAAGTCCGAGAGCAAAGGGCCGCTGACCGACAAAGCCTATCTCGATGCAGTAGCGAAAAATCACCAGCTAGCGAGGGCCGAAGGTATCGACGCCGTAATGGACAAGCATCATCTGGACGCGCTGGTTGCGCCCACGGGAGGTCCGGCGTGGCTTACGGATCTTATTAATGGCGACCATTCCGCCGGTGGAAGCTCAAACGCTGCCGCTGTTGCCGGATACCCTAATATCAATGTGACCGCGGGTTTTATCTTTGGTCTTCCGGTGGGAATCTCATTTTTCGGCCGTGCATGGAGTGAGCCGACCCTGATCAAGTTAGCGTACGCGTTCGAGCAGGCAACCAAGGCGCGGCAGGCACCGAGGTTTTTGCCATCCGTCGGGCCGGCATAAGACTAGAATGCGTGGCGGGGGCCGGTATGAGAACGCCCGGACTGTATGCTGTCGCCATCTTCCCCATCACGTTCCTAGTTCTTCTTTCTGGTATTGCGGAGGCACAAACTCTCTATCAGGAAGAAGAAATCCACGTTCACAATCTCCCGACTTTAACGGCGGAGTCGCACGATCCGGTGGACGTGCTTTTGACTGCAGTCGCCACGCTGATCCACGACACTGAAGTGTGCTGTAGCGAAGACTCAGCTCTGCACGACAGCCTTATGGCGGCGGATCCGGAGTCGTTGCGGGATGTCGCCCGCAGGCTGGATGGGCGGCATCTTCTAAGCGATGGACGTCCCATCACAGTGACGGCAGAGCATTCGGCTGTGGACCAGGCCGGATCGATGTCTCTGATCAATTCGGTGCTGGATCAGCGCGGCGCGCTGCTGCGGTGGAATTCTCGCCTCTATGTGGTTGAGGGGGTCTCCTATTTGCGCATAGTAGATAACATGAGCGGCCAGACCGCGTATTCCATTCACAAGCTTTTTCTCTGGGATACAAGATTCTCCGATGCACGGCGGAATGTTGTCTTTGATCGCACAATCGACGACGTAACCAAACTCGAGGGGCTTTTATTCGTGCGATGGAAGACACAATAATTGAGTTGTGGTCGATGTTAGTTTTCCCTATGGACAAATAATTTCTTGTTTGAGAGTTGCCATTACTGCCTCTCTGCATGTTAGCCTTGACTTATAGGGGGTACTAAATGACCAACCTGAATAAGGTAGTCACTTCCCTACGCAGTGAGTACTCCCGCCTCCAGAAAGAACTG
Organism: Candidatus Sulfotelmatobacter sp.; assembly: GCA_035946775.1. Taxonomy (GTDB): domain Bacteria; phylum Acidobacteriota; class Terriglobia; order Terriglobales; family Acidobacteriaceae; genus Sulfotelmatobacter. The sequence goes on along the minus strand of DASYZA010000201.1, from coordinate 347,566 downwards.
GATCGGGTAGGGAAGGCATTAGATGCGCTAGGATCCGCAGGCGGCGGCGGAAACAGGAGAGGAAAACGAATCCTGAGCAAGGAAGCCCGTGAGCGGATCGCCGAGGCACAACGACAGCGCTGGGCTAAAGTGCGGAAGCAAGCCAAGGCAAAGTCGTAGCAGTCATTCGCAAGCGCCGCAGACGGTCTCATTCGCTATATCTTTTCAAGATCCGCGAATGAGACCCCAGCGGGGCACCTCAATTCCTGAATACATGTACAGATCTCCATTCGTTGCTCTCCGAGCAAGCTCGTGGCGCAATCGTGCGCTGTGTTTCGTACTTATCACGCTCTTCAGCCTTAGTCTCCCAGCGCAACAGATTTCACTCGACGCTATCGTGACTCCTTCGACTGTAGTTGTTAAAAACGGTCAAGCGGTCACGTTTGCGATCCACGGTTTCATCGAGTTCAGGTCGCTGGCCGAAGAGTTTCCCTACATCGAATCTCAGACGCATCGCTGGCCGGGTGATGCGCGCTTTGATGACGCTGCGCGTCAGCGATTAGGGCGCGAGTTGGTTCGCGAGGCCGTCGAGAGCCGCGTCATCTCCATGAACGACGAACGCCCGCTAGAGACACTAATGACGCATACTCGCGATGAACTGCGGCGGGCGCTCGCACAAGTAAAAGATCCTGTTCCGCCTGGCTATGCCGAAGCATTTGTGGACGTGCAAGACAAATGGAAGCACTCGATCAACTGCTGGAGCGCAGCTCCGTCGATTCGTGCAAGGGTGCTGTCCAACTGGTATCCGATCGAAGAGGGAATCACACTTTACGGCGCGACCTACGATTCGACCGAGCATTTCTGGCAGGCGGTGAAGTATCACCCGGATGTGACGATTGCTGATGTCAGCCGGTTGCTCGAGTCAGTACAGAAGAGGAATTGGGATGGTTGGCTGGCCCGGCTCGATGGCGATCCGAACGTCTATCTCAAGAATGCCTACGCGATTGAATTCCTTCGCCACAACCTGGCGCCTGAGCGGCTGCGCTGGTTCCAGGACGAACTGGGAAGACAAAGACTCAATGCGACCGATCATGCACGCGAGGTGCAGCAACGGCACGCGGCGAAGTTCCGTTTCACAGCTTTTGAAGAGAAGGTCTTGTGGGGTGACTTGGCCGATCTGTTCCATCTGCTCTACACGTTTTCGCCCGCAGACGATCTTATCAGGCAGAAGTTAGTCGAGGGGCACTTCGACGGTGTTTACCTCGGCGAGCGCCACATGGGATTCATCAGCGAAGAATTCCGCTCGCTGATGCTGGAGATCTGGCATGTGAAGTATCTTGAGATGCCGCGTTTCCGCGAGGTGATCGCGTCCATCCCGATGGAGATCCGCCTGGAGCATTTTCTCAACGATGGGGACTCGCCAGATATCCCGATTCCAATCTATGTGGGATATCTGAATCAAATGCGGGAATTGGCACGGGCAAAAGAACGATAATCCTGATCTGTAAAGAGTGTGAGGCTCCCTGTGGCCCTCTGTGATCCCTGTGGTGACAGCCTTTTCTCACCACAGGGAACACCGAGGATCACAGAGGAAAGCAGATATGATTGAAGAGTCTGACTGTGCAGTTGGCATTGGCTTTCATTCAACAATCAACAATCAAAATTCAACAATTCTTTAGGTCCATCGAAACCACTTCAGCGCCAGCACGAACGAAACTCCACCCCAGACAATCATCACTAATATTCGCGGCCACTGATGCACAAGGGGTGTGCCTTCCAGGATGCTGGCCCGCAGCGCGTCATTTAATGCGGTCAGCGGCAAGGCCTTAATCAATGGCTGGATCACAGCAGGGAAGCGTTCGTACGAGAAGAAGACGCCGGAGAAGATCCACATCGGCATCATGACGAGGTTGATCAGGCCGCTGACACTTTCAATCTTCTGCGCGCGGCTGGCGGTCAGCAAACCCACGCCGCCGAAAGTCAGCGAGCCGAGTCCGGCGATCAATGCGATTGCGCCTACCGATCCCAACACACGCATATGAAAGAACAGGACGCCGAACAACAGCAGCAACCCGACTTCAATGACCATCAACAGCAGACGGCTTGATGCCAGTGCCAGAAGAAAGTCAGTGCGACGCATGGGTGTACCGACAAACCGCTTGAGCAGCTTGCGCTGTCGCATGTCGACGAGTGCGAAGCCGATGCCCCACATGCCGGAGTTCATCAGGTTCATGCCTAGCAGGCCCGGGATGAGGAAATCGATGTAACGAGATCCTGGTTCCGAGGAAGAGACTGTGGTGGCCGGCACCGAATCTTTTCGCCCCGCGGCAGCCTGCAAAGCGTCGTTGACCTCAGATTTGGCTAGAACGCTTTCGGGACGCGCAGGATCGTACTGATACGTGAATCCACCCTTGGAATCCGGCTCGATGATGAGATCGAACTTGCCGAGACGGAATCCTTTCTTCGCCTCGTCATCGTTCAGCACTTGCAGCTTGAACTGATCATGTCGAGGGGAGGACGAGAGCAGATTCTTGGCGTCTTGCCATCCCGCCCACTGCACAATGGCGACGGATGAGGCATCCCCCGGCTTGTTCCGGAAGGCAATCCCAAGCCCGAGCGCCAGCAGAAGAGGGAAGACAAAGACCCAGAACACCACCTCGGGCTCGCGCTTCAGTTCGAGCATGCGAGCCATTAGAAGATGGGAGTAGCCCGACCAGCGGCCGTTTCGCCGAACTGGAGCCAGTGCCGGCGTCTGATTGTTCGGCGGGATTTCCTGTGCAAAGCTCATAAAAATTGCCGATTGGGTGATTGAGCCATTGCCCGATTTGCTCTCAATGACTTAATGACGCAATCGCCCAATCGCTTAATGACGGGGGCTCCATTTGTTCAAAAATGCCAGCAGTGCCTCGGGTGTCAATGCCCGGGCCTTTTCAAATTCTCCATTCTTTTGGCTGACTACGAACTTTCCATCGCTGTCCGCAACGGCTAGGGCCGGAACCCCTTTTTCGATTGGCACATGAAACTGCGTGGCCAAATCTGCATTCTTCTTGCCGTCTTCCCCAATGTCGATGTGGACGATCTCATAGCCAGACACCGCGGAGATGAGGTCCGGCCGTTGGAAGGCGAGATCGAGCACGTGGCAGTCGTAGCACCAGTTCGCTCCGAAAACCAGCAAGATACGTTTGTGCTCCTTGGCCGCTTTCGCTTCGGCTTCCTTTAGCTCGGCGTGCGCGTCGGCCTCGGGCGGGTAAATGTTTTTGCTGGCGTTCACCGGCTGTTTCAAATGCGCCGCATCGCTGCGTTTTGAGGCTACCAGGCGCCATGGCCCAGCCTGTTGTTGCCAGAGCTGCGCCTCGGTCACGTAAACCGTTTCTTGTGCACGTTGCACTTCGGCCTGAAAGGTGATGACCTGGACGCCTGGCTGAGGCGAGGTTTTTTGCACAATATCAATCTTGATCGAGCGGGCCTTGAGTCCAATCCAGAAACTGGTCTCTGCGGTAGCATCCAGCGGAGCATCGACAGTAGATGCTTGCATCGGGGGAGTTACGCTGTACAACGCCATTACTCCGGCCGCATCTCCCGCAATCACGGCAGACTTCCATTGCTCGATGGGAACGCCAGGTTCAGGCACTCCAGAGCTGGACGTTGCCTGACTCCAGCCCCAGACGGAGAAGAACAGCGTTGTGGCCAACACGATGTTGGCTTGTCTGAACGCATGAATCATCATTCTCTTACTCATCTCGCAAATGCCTTCCCGTGAGCCTCACGAAGACATCCTCTAAGCTGGCCTGCCGCGTGGTCAGGTGTTGTAACTCGCCGCCCCGGCGCCCAACTTCGTCCAGGAGGGCCGGAATGGTGAGATGAGGCTGCTTCACATTCAATGCGATCAAGCCGTCGTCTTCGCGAACCAATTCAACGCTGGGCAGGGACTGCCAGGCCGCCAACGCTGCACCGTCGTGATTCCCGGCCAACGAGAACTCCACGACGTGGTGTCCGCCTAAGCGCTCGATCAACTCCGCCGGAGATCCCTCGGCGATGATTTGCCCGTGATCCACGATGGCGAGACGGTCGCAAAGGCGTTCTGCCTCATCCATGTAATGCGTGGTCAGCAGAATCGTTCCACCTTTGCGCTGAAAGGCGCGGATGATTTCCCACAGTTGCCGGCGGCTCTGTGGGTCGAGCCCGGTCGTGGGCTCGTCGAGAAACAAGATTTTTGGATTGCACACCAGAGCCGTCGCGACTGCCAGCCGCTGCCGTTGGCCGCCTGAAAGCTTGCCGACCCAGGCATCTGCTTTTTCAGTGAGCTGCAGTTCCTCCATGACCTCTTCGGTTGGACGCGGTTCGCGATAGAAGCTGGCGAACAAATCGATGGTTTCGCGCACGCTAAGCTTTTCCGAAAGCCGAGTTTCCTGCAGCGAGATTCCCAGCCACTCGCGCATCTCGCGTTCGTTCTCGTTCCAACTGTGGCCGAAGATCGATACCTGCCCGGAAGTCGGCTGGAGCAAGCCTTCCAGGATTTCAATGGTCGTTGTCTTTCCGGCGCCATTGGGGCCGAGGAGGCCGAAACACTCTCCAGCCTGGATTTCCAGGCTTAATCCGCGGACCGCTTCAACTTTGCCGTCGTAAGTCTTGCGGAGGTCACGACATTGGATTGCGACCGACATAAAAGCGAAAACACCAAACGGAGAGGTCGCAGTATACACCGAGGCCCCTTAATAAATATGGTTCGCAGAAGGCTAGAAGTCACGCTCGAATTCGCATATGTGCACTGGTTACTTAGGTTTCAAAGGTAATTTCAAAAATCGTGATTACGCTCACAAAGAGCCGTGATGTGGGCCATTTGCCCTGGTGGAAGCATGAACGAAGATGTCCTTGCAATATTACCGCTGAGCGCGTTTCTGATAAGGCGGCTCTGCAGAGGGTGAGGCAGGAGGGTTCCGATGGGCACGATTGATATTCATGAACCGGATGTAAAGAAAGAAGTTAAGCCAGCAAGCCGTCCCGCAGCCGCGGTCCTGCCGAAGGCCGACATCGTGTTAGGGCCGGCGATTCCCCAGAGAGTAATGTTTTCAGACAGCTTGCTGGAGTTCGGACAACAGAAGAAGCGGCATGCTTTTGCGACCACTACCTCATTTGTTTTGAATTGCCTGGCCATCGGGGTGATGTTGATCATGCCATTGGTGTTCACCGAGACCCTGCCCAAGGCCCAGTTGCTGACGTTTCTGGTAGCACCTCCCCCCCCTCCCCCGCCACCGCCGCCCGCCGCGGAGCAGGTGCAGAGGGTGGTCCGGCAGATCCAGACCGACCTGATGAATAGCGGCCAACTCCGCACCCCGACGCGGATTCCGCAGAAGGTCCAGATGATTAAAGAAGAAGAGGCTCCGCCGCCGATGGCCGCGACTTCAGGCGTGGTTGGCGGCGTACCGGGCGGCATTCCGGGCGGACAACTCGGAGGAGTGATTGGCGGCATCGTGAGCGCGACGTCGAATTTGTCAGCCGTACCGAAATTCCAGCCCGTAGTTCCGCAACGCGTGCGCATTTCTTCCGGCGTCACTCGAGGGCTGCTGATTCATCGTGTGGAACCAGCGTATCCTCCGCTGGCTCGCGCGGCGCGCGTGCAAGGCGAGGTTGTGCTGACGGCGTTGATCAGCGTAAACGGCGAAATTGAAAACCTGCAGCTGATCAGCGGACACCCCATGCTGGTTCCGGCGGCAATCACCGCCGTGAAACAGTGGCGTTACAAACCGTATTTGCTGAATGGGCAACCGGTGGAGGTCGAAACCACCATTACCGTGATCTTCTCGTTGTCGTCGTAAGGGAAGCGGCACTTCCGGGATGCCAGGAGCGTAAAACATGCCTGCGGAATATACATATCGCGTTTCGGCTTGGTGGACGTCAGGCCGCACCGGACTGGCCAAGTGCGAGTCATCGCCTAACACGATCCACTTCTCGGAGGCTGCGGAATTAGGAGGCTTGCAAGGACGGTGGACACCAGAGCAGCTATTACTCTGTGCCTTGGCGGGCTGCTTCACGACCACCTTCCACGATGTCGCGCGCAGTGCAAAGTTCGATTACACCGATTTGGAAGTGGAGATTGAAGGCAGTGTGCGCCGCAGCCGGACTGCAGGGTGTAACTTCAACGAAATCTTGATTCGACCCAGACTAAAGGTTCACTCGGAAGAGCAATGCGAAACGGGGCTGCAGTTGCTGCGGCGGACGAAATCTCTATGCATGATTTCGCGAGCAATTACCGTTCCGCAGACCCTGGAACCAGTGGTTGAGGCGATTAAGTTGCCCGTCGAGGGTTGGATCAATCAGGATGCAGGGGTAAAGCTGGGGGTCTGACGCCGGGGCTCGTGTAAGACGAGGGGGTGCGTATGATGTTCTCGTACAGACTGGTTCGTCTGATCGAATCTCATGCCGATGCACTCGCCGCGGGCCTGGAAGAAAAGGTCCAGACGAGTTCCCAAGTCACTCATTTCCGGGTTGTTCCCGCGCATGAACTGCGGGAACGCGTCTACGAAATCTATCGCCATTTAGGCGAGTGGCTGCTGGGGAAGAACGAACTCGATATCGAACATCGTTATCGGGAAATCGGCGGCCGCCGGGCCCGCCAAAGAGTTCCGCTCAGTGAAGTGGTCCAGGCGATCGTTCTCACTAAAGAGAATCTATGGGAGTTCCTCAAAAGTGAGGCCGTGATGGACCGTGCGGTTGAGATCATGGGCGAACTGGAACTTCTGCAGATGCTCGAAATGTTCTTCGACCGGGCCATATATTATGCCGCTGTGGGGTATGAAGAAGAAGTCGTCCGCGATCCACATGAAGCTGGAGTGTTGCGGGCTAGCTAGGAGAAACCAACAGGAATGTCGATGTCATGGGAAATGGAATACAAGAAGCGGCTGAAGACGGCGGACGAAGCGCTGGGGTGCGTGAAGTCCGGGATGCGCGTTTACATCCAGCCGGGATGTGCCGAGCCTGAGACGCTGGTCGAGGCGCTCATGCGGCGGGCGCCCAACCTGTTCGATGTAGAAATCGTTCACATGATGACGATGGGCTGCGCGCCCTATGTGGCTCCTGAAATGCAGGGCCACTTCCGGCACAATGCCATGTTCATCGGCGCCAATGTGCGCGATGCCATCAACGACGGACGCGCCGATTACACTCCCATCTACCTGAGCGAGATCGAAGGACTCTTCGAGAGCGGGCAGATGCCGATCGATGTAGCGCTGATTGAGGTATCACCACCCGATTCGCATGGGTTCTGCAGTTTCGGAATAGGCGTCGATACAACCCTGACTGCCGCGAAGTTCGCGAAGCAGGTGGTGGCGCAGGTCAACGACAACATGCCTCGCACCTACGGCGACAGCTTCATCCATGTGGACGATATCGATGCGTTTGTTGAGTCGTCCCGCGCGCTCTGTGCGATGAAGAGACCGGTGGTGACCGATCTGCAGGTCGCGATCGCGAAAAACGTGGCCGGCCTGATCGAGGATGGTGCCGTTCTTCAGACCGGTATCGGCGGCATTCCCGATGCTGTGCTTCCCATGCTGATGGACCGAAAAGATCTCGGAGTCCATAGCGAGCTAGTTTCCGACGGCGTGATTCCCTTGATCGAGGCTGGAGTGCTCACGGGCGCGCGCAAGAACTTCAAGCCGCGCAAAATTATTCTGGGATTCGCGCTGGGCACGAAGCGGCTGTTCGAGTTCATGGACAACAATCCCATCTTCGAGTTCCATCCGACGGCCTACACGAACGATCCCGGGCTGATCGCGCGGAACGACAAGATGGTGGCCATCAACTCCGCGATCCAGGTCGATCTGACAGGCCAGGTCTGCTCGGACTCGATCGGCAGCACGTTTTACAGCGGCATCGGCGGGCAGGTGGACTTTTTGCGCGGCGCTTCACGCGCCAAGGGCGGGAAGGCGATCATCGCGATTTCGTCCACCGCAAAAAATGGAAAAATCTCGCGCATCGTGCCGGTTCTCGATCCCGGAGCGGGAGTGGTTACCTCCCGCGGTCTCGTCCGGTACATCGTGACCGAGTATGGCGTCGCTTATCTGCATGGCAAGTCGATTCGCGAGCGTGCCAAGGCGCTGATCGAAATCGCGCATCCGGATTTCCGGGCAGAATTGTGGGAGTGCTGCGAAAAAACGAAATGGTTGCAGGCCCCTCAGCCGATGCAGACGGCTGGAACAAGATAAGACGGAAGGAGCATCTATGGCAGGTCCAGCGCGCGGCAAAGTGACGGTGAACGTGGAAGAGTGCAAAGGATGCGGGCTGTGCGTCGAGTCCTGCCCGCCAAAGTGCCTCGAACTCTCTCCCGAATTGAGCCACTACGGAGTGCATCCCGCGCACTATACCGGGCACGATTGCACCGGATGCGGCATCTGCTTCTACTGCTGTCCGGAGCCGGGGGCAATCGCGGTTTACCGGTTGGCTGCCACTCCCAAGGTAACGGTAGTCGTGACCACTTCGGAAGGAGGCGAACATGCGCCAGCTCTGTAAAGGCAATGTCGCCGTCATCAAAGGCGCGGTGCTGGCCGGATGCCGCGCCTATTATGGATATCCGATTACGCCGGCGAGCGAAGTGGCAGAGGCGGCCGCCCTTTACTTTCCTGAGGTCGGTGGAACATTTGTGCAGGCCGAGAGCGAGACCGCTTCCATCAACATGGTCTACGGAGCAGCCTCGGCCGGAGTGCGCGTTATGACTGCGTCGTCAGGCCCGGGCTTGAGCTTGATGCAGGAAGGCATCTCGTATCTTGCGGGAGCGGAGCTTCCTTGCGTGATCGTCGACGTGATGCGCGGCGGACCGGGACTGGGCAACATTGCTCCCGAGCAGAGCGATTATTACGCGATGGTCAAGGGCGGAGGTCACGGGAACTATCGCAATTTCGTGCTGGCTCCGGCTTCGGTGCAGGAGATGGCCGATCTCACGATCCTCGCGTTTGAACTGGCGGACAACTATCGCAACCCGGCGATTGTGCTCACCGATGGATTTGTCGGGCAGATGATGGAGCCGCTCGATCTGGAGTATCGCGAGATCGTTGCTCCTCCGAAGCCCTGGGCGGTGCAGGGAACTGCGGGCACGCGCCAGAACTTTGTCAGCTCGATTTTCCTCGAGCCGGACGAACTGGAAGAACACCAGCGAAAGATGGAAGCGAAATACATCCGCGCTGAGCAGAATGAAACGCGCAGCGAACAGTACCGCACCGAAGATGCCGATGTGATCGTTGTCGGGTACGGCATCGTCTCGCGCGTGCTGCGCTCGGCCGTGGACGAAGCGCGCAAGCAGGGAATCAAGGTCGGATTATTCCGGCCGATCACGCTGTGGCCGTTCCCGAAGAGACAGCTGGCCAAGGCTGCGCTGCACGTCCAGAAGTTGCTGGTCGTGGAACTCAGCAACGGGCAGATGGTGGATGACGTCCGCCTCGCGGTAGAGGGCAGGCGTCCGGTCGAGTTTTATGGACGCGTTGGCGGCAACGTCCCGAGCGTGGAAGAGTTGTTGGCGAAGATCGAGGAGCAGGTAGCGGTCGCGGTGTAAGTACGGCGTCCGGCCTCCGCTATCCGGCATCCGGAAGCCGAGAGCCGGCAGCCGAGAGCCGAAAGAGGGCAACATGGCAGAGCAAAAGGTAACTCTGGAAGAACCGAAAGTGACGACCGACGGATACGAAGTGGTTCATTCCAAGTCTGACGTTTTCTATCCCGAGTACGAACGAAAAACGGACCTGCGCCACCAGACCCACTACTGCCCCGGATGTGGCCACGGGGTCGTTCACAAACTCATTGCCGAAGCCATTCAAGATCTCAACCTGCAGGATCAGACGATCCTGGTCAGTCCCGTTGGCTGCTCCGTATTTGCTTACTACTACTTCGACGTGGGCAATGTGCAGGTGGCTCACGGACGCGCCCCTGCCGCTGCAACCGGGCTGAAGCGCGCCTGTCCCGACAAGATGGTGATTGCCTATCAGGGAGACGGTGATTTGGCCGCCATCGGCACGGCAGAGATCGTTCATGCCGCCAACCGCGGGGAAAAGATATCAGTGTTCTTCGTGAACAACGCGATCTATGGCATGACCGGCGGCCAGATGGCGCCGACAACGTTGGTCGGACAACGCAGCACCACATCTCCCTGGGGACGCCGCCCGGTGAACGAAGGTTTTCCGCTGCACATGTGCGAGATGCTTTCCTCGCTGGAGGCTCCGGTTTACATCGAGCGCGTCGCGCTCTCGGACAACAAGAACATCATGAAGGCACGTCGCGCTGTTCGGAAGGCGCTGGAGTTACAACGTGATCAGGCGGGCTTCACCTTCGTCGAGATTCTCTCGCCTTGTCCGACGATCTGGGGTAAGGATCCCATCGATGCGCGGAAGTGGGTCGCCGAGAAGATGATTCCGAACTTTGCGCTGAACGTCTTCCGCGACAAGAAAATCGAGATTCCGAACAACAACGTTCCTCCGCATAAGACCGTTGAAGAAGTGGTGCAGGGCGAACGCAAAATTGCCGCAGAAGGAATGGTGCATGGGCGCTCGCATCGCTTCCGTCATCTCGGTATCAAGATTGCGGGATTTGGCGGCCAAGGCGTTCTGCTGCTCGGGCAACTGTTGGCCGAGATGGGCATGCGGGAAGGGCTCGAAGTCAGTTGGCTGCCGTCGTACGGGCCGGAGATGCGTTCCGGCAGCGCACATTGCCATATCTGCCTCTCGAAAGACCGCATCGGATCGCCGCTGCTCTCGCGTCCGGATGTGCTGATCGCGATGAACGAAATCTCGCTGCGCAAGTTCGCGTCGCAGGTGGCCAATGGCGGGACGATTATCTACGGCCGCGACAAGCTGCCTGAGGATCTCTCAATCACCAACGCGCAGGTTGTCTGCATTCCGGCCTCGGAAATCGCAGACAAACTCGGGTCCGCGAAAGTGGCCAATGTAGTGATCATGGGCGCACTGCTCGAAGAGACCGAGTGCCTCGCCTCTTCAACCGCGATGAAAGTGCTGGAAGCGAAGGTGAAGAATCCGACCCTGCTGGAGCTTGACCGCAAGGCTCTGGATGCCGGACGACTCTATATCGACCACACGGTGGCGATCGGGGCGGTCACGCAAGCGGACGGGTTTGCGCAGTAGTGCTACTGCTCGAAGCGTAAGCGATTACTGGTCCGACTCAGGCTGGATAGCGAGCGAGAAGCCAGCGTTCAGTTCCTCTCTGGAAACGGACCTCATCGAAGCGCTTTGAGCGTAATTGCGATTTATCGCAAACTGAGCTTCGTAGACTGGTAGATGTAGTGACCTATCCCGCAAGCGAATGCGGCCAGCGTAAATCCCCCTGCTAACGCCATCCGTATGCCTGCCTTAGATTGAGCCTGTATCCCGAGCCAAATCACCAGTACAAGAGTCAGAGGCATTCCGAATAGCAGTAACAACGACAACAGATATTCGCCTCGGACGCGAAGAATACCAAACGCCAAAACGTAATACATCGTGAATGCAGAAAGGGCAACGGGCACGTGCATCTCTGGGGCGCTTCGTTCAGACCGAAAATACCTGTACGCGGCAAATGCTGCGTACACAAATCCCGCTGTCGCAAAGAGAACGAATCCAACTGGCAACGCTAATTCAAAATCGAGCACAGCCCTCATTCTCGCAGCACGGAAGCCCACCATCCAGATGACTTCCGTTATCAAGGCGATTGCACTCAAAGACCGAGCGACACTCGCACGCAAGTTCGATGGCCTTGCCCCGGTTTTGTGATCCTAATCACAATTCCGGGTGACATACGCCATACCCCCAAAGCCCCTTCCGAGCGATGCTAGGACAGCGGAGGTGTCCTATGACGCCCGTGGAAGCCGGCAAGAACGCAGTCCGTGACCGTGAATTACAGGTCGCCTCGCCTCTATCGGTGAAGAATGTGTTGTTCGCCACCGATTTCTCTCCTACTTCGGAAGCGGCCCTGCCGTATGCCGTCGCGATCAGCCGCCGTTTTGGCAGCACGCTGCATGCCGTGCACGTCCTTTCCGACACCGGACTGCTCATGATGACCGGTGGCGTGGACTACGTCAGCATGGGCACGATCTACGAAGATGCGCATAACGAGGCCAAAGAACGGCTGGAAAAGATCGCGGAGCACCTCGAAGGCATTCCTTACCGCAACTACGTTCGTCACGGACAGATCTGGAAGAACCTGGCGGCGATCGTCGCCGAAAACCAAGTGGATCTGATGGTCGTGGGAACCCATGGCCGCACGGGATTTGGCAAACTGCTGCTGGGTTCGGTGGCCGAGAGCATCCTGAGACATGCGCCGTGTCCTGTGTTGACGGTCGGGCCGAACGTGTCGGGCAGGGCGAAGCTGCCTGAATTCAAAGGACAGGGACGGGACCTTGCTCCGGTGGAATTGGAGTTGCGGCAGATTGTGTTTGCCACGAATTTCGCGAGCAGTGCCGCGCTGGTCGCGCAAGATGCCGCCGCGCTCGCCCAGGAGTTCCGCGCGCGCCTCACGCTGATGCATGTGATGGAAGACTACACGCACTTGGGCAGCGATCCCGCCCCGATCGAAGAGAATCTGCACCGGCTTCGGGAATTAATCCCGAGGAATTCGCAGCTGCAATACATTCCCGAAACGCTGCTGGAATTCGGGCACGCGCCGGACCGCATCCTGAAAGCGGCAGAGGAGCGCGAAACCGACATGATCATCCTCGGAGCTCGGTCTTCGGAAGTGGGCAGCACGCATTTGCCGTGGTCGACAGCGCATCACGTGATCGCGCAAGCACAGTGTCCAGTGCTCACGATCCGGCAGTGAAAAGCATTTAACCGCCAAAGGACACGAAGGGTCACGAAGGAAATCCTTGGTGAACCTTTGTGCCCTTCGTGGTTCCGGCTTTTGCTCGACTGGGACAGAAACCAGCAGCGCATCACGTGATCGCGCAAGCGCACTGACCGCGGTACTTACGATCCGGCAGTGAAAAGCCTTGAACCACCAAGGGCACGAAGGGACACGAAGGAAGTCCTTGGTGAACCTTGGTGCCCTTCGTGGTTCCAGCTTTTGCTCGACTGGGACGAGAACCAAAATGGAAACGTTGTTGGAATTTTATCTATTCCAATCATTGCGACCGGAATTTGCGAAGCATAGAATGTCGGGTTATCTCGCAGATGCAAATGCGCCTTCATATTTTCGTCCCGAATTCATTCGTACGTGCGAACGGATATGCCCTCATACATTGCGAAACCCGCTCCTCCCAATCAGGACAAGCGCTGGAAACTGGTGGATGCCACCATACGGCGGCAGGGCCAGCAGGCGCGCGGTCTGATTGAAACGCTGCACACGGTTCAAGAGGCATTTGGGTACATCGATGAACCGGCCATGCGCTACGTCGCCATGTCGTTGCGCGTGCCGCTGAGCCGAGCCTATGGCGTTGCAACGTTCTACCATTTCTTCACCCTGAAACCTGCGGGCGAGCATACCTGCGTGATCTGCATGGGGACGGCGTGCTACATCAAGGGCGCGCCTCAGTTGCTTGACGCCGTGCAGCGCGATTTGGGGATTCGTCCCGGGGAAACGACTGCCGACAAAAAAGTTTCGTTGCTGACCGCGCGGTGTTTGGGTTCGTGCGGGCTGGCGCCGGCCGTGGTTTACGACCAGGAGGTTGCCGGCAAGGTAGGGACGCCGGCCATCCGCGAGCATTTGAAGAAATGGACAACGCAACATGACGCCTGAGGAACTCGAACAGATCGCCGAAACCGAACGCGAGCAGCAAGGCCACTTCACCGAACGGGTGCACGTGTGCGTCGCTGCCGGATGCCTTTCCTGCCAGAGCCAGTCGGTCAAAGACGCACTTGACCAGGAAGTCGCCAAGCGCGGCAAGAAAGATCACTGCCAGGTTAAGGGCGTCGGCTGCATGGGCCTATGTTCCGAGGGTCCGCTGGTATCCACCAGCAACGGCGTTTTGTACAAAAAGGTCGAGGGCGGCGATGCGGGCGCGATTCTCGATAGCATCGAAAGCGAGCCGGTATCGCGGCTGGTTTGTCCGACCGATGTGCCCTTCTTCCAGCGGCAGAAGAAAATCGTGCTGGAAAATTCAGGCGTCATCGATCCGGAGCGGATCGAAGATTACATCGCCGCGAACGGATATACCGCCTTGATCAAGGCGCTGACCGAGATGGCTCCGCGGGAAGTGATCGACGAGGTCACGAAGAGCGGGTTGCGTGGCCGCGGCGGCGCGGGATATCCCACCGGCCTGAAGTGGAGCACGGTTTCGAAATCCGTAGGCTCGCCCAAGTACGTGATCTGCAATGCGGACGAAGGCGATCCTGGCGCCTTCATGGACCGCAGTGTGCTTGAGAGCGATCCGCATCGCGTGCTCGAAGGCATGCTGATTGCCGGATACGCCGTGGGAGCCACGGAGGCGTACATCTATGTGCGGGCCGAGTATCCGCTGGCGATTAAACGGCTGCGCAATGCGATTCGCCAAGCCGAACGCACGGGGCTGCTCGGATCCGACATTTGCGGTACGCGCTTCAGCTTCAAAATCGATGTCCGCCTCGGCGCCGGCGCTTTTGTTTGCGGCGAAGAGACGGCGCTGATCGCGTCGGTGGAAGGGAAGCGCGGCACGCCGCGCCCGCGGCCACCGTATCCCGCCATGGAAGGACTTTTCGGACAACCTACGCTGATCAACAACGTCGAGACCTTCGCCAATATCGCTCCGATTATCCGCAACGGAGGCGAGTGGTATGCCAAAATCGGCACCGAGAAGAGTAAAGGCACGAAGGTTTTTGCTTTGGCAGGACGCGTCGAGAATACGGGGTTGGTCGAGGTTCCCATGGGAATCTCTCTCCGCGAGATGGTCTTCGAAATCGGCGGAGGCATCCCGGAAGGGCGCAAGTTCAAAGCCGTGCAGACCGGAGGTCCGTCTGGTGGATGTCTGCCCACGGAATGTCTCGACATGCCCGTTGACTACGAGTCGCTCGCCAAGGCCGGATCGATCATGGGCTCGGGCGGCATGATCGTGATGGACGAGAGTTCCTGCATGGTCGACGTCGCCAAGTACTTCATGGACTTCTGCATGACGGAGTCTTGCGGAAAGTGCATCCCGTGCAGGGTCGGTACCTACCAGATGCACCGCATCCTTACGGCGATCGGCAACATGACCGCGACCGAGCAGGATTTGAAAATGCTCGAGCAACTCTGCGACCTGCTCAAGCACACGAGCCTATGCGGGCTGGGACAGTCTGCGCCGAATCCGGTGGTGAGCACGCTGAAATCATTTGCCGAGGAATATCGGGCGCACATTCAGGAACATAAGTGTCCGGCGGGGGTCTGCGGCGCACACGCCGAGGGAGAAACCGCATGAGACCCATCGCTGCGGTCAAAACGCTGAAGATTGATGGCCGGGACGTGAGCGGCCGGCACGAAGAAAGCATCCTCGACGTTGCCCGGCAGCATGGGATCTTCATTCCGCGGTTGTGCGAAATGGACGGCCTCTCCGACGTCGGCGCCTGCCGCCTGTGCCTGGTCGAAATCAAAGGACAGAACAAACTGCTTCCCGCCTGTGTAACTGCGGTCGAAGAAGGCATGGAGGTCACGACCGACTCCGAGCGCTTGCAGAACTACCGCCGCATGATTCTGGAGTTGCTATTCACCGAGCGCAATCACGTCTGCTCGGTCTGCGTTTCCAACGGCCACTGCGAGATGCAGATGCTGGCGCAACGGCTTGGGATCACGCATGTGCAATTCCCGTATCGCTATCCAAAAGAGGACGTCGATGCCTCGCACGACCGCTTTGTCATCGATCACAATCGCTGCATTCTGTGCACGCGTTGCGTGCGCGTCTGCGACGAAATCGAGGGCGCTCATACCTGGGACGTGATGGGCCGCGGCATCGATGCCAAAGTCATTACGGACTTGAACGAGCCTTGGGGAACATCGGAGACGTGCACGAGCTGCGGCAAGTGCGTGCATGTATGTCCGACGGGTGCGCTCTTTGAGAAAGGACGCTCGGTAGCGGAAATGCTGAAACGGCGGCAGTTCCTGCCATATTTGACGATGATGAGAAAAGAAAACGAATGACGAGGTATGTAGCCCCGGACGCCTCGTCCGGGGTTGCGCGAAGCGCAATGACAGGTGCCGAAGGGGTTTGCATTCGGAGCTTCGCTCCTCGAGGACGGACGAGGCGTCCGCCCCAACGCAAGATTGTGGAGAGTCGATGAGTAAGAAAAGAGTCGCCACCGTATGGCTTGATGGCTGTTCCGGCTGTCACATGTCGTTTCTGGATATGGATGAACGCCTTCTCGAAATTGCCGCAGCCGCCGATCTGGTCTACAGCCCGCTGGTCGATGCCAAAGAATTTCCGCCGGATGTGGATGTCACATTAGTGGAAGGTGCGGTGAGCAGCGAAGAGGACTTGCATAAGATCCACAGCATCCGCGAGCGGACCAAGATACTGGTCTCATTGGGCGATTGTGCTGTGACGGCAAACGTTCCGGGAATGCGGAACCCGTTCGGGACCAAAGCTGTGTACGACCGAGCCTATCGCGAAAACGTTACGTTCGACCCCGGCATTCCAAACCAGATTGTTCCCGCACTGCTGCCTACTTCGCGGCCGGTGCATGAATTTGTGAAAGTGGATGTGTTTGTTCCCGGATGCCCGCCATCGGCGGACACCATTTATTACGTGGTAACAGAATTATTGGCAGGGCGAACTCCGGAGGTGGGATTGAAAACGAGGTTTGGATCGTAGCGAGCAATGAGCAGTGAGCCGTGAGCAGTGAGCGATGAGTCCGAAGCAGTCGCAGAAAAGGTCCTAATATACGTCACTTACCCCGCGTTGCTCATTGCTCCCTGCTCACCGCTAAGAGGGAGTACTCGTGATGCAGGAAAGCACCATCGTCATCGATCCGGTGACGCGCATTGAAGGCCATTCCAAGATCACGCTGCATCTGAATGAAGACGGCCGCGTCGAGGACGCACGCTTTCACGTAACGCAGTTCCGCGGCTTCGAAAAACTGTGTGAAGGCCGCCCGTTTTATGAAATGCCGTCGCTGATGGCGCGCATCTGTGGCATTTGCCCCGTCAGCCATCTGATCGCCTCGGCCAAGGCTTGCGACTCTTTGCTCGCCGTGCGCATCCCTCCGACCGCGGACAAACTTCGTCGTATCTTCGGTCTCGCGCAGGTCACGCAATCGCACGCGCTCAGCCTGTTTCATCTTTCCTCACCGGATCTGCTCCTTGGTATGGATGCCGACCCGGCCAAGAGCAACATCTTCGGGGTGGCGGAAAAGAATCCGGAACTTGCTCTGGACGGGATCAAGTTGCGCCAGTTCGGACAAAAGATCATTGAGCGTCTGGGTGGGAAGCGGATTCATCCCGCATGGATCGTCCCCGGCGGCGTCAGCGAGCCGCTCACCGAGGCCAACCGCGATGCCATTCTTCAGACGCTGCCTGACGCTCTTGCGATTGCCGAGCGCACGCTCGAATGGTTCAAAAGCACCATGGAGCGTTTCCGCGAAGAAATCTCCACGTTCGGCAACTTTCCCACAATGTTCATGGGCATCGTGAAAAAAGATAACGGGCTTACGTTTTACGATGGGAAGCTGCGTATCGTCGATGCGTCGGGCCATGTAGTTGCGGACGATCTCGATCCCACGCAATATTCCGATTACATCGGCGAGAAGGTCGAGCCGTGGAGCTACCTGAAATCGACGTACTACAAGCCCAAGGGATTTCCTGACGGTGTGTACCGCGTCGGCCCGCTCGCGCGTATGAATGTAGCCGACCGCTGCGGCACGCCGCGAGCTGACCAGGAACTGGCCGAGTTCCACGAACTGCAGCGTACCGCCGTGCTGAGCTCGTTCCACTATCATCATGCACGGCTGGTCGAGATTCTCTACTGCATCGAGCGGCTGGAGCAGTTGCTGAATGATCCTGAGATTCTCTCGAAGCACGTTCGTGCCGTGGCTCGGCCCAATGCCCTGGAGGGAGTGGGAGCGTGCGAAGCTCCGCGCGGCACCTTGTTCCATCACTACAAAATTGATGAACAGGGACTGATTCGGTGGGTCAACCTCGTGATCGCGACGGGCCATAACAATCTGGCCATGAATCGCAGCGTGCTGCAGGTCGCCAAGCATTTCGTTCAGGGACGCCGTCTCACGCCCGGAATGCTGAATCGCGTGGAAGCTGTGATCCGCTGCTACGATCCGTGCCTGAGTTGCTCGACGCATGCGATGGGCCAGATGCCGCTGCGGGTCCAGTTGATTGGTCCTGAAGGCGAAGTGTTGGATGAAGTGGCGCGGAGTTAAGGCCCTGGCCTCAGAATGACATCGTCTTGGATTCCCGCGGCAACATGCCAGCCAAAATCCTCATTGTCGCTTACGGCAACCCTCTACGCTGCGATGACGGTGTCGCTTGGCGTGTTGCTGATGCGCTTGCTGGCAAGTTCCCCGAGTCCGAGGTAGAAATTCTTTCCCTGCATCAGCTTGCTCCCGAGGCGGCCGACAACATCAGGCACGTCGGCCTGGTGCTCTTTCTCGACGCGGCTTGCGCGGACGATGTCGAAAACACCCGTCCCGGTGACATCGGAGTGCGAGCGGTCTCCAACGCTGAAATGAATGAACAGCGCGCCGGCCAGTTCTCTCACGTTTACTCTCCAGCGAAACTCCTCTATTTGGCGAAAGAGCTATACCGTGCAGAGCCTAAGGCTTTCGTCATTACGGTAACGGGAGAAGACTTTGGCCATGGAGATCGCCTGTCCGCGCCGGTTGCCGCCGCACTGTCGGCTTTCGTGAAAAGGATCGAGCAGATCGTTCGCGAACAACTCTCGAAATCGTGAACCACGAAGGGCACGAAGGAAACCCTTCGTGTACCTTAGTGCCCTTTGTGGTGAAAGATTTCCCCTCAGCTTAAAATGAGTGATGTCATGCCGGTAGCGTCGCAACCAGCCAAGCAGCGTCTTCGGCTTACACTACGCGGGGCCGTGCAGGGAGTCGGCTTTCGCCCGTTTGTCTACCGCCTCGCCGCGGAAATGTCCCTCACCGGTTGGGTGCTGAACTCGTCCGCCGGACTGGTCGTCGAGGTCGAAGGATCTGCTGACGAGTTGCGCCGCTTCGAGCAGCGGATCGAGAGCGAACGTCCTAAGGCTTCTGTCATCAATGCTCGCGAGTCGGTATGGCTTCCATTGCAGGGCTTCACCGGTTTCGAAATCCATCACAGCGAGAACGACTCGGCGAAATCGGTCAACGTTTTGCCCGATCTCGCAACTTGTGATAACTGCCGCAAGGAACTTTTCGATCCCGCAAACCGGCGCTTTCAGTATCCCTTCACCAACTGTACGAATTGCGGCCCGCGCTACACGATTGTGCTCGATATTCCTTACGACCGGCCGAATACGACAATGCGCGACTTTACTTTGTGCCCGGCCTGCCGCGAGGAGTACGAGAATCCCGCGAACCGCCGCTTTCACGCGCAGCCCAATGCGTGTCCGGTCTGCGGACCGAAGCTCGATGGGACGATCGCTGATACGGCGGCCGCGCTCATTCGAGGAGAGATTGTTGCGCTGAAGGGCATTGGTGGCTTTCAGCTCCTAGTCGACGCTCGTCAGCCGGCAGCTGTGGCGCGTCTGCGTCAGCGCAAGCATCGTGAGGAAAAGCCATTCGCGCTGATGATGCCGTCGCTCGAAGCGGCGCGCGAGTACTGTGAGATCACTCCAGCGGAACAAGAGCTGCTCGAGTCGCAGGCTGCGCCGATCGTCCTCATGCGACCGAAGCTCGGCACCGATATCGCATGGAACGTCGCGCACTGCTCTCCGTATCTGGCAGTCATGCTGCCGTATTCGCCTCTCCATCACCTGCTGATGCGAGGGTTCCCCTATCCGCTGATCGCGACCAGCGGGAATTTAAGCGACGAGCCCATCGCGATTGACAACGAGGAGGCTACGACGCGACTGGAAGACATTGCCGATCATTTTCTGGTGCACAACCGGCCAATTGTCCGTCCCTGCGACGATTCGGTTGTGCGGCTTACCCGTGGGCGCGCTGGAATTCTTCGTCGCGCCCGCGGCTATGCGCCATTGGGAATTCGTCTCGCCAGGGAACTGCCTCCGGTTCTCGCGGTTGGCGGACACCTGAAGAACACAGTGGCGATCGCAGTCGGCAATGACGTCTTCCTCAGCCAGCACATTGGCGACCTGGAAACGCTCGAAGCGCGGAATGCCTTCGAGCGCGCCATCGACGATCTCTGTCGCCTTTACAGCTTCAAGCCAGAAGCGGTTGTTTGCGACTTGCATCCTGATTACGTCTCCACGCAATGGGCGGAGAAGTCTGGCTTGCCTGTTATCCGGGTGCAGCATCATCAGGCACACGTCGCAGCCTGTGCAGCCGAAAACAACGTCGAGGGTCCATACCTCGGTGTCTCATGGGACGGCACCGGCTACGGTCTGGACGGAGCGATCTGGGGCGGGGAATTCTTCCGAGTGGAAAACAGTCGCTACGAGCGCATCGCGCACCTGCGGCCGTTTCAGTTACCTGGCGGCGATGTGGCTGTTCGCGAAGGTTGGCGTTCGGCGGAGAGTCTGCTGTTTGAAATCGATGGGCAAGAATATGGGAGCAGTCGCGCCCGGAGGTCCGGTGAGGAAAAATCGCCAGCGGATCCAAAGATTGCCAGAGTGCGCGAGATGCTCGCACGCGGGATCAACACGGTTCCCACAACCAGCGTGGGGCGCCTCTTTGACGCGGTCGCGTCGATCACCGGTCTTGCCCAGCAGAACCGGTTTGAGGGCCAGGCAGCCATGCTGCTGGAAAACGAAATTGGTTCAGTGCGTACCGAAGAGGCGTATTCTTTAGCCGGTGGGGATTGGGCTCCATTGATTGTGGAAGTGCTCCGGGATCAGCGCGAGGGAGTGCCTGTTTCCAGAGCGGCCGCGAAGTTTCACAACGCGCTGGTAAATTGGATTGTTGAATTGGCCGAGAAGACTGGCGAAAAGCAGGTTGTGCTGAGCGGCGGAGTGTTCCAGAACCGTTACTTGACCGAACGCACGGCGGCGGTGCTCGAATCGCGGAGATACGCGGTGTATACGCACCAGCGAGTCCCGCCCAATGATGGCGGAATTGCGCTGGGTCAAGCCGTGATGGCAAGTTAAACTTTGAAACCTTGAAACTTTGAAACCTGTTGTGGTTAGGTTCTCTCATGTGTCTTGCAGTTCCAGGCAAGGTCGTCGAAATCATGGACGCGGGCGACATCGCTTTCCGCCGCGCCAAAGTTGATTTCGGCGGTATCAAGAAAGAAATCAGTCTCGCCTACACTCCCGAAGCTGAAATCGGCAAATACGTGCTCGTGCACGTTGGATTCGCCATCAGTGTGATCGACGAGGAGGAGGCCCAGCGCGTCTTCGAATATCTCAAGCAGATGGGCGACATAGAAGAGGAACTGGGTGAAGTTCGTCAGTGAATATCGCGATCCGAAAGCAGCCGAGCAGTTGTCGGCGGCGATACGGAAGAAGGTCACCCGTCCGTGGACTATCATGGAAATCTGCGGCGGCCAGACTCACACCATCGTCAAGAGCGGCCTCGAAGACCTGCTGCCCAAAGAAATCACGCTGGTGCACGGCCCCGGCTGTCCGGTGTGCGTCACTCCGATTGAATTGATCGATAAAGCCGTTGCGATCGCGCAGCGTCCGGATGCGATCTTCTGCTCATTCGGCGACATGCTTCGGGTCCCGGGATCGTCGAAGAGCCTGTTTGATGCAAAAGCAGAAGGCGCTGACGTCCGCATCGTTTACTCGCCTTTGGATGCGCTGAAGCTGGCAAAACAGAATCCGCAGAAGCAGGTTGTGTTCTTCGCGGTCGGATTCGAAACGACCGCACCGGCCAACGCCATGGCCGCATGGCAGGCCGATCACGACGGCGTGGAAAACTTCTCTCTGCTCGTTTCCCACGTGCTGGTTCCTCCCGCGATGGAAGCACTTCTTTCCTCAGAAAACTGCGTCGTCAAAGGATTTTTGGCGGCGGGTCACGTGTGCACGATCATGGGATTCGAAGGATATTTCCCGATCGCAGAGAAGTACAAAGTTCCCATCGTCGTGACCGGATTCGAGCCGCTCGATCTGCTCGAAGGCATTCACATGGTGGCCTGCCAACTGGAGGAGGGCCGGCATCAGGTCGAAAATCAGTACACGCGCGCGGTGCGGCGGGAAGGGAATCGTCCCGCGCAAAAGACAATCACGGAAGTGTTCGAAGTCAGCCCGCGGCAATGGCGAGGACTGGGTGAAATTCCGGCCAGCGGCTTTCAGCTTCGCGGGCGCTTTCAGAAATATGATGCTAACCGGCGTTTCCCGTTTAGCGGCGAGCCTGCAAAGGAGTCGCCCGAGTGCATCAGCGGACTGATCCTGCAAGGCATCAAGAAGCCGCACGAATGCGCCGCGTTTGCCGTGAAGTGCACGCCCGAGAATCCGCTCGGCGCCCCCATGGTATCGTCGGAAGGCGCGTGCGCGGCCTACTATCACTATGGCAGACGCCAAACCACCAGCGTTCAACCTGAGTTGTCCCGTCCCGCGAGTCGCTGACGACCGCATCGTGCTGGCTCACGGAGGCGGTGGACGCCTCACGCATCAGCTGATCGAGAAAATCTTTATCCCCGCGTTTGCGAACGATGCTCTTGAACAGCGCCACGACGGCGCGGTTGTCCCCGTAAACGGAGCGCGCCTGGCCTTCACTACGGATTCTTTTGTAGTTCGCCCTCTCATTTTTCCAGGAGGCAACATCGGTGATCTGGCGGTGAACGGCACGGTCAACGATCTGGCTATGTGTGGGGCGCGGCCGCTTTATCTCAGTGCAGGATTCATTCTCGAAGAAGGGCTTGAGATGGAGACGCTGCGCACGGTGGTTAGCTCCATGCAGCAGGCTGCGGCGAATGCCAACGTGAAGCTCGTCACCGGCGATACGAAGGTAGTCGACAAAGGCAAGGGTGACGGTATTTTCGTGAACACGTCGGGCATTGGTGTGATCGAGCGGAACGTGAAAACCGCAATCGGCCCATCCTCAGTCCAGCCCGGCGACGCAGTGATCGTCAGCGGAGATCTCGGCCGCCACGGAATCGCGATTCTCTCCGTGCGCGAAGGCCTGGAATTCGAATCGCCGATTCTCACCGATTGCGCGAATGTGTGGCCTGCGGTCGAAGCGCTGCTGACTGCTGGCATAGACGTTCACTGTTTGCGGGATCTCACGCGCGGAGGTCTGGCAACGACTTTGAACGAGATCGCTTCCGATCGCAAGATTTGCATCAAGCTGGAAGAAGCGCTCATCCCTGTGAATGAGACCGTGCAAGGCGCCTGCGAAATTCTTGGGCTGGATCCGCTGTATGTGGCGAATGAAGGGCGTTTCGCGGTATTCGTTCCAGCCGCGCAAGCCGATACCGCACTTGAAGTGATGAAGAAGATTGAGGTATCGCAGGGGGCGGTGCGCGTCGGCAGAGTGGAAGAAAGTCCGGGCCGTACGGTAGTTCTACAAAGCCGTATCGGCGGGAATCGGGTGGTGGACATGCTCAGCGGCGAACAGCTGCCGAGAATCTGCTAGCAGTTCTCAATGCCTTGTCATCCTGAGCGGCATCTTTTGCCGCGAAGGACCTCTGCAGCCTGCCAGCGGCCGCAAAGTGCATAGGTGCTTCGCTTCGCTCAGGATTACCAAATGAGAGCGGCCTTGGCGCTACCCTTCCCACGGATTCACCAGCCTCACACCACAGCCTTCAAACACATATGGATTGCGCGTGGCGAGCGTCGCTCCGTGCACGCGCGTGATCGCCGCGATCTGCGCATCGAATTCCGACATCGGTTTCCCTTGGCGCCTGCGCGAGGATGCAATCTGTGAGAACGTGTGGGCCGCCCGATCCTCAAATGTCAGGATGCGATCCCCGAACACCGTTTCGAACATCTTTTCTGCGGCGGCGCGCACCGCTTCGCGGCGTCTGCTCGTGGAAATGAGTTCGATGCCGTAGAGAATCTCCGCCATCGTGACGGTGGTGATGTGCAGGTCTTCCGCGGTTTGGCTGCTGAACCAGCGCAGCACGCGCGGCTCTGGTGTCGGGCGCATCAGTTCAGCAACGATGCTGGTCGCAAGAATGATCATGCGCTACGTTGACTTCCACCACGGAGGCACTGAGTCACGGAGATCAGATCGATTGTCACATCCATCCAGCGCGGATTGCTCTTTAGCTCAATGAACGGCCTTCTCAAGCAGGAAGCTCTGCAGAGCGCTACTCCCGCTCTGCCAGCCAATCCGGGTCGGGAATGGCCTCGCGAGGAAGTCCTTCTAGCTCCACACCGCCCAAAGGTCCGAAAATCTCGCGGATGCGCTCGGCCATGTTCGCTTTCTTCTTTGCGGATTGCGCCAGCACGGTCTTCAAAATCTCGCGAGCCTCCTGCTCCATCGACCGTCCGTTGGTAGCGGCGCGAATTTTCAGCTTGCGCTTGGTCGCTTCATCCAAGTTGCGGATCGTAATGCTGGCCATGCCAGCAATGATATCACTGCAATCAATGATTGCAAATCGATCTTCCCATGCGCACTCTATCCTACGCAGAAACCTCGGGAGGCATCACTTTGATCCCCTCTAGTAAAGCCTCTTAGTAAGGTATGTTGTTGATTCTGCATGCCTTGCAAATGAGGTGACCGCCATCACGCACGGTCGTGAGAATTGTCACTGCCACGCCGATTAGCACCCACAAAGATGGAGAACGGCATTATGCTTTTTACGTCGTACCTACGGAGGTAAGCCTATGGCCGTTATGACACCCCCAGGAATCAAGGTTCCGGGGGACTACATTGAATCTGTGATGATCAGTGTGAAAGCGAAGAACCCCGCCGAGCCCGAGTTCCATCAGGCGGTCGCCGAAGTGTTCGACTCTCTCAGGTTGGTCCTTGCAAAGCATCCCGAATATCAGTCCGCACGATTGCTCGAGCGCGTGGTCGAGCCCGAGCGCGTTCTCATGTTCCGCGTGCCGTGGTTTGACGACCAGGGCAACATTCAAGTGAACCGTGGATTCCGCATTGAGATGAACAGCGCCATCGGCCCCTACAAGGGCGGACTCCGGTTCCACCCGAGTGTGAATCTCGGCATCCTGAAGTTCCTGGCTTTTGAACAAGTGTTCAAGAATTCGCTGACCACGCTGCCCATGGGCGGCGGCAAGGGCGGAAGCGATTTCGATCCCAAGGGCAAGAGTGACAACGAAGTGATGCGCTTCTGCCAGAGCTTCATGACCGAACTGCAGCGCCATATCGGACCGGACACCGACGTTCCGGCCGGCGACATTGGCGTAGGCGGACGCGAGATCGGATACCTCTTCGGTCAGTACAAGCGGCTGCGCAATGAATTCACCGGCGTGCTGACGGGCAAGGGCCTGGGCTGGGGCGGATCGCTGATTCGTCCGGAAGCCACGGGCTACGGCTGCGTCTATTTCGCGAACGAGATGCTGAAGACGCGCAAAGACACGCTGGAAGGCAAGCTCTGCCTGGTTTCGGGCAGCGGCAATGTCTCACAATACACCATCGAGAAGCTGCTTGATTTCGGCGCCAAGCCGGTTACGGCATCCGATTCGAACGGCGTTGTGTACGATCCCGATGGCATCGATCGCGAAAAGCTCGCCTACATCATGGAGTTGAAGAACGTGAAGCGTGGTCGCATCCGCGAATACGCCGACAAGTTCAAGAAAGCGATCTTCATGCCGACAGACATCAAGCTGGAGCACAATCCGCTGTGGAACATCAAGGCGGACTGCGCGTTCCCGAGCGCGACGCAGAACGAAATCACCGCGAAAGACGCGGCGAACCTGCTCAAGAACGGGTGCAAGCTGGTGGCCGAGGGCGCGAACATGCCGTCCACGCTCGAAGCGACCAAGATGTTCCTGGATGCCAAGGTCCTGTACGGACCGGCCAAGGCTGCCAATGCCGGCGGCGTGGCCACGTCTGGCCTCGAAATGGCCCAGAACAGCGCACGGCTGAGCTGGACCCGCGAGGAAGTGGACGACCGTCTGCACAAGATCATGATCGCCATCCACCAGAACTGCTACGAAACGGCCGAGAAGTACGGCACGCCCGGCAACCTGGTGAACGGCGCCAACATCGGCGGCTTCGTGAAAGTCGCGAACGCCATGCTGGATCAGGGCCTCGTGTAGTTGTTTCTTTTCTCCTGAAAAATCCCCACCCGCGTCCGGAGCCGGGACAGGGTGGGGATTTCTAACTTTGGGGGAATTGCATGAACAGACCGTATCACTGGCTGGCGAAGTACTACGACCAGCTTTTCCTGCCGTTTCGATCTCCGATCGATAAGTGCCGGGAGCATGTCCTGCGAGACATTCTGCCCCGCGTCCAGACTGCTTGTGATCTCGCATGCGGAACGGGAACGACCGCTGTCACGCTCGCGCGACGGGGAATCCGTGTGTACGCGGTTGATCTATCCGCCCAGATGTGCAGGCTTGCCCGCCAGAAAGTGCGGGAAGCGAATTTACCCGTGCACGTGCTGCGAGCTGACATGCGAAGTTTCCGCTTGCCGGAGCAGGTCGACCTGGTGCTCTGCGAATACGATGCGGTGAATCACATTTCGCACAAAGCTGATCTGTTGAAAGTTGCGCGATCGGTGCACCGGGCATTGCGTCCTGGCGGATATTTCTTTTTCGACGTGAACAACGCTGGTTCATTCAAGAAGTATTGGACGGGCAACGTCTGGATGGAAAAGCCAGGGCTCTCGCCGTCGTCATGCGCAATGGCCACACGGCTAAATTCGACCGCGCGTGGTGCGACATCGAAATATTCAGTCGTGAAGGAAAATTTTGGCAGCGCCGCCACGAGAAAGTAGAGGAGATTTGCTGGACGTCCAGCGAAATCAAAAAAAGTTTTCATGCGGCTGGCTTCGAGACTGTGCGCTCCTTCGACGCCGCGGTTTTCCGGAGCAAAATGCGCATGAGGCGGGGCTGCAGAACGATATATTTGGCTCGGAAACCAGGAAAGTGGCCGCTTCCGCCTTCGCAAATGCAATAACCCATGTTTTCCTGAGGTCCAAAATGTCAAGACCTCGACCGGGTCACCGCTGCACTGTTTGTCGTGCATAGCCTACCTAACGCGTTGAAAATAAGCTCCCTTCTGGCCTCAAGGGGTGTGTAAATAAAACCCTATAACTTATTGTGCTGCAATGAGATGCATCCCAAAGCTAAACCGGTTTAGCTTCCCGATAGAGAGCACGAAATTGACGGCGGCCAATGGGGTTCGAGCCGTGCCTGTTTCTCGCTAAGAGCGTCTCGAAAGAGCGGGACGAGGTCTTCCTGCGGACAACCTGACCGGCTGCATACAGGCCAGCGTTCCCGCGGTCACCGATGGTCCCTTTGTCCGACACGATTACACCCCAGGCTTTACGCTGCCGGTTGATCCGAACTCGAATCCTTCGGTCATGGCATGCCGGAATTTGTCGCGCTCCTCGGGAGTCATGCGTTTGCAGCGATTCCTCCATCCCCGGTTCGGACGTGGGCCGCCGTGGTGGCCGAGTCCCCCGAACAGAATGCGACAGAGCGCAAGCAGTCCCAGTGCTTGCCAGAATCCAAGCGTGCGCCAGCCGAAAAGCGGCGGCAGGAGCCAATTCCATAATCGCATCACCACTTCTCCGCCAATGAATAGAAAAAGTGGAATCGCAATGATTGCGAGTGGGGCGATCCAATACCATCTTCGTCTCATACGTCCTCCTTGCCTTACCAGCTTCTAGCTGCTAGCTCCTAGCTTCCCGTTTTGGCTAGAAGCCAGCCCTAGAAGCCGTATTCGTCGTACACGCGCTGCAATCGTTCGCGCAGACGCAGCACGGCATATCTTTTTCGCGACAGCAGCGTGTTCACGCTGACGCCGGTCTTTTCTGAAATCTCACTGAAGCTCTGACCCTCGAACTCCTGCGCGATGAAGACCTCGCGCTGCTCTTTTGGCAATTCCGCGAGCGCCCGCTTCAGTTCGTCCAAGACCAGCTTTCGGACATAGATCGCGTCGGGGCCCGCATCGGGAGAGGGCAGCAAGTCTTCGAAGGACAAGCCGTCCTCATCTTCAGCGTCAATATCGCTGAAATTCTGCGGCTCTTTCTTGCGAAAGAGATCCGTGATGCGGTTGCGAGCGACACGATAAAGCCACCCGGTAATGTGCTCGATCGGCATCAGCAGGCGATTCGCCTCGACCAGGCGGTAGAACACGTCCTGCAGAATGTCTTCCGCGTCGTCTGGGTCGGGTGCGTTGCGGCGAATGAAATTCAGCAGGCGCGAACGCTCGCGCTTAACGACGTCGGAAATGCGCCTGTCGTTCTCCTGTGACATCCGTTCGACTGCCATCGGATCGAGGCTGGCCGCTTCGTCCATCAATTGTGTAGACGAATGAGCGGGTGCGGATATTGTATTGATGCCAAACCTCTACAGGGCAAGGAGTCTACGTGCTCTCCGGCCTGCTCAGCACAAAGCTGCTCAGCAGGCGTTTGGCGAGAGAAATGCGCAACATCCAGTAGACGAGCATCACGAGAGGCAAGATCGCTAGTGGGCCGAGAATGTACTGCTTGCGGACCGCGAGGGGAAAAACCTGTTGCTGGCCGAGAAAGAACGAACCTGTGGCGATGAAGAGCCCGAAGCACATCCGCCAGAGATGCCGGATGAGACGCGGCTTTCCTGAGATCCCGCCCCGCGCGAGCATGCGAATGTCTCCAGCGGCGGCCACTAAAGGAATCGTTCCCATGAAGAAATACATGCCGAGCGGGACTCCCGGCTGAAGGGGATCGATGCCACGCATTACGCGCACACCGAGCGTAAGAAGGCTGACGCCGATTGCCAAACCCATAGCGAGCGCCGCCCAATCGAAAGCACCAGGGGTCTGTTGTTGGCGGCGTCCTGCCAGCCATGCAGTCAGGATGAGGTAAAACGTCAGAAAGCCGCCGAAGACATTATTGGTCTGATGTTTCAGCACCGCCAGATACGAGGCACACGCTCCCATCATCAGCATCGAGGCAACGAAAACATTCCCTGACGTGCGATGTGCCTGCGACCCCTTGCGGAACGACATGGCCAGAGTTCCTGAAAGCAGGCCGACGATGCCAGCGCAGATGTGAAGTACTAGAAAAGGTAATCGCATGGTGCCGTTCCCAAAGGATACTGTGCCCACAGAGTTCCAACATAGTAGACGTGAGGGAACCACGAAAATTACATAAAGGGTCGAGAATTCCGATTCACGCCTAAATAAGTGACTCTTTGAGGTCTTGAATTCGCGCGGAGGACTGACATAGTACGCGATGGCCCCGCGGCAATCGCCAACTCCCGCGAAATGGGGTGCGAGTCCGGGAATCTATAATTGCGCCGGGTCACGTTATCAGGTGATCTGTAACGCTATAGGAGACTTGGGCGCGAGTATGATTACCTGTCTGCGGCCGCCATGATCATCCGTCCCATCGCCGAGCCGATTCTCGACGCCGAAGAGCGCTTTGAAGGCTTCGAGAATCTCATGCCGTTTCGGGTGCAGAACATTCTTCTGGTCTCGAGTCTTTACGATTCGTTCATCTTGCGCGAAGACGGACGGCTCAACGAACTGCTGATCGATGAATCGCTCGAACTGAACCTGCACCAAGTTCCGGGAATCACGCACGTATCGAGCTGCGCCGAAGCGCTCGATCTGGCAAAGGCACATCCGCAATTCAACCTCATCGTCACAAATCTGACTGTCGGCGATACGAACGCCGCCGATCTCGCCCGCAAGGTGCGCGAAGCCGGACTCGACGTGCCTGTCGTTGTACTTGGCTATGACTACCGCGAGATCAAGAACTTCGTCGCGCGAAATCCGGTAAGCGACATCGACCGGGTGTTTCTGTGGCAGGGAACCGCTCGCATCCTGATTGCGATTGTGAAGTACATCGAAGACAAGTTCAACGTGCTGCACGACACACGCGCCATGGGCGTTCCCGTGCTGCTGGTGGTGGAAGACAACATCCGCTACTACTCCTCCTTTTTGCCTGTCATTTACACCGAGCTCATTAAGCAATCGCGCCGCGTCATTCAGGAAGGCATCAACGTCGCGCACAAGCTGGTGCGCATGCAGGCAAGGCCCAAGATTCTGCTGACCTCAAGCTTCGAAGAAGCGGCCGAACTGGTGCAGCAATATCGCGACTACATTTTCGGCATCGTTTCGGACGTCGAGTTTCCGTGGGACGGCAAGCTGAGTCCTGAGGCTGGTTTTGAACTGGCGCGGATGGTGAAGAGTCTCACGCCCGACGTTCCGGTGGTGCTGCAGACCAGCCGTACCGAGTTCCGGCCGCGCGCCCACGCGGAAGGGTATTCCTTTCTGCGCAAGCGTTCGCCCACGCTGTTGAAAGATCTGCGGCGCATTCTTACCGATCAGTTCGGATTCGGCGATTTCGTGTTTCGTATGCCCGACCAGCGCGAAGTGGGACGCGCCAAGGATCTGAATGAACTCGAAGAACTGCTGCAGACCGTGCCTCCTGACAGCCTGATGTATCACGCGCAGCGCAATCATTTCTCGCATTGGCTGATGGCGCGCACAGAATTTGCTTTGGCCGCCAAGTTGCGCCCCCGGAAGGTGTCGGATTTCAATGGCCCCGAACACCTGCGCCGGGATCTGATCGAATCGATCAACGACTACCGCCGCGAACAGAATGAAGTCCTGATCGGAGACTTCAAAGCCGACACGTTCAAGCCGTCGCAATCGAGTTTTCTCCGCATTGGTTCTGGCTCTTTGGGAGGCAAGGCGCGTGGGCTGGCCTTCGTCCGTCATCTACTGCGCACGCGGCGGATTGCGAAGCGCTTTCCTGGAGTGCGCATTTCGGTTCCTCCCGCGGTCGTGATCGCAACCGACATGTTCGACGAGTTTCTGGCGGAGAACAATCTGAGCGACTTCGCGTTGCATTGTGATGACGACAACGAGATCCAGCAGCGCTTTCTCGAGTCGTCACTGCCCAGTGAACTCACTCAAAATTTGAAGGCTTTTCTAGAGGAAGTCCGCTACCCACTGGCGGTGCGTTCCTCCAGCCTGCTCGAGGACTCTCAGTACCAGCCTTTCACCGGCGTTTACGAGACCTTTATGCTGGGCAACCAGCAGGCGAGCTTTGAAACGCGGCTGGATGAGCTTTCCGAGGCGATCAAGCGTATCTACGCTTCCACTTTCAGCCAGCACGCCAAAGCGTATGTTCGAGCTACGCCCTACCGCTTGGAAGAAGAAAAGATGGCCGTGATTCTGCAGCAGGTCGTGGGCGCGCTTCACGAACAGCGGTTCTATCCAGACTTCTCAGGAGTGGTTCGTTCTCACAACTTCTATCCCATCGAGCCAATGACATATTCGGATGGCATTGCGGCGATCGCACTCGGGCTTGGCCGCACGGTTGTGGATGGAGGCAAGTGCATCAGCTTCTGCCCGCGCTATCCACAAAATCTGCTGCAGTTCTCATCGGTGGAAGACATCCTTGCCAACACGCAGACCGAGTTCTGCGCTCTCGAACTCGATGGAGTTCCACACGGCGGGCCGGGACACCTGCGGGAGATGCGATTTGGTCTCGATGTGGCCGAGGCGGACGGAACACTTCATGCCGTCGCTTCGACCTATTCTGCCGATAATCACGCCGTCTACGATGGGTTGAGCCGCCCAGGACCGCGCGTCGTGACCTTCGCTCCCATGCTCAAGCATGGAGTGTTTCCCATTGCCCCGATTTTGGAGGCGCTGGTACGGGCGGGTGAGGACGCGCTGGGAAATCCGGTGGAAATCGAATTCGCCGTGCGTCTGCCGGGTGGGGAAGAACCGGCTGAGTTCGGCTTTCTTCAGATCAGGCCTCTGACCCTGGCGCGCGACCATCAGGATCTGGACGTGGGAAATGTCGATGCATCACAACTGGTTTGTCAGAGCACCAAGGTTCTCGGCAATGGTCGAATCGACAATCTGCACGACATCGTTGTCGTAGATTCGCAGCGCTTCGAGCGCAGCCGCAGCCAACCGGTCGCCCAAGCCGTCGCTTACTTCAACGCAAAACTCAGCGGTGAGAATCGGCCGTATCTTCTGATCGGCGTCGGGCGGTGGGGATCCAACGATCCTTGGCTGGGGATTCCGGTCGAGTGGGACGAGATCTCCGGCGCGCGCGTGATCGTTGAGGCAGGGTTCCGCGATTTTCGCGTTACGCCCTCCCAAGGCAGTCACTTCTTCCAAAACCTCACGGCATTTCAAGTGGGCTACTTCACGGTGAATCCGGATGCGGGCGAAGGTTCACTCGACTGGCAGTGGCTGGCGGAGCAGCCTGCATTGGAAGAGAGGGAATGCGTCCGGCATCTGCAACTGCAGCACTCGCCACACGTAGTGATGAATAGCCGCACCGGGCAGGGAGTGATCTTCAAGCCGGAAAGGGATTGATCAGCGGATCACGTGAATGGGAATCGCCAACTTCAAATTCTTCCAAGATCGATCCGCGGTGTACACCGGAGCATTCAATTCCAACGCTAACGCCAGGCAAGCACGGTCTCCTAAGGATAGCCCTGAAGAGCGAGTCTGTACGATGAGGCTGCCGGTATTGCGGGCGTGTTCCGGGGTAAACGCGAAAACCTCTCGGACGACGGCAGTAGCGTCGTCCCACGCATCCTCTGGAGTCCAACCCCTGATCACAAGTTTGCTCTGGACTTCCGCAAGGTTGACCGTGCTAACGGCGGCGGATTCAAGCAAGAATTTTGGAAGCTTGTCCCATCCCGCCTCCTGTTGAATCACGGCAAGAACGGCGGAGGCGTCCAGCACAGCTCTATTCGAGTTCACGCTTGGCCGCCTCACGCCTTTCAGCGATCAACTCATCGACAAGGGAGACGCCCGGTTTGACATACTGCCGTGCACGCCGTTGAGCGCGTTCGAGTCGCCGCTGCATTGTAGTGATGCGAATTTCATCGTCTTTCCAGCTTAGTATGACTTCATCCCCCGCTTGGACGCCCAGCGCTCGACGGAATTCGAGTGGGATCACGACACGTCCGTTCTCATTCAGCTTGAGCCTGACTTCGGTCGGAACAGTAATTGCCTTTGCTGTTGCCATGACACTAGTCTATCAGCGTGTCATTAATCGTACAATATGACATTACGCGACCTGGTCGAGGCAATCTCCGCACGCCGTTGTGTGACCTTGATCACAGCCCTTTCAATGTGATCCCAGACACAATCGAAGTGTCGGCATACATCTGTTTTTGGGGAGCGCCTGTGTTCAAAATCATCCACGCACAATTCCTTGCGCCCGGGATCAAGCGCTTTGTTATTGAAGCGCCCCGGATCGCGCGTAAACAGAAGCCGGGGCAGTTTGTCATCCTGCGGATTTACGAGGAAGGCGAGCGCATCCCGGTCACCATTGAAAACTCCGATCCGGAGAAGGGCACTCTCAATATCGTCGTCCAGTCCGCAGGGAAGACTACGACTCTTCTCAATTCTCTGGAAACCGGTGACTCGATTCTGGATGTAGTCGGCCCGCTTGGGAAACCCTCGGAAATCGCCAACTACGGGACGGTCGTTGTGGTTGGTGGAGGCGTCGGTACGGCAATGGCGTATCCGACTGCGTCGGCACTAAAGCGTGCGGGAAATCGTGTGATCTCGATTGTCGGCGCGCGCAACAAGGAACTGGTGATTCTCGAAAAAGAAATGCGGGAGGTCAGCGACGCTCTGCTGATTACTACCGACGACGGCAGCTACGCCGACAAGGGCTTCGTCACCGACAAACTGCGGCAGTTGATCGAGAATGGCACGCGCATCGATCTGGTTGTGGCTGTGGGCCCGATTGTGATGATGAAGGCCGTCTCGGAACTTACACGAAAGGAGAATATTCACACCGTGGTCAGCCTGAATCCGATCATGATCGACGGCACGGGAATGTGTGGCGGATGCCGCGTTCTGATCGACGGCAAAAGTGAGTTCGCCTGTGTAGATGGGCCGGAGTTCGATGCGCACAGGGTGAATTTCGAAGTTCTGGTGCAGCGGAACTCGATGTATCGCGCTGCTGAGCAGCAAT
The DNA here is from genome assembly GCA_035946775.1 of Candidatus Sulfotelmatobacter sp. Classification (GTDB taxonomy): domain Bacteria; phylum Acidobacteriota; class Terriglobia; order Terriglobales; family Acidobacteriaceae; genus Sulfotelmatobacter. The sequence goes on along the minus strand of DASYZA010000201.1, from coordinate 313,594 downwards.
CGATGGAGGACTACAAACACAGCCGGGAAAGCGAACCTGCCTGCGTAGGAGCCTGCTCTACAGAAGGAGAACGGAAATGAGCCCGACTGCGAGCAAATCGAAAAATCCGCTCTCACCCAAAGACCGAATCAAAGTTCCGCGCCAACTTATGCCTGAGCAAACGCCACAAGCACGCGCTCATAACTTTGAAGAAGTGAATCTCGGCTACAGCGCCGAGTTGGCTCAGCAGGAAGCGCTGCGGTGCCTGGAATGTGCCAAGCCGACGTGCACGGATAACTGTCCAGTTGGCATTGATGTGAAGGAGTTCGTGCAGCGAATCGTCATTGGAGACTTTCTCGGTGCGGCCGCCAAAATCCGCGAGGCCAACGTGCTGCCAGCGGTCACTGGACGCGTCTGCCCGCAGGAGGATCAGTGCGAAGGGAAGTGCCTGCTTTCGAAAAAAGTAAAGCCATTAGGCATCGGGTATCTGGAACGATTTGTCGCGGACTATGAGCAACGGATGGGAACGCACATTGTGCCTCATGCGCAGCCGACGGGGAAGAAAGTAGCTGTGGTTGGCAGCGGCCCGTCCGGACTTACCGTGGCGGGCGATTTGATCCAGAAAGGCCACAAGGTACGCGTTTTCGAGGCGCTGCACGAGATCGGCGGGGTGTTGGTCTACGGAATCCCTGAATTCCGGCTCCCCAAGCAGATCGTACGCGAGCAGATCGACTACATGCGCGAGATGGGCGTCGAGTTTGAAACGGACGTGGTCGTAGGCCGCACCGTGACCATCGACGAACTTCTGGAAGAAGAAGGATTCGACGCTATTTACATCGGCACGGGTGCCGGGCTTCCGCAATTCATGAACATTCCGGGGGAGCACCTGAACGGTGTGTATTCGGCGAATGAATTCCTCACACGCATCAACCTGATGAAGGCATACAAGTTCCCGGTGTATGACGAGCCTATGCTCGATCTCCATGGAAAACACGTAGCCGTCATTGGCGGCGGAAACACGGCCTTGGATGCGATTCGCTCCGCCCTGCGGCTCGGAGCCGAAAAGGCATACGTCATCTATCGACGGAGCGACGCGGAGATGCCGGCACGAGCTGAGGAAGCACACCACTCGCAGCAGGAAGGCATCGACTTTCAGATGCTGACCGCTCCCGTGGAGTTCTTATCCGACGGCAAGGGATGGCTCAAAGCCGCACGATGCGTACGCATGGAGCTGGGTGAGCCGGATGCTTCGGGACGCAGGCGTCCGGTGCCGAAGGAAGGCTCGGAATTTGAGTTGCCGCTCTCGGTGGCGATTATCGCGATCGGCACCAGCGCCAATCCGATCGTGCAGAGCACAACCCCCGGGCTCGGGACGAACAAGCGCGGGTACATCCAGGCGAGTGAAGAGAATCAGCGGACGACCAGAAAAGGCGTGTTTGCGGGCGGCGATATTGTGACGGGCGCTGCGACTGTCATCTTGGCAATGGGAGCCGGACGCCGCGCCGCAAACTCGATTCACGAGTATCTGACTACTGGCATCTGGTAATCGTTCCTGACAGTTCTGTCATTCCTCCCGAAGGGAGGAATCTGCTTTTGGCCGGCAGCGTACTAACTGCACGCGACAGCAGATTCCTCGCGGCATTCGCCGGTCGGAATGACAAAAAGCGGCCAGAGTTATCACCAATTCGCAAATCGCTTGAGGAGTTATTGCTTCCGGGCTATAAAGCGTAGGCGCATGTAATCAGCGGTCCAGCGCCCTTTCTCGTCGCTGAGCACAGATCGTAGCAGCTGAGTACCCTCTTCCAGGTAATCTTCTCTCTCTGCTTCAGGTAATGCGGCGCAAAATGGGTTCGCGAAAGTTTCGAGCCAACCCCGCATGCCGGACGGCAAGGGTGTGGGACGCGGAATAAGTTGGACGCTCTCTGCCACAAATCCCGCGCGTTCCAGGCGCGAGCTGTAATCGTCCACGGTCGGAAAGTACCACGGACAGATACTGGCTGCGTTCTTGATTCCTCGTTTTTCCAATCCGACGATGAGAGCTAACACGACCGCCGCGACGCATCCATGTCCGCCCATCTCGCCCACGAACCGGCCGGGACGACGCAGAGCGCGGTAGGCGCTTGCGATGGCGGCATCGGGTGCATCTTTGATCCAGTGCAACGCTGCGTTTGAAAAAACCGCGTCGAATTCGTGTTCGAAGGTCAACTTGGTCGCGTCCATTACTCTGGCGTCAAGTCCACGCTGGCGGGCGGCGGCTACCATTTCTGGGGAACTGTCGACCCCCACGACTTCTGCTCCCGTGGCTGCCAGTTTTTGCGTCAGTATGCCATCGCCGCAACCGAGATCGAGGATGCGCTCGCCCGATCGAGGCTGAAGCAACTCGAGCACCGGCTGGCCAAGCGCAGGGACAAATGCGGCGTTCGCGGCATAGCGGGAAGGATTCCAAGTTTGTGTGGACATTTCAAACATTCTAGCGGTGAAATCGATTCGCAGATAGGAGAGGAGTCGGGGTATTGGCTCGGTTCCCAGCAAGTTGTTTCATTTAAAACGGCGGAGAATCGCTTTCCGAGGCACCATCCGGTGCACGCGAGAGCAGATTCCCCGCGGCTTCGCGCTTCGGAATCACAAGTTCGCTCGGTGAGATAGTGACGACTCTGGGTCAGATAGTGACTGATTACTCGAAGCTGATTTCGAAGTACGTATCCGTTCTCCTCCAGATCAGCGGGATTCGAGCCATCCAATATTTTCGGTTGATTGCTTGACGGGCACGATGATGTTCCACAGCCGGCAGGATGCGTGCTGTTGCGGCAAATTCCGGTCCGATCACTTTCCCCCTGATCGTGCACGGCGCAATTTTCACCTGCGGGTTGTTGCGAATGCGCTTGGTCTTTCCCATGTCGCTTCGGGTCATGACATAGAGCTTCCCGTCCTCTTCTCCGAACCAGACAGGTGTTCGAACGCCCGCTCCGGTCTTGCGAAACGTGGTGAGCGAGATGTATTTATGACCGAGGATAGCGGACGGGATCTGGCTTGCCATAGCTGACATTTTAGGATCTTTCCGGCTCTCACGGGCAGAGACTCGTTTACCATTCGTGGTTCGCAAGTGGCTCTGCAGATTGCTCTTAGCGGGCAATCTGTGTTACAAGCCTGAACATGCGTAAATGGATGCGCGATCGCTTACAGCGTCGCAAGAAAAAAACAGCGGAGCAGGAAAGTCAGGCGGCGCCACCGCCGCTGCAGCCGGCCTATTTCGATGCCGCCGAGCCAGCAAGAGATGAACCCCAGGTGAGCCAGAACGAAGCGGTAGAAAACGTTGCGGGCCAGAGTGAATTCGAATCGCAACCAATCGCGGAAGAGCCAGCTGCCAGCGAAAAAAGGCAGCCGTCGCGAGCACAAGGCTCCGCGGGCGGACAACGCCGCGGGCGCCGCCGCCGCGGTGGTCGCGGGCGCGGCGGACGTGGCCGCGAGCAGGCTGTGGCCGAGGCATTTACTCCCAAGGGGATTCCCGGCGCACCAACGGAGCCCGCCGAGACGGCCGAGCCTGAAACGGACGAGCCCGAGGCGGCGACGGCAGAGCCTGGAGCTGAAGCTTCCGCGCCTCAGCAAGCTGCGCCTCCTACGGTTGTGCCCACAGCCTCGGCACGAGCGCCCAAAGGAATTGTCGTACTGGCCATCGGGCTGCCTGGTTCAGGCAAGAGCACATGGTTCAAACGCCACAATCTGGCTCCACTTTCGAGCGACATGATGCGATCGTTGCTCTTTGACGATGTTCGCGAGCAGCGATTTCAGGATCTCGTGTTTTCGAATCTTCGTTCCATGCTCAAGGCGCGGCTGATCGCGAAGCGTCCGATGAATTATGTGGACGCAACCAATCTGACGCCGCAAGAGCGCCAGCACTGGATCAAACTGGCCAAGGACTATAACTACGAAGTCCACGCCGTCTTCTTCGACGTTCCGCTGGAGGTATGCATTGAACGGCATCAACGGCGTGACCGTGTTGTGCCGGAAGACGTTATGCGCCGGATGGCAGCGAAGCTCAAGGCGCCATCCTTCCAGGAAGGCTTCGCGAAGATCACGGTGGTCCGGGTGAAGAAGAAGGAAGCCGAACCAGCCGAGCAGACCGAAGCTTAGGCAAGCGCAGGTTTCAAAGTTTCAAGGTTTCAACACACACCCGGCCTGATGGGATTTTTGGGAAATTAGTGATCCTGCTGGAACCAGCAGCGGCTTGATTGCTTTTCGCTTTGAAACCTGCTTCTCTACCCCTTCAAATGCGACAGCAACTCCTTGAACGCTGCCGATGACGACGAGCGCATCAGTTCATAGACCATCATCTCGGTGGAAGAGATCACCGCTCCGGCGGCGCGCATACGGTCGAGGCCGATTTTCCAGTTCCATTCCGTTCGCGAACTGACGGCGTCAGACGCGACGTGAACCAGATATCCTTCGCGTAACGCACCGAGAGCCGTCTGAGTGACGCAGATATGGCTCTCCATTCCGCATAGAAGCAGCGTATTTCGCTGACCGGGCAGGCGCTTGAGCGAGGCGCAGAATGCGTCGCTACCAAAGCAGGAAAACAGGGTCTTGTCGACCGCCTCGGTTCCTGTAAGCAGGGAAGCGATCTCAGGAACGGTGGACCCGAGTCCTCTTGCATACTGGGTGCTGAGCAGGGTGGGAATTTTCAGAATCCCGGCGGCGCGAATAAGAAGCTGCGAGTTCTTTACCAATTGATCCTTGTGGTAAATCGGCGGCAACAGTTTCTGCTGGATGTCGATGACCACCAGCGCGCATTGATCGGCATCAAGCGGGCGGCGGGCAAGTTCAGCATAGTCGGCGGCGGGCGCGTGAATTTCGGTCGCGATGTTCATAGGTGTTTGGTCCACTGGCAACCCTTAATTTTACCGCTGAATAAATTCCACCACGGAGCCACCGAGTCACGGAGGAACCATTTGAATCTCTACCCCGTGTCTCTGTGGCTCCCTGGTGGAATATCGTGGGCGACGGCTTTGGTGTTGAGTGTTGACCGTTTTTCGCGAGACCCATAAAATCAAAAAGAGCCGCAGTGTCGGGCTATTTCGATCCAACTGCCCCCTCGTTCAACGGCAGGACAGCTGACTCTGGATCAGCATATCGGGGTTCGAATCCCTGGGGGGCAGCCAACCTTAAAAGCGGCATCCAGCAAGGGTTTTCAGCGATTCTTCCCAAAAAGGCAATTTTTTAGGTTTCCCAGCTGGTAGCAGTGCTGGTAGCAGTCTTGTCGCTGAGCCGACTATCTAAAGGGCATCAGGCTAGTTAGCGGCATTGTAGGTCGAGCAGGTCAATAAACCCTTCAAGGTCGGTTCAAGGTAGAGGCAGAATGTGCTTCGGTGAGCACTTCCAAAAACATCGTTGTAGCTCAAATCGCCGAATACGTAGAGGGTGCGCTTACCAGATTGGAATGCGGCAACTTGCTCAGCGGTAATCTTCTGACCCTGAGTGCTTGGAATAAGCGAAATCTGCATGCCAGGATAAAGAACATCGCTGCTGCTGACGCGAGAACGAGGGGCAACTGCAAAATTAGGAGGACTTCCAGTGGCATGATCAAGTAACCAGCTGTGCGATTCAAACTTGAGAGCTGGAGTCTTCCCATAGTTTTGCACAATGATCTCTATAGTCAACGGAGAACCTGGGCTAATGTTTATTGGGCCGTGCTGCGCGGGTCCGATCCATGCTCGCTGATCTTTTCTGAAGGTTTCAACGGTAAGATCGATGTTTTTGCTAGTCAATTCTATATTCTTCCAAGCCGCTTTCGCTTGCTCATTAGAGGCGGAGGCCGCATCCTTGGCGGCCATAGCAGACAAGAAAGTAGCGGCAGCGATAATGAGAGTGACGAGCAGCCCCGCAATCTGAGTAAAAATGTACTTGTCTTGAAAAGCTTCAACTTTGCCGCGGTGACGTTTATCTTCTGCTTCCTCTGTCTTCGGACAGGACAGGGTGGTATTCACGACTACTGGCTGGACTTTGTTTTTTTCTTGTGTGCTTTTGTAGGTGCGATGTATTTCTGCCAGTCCGTCATTGATTTGCTTCAGTTCTGCGATGACTTTCTCTGGGAAAGACGTTATACGCTCAAAGAGACTTGGCATATGAAAGAACCTGAATACACAGAAGTAACGCAGGCATTGGAGAACTTCGAGAAGATGGCAACCGCCATTTTCCAGAGTCCCAACCTAGGGGAAGACGGGAAAGTCTAGCAAAAAGTCTGGCGAAAGCAACCGTAATAAAGTGGTTGCAATTCGGGGTCAGTTCTGCTCTCATTGATCTATTACTGGAGGTCCGAGCGGACCAACGAAGGCGAAATTCCTTCGGAGGTCTCTGAACGCGACGGCCACACCTGAAATACCTTCCCAAGTTTCTCCCACTACGCCCGACTCGACTGAATTGCTTTCTTTGGGCTACATGTTCGAAGGGCAACTAGCTTCTGCGTTGGGTCGCACCGAACGCGGTTTGGCTGATGAACGGCGAGCCGGACGCGCCAAAATTCCATTCGTGAAATTCGGCAAAAAAATTATCTACAGGGTCGAAGCGGTCAAAACGTTTCTGCTCGCTCTGGAGCAGAAGCGCTGTTACGTCCCCGGCGCCTCTGATTCGCAAGCCGCGGCAGAAGCGGCAGAAGAAGGCGACAAAGCGATGAATCTCACCTGTAAGCGGGAAAAGCTGAACTGGATCAGCATATCGGGGTTCGAATCCCTGGGGGAGGGCAGCCAAATCTGCCGTATATATTGTTGCATTGCTAGAAACCCTCGCCGAAGCAGAGATTGGCATAAAATCCCCTTGAATCAAAGGACGTTGTTACGCCGGAGGCACTTGTGTTCGCGATTCCGTTCGGGTGGAAAGTTTTCTCCCTGCTTCTCGTTCTCATATGTTCGGTATTCGCCGGTTTAGTGTGGGCGCAGACCTACCCGGGTTCTTATCCTCAGAAGGAAATTTCCAATGGGATCTTGCGCGCAAAGATCTATCTTCCGGACGAGCAACACGGGTTTTACCGCGGTATGCGTTTCGACTGGGCTGGAGTGATTGGCGCCCTGGAATACAACGGACACACCTACTTCGGGCCGTTTTTTGAAAAATTCGATCCGGCAGTTTCTGATGTGGTGATCGGGAATCCAGTCGAAGCTGGGGTTGCCAGTGCGGCGAGCGGTCCCGTTGAGGAGTTCATCAGCCACCCCGACGGAACTGTACTCGGATATGAAGAAGCAAAGCCGGGAGACCCGTTCTGCAAGATTGGGGTCGGTTCGTTGCGCAAGATTGACCAGGCGCCGTACAGCTCGTACACCAACTATCCGATTCTGAATATCGGCAAACGGGCCATGAAGAGCGGTGGGGACTGGATCGAGTTTTCGCAGGCCGTCGATTGCGGCGCGGGATACGGCTACAGCTATACAAAGACGGTTCGTTTCGCGAAGAACGAACCGGTGATGACCATCGAGCACCACCTCGTGAACACTGGCCAGAAGACGATTGAGACGCAGGTCTACGATCACAATTTCCTGACCATCGATCATCAGTCGACGAGTCCTGACGTGTCGATCCGGTTTGCGTTTACGCCGAAGGTGACACAATCACTCGCCGGACTGGCCGAGATCCGCGGGAACGAACTTGTGTTCACCAAGGAGTTCAAAGGCAGCGATACCTTTTACACGGAAATCAGCGGCTTTGGCGATTCTGCTGCCGACTACAGAATCAATGTGGAGAACCGCAAGACGGGTGCAGGTGTAGAGATAAACGGAGACCGTCCGCTGGCGAACGTTGGAGTTTGGGCAGTCCGGGCGGTAGTTGCTCCCGAGCCCTATATCAAAATTAGAATCCCCGCCGGACAGGAGTTTCGCTGGAAGTACACGTATCGCTTCTATGTGGGTTCAGGCTCCAAGCCAGCGAAGTGAACAGTACCGGGCGTTCCGTTTTCTGGCAATCAACCTAGCAAACACATCCGCTCAATTCACACCAGGGCATATTTTTCCTTGTCCTCCGGCGTTTCGATGTCATCGATCTCCTGCTTGGTGTGCAGGAAGACGTAGGCGGCGAGCAACGACAGGATCAGGAAAGCCAGAATCACCAGTGCGAGGGCGAAGCCGACCATGTTTCGTACTGGGCCGGTCACCTCGCGCGTTTCCTGGCTGGCCAGCACGATCCAGGGCAGGTTGGGATACGCATCTTTCAATCCGACGTCGGCAAAGCCGATCAGATAGGACTGGCGGTTAGAAAGAGTCGCGAAGACGTACCCGGCCTGGCGCCCGCGCAGCGTTCCGAGCGCGTCGCGAATGGCGGCATATTCTTCCGACTTGATTCTCATGAGTGGGCTCACGCCGCCGGGCGACTCGATGACCATTCCATCATCGCGCACCAGGAACAGACGTCCGGTGCGACCGATTTGGTGCCGATTTAGCTGAGCGAACATCGGAGAGAGATTCACGGTGGCGGTAACCGCACCGATGAACCTGCCGGTTCCTTCCTGCAAAATCGGGTATGCGAGGCTCAGATAGTAGAGCCGGTTCTGGTCGTCGTAGCGCAGGTCGGAGACGTGAATCGAGCCCATTCCTCCGGAGGATAGGGCCCGCCACAGGTCGCGGTCGGTCTGGCTGTAATGAGCAGGGCGATCGGTAGCAGCGACCGTCGAGCCGGCGAGGTCGGCTACAGTGATCTTCAGCAGGGTTGGGTTGAGTTCACGCAGCCGTCGCAAGTAGCGGGCCGGATCGGAAGTCAGGATCTTGGCCGAGATCGCGTCGGTTTCGGCGGAATCCCAGTGTTCGTCGATCCCAGAGACTTTGGCAAGGATTGCGTCGTCAGAGAGATGTTCGTACTGACGATTGGCGGTGGCCACCGATCGAATGATATCCGGAGTATTCGCGATGGCACTGACATCCTCCACACAATCGGCAATGTAATCTGAGGTGAATTCTGCGGCCGTGAGTGTGAGCGAGCGGAAAGCTTCACCGTTCGCCTGGCGTATGTGATTGTCGCCCTGTAGCGCCACGTAGAAACCGAATATTGTGACCGGGACGAGGATTACGATCAGAGCGATGAGGAGCTTTTGAAGGGATGTACGGAATTCCAGGCTGTCGAGGGGCATAGGAAACCTCCTCTGTCTTCCACTTGCCGCGGGAGTGAGCTGCAAGAGAGCGGTTGGGTAGGATACCCGGCGCTCATTTCCACTTGGAAAGTGGCGATTACAAGCTAGTTCCGACTGCGCGGGAAGTCTGTGACTTGCCGCACACAGATGAGTGTTTCTGTCCGAGCGGCAATGTCTGACGGAGAAAACTCAGTATGTGTTTGTTTCCATGCACGTTGTATGCTGTTAGCGAAATGTTGAATATGCGAATGAATCGGATCCGGGCGGCTGCTCAGGCTCAAATCGCGTTTTTCCTCTTCTTTACGCTCTTAGCTTCGGCCAAAAATGCCGTGCATGTTGTGGTTGTGCCGGTGGCGAATATGTACTCAAAGCCGACCGAGAAATCCGACGTTGTCTCGCAGGCCATGTACGGAAACAACGTCAAGTTGCTCGAGGCGCGGGGGGAGTGGTCGAGGATTCAGACAGCCGACCGTTACCGGGGCTGGACCCCCAGCCGCTATCTTCGGACCGTCCTGACTGGGGATGGTTATGCGACAGCAGGTCCGACCGTACAGGTCGAGAGTATCTTCGCGAACATATACGCGGAACCCGACGTGACGAAACACAAGCCGGTCATCACAGTTCCGTTCGAAACGAAGCTGGAACTGGTGCCAGAGAAGGCCCCAGAAAAGGGCAAAGCAGTCAAAGCGGATCCCGATCGCTGGTTGCAGGTAAGGCTTCCGGGTCAGACGAATGCGTGGATCCAGTCTGGTGACATAGTGGCCGATCCGAAGCCTTTGACGATTCCTGAATCGATTGAGCTCGGGAAGCGCTTTTTAGGATTTCCTTATCTCTGGGGAGGAAGGTCGAGTTTTGGGTTCGATTGTTCCGGATTCACCCAAATGCTGGTGCGGTTGCGCGGAATCATCATGCCACGTGATGCCGATCTGCAGGCAGCCTGGAGCGGAGTGCAACCGGTGGAACGCGCAGATCTGCAACCGGGAGACCTGCTGTTCTTCGGTTCGTCGATGAAGAACATTACGCACACGGGGATGTACATCGGGGATGGCCAGTTTATCCACGACACAACCTATAGCCATCCTGTGGTGCAGATCAGCCGACTGGATGATCAGCCCTGGACCAGAATCCTGGTCGCATGCAGACGAGTGAAGCAAGCTTCGGCAGAGCACTAGTCCTTGGCTATCGAACTTGGGCGAAGCGTCTGATTCGAATCCGGAGAGACGAGCGATCCGGCAGACGCGCCCGCTGCTGTGGCCGTTGCACTCATTGCTTTGCTGTTCGCCATCGGCTTTCCGCAGAGTTCGATTACCTCGGCAATTCGTTGGCTCTCATGCTGCATTGCCATTTGCCAATTGTGGAGCGCGTCTTTTTCCTTTGCTACCTGATCGAGGTTGTTCTGAATTCGTTGCGCATAGTGCGCGCGGATCTTTTCCAGTTCCTCCTCAACGCGGGCATTCTCTTGGGCCTTGCGGGCCTCAAAGTCTTCCAATTGCTTGCGCTGAGCGGCTTCGTAGGAATTCAAGGCATTCTGACGGCGTGTTGCGTCGGTTAGAAGGTCGTCGGCAGAAATTCCGGCAGCGTCGAGCGCCATAAGAACAGAGGCACGTTTGACGTCTTTGGAGAGGTCGCGAATACGCTCGCTGTTGAGCATGTCCACGACTTTATGAATGCCGTACCCGGAACCGGGGCTGAGGATCCCGGCAGCGCGGTAAATATCTTCGTAAGCGAGCAGGTCGCCTTGTGGGCGGCTCGGGCTTTCCATGGGGCGGGTGGTGGGCTTGTTCACTGGAGCCTCCGTTGATGTAGATTTGGGCGGCGCGTCTCCGTCCGGCGGGCGGCGCCAGAACTGCGTCAAAAATGTTTTTTGCGGCATAGGTTTCCTTTCGGCAGCTGGCGACGCGCCGGGATGCTCGATCCAACGGCGCAGGTTTGGCGGCGGAGAGTTGGCGCTGTGTTCGACTTTTGAGGATGTCCCGCCGAGTTTCACGTTCGAATCGCTTCGTGAGAGGGGTTTGGCCTCCTGAGCGGTCGGTGGATGGATGACGTCGTTCTCCCGCCTCACACCGAGGAGGAAATCCTTCCCATCTTTTCGGCAGTTTCTTGCGACGGCCGAGAACTGCTCCCGATGCCATTTGACGGTGACGCGAGATCCGACGCGGAATGGACGGGAGACACGGACGCAAGCGCCCGATGGAGACGTGTCTTCGAGGGTTGCGGGAGTGCGAAGCGAAGTGCCGTTCGCGTCCTCCCATGCGACCTCAGCCATCGCCCATAGGACTGTACGCGGTTCGATGTTACATCCGTCCATGCCATGTGTATCGGCGTGGCGGGCAGAGCGGTTTAGTTACTGCTGGATGTAGAGGAGAGAATCGGTATGGGGGTGCAACGGTTCCCTTCGTGAGACGACTCTAACGCGGCGGTCAGTGGAAAAGGCTCATCAGGCCGCTGGCCGAGATATCCGGTGAAAGAAAACTCTGGGCCTGACCAGCAGCCCGAGTAAGCGCTTCTGCCGCGAGATATCCGCTGCGAACGGCGCCTTCCATGGTGGCGGGCCACCCGGTCGCGGTCCAATCACCGGCAAGGAAAACGCGCGGCCAAGGCGTAACCGGCGTCGGCCGGAAAGCATCAATGCCGGGACGCGGGGAGTAGGTGGCATTCACTTCCTTGATGACAGTGGACTTCAGGAGCGTGGCTTCGCGGGCGGCGGGAAAGAACTCCCTGACTTCCTCGAGAGCCAAATCGACGATCTCGCTGCGGGACTTGTCGATGAGCGTCTTGGATGAACTGACCACAAGCTCGATGTAGCTGCCGCCGTTTCCGTTCTCGCTTTTTGCTCGCATGGGCTGCAGGCGAGATTTGTGAAACATCCATTGAATGGTGCGATCGAGCAAGACCGCATGGTCCAGATCGGAAATCTGGCGATCAAACCATAGGTGAATGCCCGTGATAGGGGAATTCTCAAATCTGGCAATCTTCTCCCGGATCGATGTGCTCTCGGGAGTTTTGGGCAAAACGGAATCGAGAGCATCGAAGGGAAGAGCCAGAATCAGGTAGTCAAAGGCATCGCCGCTTCGGACCTCTGGATTCCCACTTCTCGCAAAATCGGCGAGAAGTGCGTCGCTCCCATTTTTATCCGTGCCATTTCGCCGAAAGACTCGAACTTGCGAGGAGTCAGCCGCGAATCCCGCGATGGGTTCACGGAAGTGCAGACTGCCTTCGCGAGCGCGAATATAGTCTCCAGCGGCGTTGTAGAGATCGGTGAGAGGAATTATAGGCACGCCCATATGGCGCGCCTCGGGAGACTTCATGGACTCGCGCACGACCTGAGCTGCGGCGGGGACGGAAATCCGATCGAGTTCTTCGCTCAAGGCGCTGATGAGAATCGGATGCCAGAAGCGGGAAATAGCGTGTTCGGTCTGCCCGTGACGGTCGAGCCATTCGCGAAAAGAGCGGCCGTTATCAGGCTGCTTGGTAAGAGTTAGTGGGATCAGCGCGCGGGTAATCGCAAGCTTATCGGCAGCACTCAGGAAAGAGAAGTTCAGGAATGAAGGGGCGGTATGCATGGGCGCAGGAAGGAAGGAGGACTTCATCACCGAAATCCGTCCGCCGGGTTCGATGAAGTTCATCTGATCGAACCAGCGAATCTGATCCGCTACGCCGATGCGCTCGTAGAACTCCACCAGATTCGTACAGACGCGAAAGAGGACGTGCTGGCAGTTGTCGACGACTTCTCCGGTGCCGGGGTGCTCCCAGGAAGAGGCGCGGCCACCGAGGAACGGGCGCTTTTCGAATAGAGTTACGCGGAAACCCACGTTGGACAAAGCGCAAGCGGCGGCGAGTCCGGCGAGACCGCCTCCAGCGATGGCGACAGTGGGTTGAGAGGATGTAGGCATCGATCGGAGTCTGATAAGGAAGCGAGCCAAGCGTGCGATTATTGCGTCGCAGACAGCGCGACGCTTCGCGCGGCTCGCCCGGATCCTTCAGCGCCAAAAGCACACGCTTCAGGATGACAACCCAACTTCATCATGTCAGGCGTCTGAGAAAACCTTTCCCCAGGATACGCAGCTTTTCCCACGTGCTTAAGGCGATGCGGGTTGTGAAGACGTCGTACTGCTTCAGCGCAATTTTTTCCAGCAGGCTTCGGTAAATGGTAATCAAAACCCAGAGAGCGGGCTGGCTGTCTTCCGAGACGTAAGAAATCAGTTGATCCCCGGAAGCATAGAATTCACGGGCGCGGTCGGCCTCGAGTTGCAATACTGGACGAAGCTTCGCTGCATCCGGCGTGAGAACGTCATCTAGAGACAAACCGAACTTGGCGAGATCCTCATCCGGCAAGTACACACGGCTCATGCCGGCGTCTTCCTTGACATCACGGATGATATTGGTCAGCTGAAAGGCGAGGCCGGTACGTTCGGCCAGAGCCTCCGCCGCAGGATCGCGATATCCGAAGACATGAATGCAGACAAGTCCAACGACCGACGCGACGCGGTAACAATACAGGCGAAGATCTTCGAACGTGGGATAGTGGATGGCTAGCCCATTCGGGGCGTCCGTTTCTTCCACGTCCATGGCGGTGCCGTGAGCGAGTTCGTCGAGCAACCCTGCAGGGATGGTATAGCGGCGCTGGGCATCGGTCAGCGCGAGCAGTATGGCGTCGTCGGTGGGTTGGCCTTGCTGAACGCGGTGCAGGGCATCGAGCCAGCTCTCGAGTTGCTGGCGGCGCTCTGGCGGGCTCAGCTTGGGATCGTCCGTAATATCGTCGCAGCGACGCATGAACGCGTAAACAGCGCAGAGAGCTTCGCGCTTGCGTCGCGGCAATACCATGAAAGCGTAATAGAAGTTCTTGGCTGCCTGCCGGGTAATGCCCTTGCAGACGGAATAGGCCATCACGAGTTGCGGTGGGGCGGGAGTCCACGGAACAGGCACCTGCTGCGCGCCGACACTCATCACGAGATTTCTCCCGAGCGACCGAAGAGCTTCGCCATCGCAGCATGCGCAACGAGCGCCAGTTTGCGAATTGTGGAGATCGCCGGTCGGTTGCCCAAGACGGCGTATCCTTGCTTCTCGATTGCGTTCAAGATTTCGAGCCCACCGCGGCTGAACAGGTCGAGGTCGATCGCGAGTTCGCGATCAACTTTGGAGACTAGCGGGAGGCCGCGATGGAACCAATCGCGGGCACGCTCGACTTCAAACTTCATCATCTCGCAAAATGCGGGCGTGTTCTGCTTTCTGGCGATATCGTCTTCGGCAACTCCGAAATGGCGAAGATCTTCGAGAGGGAGATAGACCCGTCCTTTCTGATAATCAACGCTGACATCCTGCCAAAAGTTCGCGAGTTGAAGCGCGGTGCAGGTGAAATCTGAAAGCTGCTGGCGTTCGGAATCCCGATATCCGCAGAGATAGAGGACGAGATGTCCGACTGGGTTCGCAGAGTAGTGGCAGTAACCGAGAACATCGTCGAACGTCTCAAAACGCGTGATGGTCTGGTCCTGGCGAAAGGCTGTGAGCAGGTCCGCGAACTCGTGTTTGGGGATCTCGAATTTGCGGACCGTTTCAGCCAAGGCTACGAACACGGGATGTTTCGGCGACCCCTCGTAGCAGGCATCGAGTTCACATTGCCATTGATGCAGGAGTTCCAGGGAAGCCTTTGTGTCTCCAACCTCATCACCCAAATCGTCGGAGATTCGGCAGTAGGCGTACACATTGAAGAAATGCTGCCGCAGATTTCGAGGAAGAAACCAGCTTGCCACAGAAAAATTCTCGTAGTGAGTGCGCGCAAGACGAGCGCAGTAATCACGGGCATCATCGATGGTGGGTGCGGTCGCCGGGATGGCGTAGGAAGAGGGAAGCCGGCTCCAGCCGAAGGATGCCGAGTTTTGAGTGGCGGCGTGGTTCACAGGTGAAGAGGCAGTTTTGATGGTTGATTGATGATTGTTGAACAAAGGCACATAGCATCCATCTTTCGGTTTCCAATCAACAATCAACAATCATCAGTTTTCCTAGTGTCCCGGGATAATCGCCGTCTTGATGTCGCCGCCGCGGTTCAACATGTGGCGAAGGACCTGTTGGAGACGTGAAAGGGGCGCTTCGCCGGTGATGTAGTCTGTCGGACGAATCTTCTTGGCGGCAATCAATCCGAAGGCACGGCGAACCGTCTCCGGTGTGTGATGGAACGTGGCTTTCAGCGTGATCTCGGAATAGTGCAGGCGGTTGGTTTCGAGTTGAACTTTCGTGCCGCTGGCGCATCCGCCGAAGAAATTTACGGTGCCGCCTTTGCGGACCATGTCCACGGCCCATTCCCAGGCTTCCGGTTTGCCGACGGCCTCGATAACGACATCGCAACCGCGCTTTTGCGGAGAGAGTGCGCGGACGGCGTCCACGACGTTGGACGTCTTCGTGGTCTGAATAATCTCGTGAGCTCCCATCTGGCGGGCTGCCTCAACCTGACCATCTCTCTTCACGACGGAGACTACGTTGCAGCCGATGGCACGAGCGACCTGGACAAACATTAACCCGATGGGGCCTCCACCGAGAATGGCGACGGTATCACCGATCTCGACGCCAGTTTCGTGCAAGCCGCGCAATACGCAAGCCAGAGGTTCGGTCATGGCCGCGTCTTCAAAGCTGACGTTTGTGGGTATGACCAGCATGTTCGCTTCAACAATGCGGCGGGGCACGCGGATGTACTCGGCGTAAGCTCCGTTGTTGAAGAGCAGATCCTCGCAGAGATTCTCCTGGTGTTTGGAGCAGTAGAAGCACATCTGGCAGGGCGCGGAGTTGAGCGCTACGACGCGCATGCCTTTCTTGAAGCCGTTGACTCCAGCCCCAACCTCTTCGACGACACCCGCCAACTCATGCCCGAACAGTGCGGGCGGCACGATCATGCGGGCGTGATAGCCGCGCTGATACACCTTGAGATCGGTGCCGCAGGTCAACGCGACCTGGACTTTAACGAGAACCTCGCCCTCTCCCACGCGTGGGATGGGTACCTTTTCGATCTTGAGGTCTTCTTTGCCGTACAGGACGGCAGCCGTCATTTTTCCGTTCACTGCTGGTTTCCTTCCCAAGCACTACCGGGCTGAATCACGATCTTCATGGACGAGGGTTGCGGATGGGCAGCCAGTTCCAAGGCCTCAGGGCCTTGGGAAAGAGGAAAGCGATGGCTGACCAGCCGTTGCAGATCCATCTCGCGATTCATCACAAAACGCACTGACTCTTCCTGCAAATCAACCGATGCACTGTAGGAACCCACCAAGGTCTTCTCGTCGACACAAATTGCGGCAGGATCAATGACCGCCTCCCCGTGTTGTGTCTGCGCGAATAACAATATCCGGCCCCCAGGGCGGGCCGCATCCATTGCGGTGCGAATCAAGGAATTCCCGCCGACCGCCAGAATTACGGCGTCGGCTCCGCGTCCGTCTGTCAATTCGCGGACGCGTTCGATTACATTTACACGTGAAGCCTCGATTGTAAGGTCTAATCCGAAACTTGACCCTATTTTAAGCCTCTCGGGATACAAATCGGAAGTAATTAAGGTGGCCCCACTTTTCCGGGCCAGTACGCTCAGTATGATGCCGATGGGGCCTTGCCCAATCGTTAACACCTTCTCCCCTGGGCGTAAGTTCAAGGCATAAATACCCTTAAGGCAGGTATTGACGGGTTCGACGAAGCATGCCTGCTCGTAAGAAACGCCGTCTGGAATGCGAACTGTGCCGTGCTGGACGATCCAGTCCATGACGCGCACATACTCAGCGAAGCCGCCCCCGGAGGGCTCGAACCCGGCGGTGCAGCCAACTTTCCTGTAGGTAGCGCACTGGGCGAAGGTCTTATTGCGGCAGTAGAAGCAGTCCCGGCACGGGATGTGGTGGAAGACCATGACTCGATCACCCGGGCGGTATTGGTGAACACCCTCTCCGACGGCTGCGACCATGCCGGAAGTTTCGTGGCCGAAGATCCGGGGAGCGGAATGCGACCCGGTTGATATCTTCTTCAGGTCCGTACCGCAGACGCCACAAGAGTGAACGCGTACGAGCACCTCGCCGGGGCCGATCTGGGGAACGGGTACGGACTCCAGGCGGACATCATTGATGCCACGATAGACCGCAGACTGCATGGTTCTTGGAATGGAATGTGAATCGGTCTCGACCGAGTAGTGTCCGGCTATGGCCATGAATGAATGTTAGATGATCATACCAAGAGAACTGGTGCTAGAAGCAACCAAGCCTGCAAGTCGACTTCCCTCAACATTTTCGTGCTATGCTGCGCTGAACTTTCGTTTCCCAGGACAGCATGTGCTGATTGAACTGCGGCTTGAAAACTACGCGGTCATCGACAATCTGATGGTGGAGTTTGGGCCGGGATTGAACTTGCTGACCGGAGAAACGGGGGCGGGCAAGTCGATCCTGATTGATGCACTCGTTTTGCTTTTGGGAGAGAAGGCTTCGAGTGACGTGATCCGTTCGGGTGCGGACCGAGCCGTTATTTCTTCCGTGTTTGAAGTCGCGGGCGCGGCAGAGAAAGCGGTTGCAAAAATCCTGGATGCGAACGGGCTGGATGAATCCAGTGATGGATCGGTGATCTTGCGGCGAGAGATCGCGGCAGGCGGCAAAGGACGGGTCTTCGTCAATAACCAACCGGCCACGGTTTCAGTTCTGAAGCAACTCTCGCCATATCTGGCCGTAATTCACGCGCAGAATGAATCGATCCTGTCGTTCGATGGGCCGGCGCGCCTCGAGTTGCTCGACGCTTTTGCAAATGTCGATCTGGAGCCGGTCGGCGCTGCGTTTGTGAAATGGAGAGAGATCCGCACGCGCATAGACGAACTTGAGCAAGGCGAGCAAGATCGTCTGCGGCTGGTTGATCTATGGATGTTTCAGAAGCGCGAGATCGAAGAAGCGAAGCTGCAAAGCGGCGAAGATGAGCGGCTGGAATCGGAAAAGCGCGTTCTTGCCAACGCCGAAAAGATCTACAACGCCGCGATGAATGCGTTCGATCTGCTCTACGAAGGAAATGGGGCGACGGCTGCTACACTTCGTGGCGCTCAGAAGCAACTGGAGGAGTTGGCCCGCTACGAGCCGAAATTTCAGGACGCATTGGCCGCTTTGGAGTCGGCTCGTATCAGCGTGGAGGACGTAGGTGCGAGCCTGCGTGACTATGCCGGAGGCATCCAGGCCTCTCCGGAACATCTGGCAGAGGTGGAAGACCGGCTGGCATCGATCGATCGTTTGAAGCGGAAATATGGTCCAACGCTCGATGACGTGATTCAGTTCGGCGCGGATGTCGCGCGCAAGCTTTCCGAACTTGAGAACAAAGACGAAATCCTGCAGCAACTGCGCACGGAATTGGCCAAGGCTGCAGAGGAATATCTGCGAGTCGCGCGCACTCTTTCCAAAAGGCGTTCGGATTCTGCTCGAAAATTAGAGAAGTTGGTTGAGGCGGAGATCAACGACCTCGCGATGAAGTCTGCGTTTCGCATCGACAAAGCCCAATCGGAAGAAGAAGGGAACTGGACCTCGTCGGGAATCGATCAAGTCGTGTACATGATCTCGACGAATCCCGGAGAGCCGATGCGGCAACTGGAGCACATCGCCTCCGGAGGAGAGCTCTCGCGTGTGATGCTTGCGCTGAAGGCGAGCGTAGACGCGGGAAAGGAAGTCAAAAATCCTACCCTGTCTCCGCAAAGAACGCGGAGACAAGGATGGGGCATCCAAAAGACTCTTGTTTTCGACGAAATTGATACGGGCATCGGCGGCCGGGCTGCGGAGGCGGTCGGGAAAAAATTGAAGGCGCTTTCCCGTGCCAACCAGGTTTTGTGTGTTACGCACCTTCCTCAGATTGCTACCTTTGGCGATCAGCACTATGTCATCGAAAAACGGGAATCGAGCGGACGTACGAAGACCAGCATCCGGCTTGTTCGTGGAGACGAGCGCACCGAAGAAGTGGCACGGATGCTGAGCGGCGCAAAACTGACCGAAACTTCCCGCAAGCATGCCGAACAAATGATCAAGGCCAACGCCTGAGTTATTCACTCCCGCCTCCTCCTGTGCATTACGTTGGGAACAATCCCATGCAGAATCCGCGGCGAGCGAGCACTGGCCGTACAGGAATTTGAATAACAGTACAGCGCTTACGTGTTTGAAGAATTAGGGGCGTTGGTCTCTATCCGGAGGCAACACAATTTGCTATAAGTAAGCCCGTTTTGCCCAAAAATCTTCGACAAGAAAGAAAATCCCCAAATGTTCAATTCCCCTATGCTCAGACGCATTGCGATCAGCGTGTTAGCGACGCTAACTTTTGGAACCGTCTCATCGTTCGCCGCAAAGACTCCAGCGTGGGTCAAGATGAATCCACCGGCGAGTCCGCCTGCTCTTTCTTCTGTGGCGATGGCTTACGATCCGATCAGCAAGAAAGTCGTTTCCTTCGGCGGGTGGGACGGCACCAGTTATCACGACGACACATGGTTGTTCGACGGCACCACGTGGGCGCAAGTATTCTCCGCGAATACGCCTCCGGTGCGTGCAGCCGCAGCAATGACATTCGATCAGGTGACCGGAAACCTGATCATGTTCGGCGGCTTCAACGGAAATCAGTATCTGGGAGACACGTGGGTCTGGGATGGAGTCACAGAGAGTTGGAGCCAGGGTAATCCGACCCATGTGCCCGACGCAGTCACGTTGCCGATGATGTTTACGGATCCAGTCAACGGTCACGCCGAGATGTTCGGCGGATGGGACGGTTTCTTTTATCAAGACATCACGTGGCAGTGGAACGGCAGTGACTGGCAACAACTGAACCCGTCGACCTTCCCTTATGCACGCGGAGCAGCTGTCGTCGCCAACGATGTGGCGCACAAAAAGGTCGTGATGTTCGGTGGGCTGTCAGATCTGAACCCGACCAATACTTGGACGTGGGATGGAACGAACTGGAAGTTGGAGAGTCCTGCGACGCAGCCGCCGTGGACGTATTACTCCGGCGCCGCTTTCGATCCCGGATTGAATGCAGTGGTCGTTTTCGGCGGAGCGTTCATGGGGAACACAACATGGGCCTGGACCGGCAACAATTGGGTGACAGTCCCGACTCTTTATGCGCCATGGTGGCGAGAGTCGCATGGAATGGCCTATGACAGCGACAGCAATCAGCTGCTCATTTTCGGCGGCCAGAATTCCACGTATCTGAACGACACGTACAAGCTGGTAAAGCGCTGATTCTGAAAAGCTGAGGGAAGAACAAATCGATCGAAGCTAGCGGGTAAGAATGAGGGTGCGTTCAGGAAGGCTTTCCGCGATCGTGGCATTCGCAGAATTATCCGCTACTCGGATCGTGAAGTTCACCGTAATGGTAGCCTTGGATTCGACGGCCTGACCGTTCTGCACGATCGGTTTAAAGTGCCACTCACGAACGGCCTGCTGTGCGGCGGTAGCTAGAATTGCCGGTCCGCTCATCACTCGCAAATTCTCGATCGTTCCGTCGGATCCAATCACGGCCTGTAACACGACCGATCCCTGCACATTCATGTGCTGCGCCAGCGGTGGATAGCTGGGCTCGTTCACCTCGGAGATGGACTGGTGCTGTGCGGCATTGGTGGGAGCCTGGATAGTGGGTGCTGCGGCTGCAGGATTTGTGATTTCCAGCTTCGCGCTGTTGCTTCCCGGACGAACTCGGCGGTGCTTATCGCCGGCGACTACTTCCACGTCCAGCGGAGCCAGCGCGGTGCGGGTCGTGGTGACTGCGGGTGCTTCTTCGGATTTACGCTCAACCTTGGCAGTAACCGTTGCTACATGTTTCGTGGCGGCGCGAACGGGGCTGGACGGCTTGGGAACTGGTGCGGACTGTACCGGAGCAGCAGCAGTCGAACCAGCCGGAACGTCGTCGATGATGTTAGAGGGTGAACCGAACCAGAACTGACGATCCTTGATCAAAACGGAGGCAAGCGCAGCCAGCAGCAGCACAAGCGCAAGTAAAAGTCTGCGCGATTGCTGGGTTCCCCCGGCGACCCTTGCCTGGGGATTGGCGGTCCGTCTTGGGCTTAGTTCCAACATTTTGCTTCGCTGACCTGGGAGTCTGGGAAGACGCCAACATAGTGCAACAGCTTGCATAGGACCACAATGGCACGGGGAGGGTAGCAGGGGGCACGAGTGGGCCATGGGGTCAGAGGCTGTGCTCTGAGGCTCGCGGGTTTGTGATTTGCGTCACAGCCCGCAGTGCAGAGGACACCTAAATTCAGGGTATGAGCATTCCTCCGAACCGCGCTGCTTGGCTCCATGGACCGAACGCCCAATGCGATACCACGCCGGAAGGCGCCCTGGTGCCTTGGAGGCTCATCCTGCTGGGCGCTCCAGGGGTCGGAAAAGGTACGCAAGCTGAACTGCTGAACCGGCGATTGCGAGCCTGCCATTTGTCGACTGGAGATATGTTTCGTGCCGCCGGAAGCCAAGCGGCATGCGATCAGAGCCCTGCGATGAGAGAAGCCCAGTCGTACATGCGGCGCGGCGAGCTTGTACCGGACTCCATTGTCTGGGAGATGGTGCAGGAACGGCGCAGATGTTTGCATTGCCGGGGAGGGTTCATCCTGGATGGCTTCCCGCGGACTCTGGCGCAAGCGCAATCCCTTCAGAAGTTGATGGATCACGAGTGCCTGAAACTCTCGGCTGTCGTGAACTACCAACTGGATTTTCAGGAGATCTCGGCGCGCCTTGGTGGACGCAGGACTTGCGCGGATTGCAAAACGGTGTACCACGTGCTGCAGCGGCCGCCGAAAGAGGAAGGGCGTTGCGATCACTGTGGCGGGAAGCTGTTTCAGCGAGAAGACGACCGGCCTGAATCCATTCAAGTGCGGTTGGAAGCCTACGAGCGCAGCACAGCCCCGTTGATCGGCTACTATCAAGACTTGGGGCTTCTGGTGGACGTTCCAGCGATCGGCTCCCCAGACGACATCTTCGAAAGCACGTTTACGCAGTTGGAGGCCCGCCGGGTACGAGAGGTCGCCCAAAAGGCGTGGGCAGCGATGGAGAATCGCCAGTAGGGGCTCGAAACTCCCCGTTCGCTGCTAATTCCCGCTCTTTCTGTTGTTTACGTTGACCATGAGGGTACATTCCGGTACTTTATTGCTATTGCCACAATAGGGGTTTGTGTACTCTGAGGGTACGCAATATGGGCGGTTGCATCCAATAGGCAGGCCAGATTTGCCTGGGGTGGCGAGCTTTTAAAGCCAGAGTTTTAGGGGACGGCTTATATCGTGACTGGAATTCTAGACAATACCGATGGGAAGACATTGTTATTGCTGAAACCGCGGGGTTTCTGCGCAGGCGTCGTACGAGCGATCGACGTGGTCCGTATCGCGCTTGAGGCGTTCGGACCGCCGATTTACGTGCGCAAGGAGATCGTCCATAACAGCTTCGTTGTAGAGGAGTTGCGCGGAAAGGGCGCAATTTTCGTCGACAGTGAAGACGAAGTGCCCAATGGCGAGCGGATCATCTACAGCGCGCATGGAGTGTCGCCCGACGTGCGGCAGCATAGCGCGAAGCGCGGGCTGCGCGTGATCGACGCTACGTGTCCGCTGGTGACCAAGGTCCACGTGGAGGCGGTGAAGTTCGCCAAAGAAGGCTATTCGCTGATTCTGATTGGGCACAAAGATCACGATGAGGTGATCGGGACGTTGGGCGAAGCTCCGCTTGTAACCCAGGTCGTCGGCTCGCCTGAGCAGGTCGCTGCGCTTGACGTGCCAGATCCCAATCGCGTGGCTTACCTCACCCAGACGACTCTCAGCCTCGATGAGACGAAAGACATCATCGCTGCGTTGAAGCAGAAGTTCCCAAATATCAAGGGACCGGCCGCACAGGACATCTGTTACGCGACAGAGAATCGGCAGGTCGCGGTAAAGCAGGTTGCGTCTGAGGCCGACCTGCTGTTGGTGGTTGGTTCTGAGAACAGTTCCAACTCCAACCGACTGGTAGAAGTGGCCCGGAATTTAGGGACCAATGCTCACCTGATCGACAGCTGCAACGACATTGAACCTGAATGGCTGAAGGGCGTGAAGACAATTGCCCTGACGGCCGGGGCTTCGGCTCCCGAACATTTGGTAGGAGAGACTGTTTCCTTCTTGCGCGATAAAGGGTTTGGAAACGTGCAGGAACTGGAAGTCATGCCCGAGAACGTCCGTTTCGGACTACCACCGGAGATCGTAGAGGCGATTGCCTCGGCTCCGGCGAACTGATTACGTATGATTTACCACGGAGACACGGAGACACGGAGCAAACTTCTTCACGAAGATTTGACTGAAGGTGTGATCGGCGCCGCCATTGAAGTACACCGTGCATTGGGGCCAGGTCTTCTTGAAGCTGCGTACGAAGAGTGCCTCTGCCACGAACTCAGATTGCGCAACATCCGATTCGAGAGACAAGTGCCGCTTCCGGTTCAATACAAGGGAGTCAAGCTGGATTGCGGCTACCGGCTTGATCTGCTTATCGAAAACGTCCTGATCATCGAAATCAAGTGTCTGGAACATGTACTGCCTGTTCATGAAGCGCAGCTGCTTACTTACTCAAAATGACTGGTAAGAGGGTTGGACTCATTCTGAACTTTAATTCGTCAGTGCTGACGAGAGGCGGAGTTGTAAGAAAGGTTTTATGACTCCGTGTCTCAGTGTCTCCGTGGTGGATCAGGATTTTTGGCTGAGTGAGAAGGAGCAGTAAATGGAAAACAACTCCCCCGATGGCAGTTTAGCTGCCGAGTCACTCGGTTCTAATCCTCAGCTCCGTTTCGGCAAAATCGAAGAACTGGGCAGCCGCGTGAGCGCGGCGATTGCTGCGGCGCGGAAGTACCTTTTCTCGGAGCAAGAAGAGGACGGCTACTGGTGCGGGGAACTCGAAGCGGATACCACGCTGGAGTCTGATTACATCCTGCTCCATACGTTGCTCGGAACTGGCAGTGCAGAGCGATTCCAAAAAGCCGCAAATTACATTCTGCGCCATCAGAACGAGGACGGCGGCTGGAGTATCTACATTGGTGGTCCTTCCAACATTAGTGCTTCGGTAAAGGCATATTTCGGATTGAAGCTGGCCGGGTATACGGCCGATCATCCAGCTTTGGAGCGCGCCCGCAAGAAGATTCTCGACATGGGCGGCGTCACCGAAGTCAATACTTTCACCAAAATTTACCTCTGCTTTTTTGGACAATACGACTACGATGCGGTTCCGGCGATTCCTCCGGAGATCGTGCTGTTTCCCAAGTGGTTCTGGTTCAACATCTACGAAATTTCGTCGTGGTCGCGTGCGATCCTTGTACCGCTCTCGATCTGCTACGCGAAAAAGCCGTTCAAAAAGATCCCGGGCGAGGTGGGAGTCGAGGAGCTTTTTGTCGGCGGCATGCGCAAGTCGCGCATGCACCTGCATTGGGCGAAGAAGCTGGTTTCCTGGCGGAATTTCTTCCTGGTCATCGATCGTATTACGCACTGGTTTGAGCGCGTGCACGTGCGTCCGCTGCGTTCGATCGCATTGAACAGCGCAGAGAAATGGATGCTCGAGCGCTTCGAGATGAGCGATGGCTTGGGAGCGATCTATCCGTCGATCATGAACTCAATCATCGCGCTGCGGTGCCTGGGATATTCGCTGGATGATCCCCAGGTGATTCGCGCGATGGATGAATTCGAGAAGCTTGGGATTGAAGAGGAAGACACCTTCCGGATGCAGCCTTGCATGTCCCCGGTGTGGGATACGGCCTATGCGCTGTTCGCTTTGGGTGAGTCGGGAGTTCCGGCCGACGATCCGCGGATGGTGAAGTGCGCCGACTGGATTCTGCAAAAACAGGTTCGCAACGTTGGCGATTGGAAAGTGAAAAATCCCAAAGGACAGCCGGGCGGATGGTATTTCGAGTTCAACAATGAGTTTTATCCCGATGTCGATGACAGCGCGATGGTTTGCCTCGGGCTGAGCCGCGTGGAGCATCCGAATGGGCGTTACCAACGCGAGTCCGTACAGCGCGCGATCGACTGGATTCTGTCGATGCAGTGCAAGAACGGTGGCTGGGCGTCATTCGATAAGAACAACGACCGCATGGTTTTTCAGTACGTACCGTTTGCCGACCACAATGCAATGCTCGATCCGCCGACAGTTGATATCACCGGGCGCATTCTCGAGATGCTTGCCACCTACGGATATGACAAGAATCATCCGGCGGTGAAGAAGGCCATTGAATTCATTCGCAAAGAACAGGAGCCCGATGGCAGTTGGTTCGGACGCTGGGGCGTGAACTACATCTACGGCACGGCCCTGGTGTTGCGCGGACTCGAGGCCATGGGTATGGATCTGCACGAGCCTTGCATTCAGCAGGGCGCTGAATGGTTGCGCATGATCCAGAACGCCGACGGCGGATGGGGCGAGACGGTCGGATCTTACGATGATCCGACGCTGCGCGGTCAGGGTGACAGCACTCCCTCGCAGACCGCTTGGGCGATTCTCGGCTTGCTAGCCGCTGGTGACACTCGCAGTGATTGCGTGGCGCGCGGCATCGCATACCTGATGAAGACGCAGCAAGCGGATGGTTCCTGGGATGAGAAGTTCTATACGGGAACAGGCTTTCCACGCGTGTTCTATCTGGCGTATCACCTTTATCGGCAGTATTTCCCGCTGCTGGCGCTGACGACGTATGCAAAGGTGATGGAGAAGAACGGGAATTAGCGATCAGCACTCAGCGGTCAGTATTCAGCCGTTTTGCTTCCGAAACAATTGACAAGCTTTGGCCGAGTGCTGAATGCTGAGTGCTGAATGCTTGCCTTCGTCACCGGCGCTACCGGATTTCTCGGCTCCCACGTTGCACGTGTTCTCTCCGAGCAAGGCGCGAAACTGCGTCTCCTGGTGCGCCCTACCAGCAATTTAAAGAATCTTGAGGGATTAAATGCCGACCGAGCAGTCGGGGATCTGCGCGATCCGGTGTCCCTAGAAAAGGCGATCTCGGGCTGCGAGACGGTCTTTCATGTCGCGGCTGACTATCGGCTGTGGGTGCGGGATCCGAACGAAATGTACCGGTCGAATGTCGAGGGGACGCGATCCCTTCTGGAGGCGGCACGGAAAAGCGGTGTGCGGCGGGTTGTTTACACGTCGAGTGTCGCCACGATGGGATTCACTTCTGACAGGCATCCCGCTGATGAAGATTCGCCCGTGTCGCTGGCTGACATGATTGGCCACTACAAGCGCTCGAAGTTCATGGCGGAACAGGTGGCGATGGAGGCAGGTCGCAGCGGCATGGACGTGGTGACGGTCAATCCGACCACGCCTATTGGCGAACAGGATGTGAAACCGACTCCGACTGGGCGAATCGTTCTGGATTTCCTGAAACGGAAATTCCCCGCATATGTCGATACGGGCCTGAATCTCGTGGATGTGAGGGAGTGCGCACGAGGACACGTAGCTGCGTTCGAGAAAGGGCGATCCGGCGAGCGGTATATCCTCGGCGGAGAGGACCTGACTCTGAAACAAATTCTCGACAAGCTGGGGAATATCACAGGACTGCCGTCACCTACGGTGAAGCTTCCGTATTTTTTCGCATTTGCGACAGGTGTGGTCGACGAGATTGTTACCGGCCGTTTGCTGGGCGGAGATCCACGCGCAACTATCGATACGGTGCGAATGGGAAAGAAAAAAATGTTTGCGAGTTCGGCCAAGGCGGAGCGGGAACTAGGATGGAAGATTGTTCCGGTCGATGATGCTCTGCGGCGAGCGGTGGAGTGGTTCCTGGCGAACGGATATGCCTGAGGCTGCGAGAAGAAGTGTTGCGATCGTGGCTGCGCTCGAGCGGGAAGTGCGCGAGCTCGTCAGAAAGTGGCAGGTGAGCGATCGCGAACACGACGGACGGCAATTCAGGTTCTTTGAAAAAGAAGATGTGGTGCTCGTGTGCGGCGGAATAGGAGCAGCGGCAGCCCGGCGGGCCGCAGAAGCTGTGATTTCCATTTTCTCTCCGGAAATTGTCTACTCCGCTGGATTTGCCGGGGCGCTCGATCCGCTGTTGAAGGTCGGGAACGTGGTTCGTCCAGCGGTGGTGATTGATGCCGGAGATTCCAGCCGCGTTCAGCTCCCAGGCGGCGAGGGAGTGCTGGTAAGTTTCGGATCGGTTGCCAGTCCTGCGCAGAAGACTCGATTGCGGAAAGCCTTTGGAGCGCAGTTTGTGGACATGGAAGCAGCCATCGTAGGCCGTGCAGCGGAGGCTCGGGGTGTTGCTTTCGGGGCCGTGAAGTCGATCTCCGACGAAAGCGATTTTGAATTTCCAGACACGGAGCGCTTTGTGGACGAGAACGGCCGGTTTTCGGAATTCGGCTTCGCGTTGTTTGCGGCACTGCGTCCGTGGCTTTGGCCAAAGGTCCTACGTCTGGCCAGGAATAGCGCCCGGGCTTCTCGGACGTTGTGCGCCAATCTGGCGAAGCTGAGTGAGGCACAGATCAGGCCGAAGTCGGAAAATGGGGCAGTGCGTGGGCCCAGCCAAAAATGAGAAGGCTGAAAACCGATGTGCACCCCAAAAAATCTTCCGTTGCCAGATTGGGTTCGTGTGGGAAAGTTGGGCACCTGGTTCATCTATAATCACAAGAGGCATTCTCCTAAAACACGATGGAATTGTTTCCCTCTCTAGTAGTGTTTGTCGGCGGCGAGATCGTCGACATGCTTTCCAATACAGGTCCGGTCGCCAAGCTGGTTTTACTGATATTGCTGGCTTTCAGCTTGGTTTCCTGGGCAATCATCCTGACCAAGTGGAGCCTGCTGCGACGAGCCCGTGCGCAGAGCGGCCGCTTTGTGCGGGCGTTCCGCAAGGCGCAACGTCTGCAGGACATTGCTGCGGTCGCGGATCAATTCAAGCCGAGTCCACTGGTCGGGGTATTCGAAGGCGGCTACGAAGAGTACCGGCGCCAAGCGGCGGCAACCGGTAGCTTGCGCAGCCTGGTCTCGATTCAGCGCGGGATGCAGATCGGGGCTTCGGAAGAGATCACACGCCTCGAACGCAATGTCCCTTGGCTCGCGATTACCGCTGCAGTGACGCCGTTCGTCGGCCTGTTCGGAACCGTGTGGGGCATTATCGATGCGTTCCACGGGTTGGGTACCGCGGGGGCGGCAACCCTGCGTGCGGTGGCTCCGGGCATTTCTGAAGCCCTCATTACCACTGCTGCAGGATTGGCAGCTGCTATCCCGGCCGTCGTCGCCTACAACCTGATCGGCGCTTCGATTCGTGAATTTGCGTCGCGGAGCGATGATTTCGCTCTGGAAGTGCTGAATGCCGTGGAACACAGCCAGGCCTCGGCCGCTATGACGGCTGACGTGAGGCGCTGATGGCATTCACGACCTCCAACGGCCGCACGCAAACCGCGCTGGCTGACATCAATATCACCCCACTGGTCGATGTCGTCCTCGTGCTGCTGATCATCTTCATGGTGACTGCTCCGGTGCTGCAGTCAGGCATTGACGTGAGTGTTCCCAAGACGAAAACGGTCAAGCAGATCACAGAGGAACGGCTGGTCATCACAATTAACAAGGACCAGCGGGTGTTCCTGGGAAACGACCCCATCAACATCAACGAAATCGGAAGCAAGCTGCGGCAGAAGATTCGCGATCCCCGGGGCCAGTCGATTTTCGTGCGTGCGGATGAGAACGTTCCGTTTGGCGCATTTGCGACGGTGATGGACGCGGTAAAGCAGGCGGGATTCGCGAACGTCAGCATCGTGACTCAACCTCTGGAGCAAAGTGGCAAGCGCTGACATCTATTTCGAGCATGACCGATGGGGCCGAGCGCTGGCGTGGTCCGCGGGATTGCACGTTGGAATTACAGTGCTGCTCCTCGTGTATTCAGCGATTTTCTATTCCACGAGCGGCGGCACTTGGGGGGCAGGCGGTGGCGGTGATGCCATTGGGGCAACGCTCGTCAGCACGGTGCCTTTGCCGGCCAATCCTGCGCAAACCCAGAACGTCCTTGCCAACGAATCCAAGGGAATTACGCAATCGCAGCCGAAGATTGAAGAGAAAGCTCCGGACGCGATTGAGATTCAGGGCAAGAACGCCAAGATAAAGCCAAAAAAGAAGCAAGAAACCGTCACGAAGAAGAACACGCCCGCCGAGCCTGAGCCAGAGAGTAATCAGGTCGCATTTGGCGAGGGAGGGCCCGTCAGCGGGCCTTACGGCAGTTTCAACGCAGGCGGCGCAAAGGGTGGATTTGGATTTACCGGTGGAGGCGGGGACTTTGGCAGCCGCTTCGCCTATTATGTGCGCGGCGTACAGAGCCGGGTCTCAGAGAACTGGTTGAAATATGAAGTCGACCCGCGCATCACCAGCGCAGAACGCGTCTACGTCACGTTCGACATCGCTAGAGATGGACATCCCAGCAATGTGCGGGTAGAGCAGTCGAGCGGTGTCCCATCGCTCGATCTTTCCGCCATGCGGGCGGTGCAACGCGTGGACAGTTTTGGTCCGTTGCCGTCGGAATACTCGGGGAACAAAGTGTCGGTCGAGTTCTGGTTCGACTACAAGAAGTAGAACGTGCACCTTTCAGGCGTTATCACCAAGGTGCACCTTGGATGAAACTGAAAGAACGAGTGCAGAATAGGAAAATCACTGCGTTAAGGGCAGTTTAGTGGGGAGTGGTTCATTGCAAAACGCGCCGTATCGGAATACCATGTTGTCTTACAAGAAATTCTTTCAGCTACGAATGGACGAAGCCGCTAGATCGGTTTTTCGAAGACTACCACTCGGATCACGCGATCTTGCCCGGATCGTCCTTTTCGTTTGCGTAGCTTTATCCTGCGCCGCACTCCTGGCGCAGGATTGGGTCAAAACCGGAACAGGCCTGGGTATCGACAAGGCCCGATTGGCCATTGCCGATTTCAAACCATCGAGTGCTGACCCGCAAGACAGTGCGCTGCTCAAGACATTTAATGACACGCTCTGGAATGATCTGGATGTTTCCGGTGTCGTCGAGCTAGTCTCGAAAAGCTTTTATCCATTACAGGTTCCTGGACAGCCGCCGGAAGTAAACTTCATGGCGTGGAACGCGCCTCCGCCGAACGCGGCCTATTTGGCTTTTGGCAATCTCGGCGTTGCCTCGGGAAAGCTGACGGTACAAGGCTGGCTGTACGACGTGAAGAACATACAGTCACCGCAAGTCCTTGGGAAGCAGTATTCGGATACGGCCAGCGATGCTGCGGCGCGATTGATGGCCCACAAGTTCGCCGATGAAATCATCTTTCGTCTTGGCGGAGGCGTTCAGGGAATCGCGGAGACGCAGATTTATTTCGTAAGCGATCGCACAGGGCATAAAGAAATCTGGGCCATGGATTACGACGGCTCGAATCAACACCAGATCACGCATCTCGGTTCGATTGCATTGTCGCCACGAATTTCGCCAGACGGTTCCCGCATTGCGTTCAGCGCCCTGAACAGGGGCGGATGGGAGATCATGATGTACTCCCTTGAGATCAACCGGACGGTGAGTTTTCCCCGGATGGGCGGCACGAATCTTTCGCCGGCGTGGTCCGAAGATGGGACGAAAATCGCGTTTTCCTCGTCGCGGGGAGGCGATCCGGAGATCTATGTCGCAGATGCCAGCGGAGCCAGTCCGCATCGTTTGACTACAGACAGAGGGCCAGACGTATCGCCGGTGTGGAATCGAAAGACGAACGCCCAGATTGCGTTCGTCAGCGGTCGCACTGGGTTGCCTCAGATCTACACGATGGAAGCCGACGGCACGAATCAGCAGCGCCTGACCGATCAAGGATATGCCGTCTCGCCGAATTGGGCACCCAACGGGCAGTTCCTGACGTTCGCGTGGGTTCGGAAGTACGGGCCGGGCGAGCCGGGAGCTTCGGATCTCTACCTGATGGATATTGCCAGTAAGCAGTGGGTGCAGTTGACGCACGACGGAGGCAGGAATGATTTCCCCTGGTGGTCTCCGGATGGACGGCATATCGTGTTCCAGTCCAACCGCTCCGGCAGCCTGCAGATATGGAGCATGCTGGCGGATGGTTCGAAAGTTCAGCAGTTGACGTTTACGGGCCGTAATTCGCAACCGAATTGGAGTTGGAAATAGTTAATAACTTCGTCTGGCCCCGGGGGGCACCTTTGGGGTCGCAGGAGGAGCAAAGTGAAGCAATCGAGTATGAAGTGGTTCGCACTGATCGTTGCGCTAAGCACGATTTTGATGCTGGGGGCATGCGGAAAGAAGAAGACCCCACCGCCGCCACCACCACCGCCACCGCCGCCGTCTCCCACAGCGTCGATTTCGGTGAACCCAACTACGATCCAGGCAGGGCAGTCCGCGAGCCTGACCTGGCAAACCAGCAATGCCACCGACGTGTCGATCGATGGTATTGGTGCGGTCCAGCCGAACGGATCCCAGAGCGTTTCGCCCACTGACTCGACAACGTATCACCTGACCGCAAAAGGTGCGGGTGGAACGCAGGAAGCTACGGCTCGATTGACGGTGACGCAGCCGCCACCGCCACCACCGCCGCCGGCTCCGACCGTTACGGATGAGGATCTGTTCGCCCAGAACATCAAGGATGTCTATTTTGATTACGACAAGGCAGACATCCGCGGCGATCAGCAAGCTTCGATCCAGGCCGATGCGCAGTTCCTCAATCAGCATTCCAACATGAACTTCACGATTGAAGGACATTGCGACGAGCGCGGATCGACCGACTACAACCTGGCGCTTGGCGATCAGCGCGCCACCGCAGTCAAGAACGCTTTGACCGCGGCGGGCGTAAATGCCAGCCGGATCAAGACCATCAGCTACGGCAAAGAGAAGCCCTTCTGCACAGAAAGCAATGAAGCTTGCTGGCAGCAGAACCGCCGTGGCCATTTCGTTTATCAGAAGTAAGCATTCATGGGGGACGCAAACTCGGTGAGCGTCCCCCAATTCTTATCGCCAATGACGAGGCTCGTTCTGCGTCCGCGGCGAATGGATAAGGATTATTGTTTGCGTTGAACCTTAGGGTTCCATTCGGGCCTTTCTACTGCGGAATTCCCGCCGCCTGTGGGAAAATCAAGGCATCAAACTTGATCGTTTCAGGAAACCTCCTATGAGAGCACATCGTGTATCTGCGTTTATCGCTTTGCTGTCGATGCTATGGATCGGCGCAGCCCCAGCGTGGGGCGTAAGTAAGGAGATCATTCAGCTGCAGACCCAGGTGCAGCAGCTGCAAGAACAGATGACGGCCATGCAGCGCAGCTTCGACGAGCGTATGGGCGTCATGAATAACCTTGTCCAGCAGGACTCCGATGCTGTGAACAAGCTGGTGACTTCGCTGAACAACCTGCAGACGACGCTGCAAAAGCAGCAGTCGGATGCTGGTACAAAGAGCGATCAGCTGTCTGGGCAGATTCAGGCGCTGAACGACACTCTTGACGAGTTGAAGGTTCGTTTGGCCAAGGTGACGAAACAACTCGAGGACATGCAGGCGGCCCAGCAGAGTATTGCCGCCCAGCAGGCCACACAACAGGCTGCGGCCGATGCGGCGAAAAATGCGCCACCACCGGACGTCCTTTACAACAATGCTTTGCGCGACTACAACGGTGGTAAGCCGGATATCGCGTCGCAGGAGTTCTCCCAGTACGTCCAGTTCTATCCCAACACTGATCTGGCAGGGAATTCCTATTACTATCTGGGCGAGCTCCAATACAGGCAAGGAAACTATCAGCAAGCAGTACAGAGCTACGACCAGGTCCTGCAGAATTTCCCGAGCGGAAACAAAGCAGCGTCAGCACAGTTGAAGAAGGGCTTCGCTCTGGTTGAGCTTGGGAAGCAGGATGACGGTGTGACGGAGCTTCGCCACCTGATTCAGCGGTATCCGCATTCGCCGGAGGCTCTGCAAGCTCGCGACCGCCTGCGGAAGTTGGGAGTTTCAACGCGGGGTTAAGGAGTTCTCGCGGGACAAGGCGAGTTGTCTAGACTCCGTGCCGCGCCCGGTGCCGCTGATGGTGTTTCGCTGCCTTATGGGCGTGATGGCGATGGACCCGATGTTTCACCGGCACCAGAACCGCTGATGACCTGTCCGCCAACGCCCAGCTGCCGAAAAACAGGCAGATCATCAATAACAAAAGAGGTCGCTTCATAAAGTCTCCGCCAACCTAATCTGCTGAAAAAGTATTCTATTCCAGGTTTTGCGGGAATAAACTCACATTTGACGGGGCTCTATTTGGTTATCGTCCCGTTCATAGCAGAGAGGGAATCATGATACACAACAAGGTCGATCAGGATACGGCAAAGGGTGCTACGGAAGTGGATCACAACAAAAAAGGAAAAGCCGGGCTACAGGGACAGTTGGTCCATCGCGACCAGGATCCTATGCTGAAAGATGCAGACACAGATTTCCCGGAACCCGGAGAGAATCCTGAACACAGCGGCGAGCCGGAGTCGAAGAGCGCGTAATCAAAAACCTGAGTCGAATGTAGGAAAGGCCTCCCGAAAGAGGCCCTTCCTTTTGCCTGAACCAAATTTCCCGCTAATTATCTGTACTCTTCCATGACCGCATCGAGCACATCCTTGCCCGGGCGGGTCATCGAGTCGGGAAGGGTGGCCAGCGGTTGATCCACTACATTCAGCAGATCCATAAAGTTTGGTGCCGTCGGATTGACATAAAAGACACCCGTCAAGACCTCGCCCTTATCGTGTGCTTCTGTGAGGCGAGTGATGGCCCGAACCTTGTCGGTAGGATCGTAATCTTCCTCCAGCTTGCGAAGATTCAGCTTCGAGCCATCATGCATGGTGACCTGGATGGTGGATCCGGGATCGTACTCCACGTCGATATCTTCGAAGTGCGGGACGAAGCTGACATCCTGCAACGTCTCCTCATGCTCCTTCACATACTTGTAAGACTTGGTCGAGCCCTCGTGATCGTTGAAGGTAACGCATGGAGAGACGACGTCGAGCATCACCGTGCCCTTATGAGCGATGGCAGCCTTCAGCATCGCGCTGAGTTGCCGCTTGTCTCCCGAGAAGGAGCGCCCAACCAGCGTCGCACCAAGCTGAACGGCGAGAGCGCAGGTATCGATCGGAGGAAGGTCGTTGATGACACCGGTTTTCAGCTTTGATCCGAGGTCTGCGGTTGCCGAGAACTGGCCCTTAGTAAGACCGTAGACTCCGTTGTCTTCGATGATGTAAATGATCGGCAAATTGCGCCGCATCAAGTGCATGAACTGACCGATGCCGATAGAAGCCGTATCACCGTCTCCGCTGACGCCAATACACACCAACTTTCGGTTGGCAAGCAGAGCGCCAGTGGCTACAGATGGCATTCGTCCATGGACGGCGTTGAAGCTGTGTGAGCGGCTCAGGAAGTATGCGGGAGTCTTTGACGAACAACCGATGCCGCTGGGCTTGATAACGAACTCAGGCTCGACTCCCATCTCGTACATGGCTTCGATGATACGTTCCGAGATAGCATTGTGGCCGCAGCCGGCACAAAGGGTGGTCTTCCCGCCTTTGTAGTCGATGACAGTGAGGCCGATGCGATTGGTCTTCGGTCCGCGTGTTGCCGCGCCGGGTTCAACCGTACTGGTTCCCATTTACTTCCCCTCCATACTGGTCAGTTCGTCGGAAATAGACCGCGCGTCGAGCGGCAGTCCGGTGATGTGGGCGATGCTGCGAAGACGAGGCGTAAGCTCCGGCTTCACGTCGAGTTTCAGAAGGTTGAGCATCTGTGCATCGCGATTCTGCTCGACGACGTAAACGTGCTCGTGCTGCTCGATAAAGTCGTGCACCTCGCGGGTGAATGGATATGCACGCAGACGGAGATAATCGGTCTCGATGCTGTACTCCTCGCGCAGCTGATCGCGACTTTCGGTGATTCCCCAATGTGACGTTCCGTAACCGATAATCCCGATCTTTGCGTTCTTGCCCTTGGTGATTTCCGGGCGGGGAACGAAGGAGCGTGCCGTTTCGAACTTGCGATTCAGGCGCTCCATATTGTTCTCGAAGTCATCTGCCCGTTCGCTGTATTGCGCTTTCTCGTTATGGCCGCTGCCGCGGGCGAAGTACGCTGCGGCGGGATGCGAAGTGCCGGGCAGAGTGCGGTAGCCGATGCCGTCTCCGTCAATGTCTTTATAACGAGCGAATCCGCCGAGACGATCGAGATCCTCTTTGCTGAGAACCTTTCCACGCTTGATCGGAGTGGTCGGGTAGGGGAACGGATCGGCCATCCAGTTGTTCATGCCGAGATCGAGATCCGACATGACGAACACCAGAGTCTGGAACTGCTCGGCCAGATTGAACGCTTCGGTCGCCATGGTGAAGCATTCCTCGACGGAGCAGGGAATCAACATGATGTGCTTAGTATCACCATGCGATAGAACGGCGGTCGAGAGAATGTCTCCCTGTGACGTACGGGTGGGAAGACCAGTTGAAGGACCGACCCGCTGAATGTCCCAAATGACCCCGGGAACTTCGACGTAGTAAGCCAACCCTGCGAATTCGGACATCAGCGAGATTCCCGGGCCGGCGGTGGCTGTCATACTGCGTGCGCCAGCCCATCCAGCGCCGATGACCATGCCAATGGCAGCCAGTTCGTCTTCCGCCTGGACGATGGCGAAGGTAGCTTTGCCATCGGGTCCGATGCGGTACTCCTTCATGTACTCGATCATTGTCTCAACGAGCGAAGAGGATGGAGTAATCGGATACCAGGTCACGACCGTGCAGCCGGCGAACATGCAACCGAGCGCCGCAGCGGAGTTGCCGTCGATGATGATCTTGCCCGCCGTTTTGTCCATGCGCTCGATGTAGAAGGCACCGCGCTTTTCCAGATTGGCCTTGGCGTATGCGAATCCCGCCTGGGCTGCCGCGAGATTCAGATTGGCGGCCTTCACCTTCTTGGCAAACTGCTTGCGAATGGCTTTTTCCACCTCGTTCATGTCGATCGTGAGCAGGCTCGCCACGACTCCGACATAAACCATGTTCTTAACCAGCTTGCGCAGCTTGGCCTCGGGGCAAACCTGAGCGACGATCTTGTCGTAGGGCACGGAGTAGAAGACCAGATCGTCGCGAAGCTTGTGCAGCGCGAGCGGTTCGTCGTACAGAACCGAGGCGCCGGAGGCCAGAGACTTCACATCCTCGTGGGCGGTTTCCGGATTCATGGCCACGAGGAAGTCGATCTCCTTCTTGCGGCCGATATATCCATTTTTGTTGGCGCGGATTGTGTACCAGGTAGGAAGTCCGGCGATATTCGATGGGAACATATTCTTGCCGGAGACCGGCACGCCCATCTGGAAAATTGCACGAAGAAGAACCGTATTTGAGCTTTGCGAACCTGAGCCGTTCACCGTCGCGACCTGAATGCTCATGTCATTGACGATGCGTTGCTTGCCCATGCCGCCGGTAGATTCCCGGGGCACGACATCCGATGTGGCCATCCCAACACCTTCCTTCAATTAAAGGGCGGAACCCATTCGCCCGAATTTGGATTGCGAGAGGAGAAACCTCAATCATTATACGGCGACACGGCCGTCCAGTGCGGACATCCGCCGAGTTGTGGCGCGGAGGAATCTGCTTTCAAACGAGGGAAAGAATCCTCAGCATCACGCTTCAGTCTTGAAGAACTGAGCGATGGTACGGAACTTATTGTATCGTGATGCGACTAATTCGGCAGGGGGGATATTTTTCAGTTCCGCATAGTGTTTTTGCAGAGTGGCATCGAGAAGATTAGCGGCAGCCTCATGGTCGCGATGCGCTCCGCCTTCCGGCTCGGGCACGATGTCGTCGATGCAGCCGAGTTCGCTCAAATCGGCGGCGGTAATGCGCATGGCCTCGGCGGCGAGTTCTTTCTTGCTGGCGTCGCGCCACATGATCGCCGCACAACCTTCAGGGGAAATGACCGAGTAGATGGAATTTTCCATCATCAACACGCGGTCTGCTACGGCGATTGCCAAGGCACCACCACTTCCACCAACCCCGATGACGGTGGCAATGATGGGCACCTCGAGGCGAGCCATGGCCAGCAGATTGTAGGCAATCGCCTCGGCCTGGCCACGCTCTTCCGCATGAATGCCCGGGTATGCGCCGTCCGTATCGATCAGGGTGAAGATTGGGCGCCGGAACTTCTCCGCGATTTGCATGATGCGAATCGCCTTGCGGTAACCCTCTGGATGGGGCATGCCAAAATTACGGAAAACCCGCTGCTTCATGTCGCGACCCTTTTGCGTGCCCACGACGAGGACTTCGTCGCCATGGAACCGGGCCATGCCGCAGATGATCGCAGGGTCTTCGCCAAACGCGCGGTCGCCATGGATCTCGCTGAAATCAGTAAAAACTCGTTCAACGTAATCGAGAGTCTGTGGACGCTGTGGGTGGCGTGCCAGTTCGGCCTTTTGCCAGGCTGTGGGAGGCGTATTCATCTCGCGGCGGAGCGTGTCGATTCGATCCTGGAGTTTTGTAATCTGGCGCTGAGTGACTTCATCGGCGTGGCCGGACTCCATCTCCGCGACCTGACGCTCAATCTGTTCCAGTTCCTGCTGTGCTTTTTCAGTAGGTGCCATGCCTTCAATCAGCTGATGATCCTAACGCTGCCGCGCCCGCACAACTGCTCCACCCGGGCAATGAAATTGCGGTCTGGAACGACATTATAGCCTTCCGCCTCCATCACCACCATGAAATCGCCCTGGCGTTCCACATCAAACAAGACTTTCGCTTCGCCCTTGCGCTCGAGGAACAGGCTGTGAAGCTTGTCGACGGTTTCTTCAGCGGAAGTTTCCAGGGGAATTCGAACGCGGATCGCACGCGGCAACGGGACTTTTGCCTCTTCCAGAGGCATGATCTCTGCCGCTGTGATCTTTGGGTTCGCGCCTTCTTCAATGCGAATACCCGCTCTTACCAGAACCGGGACTTCGAGTTTAACCTTCTCGCATATCCGTTTATACGCCTCGGGGAAGACGATCATATCGATGGAGCCCGACATGTCTTCCAGTGTGCTTTGAGCGTAGAAATCGCCCTTCTTGGACTTGAGAACGCGCACATTGCTGATGATGCCGGCCGTCACGATCGTTTCGTCTTTGCCGGTGGACTTGGTCATCCCGGCGATTTCTTCGATGCTGAGGGCTTGCAGGTCCGCGAGTTTGTCTTTGTATTTTTCCAGGGGATGCCCAGTGATGAAGAATCCGAGAATCTCCTTTTCGGCGGACAGTCGCGTGTGCTCGTCCCAATCGGGGACGTTGGGCAAACGGTCGTTGGCGGCCTCGGGCTCTTCCTGCTGGAAGACCCCAAAGAGCCCGTGCTGGCCGGATTCTGCGTCGCGCTGAGCTTTCTGTGCCTGCTCCATGGCTTTGTCGAGAACCGCCATCAGTTGCGCG
This sequence comes from Candidatus Sulfotelmatobacter sp., assembly GCA_035946775.1. Taxonomy (GTDB): domain Bacteria; phylum Acidobacteriota; class Terriglobia; order Terriglobales; family Acidobacteriaceae; genus Sulfotelmatobacter. The sequence goes on along the minus strand of DASYZA010000201.1, from coordinate 275,209 downwards.
CGTCGCCCGAATGAATCCATTGCCCCAGCCTTGATCAGAGACTCAATGACTCGTTTGTTCAGCAGGCGTAGATCGACATTTTCGCAGAACTCGTGAATGGACTTGAACCGTCCGAGTTTCTTACGGGCGGCTACGATCGATTCAATGGCGTTGCCGCCGACGTTTTTTACCGCGGCCAGCCCGAACCGAATGTTCTCGCCGTGCGGTGTGAAGTTTGCGTCGGAGACGTTGATGTCCGGAGCCTCGACCGCAATCCCCATCTCGCGGCATTCGTTGATGTACTTAACGACGTCGTCCGTCGAGCCGGTCACCGACGTCAGGAGAGCAGCCATGAATTCAACGGGGTAGTGCGTCTTCAGATAGGCCGTATGGTAGGCGAGTAGGGCATAGGCGGCGGAGTGGGATTTGTTGAAGCCATATCCGGCGAATTGCGCCATCAGGTCGAAAATCTTTTCGATTTTCTTCTGCGGATACTTCCGCTCGACCGCTCCTTTTACAAATCGCTCGCGTTGCAGAGCCATCTCTTCCGGCTTCTTTTTGCCCATGGCCCGGCGCAGCAGGTCGGCGTCTCCCAGGGAATAACCTGCCAACCGGTTTGCGATCTGCATCACCTGTTCCTGATAGACGATGACTCCCAGCGTTTCCTGCAGGATCTGTTGCAGTTCAGGCAGGTCATATTCGACCTTCTTGCGCCCGTGCTTGCGATCGACGAAATCGTCGATCATTCCGCCTTGAATCGGACCGGGGCGATATAGCGCGTTTAGCGCGGTGAGGTCTTCGATGGAATTCGGCTGGTACTTGCGCAACACGTCGCGCATGCCATGCGATTCAAACTGGAAGACGCCGGATGTGAGTCCGGTGTGGAAGACTTTTTCGTACGTTTTTTGATCTTCGAGCGGGATGTCCGCGAGTGTGAGAGGAATCGGCTTGGGCCAGTTTTCATCCCCGCTCAGAACGGGCATGCCGGCGTCGTGGGTGTGAGTTTGCGAGATCAGCTTTAGCGCATCGGTCAAAATCGTGAGCGTGGTCAGCCCCAGAAAGTCCATCTTCAACAGGCCCATCTTCTCGATGGCAACCATGTCATACGCGGTCACGATTTCGTCATTCTTGGTGCGATGCAGGGGGACCAGATCGGTGAGTGGGCGAGGCGAGATCACAACTCCGGCGGCATGGACTCCGGAGTTGCGCACCAAGCCTTCAAGTTTCCTGGCCGTGTCGAACAGTTCGCGAATCTGCCCTTCCTTTTCGATCGCTTCACGCAGTTGCGGCGACTCTTCGATCGCGGTTTCGAGCGTGATATTGAGCTGGGTCGGCACCATCTTGGCGATGCGGTCGACGTCGGCGTAGGGAATGTCCATGGCGCGGCCCACGTCCTTGATCGCGGCCTTTGCGGCCATCGTTCCGAATGTGATGATCTGGGCCACGTTGTCGCGCCCGTATTTGCGCGTGACGTAGTCGATCACCTCGCCACGGCGATTCATGCAGAAATCGATGTCGATATCTGGCATCGACACGCGCTCTGGGTTTAGGAAGCGCTCGAAGAGAAGCTCGTGCTGCAGAGGGTCGATATCGGTAATGCCCAGGGCGAAGGAGACCAGGGAACCGGCTGCGGAACCACGGCCTGGGCCGACTGGGATTCCATGCTCCTTGGCGTAGCGTATAAAGTCCCAGACAATAAGGAAATATCCAGGAAACTTCATCTGTTGGATGATGCCAAGCTCGCGCTCAAGCCGCTGCTCGTAGTCGGTCAGCGAATGTTTCAGTTTTCCTTGCTCCTGCAGCGGGCGTAAGGTTTCGAGGCGGCGCGCAAAACCTTCTCGCGTTACATGAACAAAATAACTGTCGATCGTGTATCCAGCCGGGACTTCGAATTGAGGGAACGGATTCGGGATCTTTTCGATCTTCAGGTGACAGCGTTCGGCGATGTCGAGAGTTCGGGACAGCACCTCGGGTGAGTCCTTGAACACGCGATACATCTCATCCCCGTTCTTGACGTAAAACTGCGTACCGTCGAACTTCATACGGCCGGTGTCGCGGATCGACTTACCGGTTTGTATGCAGACCATTACGTCTTGCGCGTGGGCGTCATCCTCACAAAGGTAGTGACTGTCATTGGTAGCGACGAGCGGGAGTCCCAAATCTTTTTCGAGCTTAAAGAGGCCTGGATGGATACGGTGCTCCAGCTCCAAGCCTTGATCTTGGATTTCGAGGAAAAAATTCTCTCTGCCGAAGATGTCGGCATACGTGCCCGCTGCGGTACGGGCTGCTTCGTAATTTCCCTCCACCAAACGCTCCGCCACTTCCCCCTTGAGGCATCCCGAGAGACCGATGAGGCCGCGCGAGTGCTCCGCCAGGAAGTTCTTGCTAACCCGCGGCTTGTAGTAGAAACCGTGCAGGGAAGCCTCGGAGGTGATTTTGACCAGATTGCGGTATCCCTCTTCGTTTTCGGCAAGAACCAAGAGGTGGTTATAAGTGTCTCCTTCGGGAGCGGCGCGGTGATCGTTCTTCTTGCATACATACAGTTCACAGCCGACGATCGGTTTCACCCCGTGCTTATGCGCAGCATTGACGAAGTGCACGGCTCCGAAGATGTTGCCGTGATCGGTCATGGCCACGGCCGGCATGCCTAGCTGATGCACGTGCTGGCAGAGTTTCTCGACATCACAAGCGCCATCCAGCAGGGAATAGTCGGTGTGCAGGTGCAGGTGGACGAATTGGGACATGGGTGTATGGATAGTTTAAAGCATGGGAGAAGGAGCGAGGATGTGGAGGCCTGTGCGTTTCTGGGCCAAATCTCAAGCGGTACCAAGGGTCTGCGAGTCTCCCTCGGATTTTAAGACTGGTGACAACGCACGCAACTAGAAATCGTAGGTTGCCGTAGCTAGAATCCCATATCTAGGAAATGAACCTTTTGGGCTTGAGTTGGCTTCCATTCTCTTGATGCGTGACGACACACATTACTCCGTTCTAGGCATTCCGGAGACTGCGACGCAAGTGGAGATCAAGGCGGCCTATCGGAACCTGCTTAAGCAGATACATCCCGACACAGTTTCTACCTTGTCACCCGACCTCAGGCATGAGGCCGAAGATGTGACGAAACAGATCAATCTTGCATACTCAGTCTTGTCTGACGAAGACCGCCGCCGCGAGTATGACCTTACCCTGCTGGAGCGGCGGGCGGCTACTGAGGAGAACCTGCCCCACCCGAACTCCTCAAGCCACGTTGCTTATTGTCCGACGTGCGGGGCGCAAATGGATCCGGTCGCGGGTTGCACAGGACACACCTGGGACATCGGTTTTCAAAAACGTCTGCGGACACTCAGAAGACGGCGCAGGAGACACCGCCGGCACTCGCTGCGGCGCTGGGTCGTGCGACATCCCTTTTTGGCTGTGGCTTACCTTTTGATTGTCGTAGCGGTGCTCGTATTTCTCGTCTATGTGGTCTTCACTTTCGTTCCGGGGCCGAGTGCTGCGGTGCCAAACGAGATTTATCGCATGCATATGGACGGCTTGAGCTTTGGAATTGGCAGAATCGTGGTAACGACTGGCGCTAGTCGGCGCTGGCTGCGGCTGCCTGAGCCTTTTGCAGCAATTTGCGGGCTTGATTGATGAGTTCAGCCACTTCGAAGGGCTTTACAAGGTAGGGAACGCTGTTCTCCTGAAGGAAGGTGCGCCCGTCTCCTGGCTCTACTGCCGTCGAAAACGTGTAAAGGACGTGGTTTTCCATTCCAAGACAATTCTGCTTCAACCAGGCGTAGGACTCTTTGGCCGTCCATTCTCCGGGCATCTTGGCGTTCATGATAATGGCGTCGAATGGCTCGGAAAGAAGGCGGGTCTTCACGTCTTCGGGATTCCGAGCGGTGATCACGGTCGCTCCTGAGCCGGTCAGTACGTCGCGCTCGAACTCGAGTACGGCTTCCTCTTCCTCAACTAGCAGCACTCGCCCGTTGAGGACTGCCTCATGGAGCCGCGGCGCAGGTTTCGCGAGTTCGGGTTCGACGGCTGTGACAGCAACTGCCGGTAGTTTGACTTCGATCGTGGCTCCCGCGTCGGGGTTGTTATAGGCGGTGATGTCTCCGCCGTGTTCCTTGACGATGCCATAGCAGATGCTCAGGCCCAGGCCGGTTCCTTTGCCTACGTTCTTCGTTGTGTAGAAGGGGTCAAATATCCGTTTTGGGTCTTTGATGCCAGCGCCATCATCGCTGAATTGCGTGCAGACGTGGCCATTCTGGGTACTGATCCGGATGTTTAGCGAACCGTTCTTCCCGGTTTCTAGGATGGCGTCAACAGCGTTGTTGATGATGTTGAGAAAGACCTGCTCGATCTGGTGGGGATCGGCAATGACCATGGCCGGAGCAGCCGGAAGATTGCTCTCGACCTTGATGTTGTTGATCTTGAGATCGTAATCGCGCAGCGCCAAGGTCTCTTCGAGCACCTTGCGAATATCGACTTCGTCACGTTGCGGCTTGCGCTGACGGGCAAAGGAAAGCAGATTCTGAACGACTCGGTGCGTCCGCTGAGCCTGTTTGAACAGTTTGCTGACAAAATCCTGTGCGCGGGGATTGAGCCCCTCGGTCTCGAGCAATTGCGCATATCCCAGAATGGCAGTCAGAGGGTTATTGAGTTCGTGTGCAACGCCGGCGATGAGTTGCCCCACGGCTGACATCTTCTCGCTCTGCAGCAACTGCTCCTGGGTCTTGCGCAGGTCTTCGTAGGCTCGGCAGGTTTCTTCGTAAAGGCGGACCTTCTCGATCGTGGTCGCCAGTTGTCGGCTGATTGCAACCAGAAGGTTTTCGTCATTCGACGAGTACTGGTAGCTCGCATGGCTGCACATACCCATCAGACCGACCGGACTGTCCTTTGCCCAGAACAGGACCCAGATCCAAGAGCGGTCGGAATCCGATCGCATGAACTCAGCTGCGTTGGGTGGCAAATGCGGGAGATATTCTGCCGTCACTACCTCGGCACGGGAACGCATGACAAGGTCGCCGAAACCGTCCGCAAAGATGATTTCCGCCGGACGAGCCTTGTCGCGGCTGCGCGGTCCCCATGCAGCACGACGCCGGTACGTGGGTGAATCCGTATCGGAAAGGTAAACCGTTCCGCTCTCAGCTCCGAATAGCGTCACCACCTGCCGCAGCGTAAGGTTGAGAATCTCGTCCAGATCAAACGATTGTGCGGCGACGACGGCCATCGCGTTCAAAGCGTTCAATTCGCGGTTGCGCCGCTGCATCTCGTCCTCGGCCCGACGCTTCTCCGTCATATCGAGAACGAATCCCTGATAGCGTTCGATGTTACCCGTGCCGTCGCGGGTAGCAAAGCTGCTCTCCATAGCGAGCAAAAGGGTTCCGTCGCGGCGGCGCAGGGTTACTTCGAAATTCCTCACGTAATTGTGAGCTTCGATTTCGTGGCGGAAGGCATCGCGCTGCTTGGGATCAACACAGATCTCGGTGTCAAGATTCAGGCGCAGCAACTCGTCACGATTGCTGTAACCGAGCATATGGACAAACGCATCATTGCAGTCGATAAGCCGCCCGTTAGTGTCAGCAACGTAAACGCCTTCCTGGACCTGCTCGAACAGCAGACGATATTTCTCTTCGGCAGAACGCCTCGCGGTTATGTCGCGAATGACGTGGATCGTGCCTTTCTGTTGGCTGCCTTGATCGGTGTAGGAAGAAGTCGAGACTACAGAAAAGCCGCCGAAGCAAGGATCTGCACCTTCGGTAAACTCTTCGTCGCCACCCATGGCGCAGTATGGACAACCAGTCCATTCGCCAAAGGTATGAGGTAATACGGACTCGCAGGTGCTGCCAATGACATCTGCCGCTGCCTGGCCGATTTGTTCGAGTAAGGCTTGATTGGCCTTGATGATCCGATAGTCGGAATCGTGCGCAAGGATGACGTCGTGGATGGAATCGAATGTGTTCATCCACTGACGCTGTGAGCGTAACACCTGCTCAAGCAACCGGAAGTTTTCGAGTGCAAGGGCGAGTTGCCTCGAGCAGGCTTGGAGAAACTCGAGTTCCTCCGGCGTCCAACGACGTTTCCAGGAATGCCCGATCAATAACAGGCCAACTGGCGACTTGTTGCCCACCACCGGGACGGTGATCACTTCACGTATTTTTTCGGTCTGTAGACACTCAGCCGGCTCAGTTTCCGTCTTGTCGGCCGGGGAAACAAGAGTATTGCGCTTTTCCCAGAGCTTCGAGACGGCCTCGCCGATCTGCGCGAACCCGGCGTCGCGCAGGAATTCAGGCGACAGCCCGGACGCGTGAGTTGCGACCAGGTGGCCCCCTTCAATCAGGCGGAACCACGTCGAGCGGACCCCCAAGGCCTTTTGAATCTCATTGACGGCGCATTGCACCGCACTCCCGTATTGCTGGGCAGAGGCGATCCCATTCGTAATTTTTTGAATTGCCAGCAGCCTGCGGTTTTGGGCGCGCGCCTGGTCGAAAACGACGAGCAGCATGCTGATACTTAAGATGATTTCAGCCGCCAACCATGCCCCTTCGGGAACGACGTCGGTAAACGGCGACCACGCGAGATGCAAGAAGAGCACAGATAATGCAACCAGCCAGGATGCGGGACGCCAGCGACCACGAGTAGTTCGCAGCAGACCAAGCGCTGCGGTCAGCAGCAGGAGTCGATAGCTGATTTCCATCGCCATGCGGAGCGGCAGGGAATCTGGCCAGAGCAAGACTCGCGCGCCCGCGAAGCCGACGAGCACGGGAGTGATTACTGTGAGCGGTATAAAGAGGTCGCGGATACGTGCGTAGAGCAGGATAGAGCCCGCCAGCAATCCAGCGGCAAGAACAAAAGTGGCTTGTACAACGACGGCGTCGAAGGGCGAAGGAATCTTTGTAGCAAAGGCGTGTTCCGCAAGGCGCGAAATCACCAGCGCAGTCCAACCGGCGACCCACAGCTTTAGGTAGTTCTCACGAAAAGCGCGCAGCGCAAGAAGAGACGCACCGAGCAGGATCAGCAGCGCGACTTCTGCCGCCGATGGCTTTGCGATCCCAAGCTTAACTATCGAATTCCAAATCGACCAGAGGGGCACGCTCATCGCAGGCGGACGTACGTAGTCCTTGCTCCTGAATATCACGTAGAGGCGGTTTCTCGATGGAGTTTCCGGACCTCAATGATTACTTTCGGAATCTCGTCGAAAGGGTACAATCGCCGATAGCCTTTCGTGTACCCCTATGGCAGATCGCATTCTGGTCGTTGACGACGAAGAACCGATTCGGGAAATAGTTGCTTCCATGCTCGGTACCGCTGGATATATCTGCAAACAGGCGGGTTCTGGCATGGAGGCACTGGCCGTGCTGACCTCTGGCGAAGAGTTCGAATTGATGCTTTCCGATTTGATGATGGCGGATCTGGATGGCATCGGATTGCTCGAACGCACCAAGGAAAAATATCCGGATATGCCGGTTGTGATGGTGACCGCGGTGCACGATATCTCGGTCGCGCTCGCCGCAATTCGCAACGGCGCGTACGACTACCTCTTGAAGCCGTTTGAGCGGGAGCAACTGCTGAACACCGTCAGCCGCGCGCTCGAAAATCGCCGTCTGAAGATGGAAAACCGTACCTATCAGACGAATCTGGAATCTCTGGTCAAAGCGCGCACAGAGCAATTGCACACCGCCTTGCAGAATCTCGAACGTTCCTATGACATTACTCTCGAAGCATTGGGGGATGCGCTGGATCTGAAGGATCGAGAGACCGAAGGACATTCGCGACGCGTGACCCTGTTCACGATTGCCATCGCGAATGCGTTGGGCTTACCTCGTGAGCAGATCACTGTGATTGCCCGTGGAGCATTCCTGCATGACATCGGAAAGATGGCGATTCCGGACAGTATTCTCAACAAGCCGGGGAAGCTTGAACCGCACGAGATGGAGATCATGAAGGAACATGCCTGGCGTGGTTACCAGATCGTCAAGAAGATTCCATTCCTGGCGGAGGTCGCGGAGATCGTTTACTCGCACCAGGAATGGTTCAACGGAGGCGGCTACCCGCGGCGTCTGAAGGGTGAAGAAATTCCGCTTGGGGCGCGAATCTTTTCTGTCGCTGACACCTTCGATGCGATCACGTCCGATCGTATTTATCGTCCTCGTCAGTCTAACCAGGCGGCCCGGGAGGAAATCGCACGGTGGTCTGGCCGACAGTTCGACCCGGAGATCGTGAAGGTGTTTCTCGAAATGCCCGACAAGATTTGGGAAGACCTGCGTAGGGAGATCGACGGCCAGACCTACAGGGCCGCATATTCCACAGGAGCCAGGGGCTAAAGTCGCTCGCTGGGAAAAACCAGTGAACCGTCGCGATCCACTGCAACTCTCGTTTGCGGCCGCTTTGTTGTTCGTTGCGGTCCTGACGGGTTCCTGCCTTTTCTTGCCTCGAGGAATCGTTCTCACCGGAGCCAGCGATATTGTGAGCGGCCTGCTCATGCTGACCGCTCTGGTCTCGTTTGCGACTCTGGCGTACAAAAGCAAGGGGCGGATGCGCTGGCTATGGATCCTGCAAGCCGCCGGATGGACGATGTGGTTCAGCGACCAGTGTGTCTGGATTTACTACGATCTGGTGCTACGGCATCAAATGCCGCCGATGCACCCGGCCGATTCTCTCCTGTTTTTGGCAGGGGCGCCAATGATGGCCGGGTTGCTCTTGCGTCCACACCGCGAGCCTACGGAACGCAGTGCGCGGCTCGGCGCTCTGGATTTCGCCCTGCTTCTGCTGTGGTGGGTTTATCTCTATGTTTCTCTGGTGGTGTGTTGGCAGTATGCCTTCCCGAATGTGAGCGCCTACGACCGGAACTTCGATCTTCTGTCCATAGTATAAGGCCTGTTATTTTCGGCTGTTCTGTGCGCCTTTTGTGTACAGACTACGGGTAGATGGAGGAAGTTTTACGCGGGATTCCTCGCTGCGGTTGTTTTCAACTACGTCTGGTTTTTCGCGCTGAATCGCGCGCTCGAAAAGGGTGCCTACTTTGTCGGCAGTTGGTATGACATCCCTTATTCATCGTCCTTCGCGGTATACACGGGCGTGGCTTTGTTCGGCGAAGGACTGACGCCTTCCCAAGAAACCGCTACGGAACAGTCGTATAACGCCTGGACGATGAATCTGGCAATGTTGGCAGTTCTCTCGCTGCCCATCATCGCTTTTTACGCCCTGCTCGATCAAAGTTTGCCGCATCAGGCCTCCCGCTTTCGCGTGCTTGCCACTCTGGCAACGATGTTCGTCATGGCGTTGCTGTTGTTCGTGCAGCATCGACGGCTGAATATGGAGTTGCGGAACACAAATGTGGTGCTGCAGGAAGCTTCGCTGACCGATCCGCTGACAGGTCTCCGCAATCGGCGATATTTTTCGGCAAGTATTGAAGCCGATGTGGGTCAAGCTCTACGTTCGCATGCGGATAAACACGATCCACATACGCGCGATCTCGTGTTCTATCTCATCGATGCGGATAATTTCAAAGAAGTGAACGATCGCTACGGGCACGATATCGGCGATCGCGTTCTGATCGAGATGGCGCGACGCTTGAGTTCCTCGATTCGACACTCCGACGTGCTGGTGCGATGGGGCGGCGAGGAATTCCTGATCGTCTCGCGTTACACCGACCGCAACGAAGCTGAGCTGTTGGCGCAGCGCGTCCTTTCAGCAGTTGCAGATATGCCTTTCCAGTTGGACCGACCTGAGGCACGCATCTACCGAACATGTTCGCTGGGATGGGCTGCATTTCCATGGTTTCCGGACAATCCGCGGGCTGTGGGCTACGACGAGGTGCTCACACTGGCAGATCGTGCTCTGAATCGTGCCAAGCAGTCCGGAAAAAACCGAGCGGTTGGGATGATACCGGCGAAGGGCAATGCCCCTTCCACAACCATCACCGGATTGCACTCCGAATCCCTAAACGTAGACTTTCTGGCCATTGCCGGACCCCGTCCTCAAGCGTAAGTACCGTGGCTTGAACGGACTAGCGAGGCGCCCTCCGCAAGCAGCCAAATCAGAGTCTCTCCCATCCAATTGGGTGTCAGATTCTTCCAGGAGACTTCTATGTTTAAAGCCGCTGGCGCATTTGTGTTTACAGCGATCGCCCTTTTATGCACGTCGCTCGTTGCGCAAGATACACCGGTGGCTCCGCCGGACGCTGTAGCGCAGGGGACGGTGTTTTTGATTCAGTTGACAGACAAGCTGGATACGAAAACGGTAAGAGCCGGTGACCATTTCCAAGCGCGGCTGGCCGAGCCATTGACTGCGTCGAATGGAATCACGCTCGGCATGGGACGCAAGATCAAAGGCCACGTCAGCGCTGTAGAACCGGGGCTGACCAGACGGCTGCTGCTGAGCTTTGACGAAATCGATACGGGACATGGGTGGGTGCCACTGATCGCCACGGTCACGGGTGTCCCCGGTGAACACGGGTTGCAGCAGATCGGTGAAGAAGGGGAAATCGGGCGCAAGGGAATGACCAAGGAGCAGGTAGCAGAAGCCGTTGTGGTCGGAGCCGGTGAGGGTGCCGCGGCGGGAGCGCACAATGGCGGCGGTAAACGTGGCGCGGCCGCCGGTGCCGGAAACGGAGCGGCTGACAGTGCGCTGACCGCTCTGGAAGAAAGCCATGATCTTGTACTCGATAAGGGGACAGCCTTGGAGATTCGTCTCGATCGAAATCTGATGATTCCAGGCAGATAGAACGTTTGAGAGTCTCTGAGTGCACGATCCAAGGCCCGCTGAGTGCGGGTCTTTATTTTCGACTCGCATAATCCAAGCGAACGCTCGTTCCTGAAGAGGTGGGCAGATTTGGGGAATCCGCTCTGCTGTCTGATAATCCTCGGGGAGGCAGTTTATGAAAGTGCTCGGCTCATTGGCAGTAGTTCTTGTTGTATTGTCCGGCGTCTTTGCTCAGGATCATCCCACAGTCACGGCAGCTCCGAACACGGTTTACGTCGGAGCGGATGGCAAGTTCGAAGCGGCGCCCGATACGGCTGAGATTCGAATGACCGTTTCGGCACAAGAGTCGACGTCTCAAGCTGCATATCAACATGTCTCCAAGGACGTTGAGCAGGTTCGCGAGGTCTTGCGCTCCAACGGAATTGATCCCAAAGCTGCCAGCATCGGATTCTTTTCGGTCCAACCGGTTTACGAATGGAAGCCGAAGCAGCACGTAACCGGATATCGCGTGACCTCCGATGTCACGTTGAAGCTGAAGGATTTCTCGAAAATCGGTCCGATCACTCAGCAACTGGCCGATGCCAACGTAAGTGAATCGCAAACGCTGAATTACGTGCTGGAGAACATGGATGAGGCCAAGAATCGCGCCGTCGAAGATGCTTATCGTCGCGCGCGGAATTCAGCCGACACCATCGCTCGCGCCAGTGGGCGTGCGCTCGGAGAACTGTCGTATGCCTCGGTCGATACTTTCGAGAATCCGCGCATTATTGCTCCCCGGATGGCCCGGGCCATGGCTGCCGTGCCCAATGCCGCGGCCGCGCCTGCTCCAACCGAGGAGTTCACACCACAAACGGTGACGGTAACGGCGCATGTGAACGCACTTTTCTATCTGAAATTGAGCAATTGAGCGGTTCGCTACGCGGTTGCCGGAGCCGAAGGAGACTTGGCCTGAGTGACTCCGATTGGCTCAACCTGCAACGTGAGCCCATCGACCTTACGGATCACGACGAGTTGCCCGGCGGGCAGGGAAGAGTTCGCAACGGCGTCCCATAATTCGCCATGCACGAAGACTTTGCCCTGAGGCGAAAGGGCGGTTTGCGCCACTCCGGTTTCACCTACCAGGCCTTGTTCCCCAGTGGTTACCTTGTTGCGGCGGGCCTTCAAGGCAATGCTCATCAGGAATGCGGTAATCCCGCCAAGCGGAATGCTGACCGCAAGGGCTGTTGCAAGATGCACCCGCATTTCGGGAATCGGGGAATCGACCAGAAGCAAGCCACCGAGAGTGAGCAGGACAATGCCTCCGATAGTCAGCACTCCGTGAGAAGCAAATTTCGCTTCAGCCGCGAACAGCGCGAACGCGCCCAAGATCAGCGCGAGTGCCGCAAACCGCGTCGGCAGCAAGTTCAGCGCGAAGGCAGCCACCAGAATGAAGACTACTCCCACAGTCCCTGGAATTATGGCGCCAGGGTGATTGAACTCGATGTACAGGGCCAGTGCGCCAATCGCCAAGAGTAAGAACGCCAGATCAGGTTCCATCAACGTGTCGAGAATGTGTTCCTTGAGAGTCATCTCAAAGGGCACGATGGGCTGTCCGCCAAGATTGAGCGTTGCAGTTTCGCCATCGAAGCGCTTGAACGGCTTGCCTTGCATTTGTCGGAAGAGATCTTCGGGAGTGGCGGCGACGTAGTCGATCAGATGATCGGAAAGCGCCTCCTGTTCGGTGAACGATTTCGACTGACGCACTGCACTTTCGGCAGCTTCGACGTTGCGGCCGCGCTTCGACGCGACCGAGCGCATCAAGGCGGCGGCATCGTTTTCAATCTTGCGCGTCATCTCGTCATCCGTCTTGACTTGCATGGGGCCAACGAGGGTGACGGGATGGGCAGCCCCTGCTGCTGTTCCGGGCGCCATGGCCGCGATGTCCGCCGACACAAGGATGAAGATTCCGGCAGAGCCGGCATGACCGCCCGTCGGTGTTACGTACACAATCACGGGGACTGCCGAGTGCGAGATCTTTTCGATGATGCCGCGCGTCGAACTGACAAGACCTCCGGGAGTGTTCATTTCGATCAGAAGGGCTTGATCGTTCCGGCGGGCTGCTTCTGCGATCGCTCGCCCAATGTATTCTTCGCTGATGGGCTGGATGGTGTCGTCAACGACAATCTTTAGAATTTCGGCCGAAGCTGGCCGGGCGAACAGCCAAAAGGTGATTGCGAGGAGAATGCTCGAGAATACAGACGATTTCTTCATGTGCGGCTTCCCAGAGCCTCAAGCACTATTTTCCACCTAATTTATGCGTCTCGGAGCGTATTTCTTGCTCCGCTGCATGTGCCTTGGTAACCTTCGCCGCCTCATCGGGCGGGGTCCATCCCGGCAGGTAGTTGCTGCCCGTGATCAAACGAGCCCCGCGTTCGTAGGTGAAGTACGACCATGCCCATTGAATGAGAACCAGTAATCGATTGCGAAACCCGATCAGGAAGAAGATGTGAACGAAGAGCCATGACAACCACGCTATGAACCCAGAGATATGGATCTTTCCAAACTGCGCCACTGCGGCGGCGCGGCCGATCGTGGCCAAACTTCCTTTATCCCAATAATGAAAGGCCTGACGTTTCGCCGGCAGGTTTCCGTCGCGAACTGTTCTCGCGGGCAATTGAAGCTCTTCACCTATCAACTTTGCGACAAACTTTCCTTGCTGGATCGCAACCGGCGCAACGCCAGGGAGCAGCTTTCCCCGCTCGTCCTTTAACGCGGCCAGATCTCCGATGACAAAAACTCTGGGGTGACCCGGCAAGCTCAAGTCAGGTTCTACCGGTACCCTGCCAGCGCGGTCAACGGCAACTCCCAGTTTTTTTCCAAGCGGAGAAGCCGCAACTCCAGCCGCCCAAAGTACGACGGTGGCAGGCAACTTCGTCTCTGCTATGTGAACCGCACCGGCTTCAACCTGCGTCACCATAGTTGAAGTGCGAACCTCGACACCGAGTTGCCGGAGTTGCGCCTCGGCACTGCGCGAGAGATCATCGGCATAGGTCGGCAGAACACGCGGGCCGCCTTCGATCAGGAGAATGTGGGTTCGCGCCGGATCGATCGATCGGAATTCATGCGCCAGGGCGTGGCGACTGATCTCGGCAAGTGTCCCGGCCAGCTCGACTCCCGTAGGTCCACCTCCCACCACGACGAAATTCAGTGGTGCCTCTGGATGGCCCTCGGCAGCCTGCCGTTCTGCAAGTTCGAATGCCAATAGCACGCGGCGGCGGATCTCCAAGGCGTCTTCGATTGTTTTCAGCCCGGGAGCAAAGGCCTCCCACTCGTCGTGTCCAAAATAAGAGTGGCCGGCTCCTGCTGCAACGACGAGATAGTCATAAGGGATGCGCGCTTCGGTCGTTTCAACGACCTGTTGCTCAAGATCAAATCCCACAACCTCGCCCATGAGAACTTCAACATTCTTGTGAGAGCGAAGTATCGAGCGAACGGGAGCCGCAATCTCTCCGGGAGAGAGACCTGCGGTGGCAACCTGATAAAGCAGGGGCTGAAACGTGTGAAAGTTCTTGCGATCGACGACCGTGATCTGCACGGGAGTTTTCGCCAGGCTTTGGGCGGTCGTCAACCCACCGAATCCCGCACCGACTATGACAACTCGATCTGTTCGTTCCATCTTGCCGCTCCATGCCCCACCTCTATAAGATTCACGCGATGGCCGAGGGTTCCATAAGTTCTTCAACGCACCAGCGTAAAAGCTCGCCAATTTCCCTTGCGGTGCGCTGGGGAATGCCCTCCGTTTCGGACCTGATCTTTATAGCCACCCTCTGCACGTTATTGTTCACGGCGCTTTCTGAACGCCTCTTGAACGACGCAGGGATCGGATGGCACATTCGGACTGGGCAGCTCATTTTGCAGACTCAGGCTGTTCCCAAAGTTGATCCATTTTCTTCAACAATGGCGGGAAGGCCCTGGTTTGCATGGGAGTGGCTTTATGACGCTATCGTGGGCTACCTGGATTCTGCATGGCGCCTTGGCGGACCGGTATGGCTCACGGCAATCCTAATCGCGGCCACTTTTTCTCAGTTGTTTAGGTTCCTGATAGCTAGAGGTACAAGCCTAGTCATCGCACTCATTTTTGTGTTGTTGGCGCTGTCTGGATCAACAATTCACTTCCTGGCGCGACCGCACGTGGTGAGTTGGCTGCTCTGCCTTGTATGGATTTGGATCCTGGATTCAAGGGAGCGCGAAGCCCTGCATGCAACTGGAAGTACTCGTCGCAGGCTCTGGGTTTTGCCGCTGTTAATGCTGTTGTGGGCCAACCTACACGCCGGTTTCTTATTGGGATTTGTGTTGCTGACAATTTTCTGGCTGAGTACCGGCTGGACCTGGTTGCGTATGAAGGATGTGCGCATCGAGGAATCGCTGGAGAAGATCTCTGCTGGAAAGCTTTTCAAAGAACTCACTGTTGTTGGCTTCTTGTCGCTGCTTGCCAGCTTTGTGAATCCGTATGGCTGGAAGCTGCACGCCCACATCTACTCCTATCTCTCGAATCGCTTTTTAATGGATCACATCGAGGAATTCCAGTCGCCAAACTTTCACCGCAGTGCGCAGAAATGTTTTCTGGCGCTCCTGCTTCTGGCAGTCCTGATCGTGATTGCTCGCGGACGAGCCCTACGTGCGAGCGGAATTCTGACAATTCTTTTCGCCATATATGCGGGGCTCGATTCGTCCCGCAATATTCCGGTCTCATCCATCCTGCTGGTGATGGTGATTGCACCCCTAGTTCCGCGATGGTCGTCAGAAGGTTTTTTCAGCAGGATGGATCATGTCGAACATGCTTTGCGAGGGCATGTTTGGCCCTTTGTCGCGGCCGTGTTTACTCTCTTCGCCGTGGCCAACGGTGGACGTGTCGGCGAGATGCAAGCCATACACGCACAGTTTAGTCCGCACCGCATGCCGGTCTCAGCGGTGGACTTCATCAGTTCCGCGCACATCAAAGGCCCCATTTTGACTCCCGATTATTGGGGAGGGTACGTCATTTATCGCATGTATCCCAACCAGCGCGTCGTGCTCGACGACCGGCACGATCTGTACGGTGCCGATTTCCTGAAGAACTACTTGAACATGATCCACGTGGAAGATGGCTGGGAGAGTTTCCTGAAAGAGACAAATCCGGGCTGCCTTGTGCTGCCCACGCAGAGCGCCCTTGCGAACATCCTCAATCACACAACTGGGTGGCGCTCCATCTACTCCGAGCCTTCCGCAACCGTTTTCGTCAGAGACCGCACGCCAACAATCCCCGAATACCAACAAATAGGACCACTGGGCAATTGACCTTTGTCTCTGCTCCAAGGATGATTAAACATCACTAGACTTAAAGTTGCGCTTAAGGATTGCTTTCCTATGGTGAACTCCGATGTGCGTTGCAGGCTGCTGGATGCACCTGTCGCATGTCTGGCTATGTTCCTCTCGCTCGTTCTCGTGTCGTGTTCGGGATCATCGTCCACTTCAGTCAATCAAGGTGGAGGATCGTCCAATCCTGTCGGATCAAATCTGATCCTGATCAGTTCCGACCCATTCACCATAGGGCCGGGGCAGCATGCCACAGAAGTCGAGCCTCACGTTTTCGCGAATGGATCCACTCTGGTGGCGACATTTCAGACCGGAAGAATTGTCCCCGGGGGTGCGACAGATATTGGTTGGGCCACCTCGACGGATGGAGGCAACACGTGGAAACAAGGCATGTTGCCGGGATTGACTACAGGTGAGGGAAGCGGACCCTATGACGCGGCCAGCGATCCAGTGGTCGCCTTCGACTCGAAACATGGCGTATGGATGATTGCTTCTCTGCCTCTCTCAGCAACGATTCATGTTCCTGCCGTTGCACTCAACCGTTCAACCGATGGCCTCAATTGGCAGAATCCGGTGAGCGTCGATCCTTCCGCTCCGTATTCAGATAAGAACTGGATCGTGTGCGACAGCTGGCCCAACAGCCCGCATTATGGCAACTGTTATGTCGAATGGGATGATCCAACTGCAAATGACGAGATATTCATGAGCACATCGAGCGATGGCGGCCTGACATGGGGGCCAGCCACGCCGACCGCTTCGGGGGCGACGGGAATCGGAGGGCAACCTCTAGTGCAGCCGAATGGGAAAATTGTGGTCCCGATCGAGACATTCCAGACGCAGAACTCGGCAAACATGTCGGCATTCAGCTCGAGCGATGGTGGCACGTCGTGGAGTTCTCCTGTAACCATCGCAGGCATCCAGTTTCACGCCGACGCAGGCGGAATTCGCAGCGGACCACTGCCCTCGGCGGCAATTGATGGCGCAGGAGTAGTTTGGGTTGTTTGGGAAGACTGCCGATTCCGCCCATCTTGTTCGACGAATGATCTCGTTTACAGCACTTCTTCCGATGGAGCAACTTGGAGTGCCATCACGCGGATTCCCATCGATGATGTCTCGAGTACCGTTGATCACTACATTCCCGGGATTGGAATTGATCCGGCCACATCGGGATCAAGCGCTCATGTTGCTTTGCATTACTACTACTATCCGCAGTCGAACTGCGATGCATCGACCTGCCAGTTGTTCGTGGGGTACATCTCATCCGTGAACGGCGGAATGACTTGGAATAATCCGACGGCTCTGACCGGTGCCATGCAATTGAGTTGGCTGCCGCAATCGCAAAATGGATTGATGGTGGGGGACTACGTCGCGACTGTATTTACGAATGGTGTCCCGCACGGAGTGTTTGCAGTAGCGCAGGCCAATGCTGGAGCAGTATTCAACGAGGCAACGTACACCGCCCAGGGATTAACTGTGTCGGCTTCTGGACATCAGCGATCGTCCGCTGGAGACAGAGTGCTGCATAACCTTTCGGACAAGATCGAGAAAGAATCGCCGGAAAAAGGCGTTCCGCCGTTGCGTAGAAGAGCCCGACGAAGTATGAGATAACTCAGGTTGGTCGCAGAATCATGCGCGGGGCGATTAGAATCTGTCGTTGGTATCGATTCCGAAGCCCAGGATTGCCGTTACCTCGACTGGCTGGTTGTTCTTCATGGCCGGTTGGAACTTCCAACTGCGCAAAGCCATCAAGATTTTGGCCGTGCTCCTTGCATCAGCAGGTTCGAGCACATGGAAATTCTTGAGATTCCCAGACGCATCGAGCGTGCACGAGAGAATCATGCGAAGCTTCGGAAGACCATCGGGCAGGTCATTCCTCAGCGCGCTTGGCGAGGTTAGCGAAGCTCTGAATCCCCGATCATTTGCGCTCTCATCAGCAAACTGCATCACAACTGTTCCAAGCGACGTGTTGAAGTAGGTGGAGGCGGTCTCGCCTTTCAGCAGGTTCTTGTATGGCTCGAAAGGCCCACCAGAAGTCGCTGTAGCGACGATAGTTACGTCAAGCGACTGCGAGTGCGCTTTTAGCGACGAACGCCCCGCAGGACTTGGGTCATTGCCGGCTGGATCCGGGCCAAAACTCGGGAGCGTGACGATGCCACTCCCACCGCTGATCTCGACTCCACGCACGGCGGGAGTCCCCGACGCGGTGCTTCCGGCGCCTCCCGGGCCAGTCGTTGGCGAAATGCCGCCACGAGCGTTGATATCTGTTCCGCGACCCGTCCCGCTCTTCGCGGAACCACTACCAGCTCCAGCCACCGAACTACCCGGTCCGGCGCCATGACCGATTCCAGTTCCTCCACCAGAACCACCGATCCCGGATTTTTCACCACCTGTCGGGGACATTGCCAACGATCCAGTTGCGGTGTTCGGAGGAACTCCGACCTTGGTTCCGGGTTGGCTTGAGACAATTGTTCCGGCGTCTTTGCCGCTTCCCGCCGCATTGGCCGGTGCGAGGTTCGAACCCATGTCCGACGGCGCGCCTAGCCCGGTACCTTTCCGTCCGAACCCTGTGCCGGAATTGCTTGTGCCGCTGCCAACGCTGGGAGGAGGTGGCACAACATTGTTGGCAAGAAGAGTTCCGCCGGGTGAGCCCGCGCCTCCTCCTGTGGTTCCCGTGCCTCCACCCTTTCCGGGCAAGCTCGGCGGAGGAGGCACAACGCTCGTATTCCCGAGGTAAGGCGCGGCGCCTGATCGCGACCGGTTGCCGGAACCGCCGGGCATGCCAACTGACGGCGGGGGCGCAACCACATTTGAACCGAGGGAGGCTCCGGTACCGTTACGCTTCCCGTTCGGATTACCGGCTTGGGAACTGGGATCAACCGCAGGTGGAGGCGGCACAACGTTGCTCGCCAGCGAAGGTGTAGAGCCGCCGCTCGTGCTTTTCGAGCTTACGGATGGCGGCGGAGGCACGACAGTAGAAGTGCCGAAGATCTTGCCGATCAGACTGCTGACGAGCGATCCCGAGTTCGACGCCGAAGGCGGCGGAGGAACAACGCCCCGGGCGGTATCCGGTATGGACCCGCCACTCAAACGGCGCATGTCCGTCGACATGTCGGCCGATGGGGGCGGCGCCACGACCGAAGGTGCGGGCAGATTCAATTTAGGATTGCGGACTCCAGCGCGCTCGGGAGCGGAAACCGGAGGTGGAACCACGGATTCGGCCACCTGGACTGGAGCGGAGGACATTTGTCTCGTAACGGCGCTCGGGGCCGGGGGAACGACGTTCCCTGAAACCGAGGGCGCAGAACGGAATGGATCGCGGGGAACTGCTGGTGATGGCGCCACCACTGAGGTATTTAACGAAGGAACAGATGCAGCGCGATCGCGCATCACATTCGGCGACGGAGGTACCACGGCAGGCGCGAGTGCTGGTGCAACCAGCGCGTGATCAGTCTTTACCTCAGGCGCTGGAGGAATCAATGTCGTGTTGAGATTGGGCGCGATGAGAGGCCGGTCGCGAGTCACTGAAGGAGCCGGCGCCACAACTGAGTCAAGCTGGACTCCATTCCGAGTGTAATCGCGGGTGACGTTGGGGCTCGGCGCCACGATAGTAGTTTGCAGGCTGCGAAACGAGCGGGCAGAACGCAAGCCTTCCGCCGGCGGCGGTCCGGGATCAGGGCGGATCGCCAGCAAATTGGCCACTGCGTCGCGCGAGGAAGGCAGCTTCAAATTTGGCGCATCGACGACCTTGGAGACCATCGACCCGCCGCGGGCGATTTTGATGGTTTGCGTGCGGTGATGAGACTCTTCTCCTCCGGCAACGCCGGTTCTACCCGCCTCAGCCCCGCCTAAATCTTCCGTCCGCGGAAGTTCGTCTCCGCTGTAATAGATCACGTCGTGGTTCGTAATTTGAGGCACGACATACGGCCGCAGCGCTGCTACTTTTGCCTGAACAAAGATCGCCGCCAGGATCAGGAAGCCCTCAACCAAGTAGGAGGGCAGCATGATCCGAAAAGGCACCAACCCGAACGGGGCTTCTCCCGCCAATCGAGCCTCAGACCGGGATAATGCCGGGCCGATCGACTCCACGAACTCAGGCCAGCGAGGCGACCATTCGACGAGTAGTTTGGGAGACTCGTGGTCCTGAACACATACGGGTTCTTCGAGTTGAAGAGTGGAACTCATCAGAGAAGCTGGGTGCAATCCTTGGAGAGGGTTACGTCAATTGTATCGCCGATTTGGGTTTTTGTTTGAACTGCTGTATGGCACGGGAGTTCCAGCACCGAGGTTGCCTGTCGCCGGATGGGGCTCACGCGCCAGGGCTTTACGGCTGAAAGAAGGTCGATCACCTTCATAGCTGGATCGAGATAAATCACATCGATGGCGAAGCTCATCCCGAGAGTGTGCACGCCCTTACAGGGCACGATCCAGAGACCTGAGCCGTTACGGAAGTCATCAATGCCTAAGCCCAATAAGCCACGCAAGCGGGTCCAGTGCGTATCGGCAACGGCGAGTTCTGTCGCGAGGTAGTTTTGGCGCGTACGGTTGAATGCCTTGCCTTGAGAGCGAAGAGCTGCCATGGAAGTCCCGTCTGCCGTGCCGCGTACGACCTTGGTTTCCGTTCTACTTTCCGCCGGAAACCGGTCCCAACTGCCGAATGAGCTCGATGACAGCAGGGCCGATAGTGACGAAAATGATGGACGGCAGAACAAAAATCACGAGTGGGGGCACCATTTTGATTGTGGTCTTGGCTGCCTGCTCTTCAGCACGCTGCCGGCGTTCCGTGCGGAGGGAATCGGAATGGACACGCAGAGCCTGCGCGACGCTGGTACCGAAGCGGTCCGTTTGAATGAGCGTACCCACAAGGGAGCGGATATCGTCCACGCCGGTGCGATCAACCAGATTTCGCAGGGCTTCGGCGCGAGGCTTTCCGGCGCGCATTTCCAGGTTCACGAGATGAAATTCGTCGCTGAGATCGGGATGCGCATGGTGGAGATCCTGGCCAACTCGCATCAGCGCCTGATCAAGCGCCAGTCCTGCTTCCACGCATATGACGGTCAGATCCAGAGCATCGGGAAGTCCGAGGCGGATTCGGTTTTGGCGATCTTTGATCATCCGTTTCAGAATGAAACGAGGTAGAAGAAAGCCAAGGGCGCTGACTCCTATCACCAGAGGTAAGTTGTCGACGCCGGCAAACAGCGTCACGCCAAAAAATCCCACGGCAGCCATCAGGATACGGGCGCCGAAATAGTAGTTCACGTCGATGGCATCACGAAATCCAGCCTGAATCAACAGGCCGCGGGTGCGGGACACGTCGGCCGGCGAGAGGGGAATCGCCTTGCTGATGGGATCCAGCGCCTGCTCGATCCGTTCCCGAATAGCGGGCCTCGCCTCGGCCGGCTGTTGCTGCTGACTGCCGAGCGCGCGCAGGCGGGCGCCTAGCATGGAGCTTGGCGAGACCGCCGCGGCACCAAATGCAAATACGGCGACCAGAACCGTCACGAAAACGACAATGATCAGAATCAACGACATGACTGCTTTACACCTGAATTCTGATGATCTTCCGAATGACGAAGTATCCAATTGTCTGGAGCGTGATACCTAATACAAGCAACGTGTGACCAATCGGGTCCGCAAAAAGCGGATGGATAAAGCTTGGGTTCAGCACCAACATCACGGTCACGATGATGGGCGGCATACCCATCAAAAGCGCCATTGTGAGCCGGCCTTGGGCTGTATACACGCGCACCTGTCGCTGGATCTTGAACCGCTCGCGAATGACGTAAGACAGGTTATCCAGGATTTCCGCCAAATTGCCGCCCGTTTCGCGCTGCAGCATTACCGCTGTGACGAAGAACTTCACATCGACCAGCGGCACTCGCTCGGTAAGGTTGAGCAGCGCGTCACGTACGGGCATGCCGAACTTCTGCTCTTCGTAGAGTTGGCGAAACTCTCCGGCAATGGGTTCCGCTACCTCGTTTGTAATCATTTCCAGTGCAGTAGTGAATGCGTGCCCGGCGCGAACGGCTCGGGCCAAGGTATCAATGGCCTCCGGAAATAGCTCCTCAAACTTTTCAAATCGTTTATTGCGGCGGAAGGTGGCGTATGAGTAGGGCAGGATGAAACCCAGCATGAGCGACACCCACGCGACTTCAGCCCGCTTGCTAAGCCCGTATCCGATCAAGCACGCGCCGACTCCCACCAGTGCGGAGATTCCAAGAAAATTACCAGCGCGCATCGTCATGCCGGCTTGCGTCAGCATTTTCTGCAGGTCGGACACTCGCGCGGATCTGCGGAGCAACGTGTCAAGGGCGGGGATGTCGCTGAGTTGTTCGTCGCGCAACAGCGCGAGTTCGTCCTCGGCGGCACGTTCGGGTGCCTTCCGTTCGTTAGCCAGGCGTTCCTTGATGACTCGTGCTCGGGCGTTCCGCTTGTCGATGAGCACGCCTGCGGCAAACGTGGCCAAGGTGACCACCGCCAGCACGAGAATCGCCATCACTGTTGCGGCCATTGCAGCTAAACCTCAGTCTTCGATTCGAATAACGCTGGTCTTAATCGTGCTCCGGATGTGGCAAGACGATCCGCAAAGTCCGGGCGTACGCCGGTCGCCCGGAAACTGCCACGTACCTTCCCATTCTCGTCAATCCCGGTGCGGTCGAAGCTGAAGATGTCTTGCATGGTAATCGTCTCGCCGTCCATGCCAGTGATTTCGGAAACGGTTATCACTTTGCGCGTTCCATCAGAAAGGCGCGCGATCTGGATGACGGCGTGAACTGCAGACGCAATCTGCTGGCGCACAGCGCGTTCAGGGATATTCAAGTTCGCCATCGAAACCATGTTTTCAATACGTGCCATGGCGTCTCGGGGAGAGTTCGCGTGGACCGTGGTTAATGAACCCTCGTGGCCCGTGTTCATAGCCTGCAGCATGTCAAACGCTTCTTCGCCGCGTACCTCGCCGACCACGATACGATCGGGACGCATACGCAAACTGTTGATGACAAGCTGCCTCTGGCGGACCGCGCCTTTGCCTTCGATATTGGGCGGCCTGGTCTCCAGTCGGACCACGTGCTCCTGCTTCAGTTGCAATTCTGCGGCGTCTTCGATGGTGACAATACGATCAGAATTTGGAATGTAACCTGACAGCACATTCAGCAAAGTGGTTTTGCCGGCGCCCGTACCGCCGGAAACCAGTATGTTCAGCCTGCCCTTTACCATCGACGAGAGCAGTTCCAGCATGGATTCGGTCAGCGTCTGATTCTCAATCATCTGGCGCGCCGTAACCGGATCGCGGCCAAACCGCCGGATGGATAGGCAGGGCCCATCGATGGCCAGCGGCGGAATGATGGCGTTTACGCGAGAGCCGTCAGCCAGGCGGGCGTCGACCATGGGAGAAGATTCGTCTACGCGGCGGCCGACGCGCGACACGATGCGCTCGATAATCTGCATCAGGTGAGTATTGTCTTTGAAGGCGAGTGTAGTCAGTTCCAGCTTTCCTGCTTTTTCGACATAAACCCGGTCGTAGCGGTTGACCAGTATGTCAGAGATGTTCGGATCTTTGAGCAATTGCTCCAGCGGGCCGAGACCAAAGATCTCGTCGAGAATCTCCCGCGAGAGGCGTTCACGTTCGGCAAAACTGAGTGGGACGACTTCGCCATTGACCACCGACCGAATAACGACAAGAACTTCGTCGCGGGCGGAGTCACCGGAGGTCTTGCCCAATTTTTCAAGATCCAGCCGGTCCAGGACCTTCCGATGCATGTCGGCTTTGACTTGCTGGATATCCGTGCGCTCGAAGGATTGAAGATTCGCCATAGCGACCTAACTTCCTATACCGATTTGAAGAGCGACCATGCAGCCCGCTTGACATCCGCATCATTCCGGGTTAATTCCTGCGCCAGACCCGCGAAACAACGGGCAATCTCGGAATTCCGCTGGTCCATTACGGGTGTGCCGCGGTCGATGGCGCTCGAAACTGCGAAGTATTGATTGGGTACTCGCCAGATCACCTTAGCACCGACCGCTGCTTCCGCGTCGGCTTCACTGAAACCGGGAACCTTTCGGAACCGGTTCAGCACCAGCCGAACGCGCTCGCGGCTTCCGGCCTCGCCTAAATACTGTTGGACGCGAGCCGCACTCCACAGAGAGGCCACGTCGCTGCAGGCCACAAGTAACACGGTCTCAGAGAGGCTGGCAATCAAGCGACTCGCAGCATCGAAGCGTGAAGACGCATCCACGACGACGTACCGAAAATGTGTCACCAGCATATCGAACAGCCTTACGAACTCGGCGGTTGAAGGATCGACACCCGCGGGTACGTTAGTACCGGCAAGGAGTTGCAGCCCCCCGCTGTGACGCGTCATGAAGCTTTCCAGCAGGGAAGAGTCCATGCGGTGCAGGTTACGCGTAGCATCGGCAACCGTGAAGGCCGGTTTCAAGTTCATGTGCAGCGCCGCATGACCAAGGGGAGCCAGATCTACCAGCGCCGTCTGCCCGTACGCTGATTGCAGAGCCAGGGCCAGATTCACGGCGACCGTGGTCGCGCCATTGCCGCCCTTCGCATTGATAACGGAAAAGACCTTGCCCCGTATACCCTCCTGGCGAGTCCTCCTTTGTGCCGTGGTCAAGCGCACGAAAGCTTCAAGAAGATCGGTTGTGGTCGTGGGACGTTCGATAAACTCGCGTGCTCCGGCCCGCATAGCGTTGACGATCACCTGCGGCTGGCTGAGCGTGCCGATAGCGAAAATAGCCCCATCCGGCATCTCTTGGTGGAGAAGTTCAATCGCCCGGAGTGCAACGATTGGATTATCAGCGGGGATATCCACCAGGGTCACTTCAGGATTCGCAGACCGGACCCGCCGGGTCACCGGATCCGCCGCAGCAACCGGGAATGTAGCACACGTGTGTACCGTGCGGGCCACACTGGTGCCGTCAACCAGCACCTGCAGCAGTGTGCGCTGCTCATTATCCGTGGCTACGATCACAACTGAAAGCTCTGGCATGCGGTTTACTTCTTGTCCAGGGACTTATCGAAATTCCCGGGATTCATGTAAGGCTGTGACAACTTGGGCCCGCTTGGTTGCTCGTTGCTGGGCGCTACCCTGTGCACCGTACACAAAACCATCAGTTCAGAATTGCTTTTCTGCATGCTCTTGCTGCGGAAGAACTGTCCAAGAATCGGAATGTCGCCCAATCCGGGAATCTTGTTGTAAATGTCGGTGACTCGATTGTCCATCAGTCCCGCGATCACGAAGCTCTGCCCATCCTGCAATTCAAATTCGGTTTCCGCCTTCCGTGTACTCAGCGCAGGAACGGTAAACCCGGAAATGCTCAGTGCGTTCGCAAAATCCAGAGTACTGACTTCAGGTGCTACTTTCAGATGAATGTTTCCGTTGGGCTGGATGACAGGAGTGAATTGCAGGCGTACACCGAATTCCTTGAATGAAATTGTGACGGCAGTGAATCCGTTGCCGGGTTGCACAATCGGGAAGGGAAACTGGCCGCCCGCAAGGAAGCTGGCCTCTTTCCCGTTCACTGCGATGAGGTTCGGTTCAGCCAGGATCTGCAGGAGATTCTTGGTCTGTAGTGCCTCGATCACAGCTCCGAAATTGATGTCCGGGCGAAATACAAACAGGTTCAGGACGTTATTAATCGTTTGGGGGCCCACGATAGCGTTGCCGTTGGGCGACTGACTACCAGGTGTGATCGTCTGCGGACCGATCCCGCCAAACTGGCCGGTCGTGATGGTACCGGTGGTATTGGCAGCTCCTGTAGAGACGAAATTCACACCGAGTTGGGTCAGAGCCGTGCGATCGACTTCCGCAAATTTGACCTGAAGCAAAACTTCCTGCGCGCCCACAGGACCGAAGGTCAACACGTTTACCACTTTAGGCGAGTAGGCGGATGCCAACTCTCCGGCGCGTTTAGCTACATCCTCGGTGGAAACATGGCCGGACAGCACAATGGCGGACCGCGAGGGTGTAACGGAGATCTGTTCCTCAGGAAAGACCCGATGCTCTTCTTCTGCACACGCGCTGACATCGACATCCACGCGCAAGTCAAAGCTCCGAGAACGCTCCAATTCATCCCAGATCAAGAGAGAAACTTCGCCCGGGGTCTTCCCGTGGACCAGGATCTGCGTGGGAGTAATCACTTGGGCGTACGCGATCGATGGATCGGTAATCGAGATTCTCTTCAGCCGTTCATTCGTGTTGATCAGCAGCGATTTCCCCACCATCACTCGCAACGGCGCTGATCCCTGGTTCGCCTGCGAGGGGGCGGGAAGAGTTGTCGTCTGCGTGCCCGTGGGTGCTGGGGTCTGGGACGGTCCCGGGTTCTCCGCCTGCTGCATGATCTCGGGCAACGCCGGTGCGCAACAGGCGAGGGCGAACAGCAACAGCCCCAGCAAAGGCTTGCGAGCTTTCATTGTCAGGTCTGTCTCCCTGTGAGGAAGCTTGCGGGTTTGGAAGAAGGTGAAGATGGATCGTTCCCGGGTCACTTGTTCTCGCAACCCTCATCGCCGCATTTGATTACGTCAGGTTTCTTGTCGCCCTGATACACCTCAACGCTAACTCCTGCCGGAACGATTGGAGGAGGAGTAACCTTTGCTGTCCGCACGCGCCGCACGGGAGCGTGCTCGGGCTGCGGGGCAGCCGTTCCCCGGTACAACGCATGGGACATCGAAACCGGCACCTCATCCTGCTTGGTGTCGAGCGGATTGCGCAAGGCCAGCTGGATATGCCCTTCTGAACTTGCGAGCGTGAGCCTTTGCGCGTCGTCCGGTGTTACGAGCAAGGTAATCACCGCGGTGTTCTGGGCTTCCCCAG
Organism: Candidatus Sulfotelmatobacter sp.; assembly: GCA_035946775.1. Lineage (GTDB taxonomy): Bacteria > Acidobacteriota > Terriglobia > Terriglobales > Acidobacteriaceae > Sulfotelmatobacter. The sequence goes on along the minus strand of DASYZA010000201.1, from coordinate 248,387 downwards.
TGGAGGTTCGCTCCAGGCGATTACCAGAAGCCAAAACGGCAACATTCTGCAGTACCGTTGTAGTCTGCTGCTCTCCGGAGGCTCCGGGAGTACCCGTAAGCAGAACGTCGACGCGAGTTCCCGGGGTGACAAATCCCGCCACAGAAACCACTTCGTTTACCCGAACGGAAACCGCGCGCATACCGGGAGGAATCAACGCGGGAAGACCCGCGCCGGCGTTCTCGCCCGCCAGACTATTGGGCAGGATAAAATCGCCCTTTGAAATGGGGATAATCACGCCCCGTCCGACAACATCGGCCTTTTTGCGAGGAGCACCGAAAGGTAAATCATCACTGGGAATCTTGATGACCTTGATGTCGCGCTCTTCCACTTTCGCCCCAACTTGCAAGTCATTCGCCGCGACCATAACTTCCGCCGTGTCCCTGGGGGTTCCGCTCTTCGCCTGCAAATTCTTATAGACATAAACGCTTGCAAGGAATCCCGCTGCAAGGGCCAAAGCCCCGATCATCATTAAACGTGTCCGATTCATGTTGTTTCCCTGGGCGCAGCATCGCCATCACTGCTTGCGTCTCACCGCCGGCGTTCCAGTCGCGGTTATTGAATGGAACTCGCGACGTTAGAAAAGACATTGTTGGCGCTGGAGCCTATCAAACGAATGGTTCCGACGACGATCACGAGAATCACTGCCAGCATTACCGCATACTCGGCTATATCTTGTCCTTCCTGGTTGGACCATAACCTGCGCAGGTGTTGCATAGGCATTTCTCTCATCTCCTGGCTAGTCTGATTATTAAAGTAGGAATGGTTCCGGGAGCCCGGGCTGGGACTTCTCACACTCGCGACTCGCACCACCACTCGACTAGGCATCATCATAACCTGCCTCTGGTCGCCAGGTGACAAATTCTTGCATATGAAAGCACAATCATTAGTAATCAAATAGCCCCCTAAGCACCATAAAAAAGGGCTCTTTTGGTGCCACTCGCAGATAAAATCAGGTGCGCGCCCACTTTGATCGCAAACGTTTCAAGAATTCGTTTTGCCCTGACCACATTTTGCTTCGGCATGATTGTGGTGCACGCCGCACTATACTGGGTCGCACGGAGCCAAATCCTCTCCGGCTCTCCGGACTTTAGGATCTTTTACACCGCCGGCCGGATGCTCCGCTCCGGGGAAGGTCATGTCCTTTACGCGGACGACGTCCAGAAGAAGATCCAACGGGAATTCGCGGGCGCAGCTGTGGCACGTGGCGGACCCTTACCGTACAACCACCCGCCCTTCGAAGTGCTTTTGTTCCTGCCCCTGATTTACCTTCCTTACCTTCTGGCGTATGGCGCCTGGTTCCTGATCAATCTGCTTCTAGTGGCTGCAGGCATCTACTGCGTTCGTTCGCGACTACCGACGCTGATATGCAATTTTGGCCTTATCGCTATCCTCGCCCCCCTGGCCTTTTTCCCGATCGCCTACGCGCTGATGCAGGGGCAGGACTCGATCCTGTTATTGGCGCTTTATAGCTTGGCGTACATGGCGCTGCGTCGCAAGCAGGACCTCCATGCCGGGGTCTGGCTTGGGCTTGGGTTATTCAAGTTTCATCTCGTGCTTCCCTTCGCATTCATCCTGCTTCTGCGTCGGCGATGGCTCACGCTGATCGGGATGTTTCTGATTGCGTGCGTTGAGGGCATAACTTCATGGCTGCTGGTGGGGGGAAGGGAATTGCTCATTTACCCTCGCTTTGTCTGGCAAGTGAATCGTCAGCAGTCGCCCGGAGTCATCGTGCCGGCGAATATGCCCAACCTCCGTGGACTCTTTACCGGATGGAGTGGCATGAATCCTCCGCCACACTGGATTGAGATCGGGCTGATCCTCGCGTCCGTAGCCTTGCTGGTCTGGGCGTCTCGCCAATGGGCGCCCGATCGACCTACCGATCTGCCAAATTGGGACATTGGATTTTCCGTGTGCGTCTTCGCCGCTTATCTAGTGGGATACCACAGTTATAACCAGGACATGAGCGTGCTCCTCCTCCCGCTTCTGCTTGCTCTCGACCGAACTCTTGCGGGCTGGACGGAAACGAGTACCGTACTGAAAATTCTTCTCGGTCTGATGTTTTTCAGTCCTTTGTACCTGTTCCTGACACTTCGGCTTTCGCACCAGAATCTATTCTCCATAGTGCTTCTCTGTTTTGCGGCGTACCTCGCGTTTTCGGCAAAAGGACAATCACGAGCATGGGCAAGTACAGGCAGAGAACTATGATGCGTCCGACTTCAGTGATTTGATGCGGTGTGTGATACCACCTCCAGAACGCCGGCAGCCAACTGAATCCGACTGTGAAAACAATCTGGCGCCTGGTTTTTGGAATTAGCCAAAGGAAAAAAGGGTCATAGAACCAACGTTGTGGCATGCAAGCTCCCAGGAATAAAAGCCACGCATCGCGATCGCGGTAACGTACCAGGGCAGCAGCCAACAGCGGTCCGGGCAGGACTAGCAAGGGTACGAACCGAACATAATTTTTTGTCTGCGCCAGCCAAAGCGTGAACCAGTGCGGCATTAGCAGAAAACTCAGCGCGACGATTGCGGCGCAGGCGATCGCGCCATTTCGCCCACTCCGTGTCACTGCCACTGGTAATCCGATGTGCGGTTTGGCGACCGCAACGGGCATCAACCACCAGAAGAATTCAGTTGCCATAATCAGGGGAATCCACTGGACTGCGAGCATACCCGCCCAGTACGGAAAGGCTAGGAAGATCAACATCCGGTGAAAACCGTGGCGCGTGATCCCGAAAGCCAGAAGAGCCGTACTGAGTCCATAGAAGATTCCCGCCGCAATTTCCGGTCTGGTGCTAATAAAAGGCAGTCCAAAAAAGGCTGCAGGCAAGGGATAAAGTTGGCCTGGAGTTGAGTACGGATTGCGTTGTGCGAGCAGGTCGCTGGCTGCGCGGATCGCCCAACTGAAATCGGCCGCCCCCTGGTTGAAACGGTGCATCAGAAACCAGCAGAAGAGTCCGGCAAAGCTGCCGAAGCCGGCAGAAACCAGTACACGGATTCGCTTGTCGGGCATGAGCACGTTAAGTTGTAACATGGGCGGTTGCGTTGTGAGTCTTTGTGGGCTCCCTTCCCTGATCGGGGAAACCATTGCATAGAAAATCGTTAGAAATCCTACTCGCGGTACTTATGGCCGTTGGCATGTGGCTATACGTCCAGCGTGTTCTCATTCCACATCAGAAAAATTATGCGTCGATGCAGCAGAGCCCGCGCGGCAACCTCTCAGATCTATATCCGCGATGGTTAGGAGCAAGAGAACTTATTCTGCATCATCGAGACCCTTACAGCGCTGAAATCACGCGCGAGAGTCAGATTGGCTATTACGGACGCCCTCTGGATCCGAATCGTCCCGGCGATCCCAAAGACGAGCAGGGGTTTGCGTATCCGGTATATGTCGTTTTCCTGCTCGCGCCGACAATTACCCTTCCATTCTCACTAGTGCACGAAGTGTTCTTCTGGTGTTTGGCCGTTCTTACAGGCGCGTCAGTTCTCTTATGGCTGCGCACCCTGGAATGGATGCCCTCATCAATTGCCACAATTCTTTGGATTCTTCTCACCATTAATTGCTGGCCTGCCATCCAGGGGCTGAAGTTGCAGCAGTTGTCAGTTCTGGTGGCGGTCCTTATTTCGGCCGCTATGCTGGCACTTGTGCGGCGGCACTTTTTGATGGCCGGCACATTGCTGGCCCTCGCGACAATTAAGCCGCAGCTCGTGTTTCTGCTGGTTTTATGGTTAGGGGTATGGGTGATCGGAAACTGGCGCGAGCGGCAGCGCGCGCTCTGGAGTTTCGCAATCACAATGCTGCTTCTTATTGGTGCCGGAGAGCTCTTGCTCCCGGGATGGATCGGGGAATTCCGCCGCGCGATGAAAGAGTATTACCGCTACACTGGGGGCGGTATCTCGGTGCTGGACGTCATGTTGACGCCGCTCTGGGGGCGAATCGCCGCGGCCCTTCTCGTGGCGATGCTGCTGGTGGTTATCTGGCCAAACCGGCGAACTGCTGAGAATACGCGAGCCTTTCAGTGGTCGGTCTGTTTCACCCTGACAACGACCTTGTTAATCATCCCGATGTTCGCACCGTACAACCAGCTTCTTCTCTTGCCGTCCTTAATGATGGCGGTGCGGGCGTCCCGCGAGCTTTGGGCAAAGGGTCGTGTCAGTCGATTCTTTGTCTCAATCACTGCGGTTTCTGTACTTTGGCCTTTTGTTACCGGAACGGCTCTGGTGCTTGCGCTCGCTTTCCTTCCCGGTCAAACCGTGCAGAAGGCGTGGGACCTTCCGTTTTATACAAGCTTCGCCATCCCAATTACGGCTTACGCGATGTTGCTCGTTTCCCGACCTCTGCTCAGTTCCCACCCAAATGCGGCCGACGCAAAAGCCTTTCGCACCTTGCGGCAGGCCGCAGCCTCAGAGTAGTCTGTTGCTTTGAAGTTGGATTTACATTGCTCGTAGCGGTGGGGACGGGCGATTCGAACCACCATTCATGGCCCTCAACACCATTACTCATCAGAGCAACACCTCCGGTTCCGGAGTGTTTCCCGCCCTCGTGTTTGTGCAAGGGAGCGAGCAGAAGAATGTCGTCCTGAACCGCACCCCTTTTACCGTCGGACGGAAAGTTGATAAGGACCTGGTCATCGCCGATCCCCGGGTCTCCCGCGACCACGCTCAGATCACCCAAGAAGGTGCCGACTTTTTCCTCGTCGACCTTGGCAGCAAACACGGCACATTCGTTAACGGCGAGCGCATTCAGCGGCAGAAACTCGAGCGAGGCGATCGGCTGGAGTTTGGGGCGCGCGATTCAGCGTATATCCTGTTTAATCCTGCCCACGCAACGTCGAATACAGCGCGCGAATTTCTTAGCCAAATCTCTGTTATCGGCAACATCAAGCCGGAGACCACCGAACTGGAGACACTGCGTCTTTTTCTCGAAGCTGCGCGCAAATTGAATACGGCGGGGGTGCTTGAAGAAATCCTGATCACCATGCTCGACGTTACGCTGGAGTTGACTAAAGCGGAACGCGCCTACGTCTTCCTGAAGGACGAAGACGGCAAGCTCAGCCTAAAAGCGGGGCGCAATTTCAAAAAAGAACCTCTGCTCGATGACAGGACAATCTCGCATTCGATTCTTGAGGAATCCATGCGGTCGAATCACGAAGCCGTCCTGACCGATACCAGCCAGTCCCTGGACATGAAGGGACGTCAGAGCATCGTGGCCTACGATCTGCGGACCGTCATCTGTATCCCATTGCGAAAGCTACAAGTTCGCGATGCCCAAACGCCGATTCCCAATGCTGCCGCGGAGGCACTCGGTGTTCTTTATGTGGATTCGCGGTTTGCTTCGCGAGACATTACTCAAGTGAGCCAAGATATCCTGCACGCGATCGCGACAGAAGCTGCGTCGTTGATCGAGAACGCCCGTTTGGTGCAAGCAGAAGAAGAGGCGAGGAGATATCAGCAAGAACTAAGCATCGCAGCAAGTATCCAACAGCGGCTCATGCAAGTGAAGATTCCTGAGGTGCCCTTCGCACGTCTCAAGGGCAAAAACCTGTCCTGTAAGGAAATTGGCGGAGACTTCTTTGACGCGGTAAATACCAAGGAAGGTCTTGCCGTGGTGCTCGCCGACGTAAGCGGCAAGGGTGTTTCGGCAGCGTTGCTCGCATCTACGTTACAAGGGTTGATCTATTCACACCTGAGCGCTGGCATGCCTCTGCTGGAGGTCGTCACCTCCGTAAATCGATTCTTTACTGAAAAGATGGGCGGAGAAAAGTATGCAACCGTACTCATTGTCCGACTCCGCCGCGATGGTGAACTTGAATACGTGAATTGCGGACACATTCCTCCACTACTTGTCTGCGGTCATGAGGTGATTCGCCCAACTCACGGTAATGTCCCAGTGGGGCTTCTGTCCGATGCAACTTTCGAGAGCGCAACTTGCCAGATGAAATCCGGGGACCGCTTTATCCTGGTTACCGACGGTGTGACTGAAGCTGAGAACCCGGCGGGAGACTTTTTTGAAGATGATCGGCTGGAGGCGGCCGCAGTCAAATCGACTACCTTAGACGGAATCTTCGCCGCCGTTACAGAGTTCTGCGCTGGCAATCCACTCAGCGATGACTGCACTGTCGTGGAATTGTGTTATTCGAATTGCACCAACTAAACCGTTAGCCTTCCACTAGGACACGGAAGTCCGTTCCTTCCCAGCGATTCTCATTGGGCCAGAAGAAGGTGAAAATCGCCTCGCCACCTGGCGGCAGAGAAGCGGTCGGCAGATCCAGAATGTGAATGCCAAGCCCGGTATCACGCGTGCCTGTGTCGTGAAAAGTGGTCCAGTTATCGATGCTCCAGTGCACCCGGGCTGGGGAGAGCAGGACGATGCGGAGAGTCTTATTGCGGGGCACGGACCGCGTCTTATTGTTGAATCTCCAACCGAAGAATTGCCGAACGTGTTTTTCCTTCAAGTAGCGCTGAACAGTCTGGGGCGGTTGATCGAAGATCTTGCCGTCCCGGATGGAGCGCCTCAGCTTGATGTACTCAGAGTGCGCCCAGACCAAAGGACAGGCGGATCCAGAAGGCTTGCCGCGGAACAGTTCAAGCGCGGGAATGTCGGCTGCGTCCCAAACCTGTTCAGGCAGCCCCCTGCCTTCTCCTGCGGTCGAGTTTTCCAGCACTGTGAGCAATGCTTCCGCTTCGTCGCGGTGACCGGCAGCGAGCGAATAATGGGCGCGCTCTCCCGCTAGAAGCGGCCAGGCACGGCCAATTCCAGTTCCGTCGAATGCTGACCCATCTTTGTGCTCTCCATAGCCATCACCGTTATAGCGATACCAGCAAGGGCCCTGCGGCAACTCAACCGCAAGCAGCGCATCGATAGCGCGCAGAGTGTTCACAATTCGTGGATCATCGGGTGCTCGTAGACCAAACCGGACGAGAGCGAGTGCATCAGGGCTGACGATGTGATACGCGCGCTCGCCGTCCTGCCCAGGTGGACGATTTTTTATCGGAACGAATCCTTGCGTCGGAGAGGCTGCACCGTCTGTATCTGGCGGCGCAATCCGAACGTAATAGCCAGAGACTCCTAGCTGCTGCGCCAGATCTCCACCCTCTGCGTAGGTCCAGCGTTCAACGTTATCGTTCCAGGCATCGGCAGTGTCACGCATTGTTTGTGCCTGATCCGGATGGCCGGTGAGATCTGCGATGTCTGCCGCTGCCAGCAGAGCCGAAATCTCCGCCGCCAAGGTGAATGGAGAATACCCTGAATCTTCTTCCCACCGGTCTTGCTGCGTGACCGGTCCGTTGCGAATGATAAAGCTCGCCGCATTTCGCACCATCGGCCACCAGCGATCCATTTTGCCGAGGGAGTCCGGCGCTTCGCGGCGCATCAAATCAACAAGCAGAATCGGGAATGCCGTTTCATCCATCTGGACGCCACTCCAGTACGGACGCCCATCCAGCCATAAGTTTTGAGCCCAGTTTCCAGCGGCCTCCTGTGTTGCCTCCAGGTAGCGCAACACGCGGATTGCGTCATTGAGTGCGCCGGCAGCCAGCAGTGCTCCCGCAGTTTCGACGAGGTCTCGCGGCCATACCAGGTGGTAGCCGCCAAGATCCTCGTCTCCCTTGTTAAAACCCCACGGGATCGACAGACTGGCGATAATGCCGCCCAGGAAATCCTTTGACTCATGGGTTCGCAGTACAGATGTGGATGCCCGGTAGAGATCGTTTTGCCGCTGTGGTTCGTCGAGCGGCAGCAACTGGTTTTGCCATTTACTCCACTGCGAAATGTAGATCGACCGTATTTCGTTGTAATCCTCAAACAGCGTAGATCGCACTTGCTGCCCTGCTTCGGTCGATATCGAGCCAAAGCCGAGGGCGAGCACAAATTCACCATTGCACGCGGCAAGATCGATCTCGCCTGTAAACGCGATGTTTCCGTTTTCAGCGCGCGTGTATTCCCAATCCATTTGGAAGTGCTGCGAGAGGTCTTGCCAGCCATCGGACACGCCCACGAAGCCGACCGACATCTTTTTCCACGGCGCCGATGATCCGAGCGCGAGACTTGCACCGTCGTGCGTAGCAAAAAACATCGGGAAGCCTTTATAGTCGCCGATCCAGCCAGTGTTTCCGTAGCCGCAATTGGCAAGATGCGGTGACAGGAGTGCGAAAAGGCGAAAATCGCCAAGCGACCCTTGCAATGGCTCGAACCTGATTTTTTGCAGAACAACGTTGCGGTAGGGATCGCTGAGAACTTCCTTCTGAATTCGATACCGCCCAGAAATCTCCGTATTCGTGAGCTGATAGCCGGGAATCCCCGGCTCGAACGGACGGTTCTCAAATCGGCAATGCCGCTTTTCTTCCGAGAAGAAGTCTCGCCCGTTCGTGACCACAAAACCCATGTCGCGAGTGCAGGCCTGGTCGACTCGCGGGAAATAAATCTCGTTCAAAATTCCATGGCTTAACGTGAACCACACCTTACTGTGCTGGTTAAGTGCCGTCCCGACGCCAGTTTTCGCGCTCGATGTCCATCGCGGACGAATGCCCGGCCATCCCGGGGCATAGCGGATTCCGGAATCACTCATCTGTCAGTCGTTCCCCGATCCAAGGTTCTCCCACGAGACAAAAGATTTACAAATTCGCGCAAGGGTTTCCCATGAAGTTGCATCAAATACTACAAAGCCAGATCGATCGTGCTCGATCTCGATTTAACGATAATAGACCAGCGGACGCCTACAGATGCGCAATCCTTTGACGTTACCAACGGCGATTCTATCGCTCATTCTCTTTTCGCCCTGTGTTCTTGCGGCAACCGCAAACGGCGAGGATGCATTGGAAACAGCGCCCAATTCTGCGCTTGATCTCGGATTTGCGGGCTTATACAACCTCGACTTCAGCGGGGCCCAGGACGATTTTGCTTCCTGGCAAAAACTGCATCCTGAGGATCCACTCGGCCCTGCCAGTGAAGCCGCCGGGTATCTGTTTTCTGAATTCAATCGCCTTGGCGTACTTGAGGCGCAGTTTTATGAAAACGACTCCGCTTTCCTCGACCGGCCAAGGCTCAATCCTGATCCAGGCCTGCGAGCCCGATTCCAAACAGCGATCAACCGCTCGGAAGGGCTGGCTCAGGCCAAGCTCGCGAAAGACGCCCACGATCGCGATGCGCTCTTCGCGCTGACTCTTTCCTCAGGCTTGCAGGCTGACTACGCCGCTCTGATTGAAAAGCGAAATCTCGCATCGTTGCATTTCACCAAGCAAGCTTCCGCCCACGCGCAACAGTTACTCTCGGTTTGTCACGATTGTTATGACGCGTTGCTCGCGACTGGATTTAGCAAGTACATCATTGGCAGTATGGCGGCGCCCGTGCGCTGGCTTTTGCGAATGGGGGGATTGTCCGCAGATAAGCAAGCCGGCATTACCGATCTGCAGACGACGGCCGCTCATGGCCACTATCTGGCCCCCCTTGCCCGCGTTCTGTTGGCAATCGCTTACGTCAGAGAGAAGAATAAATCTCGAGCGATCGATCTGCTTTCCGGGCTTGAACGCCAGTTTCCCGGAAACACGCTGTTCCCCCGCGAGATTGCGCATCTGCAGTCCTCACGCTAGCTGCAGTTGGACTCTTCCGAGAACTTATCGCGACACAGGTTTCCTGTTCATCAGAAATTCACCCGTTTGTAACTCTCCTTTAACACTCCGCCGATAGAACGGGAAAGCATAAGAGCATCAATCAAGGAGGAATTCTCTAGCGATGCGCAAACTCGTGCTGCTGTCCGTGTGTGTGCTTCTGACTTTGCCAGTGTTGGGGCAAAACACGCTAAACGGAGCCGGTGCCACGTTTCCCTATCCCATCTATTCGAAGTGGTTCAGCGAATATGGCAAGACTCATGGTGGCGTCGAGATCAACTACCAATCGATCGGCAGCGGCGGTGGTATTCGCCAGGTAACAGCTGGAACCGTGGATTTCGGTGCCAGCGACATGCCAATGACCGACAAGCAGTTGCAAGATGCAAAGTTTAAGGTTCTCAACATTCCGACGGTGCTAGGCGCTGACGTTCCTGCCTACAACATTCCGGGCGTTACAGGCGAATTGAAGTTTACTCCGGAAGCGCTCTCGGGAATCTTTCTGGGGAGGATCTCGAAGTGGAATGACAAGGCGATTACTTCAGTGAATCCCGGGATCAACCTTCCCGACTCGAACATCATCGTCGTCCATCGTTCCGATGGCAGTGGCACCACATTTATCTGGACGGACTATCTCTCGAAGGTCAGTCCAGAGTGGAAGAGCCAGGTAGGCAGTGATACCTCGGTGAAGTGGCCCGTGGGACTTGGGGGCAAGGGAAATGAAGGTGTGGCGGGAATGATCAGGCAGATGCCGGGATCGATCGGCTACGTCGAACTGATTTACGCTATTCAGAACAAGATTCCCTATGGAAGTGTGCGCAATTCCTCCGGCACTTTCATAAAAGCATCGCTCGACGGCGTGACGGCCGCCGCTGCTTCTGCTCCGAAGATGCCCTCCGATTTCCGCGTTTCAATCACGAATGCGCCCGGCAAAGATGCCTACCCGATCTCGAGCTTTACATGGCTGTTGATCCCAGCACAGTCCAAGGATCCGGAAAAAGGCAAGATCCTGGTCGATTTTGTCAATTGGATGGTGGCCGACGGCCAGAAGATGACTGCTGCACTGGCGTATGCGCCGTTGCCCGATAACGTGGTCGCAAAAGTCAAAGAAGCAATCAAGCAGGTACGGTAAGACCTCAACCCTGGGGAAGGTCCTCGATCAAACAAGGAGAGAGCATAATGAAGTCCTTCTGGACAATGTGTGGAGTGTTCTTGCTTGCGACCGGTGTCGTCGCACAAACCAGTCCCGCACCGAAAGCGACAAAGAAAAAAGCATCCGCCACCATCACAGCGGCAGATGTACAAGCGTTGAAGGATGCGATTGCGTCGCAACAGGCTGCACTCGCGCAGCAGCAGCAACAGATTCAGGAACTGCGCGACGAATTGCGCCACAAAGATCAGGGAGTCCAACAAGCCCAGGCGGCCGCGTCGGAAGCTGCCAGCAAGGCAGATGCAGCTCAGTCCGCTGCGACCCAGCAGCAGCAAGCCGTGACTGAACTGAAAGGCGACGTTGGCGATCTGAAAGCCAACATGGCGAACACGGTCGTATCGCTGCAGGAGACGCAGAAGACGGTCTCCGAGCCTCCAACTGCCATCCATGTGAAAGGCGTAACGATTACTCCCGGCGGCTTCCTGGCGGCAGAAAGTGTGCGCCGGTCACGAGCCTTGGGCGCAGACATTAACACGCCATTCAACGCAATTACAATGCCGGGCGCATCCCAAAGCGCTATTTCCGAGTTCTTTGGATCCGGCCGTCAGTCTCGTCTCTCGTTGTTGGTGGAAGGCCGCCTTGCCAACGTGAAACTCTCCGGGTACTACGAAACGGACTTCCTCTCGGCCGCAGTGACGTCCAACAATAATCAGAGCAACAGTTACAGCCTGCGCCAGCGCCAGCTGTGGTCGCAGGCTGCATTTGACAACGGTTGGGCTGTGACGGGCGGGCAAATGTGGAGCCTGCTCACCGAAACCAAGCATGGAGTAGACAATCGGACGGAAGCCCTGCCAATGACAATCGACGCTCAGTACCACGTCGGTTTCAGTTGGGCGCGACAGTACGGATTCCGGGTTTCCAAGGCGATCGACAACAAAGTTTGGCTGGCTTTCTCTGTGGAAAATCCGCAGGCTACCCTGACCACTCACGGTAACGCCAACAATTTTCTCGTCGGCTCCGCCGGTAATGGTGGCGGCCTTTACAACGGCGCAATTACGACTTGCTCGACCAGTTTGAATAGCTCGGGCTCTCCGGTTACCACATGTTCGCCGGCCGCCAGCTACGCCTTTAATCCTTCCCCGGATCTGGTTGGCAAAATCGTGTTTGAACCGGGATTCGGCCACTATGAGATTTTCGGTGTCTATAGCCGGTTCCGTGACCGCGTGTTCCCGTGCGAGGACGTCTCCGCGACGACCACTTGCCTCGGTGCGTCAACCGCCGGCCCCAACGCTCTTGGCGCCTATAACGCTTCCGTAAACGGGGGTGGAATTGGGGCGAATGCCCGGTGGTCTTTTGTCAACAAAAGGCTCGATTTCGGATTGCACGGTTTCGGTGGAAGTGGAATCGGCCGGTACGGAAGCGGCGGTCTCGCCGACGCAACGGTTCACGCCAACGGAACATTTGGTCTGCTTAAGGGCTTGCAGGGGCTCTCGACTTTGGAATGGCACGGGCCGAAACTCGACATCTACCTGAACGCGGGAGCCGAGTATGCCGGGCGCGATGCGACCTACGATCCCGTTCTTGGCGCGACTGTGGGGTACGGGTCCCCATTCTTCAACAATTCGGGTTGCTACACGGAAACGGGTCCGGCGAACAATGGCGGATTCCTGCCTGGAGGTCTCTCCAAGTGCACCTCCGACACTCGGGTGCTAATCGAAGGCACGGCCGGGTTCTGGCATCGCATCTACAACGGGCCGAAGGGCAGGTTCCAGTGGGGTCTTCAGTACTCCTACGTAACCCGCAACACGTGGTCCGGCGCATCCGGCATTGAGCCGCACGGAATCGATAACATGGTGTTCAGTTCCTTCCGTTACTACTTGCCGTAGTGAAGTTGCGGCGGGGTTGGGTCTAAATAAGGTCAGTCAACCAACCGGCACTGCGCAGGTGATACCTGCAGGTGCCGGTTGATGCTTCGGTAAACTCGCTTTCGACGCGCGACGGGCCGTTCGGTAGCGGAATGGTCTATACTAAGTTCCCCGCATCTCCTAGATCCAGATCGATAGGTTTCTCTGGCAGAGATTATCCTGAAGAAGCGGTCTGATTTGTACGCGTCCTATGTCCCGTGTCTCGCTCGACAATCCACAGTACTTTCTCAATCGAGATACGTCTTGGCTGGCGTTTAATTCCCGCGTTCTCGAGGAGGCATTGGACGAGGGCAATCCGCTTCTCGAGCGCCTGAAGTTCCTGTCTATTTCGGCCAGCAACCTCGACGAATTCTTCGAAATTCGCGTGGCGTCAATGATGCAGCAGATTGAGGACGGTTATAACGAGTCGGGTCCCGACGGCCTCACCCTGACGGAAAAACGCGACATTCTGGCAAAGCTCACGCACGAGTTCGTCGACGACCAGTATGACTGCTGGAACAACAGGCTAAGGCCAGCATTGGCAGAGACCGGCATCCGAGTATTGGGCTTAAACGAACTCGACAACGAGGCGCTGCGCTTTGTAGACGAATACTGCGAAAGGGAGCTGGACCCCCTGCTGACGCCGGTTACAGTTGATCCGGCGCATCCTTTTCCCCGCGTTATCAATAAGGCGCTCTGTGTTGGGTTTCTGCTGCGTCGGAGGCGCCGCTCAGCCCTGACGTACACCGGAGTTGTGTCTGTCCCGCGCGTTCTGCCGCGTTTGATCCGGTTGCCATCGAAAGAGACTGCGGATTTCATATTTCTGGCCGACCTGGTTGCGCATCATGCCGTACGGATGTACCACGGGTACGACATCGTTTCTTCGGCTGCGTTCCGTGTTACCCGCAATAGCAATCTGTATCTCGCAGAAGAAGAGGCACGAAGCCTGCTCGAGTCTGTGCGCACAGAATTGCACAACCGCCGCAAGGGAGATGCAGTGCGCATGGAAATCGAAGCGAACGCCGATCCGGAGATCATCGAGCGGCTACGCACGGTCTTCGAGTTGGATTCCTGGCAGATTTTCCCGGTCGATGGTCCTGTTAACCTGCTCCGTTTATTCAATGTCTATGAGCAGGTGAACCGGCCAGACTTGAAGTATCGCGCTTTCTCGCCGCGTGAACTGCGCCTTACCTCGAAATCGAAGGACCTTTTCGAAGAACTGCGCACACACGATATTCTGCTGCACCATCCTTTTGACTCGTACGATGCGGTGGTCTCCTTCATCGAGTCAGCCGCGGAAGACAATAATGTCCTTTCCATTAAGCAGACGCTCTACCGGACCAGCGAACATTCCTTGATCGTTCCCGCTTTAATCGAAGCTGCGGCGATCAAGGAAGTGACCGCTGTTGTGGAACTGAAGGCCCGCTTCGACGAAGCCTCGAATATCCGCTGGGCCCGCGACCTCGAAGACGCCGGGGTTCAGGTCTTTCATGGTCTAGTGGGTCTGAAAACCCACTGCAAGCTTTCGCTGCTGGTGCGCCGCGATCCTGACGGAGTCACTCGCAGCTACTGCCATATCGGCACCGGGAACTACAACGCCTCGACCGCGCGCATCTACACCGATCTGAGCCTCTTCACCGCGAATCCAGAGATCACGAGCGCCGTGCACGATGTTTTCAGCTTCCTTACCGCCTATTCAGAGAATCCGAGTTACGAGCCCTTGCTGGTTGCACCGCTTGATCTGGCAGAGAAATCCATCGCGCTCATTGATCGTGAAGCGGATCACGCACGCGAGGGCAGGCCCGCCCGTATCATCGCGAAGATGAATGCGCTGCTCGACAAAAACATCATCAAAGCGCTCTATCGCGCCTCACAGGCTGGAGTGGAAATCGATTTGATCGTGCGGGGCATCTGCGCTTTACGTCCGGGCGTTCGCGGAGTCAGCCAGAACATCAGGGTGCGCAGCATTGTGGGACGCTTTCTTGAGCATAGTCGGATCTTCTATTTTGAAAACGGTGGCGAGGAGGAGATCTATATCGGTAGTGCCGACTGGATGCCGCGCAACCTTTATGAGCGCGTCGAGGTCCTGGTGCCGCTGCGGGATGAGATGCTGCGGAACCGGGTGCGCCACGAAATCCTCGATGCTTACCTGTTTGACAATCGCAAAGCGCGAATTCTGCTGAACGATGCCAACTACATTCGAGCCTGGCAGCCCGTCCACGGCAAGCGGAATCGCCGGATGCCCATGGGTGCGGCTGCTTTTAATGCGCAGGAATTCTTGATGACGGTGGCGGAAGGGAAAGCTCCGGCTGCGTTCCCGGCGCCGCCCGAACCCCGCCGGCGCCGAGCCAGCTTGGGAAGAGTACGATAAACGGATATGATTCTCTACTTTTTGCGGCATGCAAGTGCAGGCGAGCATCTCGTCAATCCGAAAAAAGATGAAAAGCGTGCCCTCGACAAAGAGGGTATTGAACAGTGCGGATACATTGGGCGCGCCCTGTCGGCGCTCGACGTCCAGGTAGATACGATTATTTCCAGCCCCTTGAAACGCTGTACGCAGACCGCTTCGCTTGTGGGAAACGAGCTGGGCTATGAGGGCAAGTTGCAACTCGACAACGGTTTACGTCCGCAGGCGAATCTCGCCGATTTCCGTAGAATCATCGAGAAATATTCACGCCAGGAAGCAATCATGGTAGTCGGCCACAATCCAAACTTGAGCCAATTCCTCGGATCGATGATCAGCGATTCCGGTTGTGAAGCCTCGATCGAGTTGAAAAAAGGAGCAGTCGCCAAGGTAGAGATGCGCCGCAGTTCTGGCACCATGCAATGGTGCGTCACGCCGAAGGTGCTGCGCACGCTTTACGACACTGCCGTCGAAAGTTCCCGTCCAAAGACTTCCCGGAAGTAGTCGCCCTGTTTTTCCACGGCCCAAAGTTCCAAGTCGACGCCCATTCTTCTTCGAGGCACGAGCGTCACCATGACTTCGGCCGAGCGGACCGCAATTCTAACCTGCTCCACCGCGCGGCTGCGCCCGAGATTCAAGGCGCGGGCCAACCGAAGAAGCACGATGGCTTTTTGCACGTCAGAGTGGTCCGCAGTTTCGATCGCCTTCATGGGACCGTCTTCTACGGTAGGGCGCGACTTCCCGAGATACCTAGCAATAGCCGCAATGATGCGCCTCTGCTGCGGCGTGTACCCGAGAATTTCCGAGTTCGAAATGATGTAGTGGGTATGCCGGTGATGACCGTTCCGGTTCACGTAATCACCCACCTCGTACAACATGGCCGCGGCTGAGAGCCATTCGCGGTACTCCGGCGGTAGACAATGAACGGAACGCAGGGCAGAGAAGAGCAACATGGAAGAATCACGCACGTCCATCGCGTGCTTCCGGTCGATATGGTAATGCTGAACGGCATTGAGGATCGATTGCCACCGTTCCGATTCGATCTGCTTGCCGGACCGTGTCGTGCTGTCGTATTCCGCCGCCATCTGCGAGAGAATGCCGTCCCGAAGGCCAAGTTGGGAGTAGCGGAACGATCTCAGCCGCAGTCGGTCGAGGAGTTCGTGGTACACGATCGCTCCGGCAACGATGATCTCTGCTCGCCGTGGCCCGATCCCTTCAATCTTTCGTCTTTCTGCCAGTTCCAGACGCGCCAATCGCTTCGCGATGCGTGTCATCTCTCCCCGCGAGACCACGCTCCGCTGCCGACTCTCACGCCGATGCAGATGGCTCGCGGCAGCCGCGAGAGCAGCGGCAGTCCCGGAAGTGGCAATCACGTTCTTGACCTTTGCGGTCGAAATGCGGTTTACAACCCGGTTCACTTCGCGTGTGACGAAACCCCGTAATCGCTTCAATTCGCCCTTCCGAGGCGCGTCGTGGGCCAGGAACTCATTAGTGAGTCGGACGGCACCTAATGGAAGGCTGACCGCATCGCGAATGTGTCCGCCTTGTGACACCGTCAACTCGCAGCTTCCGCCCCCCAAATCGATCATGAGCGTCGGAGTGCGATCAATCCGCGGGTCGGTAACAAGCCCTAAATGGATCAATCGCGCCTCTTCTATCCCGGAGACGATTTCGACCCGCCATCCCGTAGCCGAGCGGACCCACTCCAAGAACGCCTGGGAGTTGCGCGCGTCCCGTACAGCGCTGGTAGCGACTACGCGCACCGTGTCCGGCACGAATTGCTGAGTTGTTCGATGGAAGCGCCGCAGAACTTTTATGGTCTCCGACATCGATTCCGGCGTCAGAAAACCCGTTTTGAATACACCTTCGCCCAGGCGAGTCACCTCCCGGTCTTCGTGCAGGGCGCGCAACCGTCCCCGATACAGCCGGGCGATCTTAAGCCGTACGGAATTGGAGCCGATATCGACGGCTGCGAAGGTGGGCATGGGAAGCCCCACAGTTTACATCACGGTAAACGAACCCGAGTTCCCAACTAAAAAGGCCTTTTCTTTTAACACACTTGTAACAACCCTCTGCTACGGTTGGATCATGGCCAATCGAGCATTTTCGCGGCCTGATATGTCTGGACCACAACCCGTTGCCGCCACAAACGTTAGCGCTTCGGAAGTAGAGCGAAGGCCGCTGCTTGGGACGTCCACCGGTGAAGGTCCTGATCGAATCTTTAAGTCGGCAATCACCGCCTGCGGCTTGGCCGTATTGGGCGTGCTCGTTCTGATCTGTTACCAACTTGTGTGGCGATCGAACCTTTCCTGGCACGCTTTCGGTTTGCACTTTTTCGCCTCCAGCGATTGGGACCCCGTCAACGAACATTTCGGAGCCCTGCCTTTTATCTATGGGACTATCGTTTCCTCCGTTTTGGCTCTGTTGATTGCGATTCCGCTCTCTGTTGGGGTCGCGGTCTTCACCACGGAGATGTGTCCCAAGAGCCTGCGCGGCCCGCTTTCGTTCTTTGTTGAACTGCTGGCGGCAATCCCCAGCATCATCTACGGCTTGTGGGCGTTCTTCGTTCTGGTGCCGCTCCTCAGGGGTTACGTCCAGCCCCTTCTCTCGAAGACGTTCGGCTGGACTGGGCTGTTTGAAGGTCCGTTCTATGGAATTGGCATGCTCGCCGCGGGAATTATTCTCGCAATTATGATTATTCCCATCATCGCTTCGATCACCCGAGAGGTGTTGATGGTGGTGCCGCAGAACCAGCGCGAAGGTGTCCTGGCCATAGGCGCAACCCGCTGGGAGATGATTCGTGTAGGTGTCCTGCGCAATGCACGCGCCGGTATCATGGGTGGAATCATCCTCGGCCTCGGGCGCGCCCTCGGCGAGACGATGGCCGTCACCATGGTCATCGGCAATCGACCTGAGATTTCCAAGTCCCTGTTCGCTCCCGGACATACCATGGCCAGCGTGCTGGCAACCGAATTCAGCGAAGCAACTGGCGATGTCTACCTTTCCGCCCTGATCGAAATCGGACTGGCGCTCTTTCTGGTCACAATCATCGTGAATGCCTTGGCCCGCTTGCTCGTCTGGAGCGTAACTCGCGGCCAACCTGCGAGGGGAAATGCCTGAGATGAGCCCGAGCCTCGGGAAAACCGTCCCTCCGATTAGTCTGCACCGTCGCCTGACCGATCACCTCATGACAGGGTTGGCGGTTTTCACCGTTTTCGTGGTTCTCGCACCTCTCATTGCGATCTTCGCCTACCTTGTATACCGAGGCGTCGGTTCCATCAATTGGGCATTCCTCACTCAGTTGCCTAAGCCGGTGGGCGAAACCGGCGGGGGTATGGCCAATGCGATCGTCGGATCCATTTTTATTCTCGCAATCGCCAGCATTATCGGAGTGCCCTTCGGAATCGGTGCGGGGATTTATCTGGCGGAGTTCGGCCGCAATCGTTTCGGCAGCGTGATTCGTTTCACGGCGGACGTTCTCAACGGTGTGCCATCGATCGTGATCGGCATCGTGGCGTATTCGATAGTGGTTTTATACGAAAAGCATTTTTCGGCCCTTGCGGGCGGGGTCGCGCTTGCCATCATGATGGTGCCAACGATCTGCCGCACGACGGAGGAGATGCTGCTGCTTGTGCCGCAGGCTCTGCGGGAAGCCGCCTACGGCCTCGGCGTGCCTCGGTGGCGTACTACGCTTTCGGTTGTTCTTCGTACGGCGACGTCAGGCGTCATTACAGGAGTCATGCTGGCCTTCGCACGCGTGGCAGGAGAAACCGCCCCGCTGCTATTCACCGCGTTTGGCAATCAGTTCTGGAATCTTCGTTACGATCAGCCCACGGCCGCACTTCCATTGCAGATTTACGTGTACGCGAATTCTCCGTATGACGACTGGCATCGCCAGGCCTGGGCGGGATCGTTCATCCTGATCTTGTTAATTGTGTCATCCATCGCGGCGGTGCGTTATGCAGTGCGACGTGGCTCGTTCGGAGCGGCATAAAAAATGGGCGTTGGTATACAGGTCGACAAACTCAATGCCTGGTATGGCAAGAGCCAGGCGCTATACGACATCAATCTGAACGTGATGGCAAATCACGCTACAGCATTGATTGGCCCTTCAGGCTGCGGGAAGTCGACTTTCATTCGTTGCCTCAACCGTATGCACGAAACCATTCCCGAGGCCCATGTCGAGGGACACGTCCGGATCGGCGAAATTGACGCTTATAACGGAACGTCTCCTACCCAACTCCGTCGTCGAGTCGGCATGGTCTTTCAGAAGCCCAATCCATTTCCCACGATGTCGATCTACGACAACGTCGCTTCTGGTCTCAAATTGAATGGATTTCGCGATCGCCGCAAGTTGGACCAGGTCGTGCAACAATCTCTGGAAGTGTCCGCGTTGTGGGACGAGGCGAAGGATCATCTTCACAAAAAATCGGGCGCCAGTCTCTCCGGCGGCCAGCAGCAGCGCCTTTGCATCGCTCGCGCGCTCGCAGTGGAACCTGAGGTCCTTCTGATGGACGAGCCCTGCTCGGCTCTAGACCCCATCTCCACCGGTAAGATTGAAGAGTTGATCTTTCAGTTGAAAGAGCGTTATACCATCGTGATCGTGACTCACAACATGCAGCAGGCCGCTCGTGTGGCCGAGTTCACAGGTTTCTTCCTGCTGGGCAAGTTGATCGAGTTCGATAAGACCGAAAAGATTTTTACCAAGCCGTCCGACAAGAAGACCGAAGATTACATCACCGGCAGATTTGGATAACGGGTTCGGACAAGGAAGGTTTTCAGAATGCGTACGCGTTTTCAGCAGGCACTTGACGATCTCAGGGAACGGTTGCTTCGCATGGGAGGACTGGCGGAGCAGGCCGTGGACCGCGCTCGCCAGGCCTACGTCGAACGCGATCTGACCCGCTGCCAAATGGTTCTGGAAGGCGAGAGCCTGATCAACACCGCCGAGCGGGAGATTGACGAAGCGGCGTTTGACCTGCTGGCCATGCAGCAGCCCATGGCAGTCGATCTTCGCTTCATACTTGCCGTTACAAAGATTAACGCCGACCTCGAGCGCGTCGGCGATCAGGCAGTCAATATCGCCGAACGCGTGATGGACATGGTGGAATCACCAGCGGCCGATCTGCCCGTGGATATCGCACGCATGGGGACTGCCGTCAGCGCCATGGTCCGTCGCGCCTTGGAATCTTTCATCGAGGGTAAGGTGGAGCTGGCGCAAGCTGTCCTTGAGATGGACAACGTGATCGACCGCATGCGCGATGAGGCGTTTATCCAACTCGTGAAGACCATGAACGAACGTCCGGACGTAGTCCGCCAGGCTCTCGATGCGCTGCTTGTCGCACGCAATCTGGAACGTGTCGCCGATCACGCCACCAATATTGCCGAGGACGTCATCTTCTGGGTACAAGGTTCCGATGTCCGCCACAACGTTCACGCAGAAGATCAAAAATCTCCGCAGTCGGCGTCGCGCATCCCGGGGGTGTAGGAAAATCTACTTTCCCGGGCGAGGCTGATGCTGTCTTGGCGAAGCCGCTGCTTCCACGGTGAGCAGCATCGGTGCAAAGGATCCCTGCCTTCACTGCTGCGTAACTTCGCGTAAAATGACCGTCGGGTTTCTACCCTTGTCCATTTCGATCTCCTCGATCATTGGTGATACTACGTCGGAGGATGCGTGATCCGAATTCATTCTTGGCTTTTCCTTCTACTGATCCTGTTTAGTGGAGCGTTTCTGCTCGGGCAATCTGAGTCTCAACGCCATGCAGTGAACCTGCCGACCAGCAAGGTCTTGACCTCTCCAGCACCGGGCCGAGTCGCGAGTACCAACAGCTTTCCCGCCACGATTGCGCTCAGCCCTGACGGCCACTACGCCGCGCTCTTGAATGACGGTTATGGGACACAGGAGACCCTTACGCGCCAGTCGATCGCGATTTGGGACCTCGAGAGCAACAAACTTATCGATTTTCCCGATGATCGTTTTCGTGAGGACAGCCACCAGAGTTATTTCCTTGGGCTAACGTTCAGTTCGAACGGGAAGCATTTGTACGTATCCGTAGGTTCATTGAGCGATCCAACCGGTTCAACGGCTGGTGACACGGGGAATGGAATTGCCGTCTATAGCTTCGCGAACGGCAGAGTAGCACCCGAGCGATTCATCCCGATTCCGTTGCAGCCGCTTTCTTCCGGCAAGAGATTGGCTATCGCCCTGAAGGCTCCTCCCAACACGGCGATCCCATATCCCGCTGGACTGGCTGTCATTTCTGACCACGGGCAGGACAAACTCCTGATTGCGAATAACCTCTCGGATAACGTGATCTTGCTCGATCCTGCGAGTCAGAAAATTCTGCAGACGTTCGATCTGAGTAACAACGATCTTGTACCGTCGGCCTATCCCTACACCGTAGTCGCTACGCGCGATGGTCGGCGCGCTTGGTGCAGTTTGTGGAATGCATCGCAGGTAGCTGAACTGGACCTGACAAGTGGAAAAGTAGTGCGTTGGATCAAGTTGAAGCAGCCCGACGATCCCCTCGCCCCGGGCTCCCATCCCACTGCCATGTTGCTCAGTCCGAGCGAGAAGACGCTGTACGTCGCGTTATCGAATGCGGACCAGATTGCGGAGATTGGAACAGACAGCGGGATCCCGTTCGGCTTCCGTACATCGTCTCTGGCAGGACAAACCGCGATGGGAAACATTCCGGTCGCCCTCGCCCAATCGTCTGACGGCAAGCGGCTCCTCGTTGCAAACGCATCGCTAGACGCTGTTTCAGTATTCGATGTTTCCGATACGTCCAACGGTCCCAAGTCTGGAATCGAATCGAACGGCCTTCTCGGTTTCATTCCTACCGATTGGTACCCCAGCGCACTAGCGGTTCACGGAGATGATCTCCTCATCGCAACTGCCAAAGGACAAGGCACCGGACCAAACAATCAAATCGGAACAACAATCGCCGACAGGCGACATAAATTGCACCCGTATATCGCGACGCTTTTGCGAGGTTCTGTGGCTCGTCTGAATATCGCGGCTACACTCAAGGATCTTCCGCAACTGACGCAGACCGTAGAGCGCGACGACCTGTTTCACAGCGATCCCGGAACTTTCAATTTTGCGGGTGGTCAGAATCCGATCAAGCATGTCGTCTATGTGATTAAGGAGAACCGCACCTACGATCAGGTGCTCGGAGATTTGAAAGTTGGCAATGGTGATTCATCGCTCACGCTATACGGCGAAGACATCACCCCCAACGAGCACAGACTTGCGCTGCAGTTCGGTGTGCTCGACAATTTTTACGATAGCGGCGAAGTCTCCGGCGATGGCCACCTCTGGTCGACAGCAGCGATCACCAGCGACTACAACGAGAAAGTCTGGCCGATTGCCTATAGAGGCAAAGAACGTACATACGATTTTCAGGGACAAGTCGCCGAGGAATTTCCTCTCGATGACAACATGCCCGACATCGACGACCCAGGCACCGGCTTCCTCTGGGACAATCTGGCGCGCAATCACATGAGTTTCCGAGACTATGGCGAGTTTGTGAACGCCGAGTGGTGCAACGAGCCTCTCCGTGCCTCAAACCCGAAAGAGGGAACTCCTTCGGGCCAGGAAGCCGAGTGTCCGCGGACCGATGTCAAACAGGGCGGCACGCTTCCAGCAAATGTCGGCAACCCCCATGGCAGCCACAGTCCCTGGCCTTGGGCAGTGCCACTCTTCAGCGGAGTGAAGCCGACCAAAGCAGTGTTGCGTGATCACTACGATCCGCTGTTCCCCGACTTCAACACCGATTATCCGGACCAACTCCGCACAGATGAGTTTCTCAATGAGTTCGGAGCATTCGTTCGCGCGCGTGAGTCGCACGAGGGTGCTCAGTTTGAGTTGCCTTCATTCATCCTGCTCTATTTGCCGGATGACCACACTGGAGGCACGCGTCCTGATCGTGCCCGCCCTGCCGCGAACGTAGCCGACAACGATCTTGCTCTCGGCCGTGTGGTCGACGCGGTTTCGCACAGTCCTTACTGGGACGACACCGCGATCTTCGTTCTCGAGGACGATGCGCAGGATGGGGCCGACCATGTCGACGCCCACCGCTCCACAGCATTTGTCATCAGCAAGTATTCCCCAGGATCCGCCGCAAAACCGAACGTCGAGCATCGTTTCTACACCACGGTGAATATCGTTCACACCCTGGAATCCCTGCTAGGGCTTCCACCCATGAATCAGAATGACGCTTACGCGCCGCTCATGACGGGACTCTTTTCGGGAGAAGGAGATCAACCGGCCTATAGTGCCGATTACCGTAATCTGAAAAACGGTCTTATCTATGAAACCAACAAGCGCGAGGCTCCGGGATCGAAGATCTCGCAGCAAATGGACTTTTCGCGCCCGGATGCCGCAGGAGCGGCCCAACTCAATCGCGTGCTGTGGCAAGACCAGAAAGGTTCCGTCCCGATGCCGGTGAGCAAGCACACGGTGTTTCCATCGAGCGGCGATTGAGAGATGAGTTTGCTTGAGATTTCGAACGAGGAGTTCCGCGGGTTAGCTGACTTCGTAACACGTCTTGCCGCGGATTACCTCAATCACATGGCCTCTCGGCCGATTGCACCATTGATGTCGGGCGAAGAGTCTCTGCGCCGATTCGAAGACGCCCTTCCAGAAGAAGGTCTTGGGCGCGCCGCCCTGAAAGATCTTGAGCAGGTAATCGCCGCCTCCCGCGCCCAGAACGGTCGCTTCTTCGGCTACGTGCTCGGTTCAGGCGAACCTGTCGCTGCTACCGCCGACCTCCTGGCAAGTGTGTTGAACCAGAACGTCACCGCCTGGCGTTCCGGCCCAGCTGCAGTGATGATCGAGAAGACGGTAGTTCGCTGGTTGGCAGAAGCGATCAACTGTCCCGGCTACCACGGCTATCTCACCGGCGGCGGATCTTCAGCCAATTTGATGGGATTGGCTATGGCTCGCGAGGCGATCCTGCCCGCCAATGAAACAGGCGTGAGCTTCGGCACAGTCGTGTACGCCTCGGAAGAGATTCACATGTCCATTCCGAAGAGCATTGCATTGCTCGGGATCGGACGAGACAACCTGCGGCTCATCCCCACCGATGCCTCGCTACGAATCGAACTGGCAGCGCTAGAAGCTCAGATCAAGCTCGACAGGGCAGCAGGGAAGACGCCCTTGGCAGTAGTTGCCTCTGCCGGAACAGTAAAGACGGGCGCGATCGATCCTCTTGCTCGCATCGCCGATATCGCACACGAACACGGATTGTGGTTCCATATCGACGGCGCATACGGCGCTCTAGCCGCGATTGCGGAACCGGAAAAGTTCGTCGGTATGAATCGGGCCGATTCCATCTCGCTCGATCCTCACAAATGGCTGTACCAGCCCCTTGATTGTGGATGTCTGCTCTACCGCGATTCGCAGGCCGGGCAAAAAGCGTTTTCCCACAGCGGAGATTATGCTCGCACCCTCAGTGCTGATCCCATCGAAGGCTTCGCGTTTTTCGAAGAGTCCCTGGAATTGTCGCGCAGATTCCGTGCCCTGAAGCTTTGGCTGTCATTGCGTTATCACGGCCTGGCTGCTTTTCGCGAGTCCATCCGCAAGGATTTGAGGCAGGCGCGGCACTTGGCCGAATTAATTCGAGGTGAACCCGAACTGGAGGTAGTCGCCGTTGGCGAACTCAGCGCGCTGTGCTTCCGCTATGTTGGCCGCGTTCAGCATTCGCCGGATGAGCTGAATTCCTTGAACGCAGCCTTACTCCCGCGCTTGCTCCAGCGCGGTCGTGTTTATCTCTCGAACGCTTCCGTCAACGGTCAGTTCTGCCTAAGAGCTTGCATCGTGAATCACAGAACCAAAGACGCAGACCTCGAAGAAGTCATTCACGAAGTCTTAGCCGCCGGGAGTGAACTCATGCCTGCTTCGCATTAGCTCGCAACGGCCGTTCACCGTTAATTACGGTTAATTCAAAGACACAGATTGTTTCAACGGCAAGTCCTGCGACGAGCCTCCAACCATGAAACTGTACTCGCCGGGAACAAGCTGCCATCCGTGCTGATCCACGTTGTAGATGGACAGGAATTTCGGATCGACCGTAACCGTAACTTCTTTACTTTCGCCTGGCGTGAGCTGAACTTTGCTCCATCCCACCAGCCGCTTCGGTGGCTCTCCGGTGGATGCAGGCAGTGCCGCATAAACTTCCGCAATTTCGGCCCCTGCTCGGTTCCCGCTGTTCGTTACCGTGAACGCGACCTGCGGACTGGGTCCAGGAACTACCCTCAGATTCGAGTACGCAAAAGTCGTATAAGACAGGCCGAATCCGAAGGGGAACAGCACCGCTTTGTTCTCGGCGTCGTACCATTTGTAGCCGACCTTCACGCCTTCATCGTAGGTAACCTGGAATGCAGCCAGCCCCGCGGCGATCCGCTTCCACGGTTCAGGATCGTTGTCTTTCACCAATGACTTCGGCGGAGGCTGCACGATTTTCGGATGCGGCAAATCTGCCTCGCTGCGAGGGAAGGTGAGCGGAAGTTTGCCGCTGGGATTTACATGACCGAACAAAACATTCGCCACAGCATTCGATCCATCGCTGCCCGCATACCACGCTTCCAAAATCGCGCTGACCTTTCCCACCCATGGCATGGTCACAGGGCCGCCGCTTTCCACCACGACAACTGTATGCGGATTCGCTGCAGCTACCTGCACGATCAAGTCATCCTGATGCTCGGGAAGAGAGAGGCTGGGCAAATCCATGCCTTCGCTTTCCCATTGGTAGGCAAAGACGATTGCCACGTCGGAGTTCTTCGCCAATTCGGCAGCCTTCGCAGGATCCGCACCCGAATCGAACTGCACGGTTGCTCCCGCAGCTTTCGCTTGAACCGACTTTAGTGGGGAGGTTGGAAACCACACTGGTTCCAACCAGCGCGTCTGCCCTTGTCCGGGAGGCATAATCGCATTTCCACCCGGCGGATCAACCTGCGCAGAACCGCCTCCGGAAATCATTCCTACATCCGCGTGTGGGCCAATCACTGCGATACTGTGAATTTTCGACGAATCCAGGGGAAGCTGTCCACCGTCATTCTTGAGCAGCACAATGCTCTGTTCTTCAAGTTTCCTCGCGACGTCCAGGCCTCCCGTCACGTCCACAACGCTTCTCTGCGGCGGATTGTCGAAAACGCCGGTGGCAAACATCGCCCGCAGGATCCGATGGACATGATCGTCGAGTTCCGCCTTCGGCACCTTGCCCGATTCGACTTCTGACTTCAGCGTGTTGCCGTAGAATATCCATCCCGGTTCTTCGTGATCAAGACCCGCCGCTGAGGCTTTTGCAGAACTGTGAGCCCCTCCCCAATCAGTCAGCACGAAGCCTTTGAACTTCCACTCCCGTTTGAGGAGGTCATTCAGCAGATACTTGTTCTCGCAAGCGTAGTCGCCATTGACTCGATTGTAAGAACACATAACCCCGGCAACATCGGAGTCATGAATCCCGATCTCAAACGCGAGCAGGTCGCTTTCGCGCGCGGCCCGTTCGTCAATCGTAATGTTCACTGCATTGCGTCCGCTCTCCTGGTCGTTCAGGGCGTAATGCTTGATATCTCCCAGCACATGCTGCGCCTGGATTCCTTTGATAACGGACGCGACCATCTTCCCGGCCAGCACAGGATCTTCGCCCATGTACTCAAACGTCCGCCCATCTCGGGGTTCCCGGGTCAGGTTAACTCCTCCGCCCAAAGACATGTTGTAGCCCTGCGCTCGTAGTTCTCGACCGATCAGGGCGCCGTAATCGTAGGCGCCTTGCAGATCCCAACTGGCTGCTCCCGCAACGCAGGAAGGCAGAGCGGTCGAATAGCGTCCGTTGTCCCCGCTCATCCGCACTCCATAAGCAGCATCTGACATCTGGATTGGAGGAATTTCGAGCCGTGGAATGCCTGGAACGAAGCCTGCGCCTCCATTCGAATGAACGGCCAGCGGACTCATGGGGCTCAACCCCACCATCCCTGTGCCGTGAAGCAACGAGATCTTTTCGTCGAGCGTCATCTCCTTGACCACCATCGATGCGCGCTCGTCCGGAGAAAGTTTAGTGTTCATCCACGGATGTGCTTCTGGCTTTGTCTGAGCACTGACGGATATGGCAAGAGAACTGATCAAGACGACAAGCGAGAAAAGGCGGGTGTCTCTCGAGCACTGCGAGTGCATGGTTCTACCTCCAACTGTCAGAAAATCGATATTGTAGCAGGGATGGGCAAGCCCGTAGATAGCTTTATTGTCCGGATAGAAACTAGCCGCTTGCGCGTCACTGGGCAATATCTTCTGCTCGGCTTTACACTGAGTTTGTGAAGATTGCGCTGGGGCAAATCAATCCCACAGTCGGAGACTTCTCCGGCAACGCCTCCAAAATCATCGAATTTTCCCGACACGCGCGAACTGCGGGAGCCGGGCTGATTCTCTTTCCGGAATTGTCAATCTGCGGCTACCCGCCACGTGACCTCGTGGAGCGCTCGTCCTTCGTGCGGCGAAATCGCGAGATCGCCGAGCAGATCGCTGCCGCCACTGCGGGAATCGCCGTCATCTGCGGTTTGGTCACCCCCGCCGACTCAGACGGCGGGAAGAGCGTTAAGAACTCCGCTGCTTTGTTGCGCGACGGAAAGATTGAGTTCATCCAGTCGAAGATGCTGCTACCCACCTACGATGTCTTCGACGAGATGCGGAATTTCGCGCCCGCCCGGAAGCAGGAGTTGTTCCCATTCTGTGGGAATCAAATGGCTCTTACCATCTGCGAAGATGCGTGGAACGACAAATTGTTTTGGCCGAAACGCCTTTACACCGTTGATCCAGTTGAATCGCTTATTCAATCGGGCGGGAACTTCGTTCTGAATATTTCCGCATCGCCGTTCTGGATCGGCAAACGCGAGTTTCGCCGTGACATGCTGGCCAGCATCGCCCGGCACCATAAGGTCCCAGTAGCTTTGGTCAATCAGGTCGGTGGCAACGACAGTCTCGTTTTTGACGGATCAAGTTTGGTGCTCGATCGTGAAGGGAAGGTAATCGCGCAAGGCCGCTCGTTCGAAGAAGACCTCGTCTATTTTGATTCTCAATCTCTGATCGGGGATATGCACGAGCAGATCCCTGGAGACGAAGCCAGTGCTTATTCCGCCCTGGTACTCGGCACGCGCGATTACATGCGCAAATGCGGCTTCCGGAAGGCCATCGTCGGCCTCAGTGGCGGAATCGATTCTGCTCTTACGGCAGTCATCGCCGCCGATGCAGTAGGTCCGGAAAACGTCATTGGCGTTGGCATGCCAGGGCCCTACTCGTCCCAAGGTTCCATCGACGATGCCCGTCAACTCGCCACAAATCTGGGAATCCGTTTCGAGCTGATATCGATCAACCCCGCTTACGATGCATATCGCGAAATGCTGAAGGCGGTCTTCACTGGACTGCCGGAAGACGTCACAGAGGAAAATATCCAGTCGCGCGCACGTGGAACATTGCTTATGGCACTCTCGAACAAATTCGGCGCCATCGTTCTCTCGACCGGCAACAAAAGCGAGTTAGGCGTTGGCTACTGCACACTCTACGGAGACATGGTCGGCGGGCTCGCCGTCATCTCCGATGTTCCCAAAACCCTCGTCTATGGCCTGTCCGAATACGTGAATTCGCGCCATCCAGTGATCCCGCGCGCAACGCTGGAGAAGCCTCCTTCCGCAGAACTCCGGCCGGACCAAAAAGACAGCGACTCTTTGCCGCCATACGACGCCTTGGACGCCGTGCTCGAGGATTACGTGGAAGACTCGCATACCGCGGAACAGATCGCGGTAGACCGCGGACTAGACATCGCTCTGGTACGCCGCGTCATCAAGATGGTCGATCGCGCCGAATACAAGCGACAGCAGGCGGCTCCGGGCCTGAAGATCTCTCCCAAGGCGTTTGGGTATGGCCGTCGGATTCCAATCGCCGCGAAATCCGAGGTATAAAACAACAACCTCGCGTATCCTAGGAAAACGCCATTCTGAGTTTCAAAGGTATAAAAACGAATTGCGAAAGGAATCCATGCGCACTGTCCTGAATTCAACCCTTGTTCTGCTGCTCGCTCTTGGCCTTGCGACCGCCCAGACCGCCGAGAAGAAATCCGCCGGCGACACGAAGCAGTCCGAAAAGCTCGGCACCCACGCCACTCCCGATCTCCCATCGGAAGCAACGGTGGAGTCCTTTCTGCAGCAGCAGTTCGGTTATCAGCACGACATGACCTGGAAGATTGCCAGCATTAAGCCCTCGCCGATCGAGGGACTGGCTGAGGTCACGGTCGTTCTGGCCAATGAACAAGGACAGCAGATGTCGAAGTTCTATGTCGGAGCCGATGGCAAGCATGCTCTCGTCGGGGAGATTATCCCGTTTGGCGCCCGGCCTTTCGATCCAGCCAACGAGTTGCTCGAGAAGGGAATGAACGGTCCTTCGAAGGGGCCCAAGGACGCAAAGGTCACCATCGTTGAATTTGGCGATCTTCAGTGTCCTGCCTGCAAAGCGGCCCAGCCTACGATTCAATCCCTGGTCGCCGCTGAACCTAACGCGCGCTTTGTATTCCAGAATTTCCCGTTAGATATCCACAATTGGGCCATGAGAGGCGCCTCTTATGCCGATTGCGTCGGCCGAACTTCAAATGATGCTTTCTGGAAGTTCGTCTCCAAAACCTACGAGACGCAATCCGACATTACAGCCCAGAACGTCGATGAGAAATTGACTGCGATCGCCGATGGTGTCGGGTTAAAAGGTTCCGAAATCGCAGCTTGCGCGGACAAGCCCGAAACCAAAGCCCGCATCGAGGCTTCGATTAAACTGGGAAAGGCTGTTGACGTGACCGGCACACCAACGCTCTTCATCAATGGCCGCAAGGTAGGCAGCTTTGACGCCCGTCTCCTGGAGGTCTACAAGAGCCTGGTGGACTTTGCGGGGAAGGACAACAAACAGTAACAGCCGGGCTAGCGTTCGCTGAGCCAGATTTCGGTAGACTTCCGATCGAAGTTCGAAATCACGTGCGGGGTGATGGCGACCATCAGTTCGTCATCATCCGCCGTTTTCGTATTGGTAACCATCGCCATATTCAAGCCGGGGACAGCCCCCAGTCCTGGAATGCCACTCATCGACAGGGTGTCGTTATGAGAAATTTGGCCGGCGATGAACGTAGGCTCTCCGTCGCTGAGAGTAACATACCCCTTGAATTCGCGGTTCGAGATCACCGGCACACTATTGTCCGACTGACCGGTGAGCGACCGCACCTGCAGATCCAACTGCAGAGTCATCGTGCCGTCTCCGTGCACGGTCGGCTTGGCTTTCAATTCCAGTCCCAGATCTTCGTAGCTGACTGAAGGGAATGGCGCGATATAGCTTTGGTTTCCAAGCACTTGCGAGATCTGCGGCGAGTTATAGATCGGAGCATAACTGGCGTTCAGGACCGGATATTTCGAGCCCAGGTGAAACGTAGCTTCGCTCCCTTGTCCAGCTCGCATCGAGACGTCGTCCAGGATGCGTACCCAGGATTCATTCACGGAAAGCTGCGCAGCAAGCTGATCGAGACTCAACCCCATCAATGTAAGTCCGCCGCCGAATGTTGCCAGAGGCTGACTGAAGATCGAGTTTTGCTGGCCGGTCAATTGTGAGAGCAGACCCGCCAGCGAACTGCTGCCAGCTTGGTTAATGCCTCCCGAAGCAATGAGTTGGTTGATGAGTTGCTGTATGTTCTGACCGCCCAGTCCAGCCAAAGCTATCGCCGGAATGTTGTAGAGGTTGAATGTGTCCGGGATATGTAACCCGATATTGCGGGTAAGCATGTGGCTGATCTGGAACACTCGTACGTCCAGCATCACTTGCGGGCGCTGGTTGCCGAGTTGCTCAATCAGCTGCGCGGATGCTTCGACCGAACGTTGGGGCCCACGGACCTCCAAGATATCCGATGTTTGCCCAGAACTTACGTATCGCAGCTCGAGCGTGTTACGAAGTACGTTGATTAGGTCTGTGGTCTCCTGAGGCGTCGTATGTGGCGGAACCCGGAATGTCTCAAGTGACATTCGGTCGTAGAGCTTGTGATTCTCCGCGTTGTCCGTAGCAATCAGGAATTGATGTGCGTCGAGCGCCGCCCACATAGTTTTGCTGACTTCGCACGCCAGCCGCAGCGCTGT
This sequence comes from Candidatus Sulfotelmatobacter sp., assembly GCA_035946775.1. GTDB lineage: Bacteria > Acidobacteriota > Terriglobia > Terriglobales > Acidobacteriaceae > Sulfotelmatobacter. Next base: position 217,132 of record DASYZA010000201.1, on the reverse strand, counting down.
AAAGAAGTCCACGTTGTCGACATTGAATCGAACCTGTCGTGGCTGCACCGAATCGTCGAACTGCACGGTCATCTTGTACGCGGCCGCGAGTTCGGTGAACAGCGTGCGTAGGTCGCCGGTGAAATGAAATGTGGCACGATCTGCTGCTGGCGATAGATGTAGTTCCGTAGATTCGGCTACCCGCTGCAGCAAAGGCGCGAACGCAGGGGACGTTCGCGTTGTTGTCGCCTCTTGTAGCCGGTCCTGAACGAACTGATTGTCAGGATCGAGTTCGAGAGCCGCGTGAAACTCCGCCGCTGCGGCAAAACGGGAATTTTTTGCCAGCAGTTCATTTCCTCGCTGGACGTGATCGAACACCAGTTTACCCTTGACCACCTCGCGCGCCGTGAAGAACTTCGTGTCACGGGGAGCAAGCCGGACGGCCTTGTCGAACTCGTCGAGAGCACTTTCGAGTTGCTGGTGTTCTTCCAGCTTTACGCCACGGTGGAAGGCTTCCCGCGCTTCTTTCAGGTCTTGCTTGCTAACGATGCAGTTGATGCCGCCGACCAGTCCGTTCGAGCAGGAAATCGGCGGAGATACGGTCGCGTCTTCAGCAGAAAGCCCTGTAGGCACGCACAAGCATGCACAGAAGAGCGCCGCTGAGATGAATGACTTGCCCCCCATCGCTGTTGATTCTACAGTGCCTCGCCCGATCGGGAAATTGGCCGGAAGGCCGTGGTACCTCTGGATTTACCTCTATCTCTCGCTGCTGAACTGGAGAACGTCTGAAGCCTTTGTTCTTGCATTCATTGGAGGAAGCGGTAGGGCTACGAGAGCATGAGTCGTTCAATGCTGCGAGCTTTTCCGGTCTCCTCATCGCACTCGATCACCACGGCGCACATCCGTACATCGCCCGTCGCCGGTTCGAACCGTACCGGCATGCCGTTCAAAAACTTGCCCACGACCAACTCTTTTTTCACCCCAATGACACCATCATACGGGCCGCTCATGCCAACATCTGTGATGTAAGCCGTGCCATTCGGCAGGACACGTTCATCTGCGGTAGGCACATGGGTATGCGTCCCTACGACTGCTGTGACCCGGCCGTCTAGGTACCATCCCAGAGAAATCTTTTCCGAGGTCGCCTCGGCGTGCATATCGACGAGAACGACCTTTGCCTTGATCTTCTGCAGCAGTTGGTCGGCTACTCGAAATGGGTCGTCATTCGATGCCATGAAAACGCGGCCCTGCAGATTGATGACTGCATACGGCACCTTGCCTTTCATGCCTTCGTAGAATCCCGATCCTGGCATGTCCGCGGGATAATTGGCCGGCCGCAGTACACGCCTGGCCGGCCCGTGCCCATTTCCTTCCACCATCTGGAAGTAATCAACGATCTCGCGCTTATCCCAGATGTGATTTCCCGTGGTGATGACGTCGATATTGAGTTCAAATAGCTCTTCGGCAAGAGCAGGCGTGATCCCGAAGCCGGCAGCTGCGTTTTCCCCATTGGCGATGATCAGATCGATTCCGCGATCTCGCACCACCCCGCGCAATCGATCCTTAACAATCGTTCGCCCAGGTCTGCCGAAGATATCGCCGATGAAGAGAATCCGCATAAAGACTTGAGATTTGATGGTACCACGCGGAAAAATCTCTGCATCTGGATGGTTGCCTCATCGACTGGATGACTCATCTGCGGAGAGCGTTTTTTTACTCGAGGTCGTGAGTTCCGCCGTTCTCAGGAAATCGTAATTGCCCGAGGGATTGAGTTTCAGATTGCTGACCCGGTTCGTATGGACCACCACGTTATCCAGGTACCACAAATTGATGTAGGGCAAGTCTTGTGCCAGTATGCTCTGTATCTCGGCGTAAAGCGGTTTGCGTACCTTGGGGTCCACTTCTCTGCGAGCTTTGTCAATGAGAGCATCGACTTTGGGGTTGGAGTAGTACCCTCGGTTCGCTCCGTTCGGTGGGAACTTCGAGGAGTCAAATACATACTCAAAAATGTCTGGATCTTCATTGCCGCCGATCCAGCGCAAGCCATACATCTGGAACGCCCCGTGCTGTACATCGGAGAAGAAAGTCGCGAACTCGAAGCTCCGGATGTCGAGTGCAATCCCAACCTCTCGCAGTTGCTGCTGCATCACCGCGACCATCAGACGCGTGTTGGCGTCGGTCGAGGTTTTCATTGTGATGTGGAATCTGACACCGTTCACAGCCGGATAGCCGGCCGTATCCAGTAACTGCTTTGCCTTTTCCGGATCGTGCGGATATGCCGGAACGTCGCCGTTGTAAGCCCAACTCTGCGTGGGCAGGATGCTGCGGGCGGGCTCAGCTTCTGCGTGCCACAAGTACTCGATCATCGGCCTTCGATCGAGGGCGTAGGCAATCGCCTGCCGCACGCGCACATCTTTCAAAATTGGATCGCGGAGATTGAAACCTAGATACGCCAAGCGTGTTCCCGCGCCTGTCTCAACGGAAAGATTTCGCTCCCGAGCTAATGTTGCCACCGTGTCGGGAGTCAGCGAATTGATCGCGATATCTCCGCTACCTTTACGAAGTTCCAGCGCTTCCGTCGTCTCGTCAGGAACGACCGCAAAGCGGACACGCGGGATCCTGGCCTTGTCTCCCCAATAGTCATCGTTCTTTTCGAGGATGACCTCACGGTCCGTCTCGGCGCTGACGAACTTGAATGGTCCGGAACCGATCGGCTTCTGCGTCATCTCTTCGCCGCTGCCATACGGAACGACGCCGATAGCTCCGTCGGAAAGATTCCATAGGAGAGTCGCGTCGGGCTCCTTCATGTGAAAGACGACGGTCGCACTGTCCGGTGCTTCGATGTGATCTACGTACTTGTACACCGCTGCCTTGGTGCTACGAATCTTGCCCTGCAGCAGAGTGTCGAATGTCCATTTGACGTCGCGGGAAGTCAGTGCACGTCCGTCATGGAAACGGGTTCCCCGGTGCAGGTGAAATATGTATGTTTGTGGATTTGGAATGTCCCAGCGCTCAGCCAATCCGGGAGCAACATTCAAATCGTTTCCTCGCGCCAGCAGGTCATCAAAGATCAGGCTATCAATCAACTCCGATTGAGCATCGATCCCCACGCGCGGATCGAGATTTGTGGGACTCGACTCGATGAGCATGACCACGGTCTTCGCATCCGGCTTTCGCGCGCAGGAAAGGATTGGAAAGAAAACGGCCGCAACCACCAGCAGCAGCGCCGGCCGGAAGCCAAAAGCCGGATGCCGGGCGTTCTCACGCATACGAAATCTTCCCCAGCACCATCGGTCGACTCGCTCCCGTTGCGGATGGCACGTTCGAAGGCCGCCGATGCCAGGTTTCGTACGCGAGCACAGCAAAGGCAATCGCTTCTTTCGCCTGGGACGGCAAGCCAAACTCGTCTGAAAAGCGGACTACGACCCCAAGCGGTGCCAACTGTTCGGCAAGCATCGCGACCAAGGTGGCATTCCGTGCACCGCCGCCGGAAAGCACGATCTCTCGAAAGTTGGATGCTCTCTTACGATGGACTTCTCCACCCACGAATCGTCGGATCGCATCTGCAATGGACCGAGCGGTCAGTGCTGTGGCCGTTGCGACCACGTCTTCCTTCCGACCTCGACACATCCGCAGAAACTCCGCCACAAACTCCCGTCCAAACTCCTCACGCCCCGCGGTTTTCGGTGGCTTTGCCTTGAAGAATCCTCGCCCCAGGATCCGAGCCACTACCGGTTCCATCACCTCTCCGGACGCCGCGATCTTGCCGTCCCGATCGAAGGCTCGTCCGAAAAGTTCCTGCGTCACTGCATCGATCACCATGTTTCCCGGCCCCGTATCGAAAGCGAACACCTGATCCTGTCTCGCACCGGCCGGAACCGCCGTCAAATTGGCAATGCCGCCGATGTTCTGCACAATTCGATCAACCTTCGCATCTCGAAACCACAAATAGTCGAGATAGGGCACAAGCGGTGCGCCCTTGCCTGCAGCAGCCATATCCGCCGGACGAAAATCCGAGACCACGGGCACCCCGACGCGCGCGGCAATTACTGCGCCCTCTCCTGTTTGCCACGTCGTACTCACTTTCCGTCCCAGGAAAGACTGCAGTTCGCCCTGATGGTAGAGCGTCTGCCCATGACATCCCACCAGCTCAGCTTTGATCCGAAACCGCCGCTGCGCAGCCAGCACAGCATCCGCGTACAGTTCACCCAGCAGGAAATTAAGCCGAGCCAAATCCGCTACACTCGCTTGACTGGCATTCATCGCCGATAGAACGGCGGTCCGCACCCTGCTTGGGTAAGAATATGCAGAATGTCCCAGCAGCCGAATTGTGTGGAGCGGGCGCCCCCGCCCGCTACTGCTTGCAATCCTGGCTGCGGCAGCCCGAGAGCCGGCACCGGCGGCGGTAGAAAGTTCGACGAGCGCGACGTCAATTCCATCCGCCGACGTTCCACTCATTACTCCGGCGACGATCATTTCTTTTCTGCTCATCCTCGCCGCCGCCGATCTTCACGCCGGCTCAGCGGTCCCAACCGCACCTGTTCCTCGAACTCCCACATCCGCCGCATCAGTTTCTCGACGGTGGCGGTGGTCGGCTCCATTGCGGGTTTCAGGTGCTTCTTCCATTTCTTCTTGAACGCCAGCACTCGACGGCTCGATTCCGCAACGCGCCGAGAAAATTTCTTGTCAGTCTCCGTGGCCTTCTCTAGTGCTTCGTGCGCCTGCAGAACGTAATCTTCGCGATGGCACACGAGGCACACATCTCCTCCGGCGCGCACGAACTCGACCGCCGCATCAGCAATTGGAGCCGCCGAGAGCACTCCGCCCATCTCCAGATCATCTGAAACAATCAGTCCGCGGTAGCCGATTCGCTTCTTTAGGATATCGGTGATCCAAACCCTGGAGAGGGAAGCCGGAGTATTTGTCTTCGTGACCTGCGGATATGCGGCATGAGAAACCATCACCATCGGAAGCGATCGGCGCAGTCGCCGGTAGGGAACCAAATCCTCATGCCACAATTGCGTCATCGATTTCTCAATCACGGGCAGTTCATGATGACTATCGAATTTGCCCTCTCCAAGTCCGGGAAAGTGCTTCCCGCAACCCGAAACCCTCGCCGACCCAAGTCCCGCGAGAAACTCTCGGGCATACGCCGAAACCGCTTCGGGGTCAGCTGACGCGGACCGCGATCCCATCACTCTCTGTGACGCCGCAAACGCCAGGTCGAGAACCGGAGCGAAATCTGTGTTGAATCCGAGCGCGCGGCAGTTTTCGCCGATAATCTGTCCGTGCTTGCAGAAGAGTTTCGGATCATCCGTGGCGAAAACGTCAGCAACCGACGGTGTGGCTCCCAGAACATCCCGGAAGCGATCCACCGTACCGCCTTCCAGATCGACGCAGGTGAATAAAGGAGCCTCGACGTTCTTCTGACACTCCCGTAGAAGCCGCCAAGTCTGTTCGGGACGTTTGATATTTCGGGCAAAAAGAATCACGCCCGCGGGCTGCACGCGCTTCAGCAGGGAAGCGAGGCGTGAGTCCATCTCGGCGCCGTCAAAACCAACGATCAGCAACTGTCCTGGCTCTCGACCCAAAAGGCCCCCTACAACGCCGCCTCCTTCGAAATCAGATTTCTCTCTTCAACTCCGCCAGCAGATTCAGCGCCTCCAGCGGAGTCAGCCGGTTCAAATCCACATCTATCAATTTATCGAGCACCGGCTGCGACAGCGGCGTAAAAATCGTCAATTGTGCCGCGGGCGGAGTTGCTCCCGGTGACAGATGCGCCGTCGTCTGCTGCTCGGCGAACTCATGCTGCACCAGCACCTCGCGCGCCCGTTCGACGACTTCATTTGGTAAGCCGGCTAGTTTTGCGACCTCGATGCCGTAGCTACGATCCGCAGCGCCCGGTTCCACTTTGCGCAGGAACACGATCCCGCCGCCAGTCTCTTTTACCGACACGTGAAAGTTCTTCACGCCCTCGAGTTGCTCGGCCAATTCCGTCAGTTCGAAATAATGAGTCGCAAACAACGTCTTCGCGCGCACGCGCGAATGCAAATACTCCACGGCGGCCCATGCAATTGCGAGCCCATCGTAAGTTGCAGTGCCGCGTCCCACCTCGTCGAGCAGAATCAACGATCGCGCCGTCGCGGTGTGCAGAATGGCCGCGGTTTCCGTCATCTCCACCATGAACGTCGATCGGCCGCGTGCCAGATTATCGCTCGCCCCAATGCGCGTGAACACCCGGTCCACAATGCTCAGTTTCGCTGAGCTTGCCGGAACAAACGATCCCATCTGGGCCAGGATGACGATCAGCGCGGTCTGCCGCAGATACGTCGACTTCCCGCCCATGTTCGGTCCGGTCAGCAACAAGATGTTGTGCGTTGTCCCGTTGAGATAAAGATCGTTCGGCACAAACCGCTCACTGCCTCCAGATAATTCCTGCTGTTCGATAACAGGATGCCGACCTTCGATAATCTCCAACTCCCCCGAATCCTCAACAAACTTCGGCCGGCAGTAATTCCGCAGCGCTGCAATATGCGCAAACGATCCGAGCACATCGACTTCTGCCAGAGCTAAGGCAGTTTGCCGGATCCTCTTCGCCTCACCTGCAATCGCAGTTCGCAGTTCCGTGAACAGCCACCGCTCGATTTCGACGATCTTCTCCTGCGCGTCGAGAATCTTCGTCTCGTATTCTTTCAGTTCAGGAGTTGTAAACCGCTCCGCGCCCACCAGCGTCTGTTTCCGCTCATAATCCGGGGGAACCAGATGCAGATTCGCTTTCGATACTTCAATGTAGTACCCGAAAATCGAGTTGAACTTTACCTTCAGTGACGAAATGCCGGTCCGGCTGCGCTCCCGCTGCTCGATCTGAGCCAGCACCAACTTGCTGTTTCGCGACAGATCTCGCAATTCGTCGAGATCACGATCCACTCCCAGCGCGATGACACCGCCATCAGCGAAACTCAACGGCGGTTCCGGAACAAGCGTCTTCTCAATTCGCTCGCGCAGATCCGCTAACTCGTCGAGCAAACTACGAAGTCGTACCAGTCGATCGGACCCCAGCCGCGTAACCGCGGCCTTGATCGCCGGAATCTTGCCCAGCGAGGCCGCCAATGCCAGCACGTCCCGCGGATTCGCCGTCTCGAGTGTCACCCGGCTGAGCAGACGCTCCAGATCGAGCACGCCATCGAGCGCCCGGCGCAAATCCTCCCGGGCAACAATATCCTTCACTCCGGCGTCTACGGCGTCGAGCCGTCCGTTGATTTCCTCTGGATCCAGCGACGGACGAAGCAGCCAGGCACGAAGCAGTCTCTTGCCCATCGGTGTGACTGCCGCATCTATCGACCGGAAAAGCGTTATCCCGCTGTCTGTACCCGCAAACAAAGGTTCAATCAGTTCTAAGTTCCGAACCGTGACCGCATCCAGCACCAGGCAGTTCTGCCGTTCATACCATCCGATACGATCGACATGATCCAGCGACCCGCGTTGTGTTGACCGCACGTAATACAAGATCGCGCCCGCGGCAGATGCCGCAGCCGCCCGGCCCGCCAAGCCGAATCCCTCCAATGACAGCACGCCAAAATGATTTTCCAGAAGCGGCAGCGCATGATCCGGGGCGAATATCCAATCATCGAGCGGAGTCTCGGTGAACGTAGAACCCTGCGGTGCGAGCCGCCCTCGGCTGCCTGACGCGAGCGGAGCCGAAGGATCGGGCCGCGCGAAACTTGGCTGTTTTCCGGATAGCTCAAACAGAGGGGCTGTCGATCCAAAGAGCAGTTCTTTTGGCCGCAACTGCTCTAATTCCTCTTGAACCCTGCGCAGCGCTCCCTCGCCGGAAAACTCTGTTGCCCGAAACTCGCCGGTAGACAGATCCAAAGCCGCGAAACCAACGCTGTCTCCCACCTGCGCCAGCGCCGCAAGAAAGTTGTTCTCTTCCGAGCCGAGCGAAGAATCGGCCGACGTCCCGGGGGTTACCACTCGCGTCACTTCCCGTCGTACCAACTTCTTCGCAACTTTCGGATCTTCCATCTGTTCGCAGATGGCTACCTTGAATCCTCGCCGAATCAGCTTTCCGATGTATCCCTCCGCCGCGTGGTGCGGCACCCCGCACATCGGCACGGCAATCCCTTTTTCTTTGTTGCGAGAAGTCAGCGTGATCTGCAGTTCTTTCGCGGCTACGACCGCATCTTCGAAGAAGAGTTCGTAAAAGTCTCCGAGTCGGAAGAACAGAAGTGCGGTGGGATGCTCTTTCTTGACCGCGGCATACTGCCGCATCAGCGGAGTGGACGGCTCAGTCATCAATGCGGGCTTCGGCGGATTATAACAAACAGCGCCGCGCTCTTCCTTTGTGATTTCCGATACATCACCGTCGAAGGTCCGGGGCAAATCCAGTTGACTGCGCCCGTTCGCGGTGTTCTCCTTCTCTGTTGTTCGGTAGGTGAGCCATGGAACTTCGCAAGGATCCAATCACGCGTTCCTGGGTCATGACCGGCGACGAAGCAGTCGAAGCCGCTACCGGTCCCGACTCTCCGTGCCGCTTTTGCGCAGAATCGAGCGGCCTGCACGAAATTGCTAAATCCCCGAACACCGGTGGGAACTGGTCTGCACGTGCCGTGGTGCATCCCAGCCCGCTTTATCACATTGAAGGAGAACCTGGGCGTCGCGGCGACGGCCTCTACGACCGCATGCATTCGGTGGGAGCGCATGAAGTGCTGGTTGAGAATCGCAACCACGATCGGCATCTCTGGAATGCCACTGACGAAGAAATCGGGCATTTCCTTCATGTCGCTGCCGAGCGCATCCTCGACTTAAAGCGCGATCCTCGTATCAAGTACGTTAGTCTTTTCAAGGACTACGGCAGAAACGCCGGCCAGGAATTCAGCCATCCCACGTCGCAGATTACCGCGACCCTGTTCGTCCCGAGGCGCGTGCTCTATGAACTCCGCGCCGGACGCGAATATTACCAAGCCAAGGAACGCTGCGTTTTCTGTGACATCATCCAGCAGGAGGAGCGCCAGACGCAGCGCGTCATCGAAGTTCGTGGAGATTACGTAGCTCTCGGACCGTACGCTCCGCGAGTGCCCTATGAATCCTGGATTCTTCCTCGAAGCCATGATTCCTCTTTCGAGCGTACGGGATTGGATCGTCCCGGACTTCGGGTGAATCTTGCCGCGCTATTGCGCCGAACGCTACAGCGCATTCGGACGATCACCGAGGACTTCCACCTTGTATTGCACACTTCTCCCAGCACGCTGCATCCTTCCAAGAATCTCGGATATTGGAAGACGATTGACGAGGACTACCATTGGCACATCGAGATCCTGCCGGTCGTTCCGGCCAAGGCTCGTTCCTACACGTTCAAAGAGGTTTACTACTCTCCCGTCAGTTCTGAGACAGCAGTGCGGCAGCTCCGTGAAGCAAAAATCGAAGGCTGACACCCAGAACCCATCGACCGCTTTGAAGGGTAAACCATTCGGTCGAGCCGTTGAGGTTCGGTTAAAGATCCCGAATTTAACCGGGCTGTGACTTGTTCACTCCCGGACATGCAATGAGAAATGTGGACACTCGCAAATGCCTTTGTCTAGGCAGCTGTATTGTCTTGCCCTCTGTCATCAGAGGCTTACGTTTGCAGTCAATTGGCAAGAGTATTGCCCTTAAGGATGATCGGTGCGGCTTGCGGCTAGCTGTAGGAGTAGAGAGACAAACATCAAATGAGCGGTTTTTTGCAAGATCTTCGTTACGCATTGCGTCAACTGCGCAAGAACCCTGGCTTCACGGCCGTCGCACTGATCACGCTGGCACTCGGCATTGGAGCTAATACGGCTGTGTTCAGCGTAATTTACGCCGTGGTGCTCCGCCCACTTCCATTTCATGATCCCGCCCGAATAGTGGCGGTCAAAACCACCGAACCGAACCGGCGTGATGATATCGGAGTCTCCTATCCGGCTTTTCTGGATTGGCGATCGCGAAATCATGTTTTTGAAGGTCTCTCTGCATTTCGTACGGACGATTTCACCCTCACTGGGAGAGGAGCGCCATCTCATGTGACCGGTGCCGTGCTCTCTGCCAACACGTTCTCGCTGCTGGGAGTTGCTCCTGTGATCGGGCGGGATTTCACGCCGTCTGAAGATGCTCCAAGCAACACTGGTTCTCCAGTCATACTGAGCCACAATCTTTGGCGGGAGCGTTTTCTATCCGATCCTAATATTTCCGGCCAAAGCATTACTTTGAGTGGTCAAGTATTCACCGTCATAGGAGTAATGCCGACGGGTTTTCAGTTTCCAGTCCAAACCGCCGGCGTCGACTTCTGGACGACGATCGCCCTCGATGTGCAATCCAGCAATGGAAATCCCCCGATGGCTGCGCAACGCGGAGTCTCCTACCTTGACGTTATTGGGCGACTTAAAGATCGAGTGAAACTCGCGCAAGCGCAGACTGACATGGCTGCGATTCAGGGGAGTCTCAACCGTGAGTACCCCGAGAATCGGCCCAAAGGAATTGCAATCGTTCCTGAACTGGATGATGTCGTCGGGCAAACACGTTTCGGGCTGTATGTTCTGTTGGGAGCCGTCGGGTTAATTCTGCTGATCGCCTGCGCGAATTTATCGAACCTGTTATTGGCGAAGGCCACCGCACGACGCAAAGAATTCACTGTTCGCGCCGCGCTAGGAGCCACGCGTCGCCTCATTCTCCGCCAATTGCTCACGGAAGGCCTGCTTTTGGCTGCTGGCGGTGCAGCAGCAGGACTGCTGTTGGCTATAGGTGCCCTGCATCTGCTCACTGAGGTTGCACCGATTAGACTGCCCAGGTTGAGCGAAAGCGGGCTTAGCGTGCAGGTACTTACCTTCACTGCGGTGATCGCGGTTCTGACAAGTATTTTGTTTGGATTGGTTCCGGCACTCCACGCGTCCACCCGGGAACTTGCGACCTCATTAAATGAGGAGGGCCGAGGTGGCACCGAGGCTCGCGGTCGGAGACGTCTGCAAGACACCTTTGTTGTCATCGAAACTGCTCTTGCCGTTGTCCTGCTTGCGGGAGCGGGCCTTCTTCTACGAAGTCTGCTCGGATTAGGAAAGGTCGATCCTGGATTCGCCAAGGACCATGTGATTACGTTTGGACTGGACCTGCCTTCACGCTACGGACATTTCGAGCGAGTGCAGTTCTACCAGCAGTTGCTGTCGCAGATTCGAAGCCTTCCCGGAGTACACTCTGCCAGCGCGGTTTTTCCTCTTCCTCTGTCGGCAGACGAAGTTAAAACCAGCTATGACGTCGAAGGGAGGCCAGTGAGAACTGCCCAGCGCGATGTCACAACCCTGCATCTGGTCGACAACGATTACTTCCACACCCTCGGTATTCCGTTGCTGAGCGGCCGGGAATTCGATTCTCGAGACAGTAGTCCGGTTGCGGTTCCAGTTGTGGTGATCAGCCAGGCTCTCGCTAAACAAGCCTTTCCCGGTGAGAATCCAATCGGCATGCAAATCAAACCGGATATTTCCAGTGGCAAAAATCCTGCCGTTATGCGCCTTATCGTGGGAGTCGTAGGCGACGTAACCGCGGAGGGACTGGCGGCTCCGCCGGTTCCCGAGTCGTACGTGCCGTATGGGCAACTCCCTTTCGCGCCTATGTCCGTTGTCGTGCGGACGGCGGTAGATCCTGAGAGCATTGTGGGAACCCTCACGAAAGCAGTTCAGTCCCTCGACAAGGACCTGCCGCTTCTCCACGTCAAGACCCTTGACGAGTACTTGGCAGATTCCGTCGCAGATACGCGTTTCGAAACTTTTCTGCTCAGTATCTTCGGAGCGTTGGCTTTCGTCTTAACCTGCGTGGGTCTGTACGGAGTGATTTCTTACACTGTTGTTCAGCAGACCAGGGAGATGGGCATTCGCCTTGCGCTCGGCGCAGGCCGCGAGATGATCCTCAGAATGGTTATCGGGCGCGGACTTGTCTTAGCAGGTGTAGGCATCAGCGTGGGGCTGGCGATGGCCCTGATTCTCACGCGATTTATCGCTACACTTTTATATGGCGTGCGGCCTTGGGATCCTCTGACATTCCTGGCCGTGCCGGTCGCCCTGATCGTGATGGCGCTCATTGCCAGCTTTGTTCCAGCACGCCGCGCGGCCAACGTCGATCCCATGGGCGCGCTTCGGTACGAGTAATCAATGACAAACACATAGGAACACTGCAGCGCTCATCGCAAAAATGGTTCTACGCTGACGGTACAGCGGTCGTCATTTGCCGGGCCCAGATGACCGCTTCATTGTAGGCCCGGTTCACGAAAGCCAGGGAAAGGTTCAGTTTCTTGGCGTGACGCGCGACCACGTCCCATTCTCCAGCTTCACGGGAAAGCATCAGCTCGTACAAAGGTGTCAGAGGGGTAGCTTTGCCCGTTTTCATGCCTAGCAGTTCATCTCGTGTTTCAGCATCGAAGGCGAGTCCCTCGATGACTACTCCCATCGGGACTTCGAGAATCGCATCCATCAGCGAGAACATGCCGATCAGAAACAAATCGCATTTGCCGTGAGCGAGCTTAGGTTGCAGCAGTTCGCAGAAGCGTGCCCGCACCAGTGACGACAAAACTAGATCCGAGCATTTTTCCTGGCCCATGATCAGGGTCGTCGCCATTCGGATCCAACGCACCAATTCGCGTTCACCCAATAAATTCATCGCGTGACGCACCGACTGCACCGTCGACGAAAGACCGAGCAAAGGTGAGTTGAGATAGCGCAGCAACCCGTAACAGAGCGAGGCATCCCGCTTGATCAGGTCCTCAATCACAGCCAGATCCACTTCTGGCGCGGAGATTGCCTTTAGAAGTTGCAACTGGCCGGCGCGGTTCCCGGTAATATGCCTGGCTCGCATCCGTTCGGGCTGGCGAAAGAAATATCCTTGAAAGAGGGCGAAACCGTCTTTCAAAGCGTTGACGAACTGGAGGCGGGTTTCTACTTTCTGTGCTAGCAGGCAACACTTCGCTCTGTGCCGAGTGACGATCTCTGCGCATTGCTGATGGGGAACGCGGCGAATGTCGAGTTTGATGTAATCTGCATAACTAGTTAGCGCGTCTCGCGGGTCGTTGGCCCCGAAATTATCGAGAGCTATCTGGTAGCCATCGTGCTTGAGGCGGCGACAAGCAGCATGGACCGCTTCTTCAACCGGAACCGTCTCCTGGATCTCCACAACCACCTTGTCTGCGGGCAATAAGAGAAAGAATTCCTTTAGCAACATCTGGTGCGTGCAGTTGATGAAGGCAAGACGTCCATCGCAGACCACATCCAGACCCATCACATTCAGGGTGTCGATAATGTGACGCGTTCCACTATCGAAGTCGGAAGAGAAGCGCTTCTCTTCGCGGCTCTCCCGAAATAGCAGTTCGTAACCCACGACCTTTTCGTCTTTGTTCAGGATCGGCTGCCGCGCCAGGCAGGGAGTGGGTTGGTCGACTGGTACCGGTTTCGCAGATGTGCTCATGGTCTCTGATCTTTTATCGGCAAGCCACTCGAGAAGCTTAGTCGCGTTGCATGACTCGGATCACCGGCGGTTTCAAGGTTGATTGAAGTCGTCTAATGTTTCGTGTTCTGTCGAAGGTCCCTCTCTGTTCGCCTGCTACAATCGTCTGCTTCCTCCTCGGAGACTTGACCCATGAAGGTCTTTCTTTGCTGTCTGCTATTGGCTTCCGTCTGCCTTGCCCAGAATGCACCTTCCGCAACCAAGCAAAAGATCCTCTGGCAAAAGCTTGAGTCCAGTATCGAGCAGATCGATCAGCACCTGGACGGAGTGATGGGACTCGCCATCGAGGACCTTACGACTGGCGATCATTACTTTCTTCATGAAGACGAAGTTTTCGCGCAGGCGAGTTCCATCAAGATCACGGTTCTCGCCAATCTCTATCTGCAGGCGCAGCAGGGCAAGCTCAAGCTGACGGATCTATACACCGTGCAGTCGTCCGATCTTGTACCTGACAGCTACATCATGAATGGGCTCACGCCGGGCGTGACTCGCGTTACTCTTCGAGATCTTGCCACGATGATGGTGGCTGTGAGCGACAACTCTGCGACCAACGTGCTGATCGACCGCGTGGGGATGCAGAACGTGAATGCCATGCTCGAGTCTCTGGGGCTTACTCACACGCGACTGCGGCGCAAGATGATGGATGTCGAGGCTGCCAAACAAGGCAAAGAAAACATTTCAACTCCCAAAGAGATGATGACCTTGCTCGATGCGATCTATCACGGCAAGGTGCTCGACAAGGAGTCGACCAGAGACTTCTTCAATATTCTCAGCACGAATAAAGATTCCTTCATTCCGCGCTATCTGCCCGCCGACCTGAAGGTCGCCAATAAGCCTGGCGAACTTGAGGCGGTGCGCAATGATTCCGGCGTGATCTTTGTGGAGGGGCGTCCTTACGTGCTTTGCGTGATGACGGCATTCCTGACGAATGAACGGGATGGCGAAGAGGCCATCAGCAAGATCTCGCTTGAGACCTGGCGCATGTTCGACCGTCTGAGCCGCGCCTCCGAATACGGGCGCGTTGTCTCTCCGGGAAACGGGACTCGCTAAAACTTTAAGATCGCGTCTGGCTCGTCATTACTTTGCTGCGGCACTGCTGGCGCGAATGTTGGCGAGCTGCTGGCGCATGTAAATCAGGGCTGCCTTCGCTTCCATCGGCTGCGAAAAGTAGAAGCCCTGTCCGTATTCGCATCCCAGTTCCTGCAAGTGCTCCAGCTGGCGAGCCGTTTCAATCCCTTCGGCAATGACCTTGAAACCCATCTTGTGTGCGAGTGCAATAATCAGCTCGACGATGTCGCAGGTGGCGCGATCGCTTTGCATCTCACGAATGAGTGAGCGGTCTATCTTCAAGGCCTCCACAGGATAGTGAGTCAGTTCTACCAGTGACATCGAACCGGTGCCGAAGTCGTCGAGCACGACTCCAATCCCCATGTGTTTCAGGTGCGAGAGCACGGTTACCGTAAGCTTTGGATCGGCGGCGGCGATCTGCTCGGTCATCTCCAATTGCAGTCGAGTGGGATCAATTCCAGTTTCTTGCAACGCATCCTGGATGTCGCTCGGGAGCCGCGCATCGGCAAACTGGCGGGCTGATGCGTTGACCGTAATCTTGATTGGTTGTTTGGTCCGGTCGGTTACTTCCCATTCCCGAAGCTGACGGCAGGCTTGGACGATCAGCCAATGACCGATCGAAACCAGAATTCCGGTATCTTCGGCGGCGTCGATGAAGCGATAAGGCGAGATCAGACCCTGCGTCGGATGTTCCCAGCGGAGCAGCGCTTCGAAGCTGACGATCTGCCTGGTATCGAGTTGCAGGACGGGTTGGTAATGAATGCGGAATTGGCGCTCCTGAAGCGCGGTGCGCAGGTCGGATTCCAGCTTCATTCGCCCGACGGCGCGCGAGTGCATGGCTTCGTCGAATACCTCGCAGCGCGATCCACCGAGCGCCTTGGCGCGGCGCATGGCTACGTCGGCATCTTTCAGGACGTCCTCGGGCCGCGTGTGCGCGGCGATGCTGAGGGCGATCCCGATGCTGACGGAAACTCTTACTTCGCGTGAATCGATTTGGAACGGTTCTGCCACAGTCACCTGGACTCGTCGAGCGATACGCATAGCGTCGCTGGGATCGGCGACGGTTTCAAGCAGGACCAGGAACTCATCTCCGCCGAGGCGGAAGGGAACGAAGTCACCTCGTTGGGTTTTGGAGTCGCGGGATTCGTTCCCTTGCTGGTGGTGTAGTTCTGTATTGAGGCGCCGCGCGATCTCGGTCAGGATGTGATCGCCTGCTTTGGTCCCGATCGCCTCGTTGAACACCTTGAAGTGATCGATGTTGATAAGGAGCAGGGCATAGGAACGTCCTCCATCGCGGCGGACGCGCGCGAACGCGCTCTGCAGTTGATCGAGAAATCTCCGGCGATTGGGCAAGCCAGTGAGCGGATCGTGAAAGAGGTTGTATTCGAGTTGCTGCTCGGCGCGTTTGCGTTCGGTGATATCGCGATTGACGATGACAAGTTTGGCGACTTCGCCTTCCGAATTGCGGATCACGCTGGCAATCGATTCGAGCACGCGCCAGCTTCCGTCCTTGTGCTTGATACGGTATTCGAGGCGCTTTCCAATCCCGCTCTCGCGCGCCTCACGCGCTGCTTCGAGCACGCGCATGCGATCATCGGGATGGACTTGCTCGAAAGAGGACGTTTCGCTGAGTTCTGCAGGCGAGTAGCCGAGGATGCGTTTATACGCGGGGCTGTTGTAGAGGCGTCGGCCTTTCACGTCTACCAACGCGATCATGTCGGCGGCGTTTTCGGTGACAACCTGAAAGATCTCTTCGTGCTTGCGCCCGTCGAGACGGAGCTTGAAGATCCGCAGCTCTTCGAAGATGACGGCAATCGTCAGCGCTCCCAGCGTGATCCAGAGCCACACAGGCATCGATAGCACTCCTGACGAAAGCTATCGGCTGAACGCGAGCGTTTTGTGAGTTTGGACCGAAATGCGTACCGCAAAGTTCGCAGGAAAACCGCAGAGGTCGCGAAGTAAGACCACAGAGCCCGCAGAGAAAGCCTTGTGGAAATCCTCGAGAAATAAATCTCACTCGAATTTGTTCCCGAAGTGGGAATGTGGTTGGGATTCGGGATATCCCCCCTCCCCCGGTTCTTTGGGATCAGCGAGTTAGCAGGAAATTCTGAAGTAATCTATGGGGCACAATCACTTACGGGCAAAATCTTGGTTTCAAAGAACTTAGCTGCTGGTTTCAAAGGAACGTAGTTCCAGAACGGGACGAAATACGCTTCTGCGCACCGTCTCGGCCTCGGCGATGATTGCGCAGGTCCGTGCCTGTGCGCAAGGTCAGATGTCACAAGGGCGCTGTGGAAAAATACTTGGCCACGGATTTACGCGGATCTTCGCGGATAAAAACCCCGAAAGGAGTTTTGATCTGTCCCGCGAAGATCTGTGTATTTCCTTAACGGTGCTGCGCCTTCGAAATCGCGGAGGGTGGGACAGCTTTTGCTAGACGAGTTTCATGGCTTCGGGATCCCACTTCACGACTGCGCCTCGCTCGATGCTTAGATTACTGAGCAGGGCGGCGCCGGCGGCGCGGTATCCAAAGACGGCATCTTCCACTGGCGGCTTGCGCGTGCGCACTGAGTTAAAGAAGTTCTGGAAATGGTCGTAGCTGTCGATATATCCCTCGGGCGCCACGTACTTTTCGAACTCTACCGCCGGGGGACCGGAGGGGTGAGTCCGCGGAAACTTTTCGTGATGAGCGTCACGCAGGCGTTTCTGCATGGCCTCGGTGTAGGTACCGATCATCAAGCCGGGATCGGTTTCGCGCGGGGTGCGGCTGACGGTGACATTGTTGTAGCCGATTTCCATGGTACCTTCCGATCCGGTGAAGACCAGGCCTTCACTCTCTTGGCCTCCGTCGACGAAGTTGACGCGAAGAGCGAGGTTGAATCCCTGCGGGTAGTCGAAAAGTCCGAGCAGGACGTCATCGGCATCGCGGCCATCTTTCCAGAAGCGCAAGCCGCCGGTTGCCATGGCTCGCGTGGGCCCGGTGCTGCCGGTAATGAAATGCGTGCCGCTGAAGAGGTGGACGAAGAGATCTCCGGCGACCCCGGTGCCATAGGCCTTCCATTTGCGCCACTGGAAGAAGTGTTCGGCATTGAAGGGAATTTTCGGAGCATTGCCGAGGAATTGCGGCCAGTCGCAGGTTTCGGTCGAAGCGTCCAGCGGGACGGTGTAATTCCAGGCTCCGATCGAGGAGTTGCGGTCCCAGTGAGCGCTGACCATGTTCAGTTGCCCGATTGCGCCGGAAGCCAACAGTTCTTTCGCCTTCGCGTAGATGATGGAGCTGACGCGCTGGCTGCCGATCTGGAGGATGCGGTTGGTGGAGCGGGCCGTTTCGATCATCTCGGGGCCTTCGGGATGGGCGTGGATCATCGGCTTTTCGCAGTAAACGTCCTTGCCGGCTTTCATGGCATCGACGGCAATGTGCTTGTGCCAGTGGTCGGGGGTGCCAATGAGGACGGCGTCAATGTCTTTGCGCGCGAGGATTTCCTTGTAGTCGCGAGTGGTGAAGATGTCGTTGCCCCAGAGTTCCTTGCTGTGCTCGAGACGGCCGTTGTAGCAATCGGCGACGGCGACCAGTTTTACGCCGGGCACCTGGACTGCGATTTTGGTGTCTCCCTGGCCCTGAATGCCGGCGCCGATGAGCGCGAGCTGAATTGTGTCGTTCGGGGACACGGGCGTCGCGGGTGTAATGGGAATTGCGGAGATGGCGTGGGTCTTGACTCCAAGGGCAGTCGCCGCCGTGGCGGTTCCGGCGACCTTCAGGAAATTGCGGCGATTCAACATAAGGACGTTTCTCCCGGGAATGGCAGTGGGCTTGCGGGAGTAACGATAGTCCTTCGCGGAGAATTTGTCTGTGATGTTTTTGTAAAGACCACGACAGAAAGGCGCGCCGCGTTCATAATGTCGGCATGACCGTACGGCGGTTGAAGACGTACAGCGGGGCTCAGGGATACGTGTACGAGTACTACTTTGTGGGGAAGCGTCCGGCATTGCCCGAGGACTCGGAGGCTCCGGCAACGGAATTTGTGTTCGATGTGACGTCGGACCGCAAGGTGACGTATGCAGTGAGTGTGTTTTTGCCGGCACGGACGGTCACCGCGTGGAATGAGGCGCATGGGCGTGGGTTGAACAATGCCGAGCAGTATGCCGCCGCGAAGATGAGATTGTTTCGAGCGTTCGATGAGTTGCAGGATGTGAAGGCGCAGGGGCGCCGGCTCGGGATTGACAGCGCGTTGTTGGAAGAAGCGTTGGCGAGTTTAGGGGTGGAGTGAAGGAGCATTCGTGTGGTGCAGGCGTGCGTGCGGCATGCCGGTTTTCCGTTGTCAGTTTGGAGCCTCGGATATCAAATTCGTGCCGTCCGCGAAGCGGACTCGGCCTTTAGCTCTCCACTCCCAGCGCTAACGCGCTGGGCTAACGACTGGCGCGGCTGCCGCGGCTTGGCACACATTCATTCCAGGCTTAAGTGTGTTTCCTGAGACGGCGCACAGCTTCGCCTGCTGCGCAGTGATATAACTTCTGGCGGAGATTCCTTTGAACAGTCGAAGACTTGGTTTTAGCGCACTCTTTTTTTTCGGTTTTGTCTGCTGTATTTCGTTCGCGCAAACTGCACGCTGGTCTGAGCAGACGGCGAATGACTGGTATGCGAAACAGCCGTGGCTTGTGGGCAGCAATTACATTCCGAAGAATGCCATTAACGAGCTGGAGATGTGGCAGGCGGAGACGTTCGATCCTGCGGAAATCGATTTGGAACTGGGTTGGGCCGAGTCGCTGGGCATGAATACGATGCGTGTCTTCCTGCATGATCTGCTGTGGCAGCAGGATGCGGCCGGGTTTCAGAAGAGGCTGGATCAGTTTCTGGGGATCGCGGCGAAGCATCACATTCGACCACTACTGGTGCTGTTCGATTCGTGCTGGGATCCTCTGCCGCATTTGGGGCCGCAGCATCCTCCGATTCCGGGGGTGCATAACTCAGGATGGGTGCAGAGTCCGGGAGCGGTGGCCTTAGCGGATCCTGCGCAGGTTCCGCGGTTGAAGGCGTACGTGCAGGGCGTGGTCGGAGCGTTCGCAAAGGATGACCGCATTCTTGGCTGGGACGTGTGGAACGAGCCCGGCTCCGACCAGACTGGGAACTATCCAAGAACCGAAATGAAAATTCCTGACAAGCTGGCGCGGGTGGCGATACTTTTGCCGCAGGCGTTCGCGTGGGCGCGGGAGATGAATCCGACGCAGCCGCTGACGAGTGGGGTGTGGGATATCGAACTGGAGCGGGACGATGCTCCGGATGAAATTCAGCGCATTCAGTTGCGTGAATCGGATGTGATCACGTTCCACAACTACAGTTGGCCGGAATCATTCCGGGCGGAAGTTAACTGGTTGAGAAAATTCAACCGGCCGGTGATCTGCACGGAATACATGGCACGTTCTGTGGGCAGCACGTTTGACGGGATTCTGCCGCTGGCGAAGCAGGAGCATGTGGGGGCGATCAACTGGGGATTCGTCGCGGGCAAGACGCAAACGTATTACCCGTGGGAGTCGTGGCAGCATCCGTACATTTTGAGCGAGCCACCGGTGTGGTTTCATGAGGTGCTGCGCGGGGATGGGACGCCGTATCGGAAGGCGGAAGTGAATCTGATCAGGCGGCTGACGGGGAAGCGATAAGGCCCGTGTCTCTGCAGGCGGCTGGGGCGCTGGCTAGTGGTCAGTGGGCAGTGATCAGTGGCCAGTCTCAAAGACACTTGACTGACTGTCGTTGAGGTTTGACTTGGGATGAACGGTTACAATCGACTGCTATGAAAAAGCTGGGTCTTCTTATTACTCTGAGCGTTGTCTGCTGCTTTACCGCATGTAACAAATCAAATCCTGCTACTTCGGCGACGCCCGGCGATTCGTCGAAGGCTCCAGACGCGGTGCAGCAGAAATTGCAGGACTATGCTGGGGCGTCCGCTACGAACTGCGGAAGGCTGGGTGTGCATGCTGCGGCGGATCAGTCAAAGTCCGTCAGCGATTGCGCCATGCAGGCGAGCCAGGGAAGGCATCCGTTCTACGTTGCGTATGACATGCCGGGGATGATTGTGGGGGTGGCAGGGAACGCAGAAGGCAAGCTGATTTCAGTGCAATCGCAGGGAGAGGGAGCATCGGCGGCCGTCACGAGCGGGGCGTGCCCGTCGGAACTGCGGGTGGCTGCCAGCGGACGCGTGACCTGCTTTGCGCCGGGAGATATGGGATCGATGGGGGCGGGACACACGGCAATACCTCCGGGGATGCCGAATCCGCACGCTTTGCCGAAGCAGCAGTAGGAACTCTACTCGCGGGGGCAAATGATCTGGAGGCAAGCATGAACTTGCGCAAGGCCACGTCCCTGCCATTCTTAATTTCGTTCACTCTGCTCGCCGTGGGGTTTTGCCAGAAGGATCCGCTCAAGGCCGTAGCAGACATCTCCCTTCCTGGTCCTGCGGTCCGTTTCGACTACCAGAGCTTCGATCGCGCACACAGCCGCCTCTATATCGCGCACATGAATGCCAACCAACTTGTGGTGTTCGACGTGAAGAAGCATGAGGTGGTCGCGAATCTCGATGGATTTCACAACGTTCATGGCGTGCTGGCGGTGCCTGAGATCAGCCGGGTCTTCGCTTCTGCTACCGGAGATCACAAACTGGCCATCGTTGACATGCAGACACTCAAAACTCTGGGTATGGCTGGTCCGATCGTTTATCCAGATGGCATTGCCTACGCGCCCGGACCGAAACGCGTCTTTGTCTCCGACGAGCACGGTAACGCGGACGCCGTGATCGACGCCTCAGCCAACAAGCTGATTGCTACGATCCGACTCGGTGGAGGCGCGGGTAATACCGTCTACGATCCCACTTCCGGGCACATCTTGGTGGCCGTCCACGATCGAAATGAAGTTGTCGCGATCGATCCTGAAACGGCGAAGATCATCGGCCATCATGCGATGACCGGCCTGGAAAACCCCCACGGCATTGCAGTGGATGTTGATGCCAGACTGGCCTTCATTGCGGGAGAGGAAAATGCCAAGCTCGCCGTAGTCGATCTGAGCAATATGCAGGTTTCAGCCACCTATTCGGTCGGGACGGATCCGGACGTTCTCGCATTCGATCCAGGGCTGAAGATTTTGTACGTCTCGGCAGAATCCGGCGACGTGACGGTCTTCCGTGAAAACGGCAAAGCCCTAACGCCACTCGGCAGCCTCGCGATGCCTTACGCGCACACGGTCAGCGTTGATCCGGATACGCACCTGGTCTATTTTCCGCTTCAAAGTCTCAAAGGCAAGCCTGTGCTGCGGATCATGGAGCCCTCCGAAGTCCACTGACTTGGCCTGCAAGAGGGCCGCATCCAGGAGTCCGAAGCCAATATCTGTGATTCTAATCACACAGTTAAGTGAGCTTCTTTGTTGGCCTTAGGGCTTGGTCCGTCTCAGAATGGGAGCGTGGCAGGGAAGGGGTTCAGTCCGGGGTTGGATTGCGGTAAACTCATGAAAATCCAGACTTACTTCTCACTGGGGTTCGTCCCATATACAAAGACCCAGAGGATAGAGAACGAAAGACTGAGAACTGAGTAACTGTGTCTATGTCACTGCTCTGGTTGCGCTTTGCGTTAGGGTGCTACTTCATCGGGTTGGTCTACGCCTTCGTAGCCCTGACGCGCACCAGCGATCTCTTCGCCCGCATCGCCTTCCATGCCGCGAGCATGGGCATGGTGTTCCATTTCGTGTCGCTGACCGAACTATTTCTTTCCGGACAAATCGTATGGGCGTCGGTGCACAACGGCGAATCTTTGTTGGCATTTCTGTCGATGGCCTTTTTTATGGTCATCTATGTGATCTACAAGACCACGTCGCCGGGCGTGGTGGTGTTTCCGGTGGTGTTTTTTCTGACGTTCGTCGCTGCGGTGGACGAGCAACCGGTGCTACTGACGCAATTCGTGTCGCACAAGGGATGGCTGATTGCGCACATCATGCTGATCTTTACCGGGTATGCGGCGCTGCTGGTCAGCTTTGGAGCGAGCATTCTGTATCTGTTGCAGGAGCGGCGGTTAAAAGCGAAGAAGCCGACGAGCTTGATTGGTTTCCTGCCAGCGCTGGAGGTGATCGATCAGATCGGGTACCGGTCGCTGCTGCTGGGCTTCCCGTTCATGACCTTGGGACTGATTACGGGCTCGATCGTGGCGATTACGGCTCCGACGATCGGGCGCGTGGATTTTCTCGATCCGAAGATTCTGCTTTCGCTGCTGATGTGGGCCGTGTACATGGTGATGGTCTTCACCCGCTGGAACTCGGGATGGCGCGGACGCCGGGCGGCGTTCCTGGCAACGTTCGCCTTCGTGGCTGCGCTGGCCGCGTGGGCGGCTAATTATTTTTCGGCGATTCACAGGTTCGCCGCTTCATGAGATATCAGCTCATCGGCGTAAATCATAAGAGCGCTCCGCTGGATGTGCGGGAGCGGCTGGCGATCCCGGAGTCCCGCCTGCCGGACGCCTGCCGTGAGCTGACGTCATATCCGGGAATCGAAGAGGGCATGGTCATCTCGACGTGCAACCGAGTTGAAATCATTACTCATACTACGAACGGGCACGCCGATCTGCGGGGGTTTCTGCACCAGCACTTCCATATTGAGCCGGATGCGCTCGATCCGCACCTCTATGAGTTCCGCGAGAAGGATGCGGTGCGGCATCTATTCCGCGTGGCCTCGAGCCTGGATTCGATGGTGGTGGGCGAGGCGCAGATTCTGGGGCAGGTGAAAGAAGCTTACGCGACGGCGCGGGCTGTGGGTGCGGTGCGCGGACAACTGGATCAGCTTTTCAGCCGGGCTTTTGCCGTGGCCAAGCGGGTGCGCAGCGAGACGGCGGTGGGATCGTCGTCGGTGTCGATCGCGTCGGTTGCGGTCGAGCTGGCGAAGAAGATTTTCGGGACGCTGCAAGGGAAGAACGTTTTCATCGTCGGCGCAGGGAAGATGAGCGAGCTGGCTGCGCGGCATTTGATGGCGCATGGGTGTGGATCGATTTTCGTCGCGAACCGGACGTATGAGCGCGCGATTGGGCTGGCGCAGAAGTTCGATGGGCAGGCGATCAAGTTTGAAGATCTGTATACGACGTGCGACCGGGCGGATATCGTCATCACTTCGACTGGGGCTCCGCATGCGATTTTCCGAAAAGAGCATGGGGAGCAGTTCCTGGCGCGGCGCAAGAACCGTCCGATGTTCTTCATCGATATTGCGGTGCCGCGTGATGTTTCGCCGGAGATGGCGAAGCTGGACGGCATTTTTGCCTACGACATTGACGACCTGCAGCAGGCGGTGACGAGCCATGTTGCGGATCGGCGGAAAGAGGCGGAGCGCGCTGAAGCGATCATCACGAGCGAGGTGGAGAAGTTTGAGGCGCGGCAGAGCACCCTGGATGTCGTGCCGACCATCGTGAGTCTGCAGGATCATCTGGAGACGATCCGGCAGGCGGAGATCGATCGGGTGCGGGGGCGCATGGGCGAGCTTACGCCAGAGCAGGAGATCGCGATTGAGGCGTTGACGCGCGGAATTATTAACAAGGTGATGCATACGCCGATAACGACGTTGAAGTCGGCGGCGAAAGAATCGGAAGCCACGACCGTGGTGGATGTGGTGAGGAGATTGTTCAATCTGCAGGTGAAGAGCAGGGAAGCAGAGCCGGCGGCAGGGAAAAAAGACGAAGTGGGGACGCGACACTGATGGCGAAACTTCGCATCGGGTCCCGCGGATCGCAACTGGCCCTCTGGCAAGCCAATCACATTTCTGGATTGCTTCGTGCGCGGGGGCATGAGGTTGAGATCGAGATTATCCATACGACCGGCGACAAGATCACCGATGTCGCTCTCGCCAAGGTCGGAACCAAGGGTATGTTTACCAAGGAAATTGAGGAAGCTCTGGCGGCCGGAAAAGTTGATCTCGCCGTGCATTCGCTGAAAGATTTGCCTACCGAACTCCCGCGGGGATTCGAGATCGCGGCGATCACGGAGCGGCAGGATCCGCGGGATGCGTTCTGCTCCAAGAAGTACGCAAGCATCGAAGAGCTTCCGGATGGCGCGCGCGTCGGGACTTCCAGTCTGCGGCGGCAGGCGCAATTGAAGGCCATTCGGCCGGATTTGGATATTCATCCGTTGCGCGGGAATGTGGATACGCGGCTGCGGAAGCTCGAACAGGGCGAGTACGACGCGATCATTCTGGCCTCAGCTGGTCTGAAGCGACTGGGAAAGACGGAGTTGATCAAACAGATTATTCCCGCAGAGATTATGTGTCCTGCAGCTGGACAGGGGGCTCTGGGGATTGAGATCCGGCAAGGGGATGCGAAGGCGCGGGAGTTGCTTGCATTCTTGAATGATCCAAACGCCCGCGCGGCGACTACTTGCGAACGAGCACTGCTCAACAGCCTGGGCGGAGGCTGCCAGGTGCCGATTGGGGCGTTTGCCGAGGTGCGTGGTGGCAAGTTGCATCTGGAGTCGATTGTCGCGGACCCGGATGGGACGAAGGTTCTCCGCGATTCGCGGGATGGGAGTGATCCCGAAAAGCTGGGAAACGACGCCGGTGCGTCTTTACTGGAGCGAGGCGGGGACGCGATTCTGGATGGGGTCTACGGGCGCGGGCTGGCTGTGCCGCCGCAGCCATAAAACATTTTCACCACAGGGATCACAGAGGAACACAGGGGAAACCTTCTTCCGAACGAGCATTTGATACGCTAGCTGACGGCACAAAAACCCTTTGTATATTCCTGAACACTTTCGGATCCGTGACTCCGCAACTGCGGTTGCGTTTATGCGGGCGAATCCCTTTGCGATCCTTGTTTCGGCGAATGAAAAGGAGCCGTTTGCTACGCACCTGCCCGTCGTGATTCGCGAGGACGGCGAGAAAATTACGGTGCGGGGGCACGTTGCGAAGGCGAATGCGCACTGGCGGTATATCGAACAACAGCCGCAGGTTCTTACGATTTTCCATGGGCCGCATGCTTTTATCTCAACCAAGAATTACGTTACTCACGAGAATGTTCCGACCTGGAATTACGGAGCGGTGCATGCCTACGGTGAGGCGCGCGTGTACTCGGCGCACGAAGATTTGCTGGGGATGCTGCACGATCTGATTCCGACATTCGAAGCGGCGTACGAACAGCAATGGGAGAGCCTGAGCGATGCGTATCGCGAGCGCATGCTGAACCACATTGTGGGATTTGAGATTGCGGTCACGAGGCTGGAAGGGAAGTTCAAACTGAGCCAGAACCGGACGCCCGAGGAGCAGCAAAATGTGATCAATTCGTTGTGCACGATCCACGACACAGCGATTTCTGGGACTGGCAAACTGATGGTCGAGCAAGGATTGGGCGCAAAGAACAAAGGGAAGTGATGCGGATGTGAAAGATCCCCACTTCTAGCAAAAGTAATCAGAAGTAGGGTGCACATTTTCCGCTCCCGACAGCCGGCGAGACGCCGGCCCTACGAAGCGATGAGCGAACGACGAATCTCTTCACAGAATCGACCACTCGCCGGAGTTCGCGTGCTGGTTGGCCGGGCCAAACATCAAGCGGGAGCCCTCTCGGTCGAACTCAAGAAGCTGGGTGCGGAAGTATTGGAAATTCCTTTCATCGAGATTCGAAAGCCACGTTCTTTCAAAGCGCTCGATGGCGCACTCAAGAGTCTACACAGCTATGACTGGTTGATCTTGACCAGCGTGAACGGTGTAGAGGCGATGTGGGCACGGGTTGACAAGGTTGGAACCGATGCTGAACGAATGCCGCGGATTGCGGCCATCGGGCCGGCGACCAAAAAAGCCATCGAGCAGCGCAACCTTCGTGTAGATGTCGTGCCAAAAGAGTATGTGGCTGAGTCGGTCGTGAAGAGTCTGCGATCGAAAGTGATTGGGAAACGCGTGCTGCTGGTGCGGGCGAAGGTGGCGCGCGATGTCATTCCCCGCGAACTACGAAAAGCTGGAGCTCATGTAGATGTGGTCGAAGCCTATGAGACCGTGATTCCCGAGAGTTCGCGCAGGCGCCTGAACGCGGCCCTGAAAAGTGCGAAGAGACGTCCGCACGTCGTTACATTCACAAGCTCTTCGACGGTCAGGAATTTTGTTGCGTTAGCGGGCAAGCGGGCGAACTTGAAGGGGATCCGGATGGCTTCGATTGGACCGGTGACATCGGCCACGTTGCGGGAATGCGGGCTGATGGTCGATATCGCTGCTAAGGAGTTCACGATTCCCGGCCTGGTAACGGCGATCTCGAGCGCTATCGACAATCATCCAGTAATCGAGTAATTCAGACGATCTGGTTGTTCTCGGCTGCGGCCCGCTCGTTCAGAGCGGTGATCCAACTCGGTGAAGCCTTAGACTTGCTCTCTTTGCCGGTACGCACATCCGTACCGATACCGCCAGGACCGGGAAGGAAACGGTTCATAATCCCCAGCATGTCGATCGTGAAGTCCGGGAAGATGCCATGCATCAGCGTGGCCAATTGAGCAGGCACGGTAAGCACGACCTCTCCGTCACCACGAGCGCACGCGTCGATGATGCGATGAGCCGCGCGATTGGCGCTCATCGATAGAATCGGCAGAGCGTCGCTTACGCTGAACCAGGCATATTCGGCTTCGTTGTTTCCCTTGAAAAAGGCATTGCGCGGGCTGCCGGTGCGCGTCAGTCCAGGGCAGACCGTCGTGACGTAGACGCCATCCTTCAACAATTCTGAGCGCAATCCTTCTGAGAAGCCGGTCAGGGCGAATTTGCCGACGCTGTAGGGCAGGAGATGCGGCACGCTGATCTTGCCGCCGATCGAAGAGATATTGACGATCCGCCCAGAGCGCCTCCGCTGCATCTGCGGAAGAACGGCCATCGTTGTGAAATACGGTCCCCAGAAATGAGTGTTGATTGAGTTCCGGTAGTCGTCGATCGTCATGGTCTCGATTGGGCCGACCGCGATGGTTCCAGCGTTGTTGACCAGGATTTCGACTTCGCCGAATTCATCCTCGACCTTGCGGATCGCGGCTTCGACTTCATCGCGCATCGTCATATCCGCTGCGATGGTAAGGACACGGCCGCCGTGCGAGCGGATCTGCTCTTCGGCACGGGTGAGTTCCTCAGGGTCGCGGGCCGAGATGGCGACGTGGGCGCCGCGCGAAGCAAGCTCTCTCGCGAGTAGCAGGCCTAGGCCTCGAGAGCCTCCTGTGACAAAGGCGACCTTGCTTCGGAATCCCATTGGCGTGCGATAGCGGCGAAGGAGAGTGGCGGCGATTCCGGTGGCGATGCCGGCGGCAATGGTGAGGTTACGAGTGCGCATAGCGTTCCTCAAAGAAGCTGGCTGCGGGCAAACTCCCCGCAGCCATGTGGATGAGTATTTCGGATTCGTTACTGGCCAGAACCGTTCATGTTCTTGGCTTGAGTCTTCTGTTCAGGTGCAATCTGTTCGGCCAACTTCAGATGCTCACGCAGGGTCGGCAGTGTCTGTTGCGCGAAGCTCTTGATGTCGGAGTTCTTTGCGTCCTTGCTTTCACGGGCGAACTCAGCCACGTCGTGGCGATGGTCTTTGACCATATCGCTCATATAAGCCTTATCAAACTCAGCACCGGAGAGTTTTTCCAGCCGGGCCTTTGTGGCTTTGTCTTTCGCGTCAGGCTGAGTCGGCAAAGTGATATGGTCTTTTGAAGCGACTTCCTTCAATTCCTCGTTCGCCTTGCTGTGGTCGTCGACCTTGCGCTGGCCGAACTTTTTCACTTGGTCGCTGGACGCTTTCTGTACGGCGAGTTGACCCAGCTCAACTTCCGCAAGACCGCCCTGTGCGGCTTTTTTCACAAAGTGAGTGTCGCTCATGGCGGTACCTGCGGATTGTTTCGAGGTCATCTTGCTGTGAGACTGATCGGGAGCGGAAGATGTTCCAGTCTGCGCAGTGGCCGCGAGGGTCATCGTGCCCGCGAATGCCAAGACTAATAGTGCGTTGAAAATACGATTCATGGGGGAAACTCCAGGGTGCTGCGGGATTTGATAGTTCCAGCCTAGGTTCGAGGGGGAGCAGCTTCTATCGGGGATTGACTGCAAATGTCGGGTCAGATTCGCTCTAGGACGAAACCCTACTTCTCGGCGAGGTCACTGACAGTGCAGGAGCTTGCGCCTGGAAGTCGGGCCAGGGCTCCGGGGCGAAGTTCACGAATCCTTTTCGGCCAGGAGATACCGTTCAAACACCCACCCTCTCGCCAAAATCGCGAGAAGGGTGGGACACCCCGTTCTGATTCGATTCAGACTTCGTCGTGCTCTTTGAGCTTTGCGATCACCGCGAAATCTTCCAGCGTGGTGGTATCGCCTTTTACGTCGCCGCTGGTAGCGAGTTCGCGTAAAAGGCGGCGCATGATCTTGCCGCTGCGGGTTTTTGGGAGAGTGTCGGTGAAGCGGATGTCGTCGGGCTTGGCTAAGGCTCCGATTTCTTTCGCCACCCACTTGCGGAGTTCCTCTTTCAGGTCGTTGGAGGGCTGGCGGCCCTGCTCGAGCGTGACGAAGGCAGCGATGGCTTGTCCCTTCAGGTCGTCCGGGCGTCCGACAACAGCGGCTTCGGCGACGGCGTCGTGCGCCACAAGAGCACTTTCGACTTCCATGGTGCTGAGGCGGTGTCCGCTGACGTTGAGAACGTCGTCGACGCGGCCCATAATCCAGAAGTATCCGTCTTTATCTTTGCGCGCGCCGTCACCGGTGAAATAGATGCCGGGAATCTGCGACCAGTAGTTCTTCACGTAGCGATCGGGATCGCCGTAGACAGTGCGCAGCATGCCGGGCCAGGGGCGCTTAATAACGAGATATCCGCCGGAGCCGTCGGGAACGGACTCACCTTCCATGTTGACGATGTCAGCGACAACGCCTGGGAACGGACGGGTGGCAGACCCAGGTTTCGTAGCGATAGCCCCTGGCAGGGGCGTGAGCATCATGTGTCCGGTTTCGGTCTGCCACCACGTATCGACGATGGGGCAGCGATTTCTGCCGATGGTTTCGCGGTACCACATCCAGGCTTCCGGATTGATGGGCTCGCCGACGGTGCCGAGCAGACGCAGGCTCGACATGTCGTGCTTGTTAGGCCACTCGTCGCCCCACTTGATAAAGGTGCGAATCGCGGTCGGCGCGGTGTAGAAGACGTTGACTTTGTGGCGAGCGATGATGGACCAGAAGCGGTCGGGCTCCGGGAAATTGGGAGCACCTTCGTACATCAGGCTGGTTGCGCCATTTTGCAGCGGGCCGTAGACGATATAGCTGTGGCCAGTGACCCATCCGATGTCAGCCGTACACCAATAGGTGTCTTCTTCCTTGAGATCGAAAACCAGCTTGGTGGTGAGATAGGTGCCGACGGAATAGCCGCCCGTCGTGTGCACGACCCCCTTCGGTTTCCCGGTTGTGCCCGACGTATACAAAATGTAGAGCGGATGCTCGGAGTCGAGCGGCTCTGCCGGGCACACGTCGGAGGCTTTGGCCATCAACTCGTGCCACCAGTGATCGCGCCCAGACTGCATGTTGATGGACGTGCCAGTGCGTTTGTAGACGATGACGTGCTTCACGCTGGGGCAGGACTTTAACGCTTCTTCGACGGCAGGGAAGAGCTTGACTTCCGAGCCGCGGCGATAGGAACCGTCTTGCGTGATCACAGCTGATGCTTGCGAGTCGTGAATGCGGTCGATGAGAGCGTTGGAAGAGAATCCTCCGAAAACCACGGTGTGCGGCGCTCCGATGCGGGCGCAGGCCAGCATGGCGATGGGGAGCTCGGGCGTCATGCCCATGTAGATGGCAACGCGGTCACCCTTCTTCACGCCAAGATTCTTGAGAACGTTCGCGAACTTCTGTACTTCGTGATGCAGTTGCTGATAGGTGAGGATGCGGATTTCGCCGGGCTCGCTTTCCCAGACGATGGCAGCTTTGTTCTTGCGCCAGGTCGCAACGTGACGGTCGAGGCAGTTGTAAGAGAGATTGAATTGGCCGCCAACGAACCACTTCGCCCACGGACAGTTCCATTCGAGAACCTTGTCCCAGCGCTTGAACCAGTGCAACTCGCCCGCAACGCGGGACCAGAAACTGTCGGGATCGTCCACCGATTCGCGGTAGAGCCGCTCGTATTCCTCCAGGTTTTTTACGTGAGCTTGGCGGCTGAACTCCGCGGGAGGTTCGAACTTCCGCTGTTCTTGCAAGATGGAATCGATGTTGGTGGACTGGGAATTCACGACAGATTTCTCGGCCATGTCGAAACCTCTACCTGGAGGAGTTCTCTTTGTTTTGTGCCCCAAAACCGGGCGGGCGGTTGCAGGTTTTTATTCTACACAGGGAACGCGGGGTATGAGCGGAGTCAGCGCACGGAAAACCGGGAATCCACCACAAAGGGCACTGAGGTCACGAAGGAACTCATCGCGGTTCGTGATTACGGATTACGCCGGTTGCTGCTGGGTCATGCAGTGCATTGCGCCGAAACCCCAGATGAAGTCTCCAGAGTAGATGGGGACGATTTCGCGGGTTGGGAAGAGCTCGGAAAGAGTATTCAAGGCGATCCGATCGTTGGGGCGATTGAAAACCGGGGCTAGCACGATTCCGTTGGCAATATAGAAGTTCGCGTAGCTCGCGGGGAGGCGGCGGCCCTCGAAGACGACCGGTTGCGGCATGGGAAGTTCGACGACCGTTAGCTGTTTGCCGTCCTGATCGCGTGCGGCTTGCAGGCGGCGAAGGTTGGCACGCAGTGGTTCGTGATTCACGTCCTTGGAATTCGGCTCAACCATGGTCACGACCGTGCCTCTGTGAACGAAGCGGGTGAGGTCGTCGACGTGCCCGTGAGTGTCGTCGCCGAAGATGCCTCGTCCCAGCCAAATGGTGTGCGGAGCACCGAGGTAGTCGGCGAAGGCTTTTTCATAGTGCACGCGGGCCATGTGCGGATTGCGTTCCTGCTCCTTGCTGAGGAGGCATTCTTCGGTCGTAAGGATGGTGCCGGCACCGTTGACGTCGATGGATCCGCCTTCGAGAACCATGGGCTTCCCGACGGACTGCGCTTGGACTTTTTCGATGCGTGCGGCTTTCGCCATCAGGGAGGCGATCTTTTCGTCGTGACGCCAGTTGGAATATTTGGCCCAAGCGTTGAAGCGGAACTTGATGGCAAGGGCCTCAGGGGCTGGAGCCACCAATCTTGGCCGATCCTTAGCGACACGAGGAATTTCCTGACCTACCAGCTTTGATTGTTCCCCATGAATTTGGAATGCCGTCGACCGGTCGCGGGCGGGGGCGCCCGCGCCACGCAGGAAGATGCAGCCGGAGTCGCGCAGCCAAATGCGGTTCGTGGGCCACTGGTGAAAGCGGATATTGTCGGAAAGCGCATCGGCGCGCTTAAGCACTTTTCGCGCATGGCTAGCCGCAGCAGCATCATTGACGATGAGTTCAACGCGTTCGTGACGCGCTAAATTGCGGATGATCTCGGCGAAAACCCAGGGAATTGGTTCGAACTTGCCCGGCCAGTCTCCGTGGAAGTGCGGCCAGGCTAGCCAAGTAGCGGCGTGCGGTTCCCACTCGGCAGGCATCCGGCAGCCGAGTTCGGAGGGAACCCTTTCGATGGCTGTGGCGTCACTTCTTTTTCTTCTTCGTCTTGTAGATGGCGACATAGCATTCCAGGTTCTTGATTCGGGCAGGAGGATGGCTTCGGAAAGCGTCGGTGAGAAGGTAGGTTCCGGCGATCTGCTGGATGTTTACTTGAGGGACAAAGGTGGGAGCTTTCTCGTCGCACGACTTGTCGCGGAATGCGTCCACTTCTAACAGCTGAGTTCCATCGAAATATTTGGGGTCCAGTTGAGTGGAGCCCGCGCTCGAGTACATGACCTTTACATATTTCTGTTTCAGCCCAGCGGTCTCGAGGACGACGAGTTCCTCGTTTTGCAGGTTGGTGGCCACCTTCGACGTATGGCGCATCAGGTCATAGGCGACCATCTTGCCGGTGAGCTTCGAGGTTTTGGCCAGAGAGACAAGGCCGAGGGCCAAGACAGCAACGACTGCCAGCAGTGCTTTCTTTTGTCTCATTCTTTGTCTCGCGGAATTTCTAATCAAGCATTCGATTCGTAATCGGGGCATAGCTGTCGATACGGCGATCACGCAAGAACGGCCAATTGCGACGGATGTCTTCCAAATTCTTGAGGTCGACATCGCCGACGACAATTTCTTCGCGATCGTGAGAACCCTCGGCGAGCATGCGACCGAATGGATCACAGAAGAAAGATCCGCCCCAAAATTCGAGACCTTGGCCGGGAGCGGACTTGCCGCGGATATTGCCTGTTTCGAAGCCGACGCGATTTACGACGGCGACGTAGACTCCATTGGCAATGGCGTGGGCACGTTGAATGGTTCGCCAAGCGTCGTGCTGGGCGACTCCGAACTCCGCCTTCTCTGCGGGATGCCAGCCGATCGCGGTCGGATAGAAAAGGACCTGCGCGCCTTGAAGAGCCGTGAGGCGCGCTCCCTCGGGATACCACTGATCCCAGCAGACGAGCGTTCCTAATTTTCCAGCGCTCGTATCGAGGGCGCGGAAGCCTAAATCTCCAGGGGTGAAATAGAACTTCTCGTAATAGAGAGGATCATCGGGGATGTGCATCTTGCGGTAGAGGCCGCGCAAGGAACCATCCTTGTCGAAGATGGCAGCGGTGTTGTGGTACACCCCGGCCGCGCGCTTCTCGAACAGGGAGGCGATCAACACGATTCCGTTCTGTTTGGCAGCCGCGGCGAGCTTTTCGCTGCTCGGACCGGGGATCGGTTCGGCCAAATCGAACAGCGCGTGATCCTCGCGCTGACAGAAATATTGGGTCTGGAAAAGTTCGGGCAGGCAGACGACTTGAGCGCCGCGCCCGGCGGCATCCGCCGTACGGCGGAGGGCCTTCTCTAAGTTTTCTTCCGGTTCCGGCCCGCACGACATCTGGATTAATGCCACGCGGAATTTCTCTGGGGGCACGCGTCCGACCTCCGCGATCAATATAGCACCCGGCAAACTGCACGAATTGCAAAGCGCCGTCTGGCTGGCAATGCGGATGTAAAGAGGTCCCTCGGACCGCACGTAAAAGTGCGATCCGTCGGGATGATGCCATAGGACCACCGGTCGCCACTCGCTAGACAGTATGCAAATTCTTTCAGGGTGCAAACCCACAGTAGAACCGTTGTACAATCGCTGCCCTTCGCCGCATTTGCAGGCGAGCGTTCGCTAGTCACATCAATGAAACTTCATTGCCCCTGCCCAAAAAAAGGAGAACACGTGATACGAAGACTCAGTACAGTCGTGCTGTCTTTCGTTGCGCTGACAGCAATGGTTTGTTACGCGCAGACGCCACTTATGACACGCCATACACGGCAAGAAGTCACCAGCCACGCAGCACCGCTGGTCGGACATCTTTCCGCATCACAGAGAATGGAACTGGTTTTGGTATTGCAGCACCGCAACCAAGGGGATCTCGAGCAATTCTTGAAAGATGTCGCTGACCCGGCCAGCCCGGTGTACCGGCACTTCTTGACCGTCGAACAGTTCACCGAGAAGTATGGACCAAGCGTGGAAGACTACGAAGCGGTGAAGAGCTGGGCACGTCAGAACGGCTTGAGCGTGAAATCCAGTGCGCGGAACCGGATGATCCTGCGGGTGACCGGTTCGGTGCAAAACGTGGAGAACGCGCTCCATGTGACCATGGGCTTGTATCAACATCCGACCGAAGCACGCACGTTCTTCGCGCCGGATCGCGAGCCCACTCCGAATATGTCGGTACGGCTCTGGAGCATCGGCGGCCTCGACAATTTTTCGCGCCCGGTTCCGATGTACTCGAAGCGCGATATGAGCTCCACGAACTCAGATAGCGTAATCGGCAATGCCACGATCGGCTCGGGTCCGAGCAATTCGTTCCTCGGCAGTGATATGCGCGCTGCGTACTACGGTGGCACGGCACTCACAGGCGCTGGACAATCCGTCGGCATCTTCGAGTTCCTTGGTACGGATTTGGCAGACCTGACGACGTACTACACCAACGTAAATCAGACCAACAACGTGCCAGTCACCCTGTTGTCGGTGGACGGCCAGAGCACGAGCTGCATCGACAATTCGTCGGGCGGTTTCTGCGACGATACCGAACAGACTCTTGATATGACGCAGGCTTTGGGCATGGCACCTGGAATGTCGAGCTTGGTTATGTACATCGGTAAGGGCGGCTTGTCGGGACAGACGCTGGACGATCCGGGGATCCTGAACGCGATGGCGACGGCGAGCCCCTTGAACGCGCAGCTGAGCTGTTCGTGGGCGTGGAAGCCGACCGACAATACCACAGACGATCCGTTCTTTCAGGAGTTCCAGGCGCAAGGCCAGAATTTCTTCACGGCGGCTGGCGACAGCGCGAAGTGGAAGGCTGGCAACTTTGTGTGGCCCGCCGACGATCCGAATCTAGTCTCGGTTGGCGGGACGGACCTGACCACGTCGAGCGCAGGCGGACCATGGGCGTCGGAAACGGCCTGGTCTTCCAGCGGCGGCGGAATCAGCACCAACAACTTCGCAATTCCTTCGTGGCAGGTGACGGCGGCCGCAGGCTGCACCTCCTGCTCGCAGACGCTGCGCAACGGTCCTGATGTTTCGGCGAACGCGAACTACACGTTCTATGTTTGCGCTGATCAGACCAAGTGCTCGGCTAACCTCTACGGCGGAACCAGCTTTGCCGCTCCGATGTGGGCGGGTTTCCTGGCTCTGGTCAATCAACAGGCAGTATCGAATGGACAGTCGACGCTGGGCTTCCTTAATCCGGCGATCTACGCTCTCTATTCGGAATCCGGGTACAACTCAGAGTTCCACGACGTGACCAGCGGAAGCAACGGCTTCTCCGCGACTGTTGGTTATGACCTGGTCACCGGTCTGGGAAGTCCGAATGGACAGGCATTGATCGACGCTCTCGCTACTGTCAGCTCTGACTTCACTCTTGCGGCCGCACCGAAGGCACTTCAAGTTGCCCGCGGTACAGCTGGCAGGGTACGTCTGACAACGACGGTTTCGGGCGGCTTTAGCTCTTCGATCTCGTTGAGCGCAAGCGGTCAACCGGCAGGAGTGCAGGTGCACATCAACCCGAGTTCCATCGTTGGCGCGGGACACGCCGTCATGCAGATCGGCGTGAAGAGCACGGCGAAGACTGGAACCTACACCATCACGGTCACCGGCAGCGGCGGCGGCAAGACGCACACCGCGACGGTCACCCTGGTGGTCAAGTAATACAAACCGTTTTGCACATGCCCGGGCGCTTGCGTCCGGGCTTTTTTCTTTGGCGACTCAGGAATTTCGAAGCGTGTGGAAGGCGCTGGCCAGCCGGGGACTTGTGTTGGCAGCTTTTTCGAGACGGTCAAGGACGTCGGAAGAAGGCGATGAGCGGAAAATAGCTTCAATGGCAGATTGCGCGTGCAGGGATTCGCTTTCGACGAGTTCTATCAGATAGTCCATGGCGGGCTCCTGGCGAATGAGTGCGATGGCAGAGAGAAGCACCGAGCGGAACCATGGGTCCGAGGTTTCTTTTAGTTGATCGCGTAACACCTCAAATCCTTCGGGCGAATGAGATCCAGCAATGGCCAGCGCCGCTTCGGCGGCTGCATCATTACCCGCGACAAGAGAACCAGCAGCCCACGGAATGGCACTCTTACCCTCCAGCCGCAAGACTCCGCTGTAGCATGCGCCTAATACTTCAGGTTCGTCGTTGGCAAGAGTGCCTCGAAGGCGCAGGAGCAGTGCCGCCGACGGAGAGCCCACCTGCTCAATGGCGCGTATGACTTCCGTACGCACCGCCTTATCTTTGTCGGAGAGGAGATTGATCAGTTGAGCGAGAACATCCGCTTCGGTCAGAGTGCGGCATTGAACCAGAGCCAGTGCGCAAGTTGCGCGCAGGGTGCCGGCAGTGTCGGAGCGTCCACCCCAGACAGGTTCCATTTGAACGTGGCGCATGCCGCGAAGAAATACTTTGGCGTCCTGCAATTCGAAGGCAGCCAGAGCGCGGCTAATTGCGTTCTTGGCCCAGCATTGTGGATCGGATTTCTCTGCGTTCTCGAAGAAACGGTCGAAGGCTTTTAGCAGATCGGGCATGAGTTGTTGCAGATTGAATTCACGGACGAGGTCGGCTGCTTTGCCCGCGATGTAGTTGTTTTTGTGGCCGAGAGCTTTACGGAGAGGATCAAGGCGCGCGGTTTCAGGAGCTTGGCGCAAGGCATCGAGCGCGGCGATCTGTTGCTCGAATTCGCGCTTGCCGGGCACGACTGCGAGTGTATCGTGACAGGAGCAGGTTGTGGAGGCAAGATGCCTCCGCCACAGCCGGCGACACGCAGGCGCTACCTGGAGCGGTGGCCCCGTCAGTTACGTGCGTGGCGTGCGTTCACAGGGTTCCTGTAGAGTATTGAGTCGGGGAAATCGGAGAAAAGTTTGGAGGCACGTTTTGAAACAGGGCAATCATAGCAATTCACACGGGCAACAGAGCGCTGGGGGAGAGGGAGTCGATCGTAAGCTGCACAATCCGATTGAGGACCGCCTGGTTCCGCTCGAGCCGCTCGATCTGGGGAAGGTCTCGTCGATCGACAGCCTGGTGCGAGCCATGTCCAAGACGGCTTTCACCGGGCGCCAGCTCGGGGAGGCTGCGGATGTGCTTGAAGCGATGGCGCTCGATGAAGATGC
Organism: Candidatus Sulfotelmatobacter sp.; assembly: GCA_035946775.1. Taxonomy (GTDB): domain Bacteria; phylum Acidobacteriota; class Terriglobia; order Terriglobales; family Acidobacteriaceae; genus Sulfotelmatobacter. The sequence goes on along the minus strand of DASYZA010000201.1, from coordinate 179,911 downwards.
CTTCGTTGTGATGACTCTCGCTGGCGCAATGACTGTCGCCAAGCAGGGCCTCATCATCACCGAATTGATCGATCGCGGGATCGTGAATGCCATCGTGTCGACCGGGGCACTGATGGCCCACGGGCTGGTCGAAGCGACCGGGCGCGCTCACTTCCGTGCGAATCCTGAAGTTTCAGACGAGGAACTCTATGAGCAGGGCTATAACCGCGTGTACGACACGCTTGAGCCCGAGCAGAATCTGGATGACGTGGAAGAGGTGATGTCGGCGGTGCTGGAATCGTGGGACCACAACGAAGTGATGTGCTCCTACAAGCTGAACCATGCTATTGGGGAGTATCTGGCGAAGAACGCAAAAGGACAGCGGGGCATTTTGAAGTCAGCCTATGAAAAGGGCGTACCTGTGTTCGTGCCGGCTTTCAGCGATTCCGAGCTCGGCCTCGATACGGCGCTCAATAACCGGCTGAGGGAATCCACCGGTAGACATAAAATCCGCTTCGATCCATTTGAAGATCTGGAGCATTTTGCGGCGACTCTTCTCCGGCAGAAGAAGCTTGGAATTTTCACCATTGGCGGCGGGGTACCGCGGAATTGGTCGCAGCAGTTTGGGCCCTTCTGCGAGCTGCGGCATCGGCGCTTGGGAGAGAACGTGCCGTTAAAGCGCTATCACTATGGGCTGAGAATTTGTCCGGAGCCGGTCTATTGGGGTGGGCTATCGGGAAGTCCCTACAGTGAAGCGATTTCTTGGGGAAAGTTTGTGCCCCCATCGGAGGGGGGTATGTTTGGGGAAGTCTTCGTAGATGCAACCGTCGGACTGCCGCTGATCGTCGCAGCAGTGGTTGAAAGGCTCGAAAAGGCGAAAAAGGGCGGGAAGAAAGCCGCGAAAGCGGTCGCGAAACGGTAGCCCAGCGGGCGGCCACGCTGGCTTGGAGAGTTAGGAGGACACTTCGGCCGGATCAGCCTCTTCGAGCGCCGAACCAGTGTTTTTCATGCGGCGGTAAAGAGAAGCAAGGCTACTGTTTTCAAGAACTTCAGATTCAGCCTGAAACCAGTCCTGCAAATCCTGTCCTTCCCCTTGACCGCGCGTTTCATAGAGCTGCTGGGCGCGCGAGCGTACCTTCCGCTCAACCATCTGCATCATGAGCGCCTGCTGCTTCTTTCTACGAGTCTCGATATCCACTTCTGAGATGTCCCCTAGCTAATTAGACGTACAAGAATGTGATTCGACTTCTATGATAGCCGATTCCTGTTAACGAAAGATTACATCCGTATAATTAGAATGATTACTAAAGTGCAAAGCCTACCATGCTGGGATGGTTGTAAGTTGCTGAATCCAATAGCTCGAATGGGTTTGGAGTGTTTCTGATGGGCTGCCGGTTTCGGGACGTCTGACGCAGGCCGAAGGCGGTTCGATCTTTTGAGCCGCGACGAACCAATGAAACCTGTAACTTTGGCGCAGATCAGAACTCAATAGTTTTGGGAGAATCTCGATGGCCAGCCCGGCCCTGATTGAACAAGCGCGAAATGAGGACTGGACCGACGAGCAGGTAGTCGCTCTTGTGTTGGGCGGCGATACGGGCCTGTACGAGCTGATCATGCGTCGCCACAATCAGCGGCTTTACCGGATCGCCCGTTCCGTTCTGCGCGACGATGCGGAGGCCGAAGACGTCATGCAGGACGCATACGTCCGCGCGTACCAGAATCTCGCCAGCTTCGAGGGCCGAGCGAAATTCTCTACGTGGCTTGCGCGCATCGCCTTTCATGAGGCTTTGGGACGAGTGCGGCGACGTTCACGGCTGCAGTCCCTGGATGATCCGGAATCCTCGAATGGAGACACCATGAATATCGCTGCTTCTTCGGACCGCAGTCCGGAACAGGAAACATATGACCGGGAGCTCTCGGCAGTGATTGAGAAGGCAATACTGTCCCTTGCCGAGGAATACCGGTCGGTTTTCGTGCTGCGCAGCGTGGAGGGCCTGAGCACCGAGGAGACCGCCCAGTGCTTGAATCTTACGCAGCAAAACGTGAAAGTACGACTGCACCGGGCACATGCCAAGCTGCGAAGGCAGTTATACGTGGCGGTTGGCGCGACCGCAGCCCAGTGCTTCCAGTTTCGCGCCCGGCGATGTGACCGCGTGGTGAACGGCGTCTTCCAAAGGTTGGGCTGGAACTCGCTAAGGCCTGAAGAGGCCGGGGTGGTTTGACGATCTCTTCGCCTCTTCGCCTTGCTTGACCGCGGCGCGAACCCTTCGACTTCGCTCGAGGCAAGCTGTATCTGCCCCGAGGTGACCTAGTCGAAGATTAATACCGCGGACGCGATGACCGTTGTCCAAAGGCCGCGCTTGTCGCCGACCGCGGACTGAGTGACGTTGGCAGTGCGAACGATCTTGTTTGAGAGCCGGTAAATCTGCTTCTTCTCATCCCATGAGCGGTCGGGGTCGAATTCGACGTTGAGCGTGGTCGCCAGCATTTCCGCAGCAAGTTCTTCGGCATACTCGCCAGCGGCGTCTTCCGTCTCGCCAAAGGAGTGGTGTTCGCTGAGGTAGCCGTACGTGTTGCGATCGGCAGGGATGGCTACTCCGATCGAGGCAGCCAGAAGGCGGTGTGGTTCGCGGGTTGAGTTCTCAGCAACTACGGCGAATGTGACCTCGCCGGGATGCAGGTACTTCACGCCTTCCTTGCGGGCCAGCAGTTTGCAGTTGGGGGGAAAGATGGAAGAGACGCGCACCAAGTTTTGAGATGCGATCCCGGCGTCACGCAACGCCAATTCGAACGACGTCAGACGCTCGCGGTGTTTCCCCACGCCTTTGGTGAAGAAAATCCGCTTCGGAACCATGTCTTTGCCCAATTCACCTATCCTCCGGAGAAGAATTTTGAATGTTAAGAATGCACAATCTAACACAATGCTTTGTAAAGGAAATATGAATTTGGGACTAGAGGGCAAAAAAAATGCGGGAGGCGAAGCCGCGTCTCCCGCAAGCAAAAATGTGGCTGATGCAAAAAGGGCTCTACTTGGCAGCTTTGACGGAGCTCACGGTGATGACGTTGTCTTTTTCGGCTCCGGTGACGGTGGCTTTGGCGCCGGCTTGTTTATCGAGCGTATCGAGCGCTGCCTTGTCGCTGGTTTCGAGGGTGTAGACTTTGTCGCCGACCACCAGCGCATACTTCGATCCTTTGGACACACATCCGCGGGTACAACTGGCCGGGTCGCCTTGGTGCTTGGCGCCGCACATAGCGTCGCTCACGGTTCCGGTGTAGCTCTTGCTAGCCGCGAAAGAAGTAGAAACGGTAAGGCCCGCGATCATCAGCAAGGTCAGCAGCAGAAACACAGCTTTCCGACATACGACGTTCATCACTAGTCTCCTTTGTCATGGTAGGCCGGTTCAGGGAGCGACACAGGTCACCCAGCCTTTGCATTAAAGATGCAACGAAACTCGGGAAGTTACAAGTCCAGGCGAGAAAAACGGGGGCGCGCTGGCGCGCGTCCCCGCCGGATGCCCGGATGGACTTTAGGGGAGGGCCCGGGCAAAAATTGGATGACCTTCCATGTGCCAATCCCGAAATTGCGGCACAGTGTAGCAGCCAGTTTTGATTTCGCAAATCAAAATTGCTTAGAAATGCAACAAGAGAGTGTAAAGATGCAACAGCGTACAGCCCGAGTCCCGCCCGCGAGGTAATTCCCACAATTTTGTTCCAAAAACCGAACAAGTGGCGGCAGTACGGGCTTACCTGGTAGCTTTTGCGGAATAGATCAGATCGACGTCGACCGTCTTATCTTTCACGTTTGCAGTGACATGCGAGGCCACATCCCAGTCAACGCTGGTCGGAAGAAGCTTCCGGGCCGCAGGCAGGTATTCGCTCAGGTAGGTTGCGTTATAGACCTCTCCCTGGCGGATTTTCCACAGGTTTCGAAGTTTCGCCTCGAGACTGTTATCCAAGCCTCGGAACTCCAAGTCGCCCATGGAGAAGACAGGACCTTCGTTCACGTCCAGGCGGAAAAGGACCGTTCCAGCGGGGTCATCGAAGTCGGCGTTGACCTTGATGGTGGTGGTTACGTAACCGCGAGATCCGTACAGCTTTTGAATATCCTTCAAATTATCGGCGAGGCGAATGGTGTTGGGGGGCTGACCGGGCTGGGCGCGGACCATCTTCTGGAGCGTGTCGGTGGGGAATTCGTGATTGCCCGACCACTCGACGCCTTTCAGTTTGTACTGCTGCCCGGGAATGACGGCAAACGTGACATCTACGATGGTGAGATTGCGGATACCTTCGTCGGATTCGGGAGAGGGTTTCTTCACCACTTTTGTTTGAGGCGCGCTGAAGCTGGCTTTGAGATATCCCTGGGCCTGGTACACAGGAGTCAATTGGTGCTGCACGAGAGCGTTCAAAATGGTGCGGGAGTACTCGGTGTCGCGGACGCGGTCGGATGCTGCCTTCAGGGCCGTAATTTCCTGCGGGGCGGCGCCGATGAAATCCACATTGCGGATCTGGATGACGACGTCTTCGACCTTGTAGACGATGGAGTCAACGGGGCCGTCTTGCTTGCCGCCGCGCTCGTATACGACGTGCCCGGGAATCGCGTTTTCCACCAATAGAGCCTGGAGCACGTCGGAAACATGGTCGGCCAAGCGTCCGGATAGGGGCAGTTCTCCATGAAACAACGGGGCGCGTTCCCGGATCCGTTGCAGGAGATCATCGTCAGAGAACCAGACAAAATCCTCGAAATGGACTGGTACGAATTTTGTGGCTTCGGTGACTTGCAAGACGAGCTTGGTACCGAGTCCGGAGTACGAGTAGCTGTAGCCGACATCACTGAAGACGCCGAATTCGCCCAGGCGCTCGGCGGCTTTCTTGAAGTCGTCTTCCGTGACTGTTTCGCCCAGACGCAGTCCGCAGGCTGCAATGATTTCTCTTTCCGAAAAGCGCTGGTTTCCCTTGACCGTGATGGAGATCAATTGCCGTTCCGATGCAGACGCTTTCTCGAAAGACTTCTGCGCGAACGCATCCGGAGCGAGCGTGAAGGCTATCGCGACCAGGAGTGCGAAGATGCTGGAACGGAGGCTCATCATCGGGTGGGCGACTGAACCAACTCCTGCATCGATTTGTGTTTGACCGCGATGTCGATGAAAGCCAACGCTGCGCGGCTGAGGGCCTTGTCTTTGCGGAAGACCAATGCCAGATCGCGCCGCACTTGAGCATCTGCGATGGGAATTGCGGCCAGGACTTTGGCGCGGACATCCTCCTCGACATTGGAGCGGGCGATAAACCCGATGCCCACATCTGCGGCCACAAACCGCTTCAGAAGTTCGCTGGAATCGAGTTCCATGGTGAAGTTTGGCTTCAGGCGCCGTTCGTGAAAAAGCTGCTCGATAGCGTCGCGCGTGTGGCCTGCTTTAGGAACGATCAACGGAAACTTGGCGGAATCGGCAATCGTCGCTGATTTCATTCTTCCCAGCGGATGCTGCGGGGGTGCGATCAGGATCAACTCGTCCCGATGGATGAGAACCACCGTCAAACGGTTGTCGTTGACCGGCAGAGACACGACACCGAAGTCCACCGAATTATCTATGATCGACTCGAGAACCTTGGCGTAGTCGGCGCGTTTGATGTTGACGGAGACATCGGGGTACTGCTTTTTGAAATCTGCAAAAACGTAGGGCAGGATGTGGAGACAGGTGCCTTCGTTTGCCCCAACGATGATCTCGCCGCGCGGGACGCGCTCCATTTCGGCGATCGCCACCAGCATGGCCTTGCGCGCGTCGAGGGTGTCTTCTACATACTTCAGAAAGGCCTTTCCCGCGGCAGTCAGCGATACTTTCCCGCCCGAACGGTCGAACAGTTTCGCACCGACTTCTTCCTCAACGCCCCGGATCTGCGATGAAATTGCAGGCTGGGTGCGGAAGCGCTTCTCCGCCGCCCGCGAGAACGAGGCGTGCCGCGCTACTTCGAGGAACGTTTCGAGTTGGTCGAAATCCATAAAACAGTGGCCAGTGGTCAGTTAGTGGTTTTGGTTTCTTCCGGGACGTAGCGGAAACCGTCCACCACGGCATCTAACAGCCTGCGATTTTTCTGGTATCGATTCGCGGGCGAAACCATTCCGATTTCGTAAACAATATCGCGGTTTGGATTTTTAGCGATTATCGCTTCGTAGATCATCTTCCCGTGTTCTAACTCCGTTCGGGTCATTCTCAGATGAACCGCCACCAGGGACGAAAGGGGAGTCTTGTTCGGCTCGTCGATGACGACATCGGTTGCGTGGATTCTTTCGCTGTCCTCCCGTTCGTCTTTTGCCCATCCGTCGGCCAGCTCGTAAAGTGTTTTTCGAGGGTCCTCCGAGCTCCAGACCCTAATCTCGTTCCAGGGAAAATCACCGCCTGGCTCTTCGCTCCTCGGTCGAGTCAAGGAGATCCCGAAGGTGTGTCCCGGAGCGCAACCAACACCGATCCCTAGGACTCCGTGCGGCAACTGCACGCGAAAATCGCGCTGGACGTCATTGAATTCGACACGATATGTGATTGGCGGCTTGGGACAATCGCACTCGTTATATCCCTCCGGTATCGACCCATCTTCCTTGCACAACGGGAATCCGTCATCCGTCTGTGCGTGTGTGAATCCTGCTGACAGGCAGATAGTTGCAAGACCGGCGAGCAATCTGAGAGAGGTTCTCATCGATTTTCTCTTGAGGCTTTAGGTTCCCGTGCTCGATTCCCCTCATAATCCTCGTTTATCCAGCTAATAAAAACAATCGAATTGCCCCACGCGGTGGATGCCTTTAGACTCGTCGGTCTGCACTGCGCGACCCGATTGTAGCAGTGTGCCCGCCTGCGGCATGCCCGCAGGCGTTTGCTTGACATCGACTTCCGCGGAGGAGCCTTATGGCCGATCCTAAGATCGTTCTTGAATTCGCCAGAAAACACGACGCAAAAATCCTCGACTTGCGTTTCACCGATATTCCGGGGCTTTGGCATCACGTCTCCTATCCGATCGAGCAGTTGACGGAGTCTTCTTTCGGGGAAGGATTTGGAATCGACGGCTCCTCCATTCGTGGCTGGGCTGGCATTCACGAGAGCGATATGCTGCTCAAGCCGGACCCGAGCTGTTTTCTGATGGATCCCTTCACCGAAGCGGCGACTCTGGTATTGGTGTGTGACGTGGTCGATCCCGTGACGAAGCAGCATTACGATCGGGACCCTCGTTATATCGCACGGAAGGCGGAAATTTACCTGGCGGAATCCGGGATCGCGGATACCGCTTATTTCGGCGCCGAAGCGGAGTTTTTCATCTTTGATAGCGTTCGTTTCGATCAGCGCGAAAACTACGGTTTCTACTACATCGATGCCGAGGAAGGCCGCTGGAATTCCGGGAGGGAAGAGAACAATCTAGGATATCGGCCACGCTATCGCGAAGGATATTTTCCGGTCTCGCCAACCGATCATTATCAGGATCTGCGGTCGGAGATGATGCTCACGATGCAGGCATGCGGCATGGAAGTGGAGTGCCACCACCACGAAGTGGCGACCGGGGGCCAAACCGAGATCGATTTGAAATTCGACTCCCTGCTTCGCTCCGCCGACAAGATGCTGCTGTACAAATTCATCGCGAAGAACGTGGCGCGCCGTCATGGCAAAACCGTGACGTTTATGCCCAAGCCGATCTTTGGGGATAACGGAAATGGCATGCACACGCACCAGTCGCTCTGGAAAGGCGGCGAGCCTCTGTTCTCGGGAGACGGTTATGCGGGCTTGTCGCAACTGGCGCTCTGGTATGTCGGTGGACTGATGAAGCACGGGCCGGCGCTTTCGGCAATCATCGCGCCTACGACAAATTCCTATAAGAGGCTCGTGCCCGGGTTTGAAGCTCCGGTCAATCTCGCGTACTCCCGGCGCAATCGGTCGGCCGCCTGCCGGATTCCGATGTACTCGCCCTCGCCGAAATCGAAGCGCGTGGAATTCCGTCCACCTGATCCGAGTTGTAATCCTTATATCGCATTTGCGGCGATGCTGATGGCGGGACTGGACGGAGTCGAGAACAAAATGGATCCGGGACAACCGCTGGATAAGGACATTTACGAACTCGATCCCGAGGGCCTATCAAATATCCCCTCAATGCCGGGATCGCTCGAAGAGGCTCTTGATGCATTGCAGCGCGATCATGCTTTCCTGCTGAAGGGAGATGTATTTACAGAGGAGTTTCTGCGCACGTACGTGGACTACAAACGATCGAAGGAAGTGGATGCGATCCGGCTACGGCCGCATCCGTTTGAATTCGCACTGTATTACGACATCTGATGGCTGGGGTAGGCATCCTGAGTGTCGGTGGGCGTCAAAGAGGTACATGCCGCTTCCCATGAAAGTAGCAGAAGGAGCGGTGCTTCGCCGAATGAACTTGAGCTTAGAGTCGTTCAGATTGCGGTTCTAAATCCGGACTCTTTCAGGGTCCGTTCCATAAGGCGCATGCGCTTGGATGGAACAGGCTCGGACATACGAGTCGCCGGGACCTCAGAGCCACTCACAGACAGCAGCTCGGTTCCCATGGCGTCCAGAGCCGAATTGGAACGGCCTAATACCATCAACAGGTACTTCTGAGCGATGGGGCGATCCGCAGGGTGGATCAGGGCCCACCAGCGCCGTACCGATTCCTGCACTTCGGCTTCGCTCTTTTCTCCCACAACGAGGGCGTCAATGAGCCGATAGACTTTGCTCTTGATCGCTTGATACGAGACGGAAATCTCTTGAGGCATAGGGTTCCTGGGTTTTGCTGTGCTACTCCACAATGCAATCTGCCCACCAAACCGGTAAACCCATGCTTTCACGGATGTTACATGGAGATTCGGTAACCTGAACGTATTATCCGTGGAAGAAAACGCTGCCCAAAATATGAATTCTGGAAGAATCCGACCGGATAGTCGGTTCCTTTGCTCTATGTCGTGGTTGGTTCCCGAATCCGAAGTCTTGACGGGTTACAATATTGCGCTCTGCACAACTGCAGCCGCGTCCTTCTGCGCCGATGCAATTCGGCGCAAAAGGAGAGACGTACGTTCCAGAAGTCTCGGGAGGCGTAATGAGAAGATGGGCGCTGATTTTGGCGGTCTCGATTTTAAGTTCCATTGGGTTGGCACAAACCACAGGCTCGGTGAGCACGCAAGGCGACAGTGCGAGCTCGCAGGGGACTTGGCACGACGCGACCGCCAATGATCGGATGTTTTTTCCAAAGGACATGTTCTGGGGATGGGCCCAGTTTGATCTGGCTCCTCCTCATAACGAAATCGATCCCAACCAATGCGCAGGCAACGCTTACGTGTATGGCGGAGCGAATGCCCCGTGCAACATGTTCGCCCGCTATATGCTTTCTGGCATTCTGGAGGTCCGTCCCTTTGGTCGCGGACCGCTGCGTCGTTTCATGGTTTACGGTGCGCCTGCATTCCTGTTCGGCAAGAATGTACCCAAAACTCTCTATACGTGGTCACCCGACGCGATCGGAGTGGAGCACTCCTGGGGAGCAGGCATTTATCTGACGAAGGGATTTGAATTCCGCATCACGCAGCACTTCCTGTTCGACCGACTGGGTGCAAGGGACAAGAATTTGGGGCCGGCAGACCTGGGCGTGAACGGGCCTTGGGGACGATTTATGACGGTGGGAGTCCGCAAGACCTGGGGTACCCGGCGTTGGTAGGCTCAGATTCGTGCTGCTAACGGCATCGCGGGACGAGAAAAGCGTCGGACGAGCCAGATGATCAGCACGATGAAGCCGGCAAGAATCACGAAAGGCAGGCCGAAAATCAGGAAAAGCCAGAGAGCGGCGCCTCCGGCAAAGGTCGTGACGTCCCCCTGGACGGTGGCAGATGGGTCCCGGCGGACCTTTCCGCCAAAAACCGTCACATTGCGGACCTTGGCTCCGCTATCGAGACGCAAGTCGCCGCCGAAATCCGTGGTGTCCCCGGCTACTTCACCATTTTCCTCGATCAGAATGTTGCCGCCGAAAACGGTGACATCGCCGGTCACGTTTCCATGTATTCGGACAGTGCACCCAAAGCAGGTCACGTCGGAGGCAGTCTCATTCATTCCGACCGTGATGTCGTGTCCGAACTGCGTGCGATCGTGAGAACTTTCGGCAAGGGCAGAACTGGCAAGAGCCAGCGAGCCGAGAGCCAACAAGACGAGAAGGCGCGAGGCCGAACCCATAGTTTCTCCAAGCGGAGTGGCGTCAGATGTCCCCTAGCAATTATCCCATATAGCGGCAAATGCTGGGTTTGTCAGCTCGACGTGGGACTGATCACTCTACTACGTGAGTGAGGTCACATGTGGCGAATAGAAGTGCAGAATACATTGAAAAAGCAGTTCGCGAATCCTTCGATCGCGCTGGATCTGCGGAAAATCGCAACAGACATCGGCGCAAATTCTTTATAATTGTTGGTTTTTCAACCAAAGATTCGAATTTTCATCGCGGAGGCGGTGCATGGCAGGGTCTTATAACGGTGTCCCAGTACCGGCGGGTGGCAAGAAGATCGGATATTCGAGCGGGAAGTACGATATTCCTGATAATCCGGTCATCCCTTTTATCGAAGGAGACGGCACCGGACGTGACATTTGGAAAGCCTCTCTGCGCGTGTTTAACGCGGCTGTCGAAAAAGCCTACAAGGGAAAGCGTCGTGTGGCCTGGTATGAAGTGTTCGCCGGGGAAAAAGCGAAGGCGAAGTTCGATACCTGGCTGCCGGATGATACCGTTGAGGCGATCCGCGAGTTTCGTGTGGCGATCAAAGGACCGCTGACTACGCCTGTCGGTGGTGGCATCCGTTCTCTGAACGTGGCGTTGCGGCAGATTCTTGACCTGTATGCCTGCGTGCGGCCGGTAAAGTATTACCAAGGTGTGCCTTCGCCGGTAAAACACCCTGAGCGCATGGATGTGGTCATCTTCCGCGAGAACACGGAAGACGTTTACGCCGGAGTGGAGTGGGAGCAGGGAACCCCGGAATGCGCCAAGCTGATCGAGTTCCTCAACAAAGACATGCTGAAAGGCGGCAAGAAGCAGATTCGCCTGGACTCGGGCGTTGGGATTAAGCCGATTTCAGTGACTGGAACCAAAAGGCTGGTCCGCATGGCGATTCAGCACGCGATCGAAAATGGACTGAAAACGGTCACGCTGGTGCACAAGGGCAACATTCAGAAATTTACCGAGGGCGCCTTCCGCAAATGGGGATATGAGATCGCGACGGAAGAATTCCGCGACAAAGTCGTGACTGAGCGGGAGAGTTGGATTCTGGACAACAAGGACAAGAATCCGAATCTGACAGTTGCTCAGAATGCGGAGATGATTGAGCCGGGAATGGAATTTGCACCTCCGGCATTCCGCCAATCGGTGGAAAAAGAAGTGAAGGACGTGCTGGATGCAATCTATTCCACGCACGGAAACGGTGCGTGGAAAAAGAAGATCATGATCAACGATCGCATCGCCGACTCGATTTTCCAGCAGGTCGTGACGCGAGCAGACGAATACTCGGTTTTGGCGACTCCGAATTTGAATGGTGACTATATCTCCGACGCGTGTGCGGCGCAGGTGGGCGGGCTGGGAATCGCTCCGGGAGCGAATATCGGCGACGGGTACGCGATCTTCGAAGCGACGCACGGCACGGCTCCGAAATACGCGGACAAGGACGTGATTAATCCGGGATCCGTCATTCTGTCGGGAGTGATGATGTTCCGCCACCTCGGCTGGAATGAGGCGGCTGATCTGATTGAGCAGAGCATGGAGCGTACCATTGAGCAGAAGAAAGTCACATACGACTTCGAACGCCTCATGCCCGGAGCGACCAAAGTAAAGACGAGCGAATTTGCCGGCTACATGATTGAGAACATGGGAGCCGGAGTTTTGGTGTAGACACATTGAGCGATTTGGCGATCGAGCCATCGGGCGATTGAGCCTGGGAGTGTGCGCTTTTTTCAATCGCTCGATCACTCAATCGCACAATCGCCAAATTATTGGAAAGGGTTTCATCATGCGCAAGAAGGTAACAATCGTAGGTTCAGGAAATGTGGGTGCGACGGCCGCCCACTGGATCGCGTCGAAGGAACTTGCTGATGTCGTTCTGATCGACATCATTGAGGGCGTACCGCAAGGGAAGGGGCTCGACCTGCTCGAGGCCATGCCGATTGAGAAGCGGGATTCGTACATCAGCGGTACCAACGATTACAAAGACACGGCGAACTCTGACATCGTCGTGATTACCGCCGGCATTCCGCGCAAGCCGGGCATGAGCCGCGACGACCTGCTGAACACCAACTACAACATCATGAAGGCGGTGGTGGGCGAAGTGACGAAGTATTCGCCCAATTGCATTCTGATCATCGTGTCGAACCCGCTCGATGCTATGGCGCAGACGGCATACAAACTCAGTGGATTTCCGCGGGAACGAGTGATTGGGATGGCCGGAGTACTCGACTCCGCCCGCTTCCGCGCATTCATTGCAGATGAACTAAAAGTCAGCGTGGAGAACGTGACTGCATTTGTCCTCGGGGGTCACGGCGACACCATGGTTCCCCTGCCGCGCTACTCGACGGTTGCAGGGATTCCGATTACTGAACTCATGCAAAAAAGCCGCGTCGACGCTCTCGTGCAACGTACGCGGGATGGCGGCGCCGAGATCGTCAAATATCTGAAGACTGGATCAGCCTACTATGCGCCTTCGGCTGCAGCGACCGAGATGGTGGAAGCAATTCTGAAGGATAAGAAGAAGATCCTGCCTTGCGCCGCGTACCTGCAGGGCGAATACGGCATCACCGGACTCTATGTCGGGGTTCCCGTGAAGCTGGGTGCGAAGGGAATCGAGCAAATCATCGAGATCAAACTTACGCCGGAAGAGAAGGCCGGACTGGATAAGAGCGCGGCGGCGGTGAAGGAGCTTTGCGGGGTCATTAACGTTTAGGGGAAATACCTTCGAATGCCTCTCTTCTCGCCGATCCAAGCGCGAGAAGAGGGGCTTTCCTTTCGCAACTACTGCCAGACATCGGTGATTGTCTTCGCTGACCCAGCGCTGCCGAGGTAGGAAAGTCCATACATCGCTTCGAGTGTCCGCAGCACGTAGTAATGTGAAATATACTCGGAATATTCACCAGGCTTCACCATAGGTCCGACAAAAATTGTCGGGATGTGATTGCCTGAGGAGTCATCGTCTTCGTCCCAGGTGATGATCAAAAGGCTGTTGTGGGTCTTTGCCCAGTTCACATACCCTGACAAATTTGTTTGCAGCCAACTGTCGGCCTGCTGAATGCTGCCGTCGTGCATGTCATCGAGCAGGTCCGGAATCACAAATGAGATAGTGGGCAGGTTCGCATATTTGGTGGGGAACGCGCTGAGCGGTTGATTCACCGACGATGAAAGATCGGTGAAATCGGTCCATGGAGCGTGCTTGCGAGCGTATTCTCCGGAGGTGCAGACGGTGGAACCGGCAGAGGGAAGGCCTTCGGAATAGCCTTTGAAACTTTTGCCTGCAGAACTTAACTGGTGGCCCAGGTTCGATCCGCTGAAACTAAGAGGGCAGTTGTCGGTGGTTACCCCCTGAGTGGAGCCGGAGAAGATCGCAAGATAATTCGGCTCGCTGGGATGCGTGATGGCGTAGGAGTCGGTAAAGAGAGCGCCTTCGGAAGCGAGGGTATTGATGTAGGGTGCCTGGGAAGAGCCGATGATCTCTGAGTATGAGTGGTTTTCTTCCATTACGATCACAACTGATTGGGACGCGGGAGGGACGAAGGAGTTTCTGAAGACTGGCCCAAAAGCGTCGGGCTGAGTGCAATGAGCAGAGCTGTAGCGAATAGACGAAAATGCAGGCAGAGCATTCCGGGATCCTTTGGAGGGCTGGATTGACGGTAGCGTTCTAGATACAGTACGCGTCCTCAATGCCCGCCTGCAACTCCGCGATCCGGCTAAAGCGTCTCGATCGTTACCTTCTTCAATACGACGTCTTTGTTGGGGCGATCATTGCGTCCGCGCGGGAGCCGAGTGATCTTTTCGACCACGTCCTGCCCCTCGACGACCTCTCCGAAAATAGTGTGTTTGCCTGTGAGCCACGTCGTAGGAACGGTGGTGATGAAGAACTGGGAACCGTTCGTATTTGGGCCGGCATTTGCCATGGCAAGCTTGCCCGGCTTGTCGAATTTGTGCGGAGAGCCTTTGGTTTCGTCCTCAAATTGATATCCCGGGCCACCCATGCCGGTGCCCTGCGGATCACCGCCCTGAACCATGAAGTCGGGGATTACACGATGGAAAATTGTGCCGTCGTACAGGCGATCTTTGGATTTCTTACGAGTGTTGGGATGGGTCCACTCGCGCTTGCCCTCGGCGAGTTCTACGAAATTGGCAACGGTCTTCGGGGCATCTTTTTCGAAGAGGCGGCAGACGATGGTTCCTTCCGTGGTCTCAAACGTAGCATATGTTCCGGGCTGACGTGACATAGGATCCTTTCAAATTTGAATTGGCCTCTAATACGGGAGCGAGACGCTCCCACCACAGCCGGCGGCTCCCTTCGATTCCGCTCAGGGCAAGCGCCGGCGCTACTACTGCTTCGGTGTCGATGGCGCTTTTGTGGTTGTAGCCGGTTTCTTTGCCGCAGTGCGGGCGGATGTTGCCGAGCTACCCGGCTTCTTGATGCTGATGTGATTGATCTTGATAGGGCGATACGGCTTGTCGTTCGAGTCGCGGTTCATGGATGCAATCTGCTTGACCAGAGCCACGGATGCCTCATCACACTGTCCGAAGATGGTGTAGTTGCCGTTCAGCATGGCCGCCTGCTGGCCTGAAAACGGGACTTCGGTGATGAAGAACTGCGAGGCATTGGTATTCGGCCCAGCGTTGGCATAGGCGAGGCGTCCCGCCTTGTCGAACAGCAGATCTTTTGAGGTCTCGTTCTTGAATGGCCTTACGGGATCGGGGCCCGAGCCAGTTCCCGCCGGATCTCCGCCCTGAATCATAAATTCTGGAATGACGCGGTGGAAAATCGTCCCGTCGTAAAGAGGAACGCCATGCTTGGTCGCGCCGCTGGGAGTCTTCCAGTCCTTGGTTCCGGTTGCGAGCCCGACGAAATTGGCAACGCCGATCGGGGCCTTGGCGGGGAAGAGCGTGCAGGTCATTTTGCCGGCAGTCGTGTCGATGATGGCAGTGGGATCCGAAGAGGCTGCCGTAGCGGGCTTCGCCGTAGTGCTCGACTTCGCGGCAGTTTGAGGATTCGCGGGGGCGATGACCGTTGCAGCGAGAAAAATTACTCCAAGTATTACGGAAGCTTTACGCATGGGTGCTCCTTGAAAAATGCGTGATTATGCAGTGCAACGTTGCATTGTACGACAGCGGCTCGGTGTGATGCTCGGTGTCGCATGGCTCCAGGCACTCTCAGCCAGAGCATCGCAGCTGTCTGCAAAGTGCATAGGCCCTTCGGCGCAAATACCGCGCCTCAGGATGACAGACATTACTTGGATTGCATTTGCATCTCGTGGCTGACTCGCTCCACTTCGCGGAATACGCGGAGCAAATTTCCGCCCAGAATTTTCTTGATGTCGTCGGCACTATAGCCCCGATCGAGGAGTGCCTGGGTGATCTTCGGCAGGTCTGCGGCAGAATCGATGCCTTGGGGTGTCTGGCCGCTGACGCCGTCGAAATCAGAGCCGAGGCCAACGTGGCCGATTCCGGCAACTTTGGCGATGTGGTCGATATGGTCAATCAAAGCGCTGAGCGGTGGGCGTGGGATCTTTGCCAGCCATTCGCGTTCGATGCGGTCGAGTTCAGTGAAAT
Source organism: Candidatus Sulfotelmatobacter sp. (assembly GCA_035946775.1). Taxonomy (GTDB): domain Bacteria; phylum Acidobacteriota; class Terriglobia; order Terriglobales; family Acidobacteriaceae; genus Sulfotelmatobacter. Next base: position 164,140 of record DASYZA010000201.1, on the reverse strand, counting down.
TGACCTCTTTGCCTTCGCTTTTCATCTGATCCATGTATTTTTGCTTAGCCGCATCGAGGTCGGGCTTCTGAGCCTCCATCGCTTTGCGAAACTTCTCGTCAATGAATCCGTTGTAGAAGTTGACCTGCACCACGCCCCCGTTCTTCGCGACGGCTTGGAGCATTTCGTCGGTCATGTTGCGGGGAGCATTCGTCAGGGCACGGGCCGAGGAGTGCGAGGCGATCACTGGAGCTTTGGTCGTGGCGATGGTATCCCAGAAGGTTTTGTCGGCCACGTGGGAGATATCGACCATCATGCCGAGGCGGTTCATTTCGAGAACTACCTGCTTTCCAAAATCAGTGAGCCCGTTGTGATGCTGCACCTTGGGATCGTCGATGTCTCCGGAGGAGTCGGCCCACTCGTTCGTGTTCGACCAGGAGAGCGTCATGTAGCGAACGCCCAGGCGGTAGTAGTCGCGCAACAGGTGCATGTCATTCTCGATGGAATGCCCGCCCTCGATACCCATACAAGCCGCGAGTTTGTGGTCGCGGTGGGCGCGTTCGATATCGGCCACAGAGAAGGCCATCATCATGCGGTCGGGATGATGTGCAGCCTGCTCGTAAACCGAATCGATCAGATCGAAGGTGTGCTTGGCGAAATGGCCCTGATTGGTTTCTGGGTCAACCCATATGGAAAAGAACTCCGCCCCGAGATTGCCGCGGCGCGCTTTATCGAGGCTGATATGGCCCTTGTCATTCGGATCGGTCGAGCCGATGTCGAAATTTTCCTCCAAGAACCGCTGCGGCGTATCGGCATGGGTATCGACCACGATCGCAGAATTCTGAATGGCGCGGGCTTTGGCGCTGACCGGGAAGTCGGATGAACTGGCGGGCGCTTGAGCCATAGCAAGGGAACAGGACAAAGCAGTAATGAGCAGAAGCTGCATTTTCATAAGTGGTGCCCCAGAAGAGTGCAGGCGGAATCTCGATTGTATAGGCAGTTCGCGGAAGGAGAAAGTAATGCCTAGTGTCCTTGTGCGATCCGCGCTGCGCCTCGCACTGAAAGGTGGTCAAGAGCCAACTGGATACAACGTTCAAAATCCTGTCCCATGTCGATCACAACTTTCGGCAAAACAATCGCTTCAAAGCGCGCCTTCACCGCCAGATACAGCGGGAAATTCCGGTTTGCAGCGGGATGCTCTCCACTCGTCTTGGCCTGCTCTAGTCGCTCGCGAGCGAGATCCTCGGAGCACACGCATTCCACGATTCTCCATGGCTGATTCAGAGAGGCTGCGGCGGTGAGAACATTCTCGATCTGGTACCTCCGCGAGAAGGGCCGGCCATCGAGGAAGATGGTTGTGGCCGGATCTCGACCCAGGAGATATCGTGCGGTCTCGAGCATCAACTGCAGGCAGAAGTCGTCTTGGCGAGAAGAGTATTCGATTTCTTCAGGCTGGAAGATGGCGTGGCGGAATTCGTCTTTACTCAGCACACGGCCGTTCAATCGGTGCGACAACTTCCGTGCAAGCGTGGTTTTGCCAGTGCCTGGCAAGCCGGCCATTAAAACGATCATACGAATGGGATGCTAAAGGAATTTGAGGCAAGGAAGCTAGAAGAAGGAGGATTCAGAAACTTTGAAGCCTTGAAACTTTGAAACCTTGGAAGTTTACTTCCCGCTGCCCATAGCAACTTCGCTTCCGGGGATTGCGGGCTTTTCGTCTTCTTCCTGGTGTTCGATGGGAATGATGCTCTGGGTTTCGCGCCACTCGTTGTAGCGTCCACTGACCATGATGTGGAAGCACCAGTGACGACGCTCTTCCTCAGGCTCCACGAGTCCGAGCGACTTCATGTAGAAGAGGTAGTGCTCCATCCAGCGGATCTGCTGTTTGTTGAGGCCGCGGCGTTGCAGATCGACCGTCAGTCCGGCCAGGTGGGACGAAGCAGTTTCGCCTTCCCAAGGAGCCGCGTTTCTGTTATGGCGCCGAAGTTTTCGTTGAACCTTTACGGTGCGCACCGCCGAGTTCAGCTGAATCTGTTGATGGAAGCGGTTGTAATAGGCCTGGCTGAGATCGTTCACGAAGTTCAGTGTCCACGGACGGCAGTAGCGGCGGGAAGGATCCAGTCCCCGTTCGATGCGTAGCGACTCGCTGGGAACGATTGCGACCAAGGAACCGTCGGCCTTCAGGGCCTCAAGTTCGGTGTCGTCCTGAATGCGCGGGAGATTCAGCCGATCAACTTCCGCATTCTGCAGGAGAAGTGATTCGTGCGACGGGCGAAACATCGGATGCCACAGCCAGCGGAAATGGTGATGCCGGGCGTGATGCGCGATCGAGTGGCGCACGGCGAAAGCGCGTTCCGACAGGCCGCTGCCGATTAGCGCCAGGAGCAGTACCGCCGCGAATTGAGCTCGAACAATCTGTCTCACGAATGGTTCCGTGCGGAAAGAGTTTCAGAGCACTGTTTCCACGCGAGTAGCGGCTATTCTAAAGGATGCTGTCAAGCGGCCCAAAAGGAAGACTGCCTTTGAGCCGTTACGACCGTACCCAAACCGCCTGGTTACCACACTCGCCGAAGCAAGGCCTCAAGCGTTATATCGGCAAGTAGAGGGCCGTTTACGATCGACTGAAGAAATCGCACGATGTGCCAAGTTAGCAGCCACTTGGCGCGAATGAGATGCCTATTGCGGAATGACGGTTGGAGCAAATTGACAAAAATCAGCGTCGCAAAAGGTCACCCAGTGCCTGTTTCATGACCTGTCCGCCCACTTCCGAAATCGACTTGGTCAGCGGGATATCCTTGGGGCAGACTTCCACACAGTTCTGGGCATAGCCGCATTCCTGAATGCCGCCATCGCCCATCAGAGCTGCCAGACGCTCGTGCTTCAGCGCTTTGCCCGTGGGATGCGTGTTAAATAAGCGTACCTGTGAGATGGTCGCCGCGCCCACAAAGCCGGTATCGTCGTTGAATTGAGGGCAGGCCTCCATGCAGCAGCAGCACGAAATGCAGCGCGAGAGCGGATATGCCGCCTCCTGTTCCTCAGCTGTCATGCGCGGGCCGGAGCCGAGGTCGTACGTGCCATCGATGGGCACCCATGCCTTCACCGCTTTAAGGTTTTCGAAGATCACGCTGCGATCGGTCGCCAGATCGCGAACGACCGGAAACTTGGAGAACGGTTCCAGCCGGATTGGCTGTTCGACTTGATCGATCAGTGCCGAGCACGCCATACGAGCCTTGCCGTTGATCAGCATGGCGCACGATCCGCAGACCTCTTCGAGGCAGTTGGAGTCGTAGGTGATGGGCGTCGTCGGCTTTCCGTCGCGCGTGACCGGATCGGCGGCGATGTCCATGAGCGCCGAGATCACGTTCATGTTCGGGCGGTAGGGAACGGAGAACTCCTCCCAGTGCGGCTTGGTCGTGGGAGTCGCTTGACGCTTGATTTTTAAGATGACGGTTTTATCTGGCATTTAAATAGCTCTTATCAAAAGCTTGTCGTCCTGAGCGAAGCGAAGGAACCTTGCACGTTCATTCCGCGAGCAAATTGCATAGGTCCTTCGGCGCAAAGAACGCGCCTCAGGATGACAACACAAGAAACCTAGTACTTCCTCGCCCTCGGCGGAATCAACGATGCATCCACCGGCTCGAATTCGAACTTCGGCTCGTCAGCATCCGGAGCGAAATACGCCTTGGTGGTCTTCATCCAATTCTTGTCGTCGCGTTCCGGGAAGTCTGGCTTGTAATGAGCGCCGCGTGATTCATCGCGCATGCGAGCGCCCTGGGCGATCACGCGGGCCAACTGCAGCATGTTGTACAACTGCCGTGCGAAGACGACCGTCGTATTCGCCCACAGCGTCCTATCGCTCAGATTGATCTTGCGGTAGCGCTCCAGGAACTCGACCAGCTTGGCGTCGGTCTGCTGCAGGTTCTTGTTGTAGCGGATGACAGTGCAATCCTTCGTCATCAACTCGCCAAGCTCGCGCCACAACTTCACCGGATTCTCATTGCCATCGTTCTTCATCAGCAGGGCATTGTTTTCTTCCTGCTTTTTCTGCTCGGCGGCGAAATGTCCGTTGCCATCGGCTGCGCTCTGCAAGCCCCGCGCATAGTTGACCGCTGCGGGTCCAGCAACGCCTCCGCCGAAGATGCACGAGACAAGGGAATTCGCTCCCAGTCGATTCGCGCCGTGATATTGGAATTCGCACTCGCCGGCGGCGAAGATTCCGGGGATATTGGTGGCCTGCTTGTAGTCAACCCAGAGGCCGCCCATCGTGTAGTGCATGCCAGGGAAAATCTTCATGGGCGTGTCGCGTGGGTCGTCGCCGACGAATTTCTCGTAGATTTCAAGAATGCCTTCCAGCTTGCGGTCGAGGACTTTGCGATCGATGTGGGTCAGGTCGAGATAGACCATCGGCTTGCCATCAATGCCGAGATTCTCTTCGTACACGACCTTGAAGATCGCGCGTGTCGCCACATCTCGGGGAACGAGGTTGCCGTACTTCGGGTACCACTCTTCGAGGAAGTAGAAGCGCTCATTCTGAGGAATCGACTTGGGATCGCGCTTGTCGCCGGGAGTTCTCGGAACCCAGACGCGTCCGCCTTCGCCTCGGGCCGACTCGGACATCAGACGAAGCTTGTCCTCGCCCGGGATCGAAGTGGGGTGAACCTGGATGAATTCGCCGTTGGCGTAAAAGCAGCCCTGCTGATAGAGAGCAGACTGCGCCGATCCGGTGCAGACGACCGAGTTGGTCGATTTGCCGAAGATCGCGCCGATGCCCCCGGTTGCAATGATGATCGCATCGGCAGGGAAGGTACGGACTTCCATGGACCGCAAATCCATGGCGCAGATGCCGCGGCAAACTTTGTTGCCGTCGAGCACCGCCGATAAAAACTCCCAAGACTCGTATTTCTTAACTTTGCCTTCGGATTCGTAGCGCCGCACCTGCTCATCGAGTGCATAGAGGAGCTGCTGTCCGGTGGTGGCGCCGGCGAAAGCGGTGCGGTTGTAGAGCGTTCCGCCGAAGCGGCGGAAATCGAGCAGGCCTTCCGGCGTGCGATTGAAGGGAACACCCATGCGGTCGAGCAGGTCGATGATGCCCGGCGCCGCCTCGCACATGTCTTTTACGGGAGGCTGATTGGCGAGAAAATCTCCGCCATAGACGGTGTCATCGAAGTGTTTCCAGGTCGAGTCGCCCTCGCCTTTCAGATTTTTCGCCGCGTTGATGCCGCCCTGCGCGCAGACCGAGTGAGAACGCTTCACCGGGACGATGGAGAACAGGTCGACTTGCCCGCCCATTTCGGCAATCTTGATGACCGCGGAAAGTCCCGCCAGTCCGCCGCCGACAACAATGATCTTGGGAGCTGCTGCCATAGTTTCCTTTACCGCCGCTGCGTGATGTTGCGATCGTTGATCGTGCCGCCATCGTAGGGCAGCTGTGGACGAGAACGGAACGAAGCCAGGCTGGCCAATCCCACGCCACTCAGAACCACAAAGAACGCCATGCAAAGGGCCAGCAAACGCTTCTGAGCCTTGTCCCCGGTGACGATCCCCCACTTCGCGCAGAACAGCCAAATTCCGTACGCGAAGTGCCAGGAAGCCGCGATCAGTCCGACTACGTAGAAGAGAAACAAAGGCGCCTGGAGCACTTCATGCTGGACTTTGCCGAAGGAGAGAGTGGGATCGGCATGCAGATCGGCGCCGAGAAAGCGCATGGTGTAAACGTGCCACACGATGTAGATGAAGGCGATGCCGCCGGTCCAGCGCTGCAGGGTGTACATCCAGTTGCCGCTCCAGGGATAGGAAGTGGTATTGGCCTCGCCGCGATACCAGATGTAGAAGCCGTAGAGTCCGTGGTACGCGATCGGCAACCATATGCCGAACAGTTCCAGGAAGAAGACCAGAGGAAGGTTCGCAAGAAAAGTGACTTGCCGCGCGTAGGCGGCGGGACCGTTCTGACCGATGGCGGTCGAGTTCGAGATCAGGATGTGCTCGAACAGGAACGCGCCGACCGGGATGATACCCGTTAACGAATGAAGGCGCCGCAGAAAAAACGACGTGCCCTCACCCGCCCGCAACGGAGCGACCCCACCATGCGCTACAAACTTGCCAACCCCGGGAGCAGAAGTACTGGCTGACGCCACAAGAGCTCCTTATAAGTTCCACAATGAGCAAAGAACCTGTCATTATCGTGCGCCAGAAGAAGTGAAGTCAAGGAACGGAGTTAGGAGCAGGAGTGAGTTGTCACGTATTTCGGTGCCAAGAACAATTCTTGCGGATGTTCTCAGACCGCATTCTCCATGCGAAGTTGCAGCTCAGGAAAGGAACTCACCACGATGTCGGCTCCTGCTTCGGCGAGCGTCTTGCCATCGAAGGTGGTCGTGAGCGCGACGGCAAAGCATCCTGCCGCTTTGGCTGCGCGCAGTCCATTGACCGAATCTTCGATGATCCAACAATCTTGCGGGCCTAGAGCAAGATCGCGCATGGCGATTTGAAAAACGTCTGGATCGGGCTTCGGACGATGGCGTCGACCGGCATCGACGATGGTCTCGAAAGGATTGCCGACGCCAAACAACTTAAGAGCCGCTTCACGATTGCGGGCGGTTGCCGAGGTAGCGAGAGCAATCCGAAAACGCGATTTCGCCCACAGCACAAATTCCGCCGCCCCGGGAATGACCTTCATCTCGTGTTCGATCTTTTCGAAGATCTGATGTTTACGGTGTAACAACTCGGCGATCCGGTCTGCGGGCATTCCCCTTTCACCCAGGACTTCTGGAATCATCGTAGCGTCGGGCCGTCCTTTATAGCTGTCGTATATGGACTCGGGCAACACGATGCCAACCTCACCGAGCATTACTTCTTTTGCGCGCTTGTGCAGAGGCTCGGAGTCGATCAGAACTCCGTCCATGTCGAAAATCAGCGCGATGGGCAGTTTTAGCGAGCGCGAGTGGCAGTTTTAGCGAGCGCGAGTTCACAGTGGCAGATTAAATGTAGTCGTTGGGAAATTGCTTCGCACACCAGTTCAAGAAATGCCGAAAAGCGGCGCCGCGGTGGCTGTATTTCGATTTCTCTTCTGCGCTGAGCTCAGCAAATGTCTTCTCAATTTCCGGGAAGTAAAACAGCGGGTCGTAGCCAAAGCCGTTCGCTCCCCGTGGTGCGTTGAGGATCACTCCCTCAGCACTGCCGCGGAAGGTGGCGATGGTTTTTCCGTCACGTGCTGCGGCCAGAATACAGACGAAGCGTCCCGTCCGCTGCTCTGGAGGGACGCCCGTTAACTCGCGCAGGACCCGCGCATTGTTCAATTCATCGTCGGTGTTGGCCTCGGCGAGATGTGGTTGATCCGCCGCATAGCGTGCCGAATGAACACCCGGAGCGCCGCCCAGAGCGTCGATCTCGATTCCCGAATCATCGGCCACCACGATCTCCCCAGGAACGTATCGGCTATATTCTTCCGCTTTCTTGCGGGCGTTCTCTTCGAAAGTTTGGCCATCCTCAACGGCCGGAGGGAGAGAAGAAAAATTCGGGATGCCCCCGATCTGGATGCCATGCACGGCTGCAGCGCCGGCGAAGTCGCGCAGCTTGCCGGGATTCGAAGTCGCGATGAGAATTTTCTTCATGATCTGTTAACCCAATGACTTCTGTTGCAAATGAGACTGGTGGAGATGGCCGCGCTGCCGTGCGATAAAGATCCATCCCGCAATTCCGAGCAGAGTGAGGACGGAAATCCAGCCGCCGGCCGTGCGATCCCATGTACGAGTGAAGCGAATCTCGATGCGATTCATGCCCGCCGCAACCGGAACAAGCATTTGTCCACTGCCGCTCCTGAGCGCCGTCTTCACCTCGTGTCCGTTCACGGTCACTTTCCAGGCTGGGTAAGGAAAGAGTTTCAGATTTAGCCGATCGGGTGCCGATAGGTCCGCGGTGAACAGCTTGGTCTCGGCATCCCAGCGCTGCACATGTATGGCGGCCTTCGCCGGACCATTCACGGTCACATTGCGCGCGTCTTTATCGATTACTGACGGATCCGCGCCCACTGGGGTGTATTCGTCAGTGCCTTCGTAGCCGATGCGATCGGACATGTTGTCTTGCATCTCGCGCAGATCGGAGGCATTGTCCCACCAGGGCGCCTGCACCTGATGCCACGCCGCAACGATCAATAGTACTGATACTGCGAAAACAAGCGCTCGGGCCCACCATTGCCGCAGGGCAACGGTGACGAAGATGGCGAAGATCACACTCAAGCACAAGAGCCAGCGCCAGGGGAACTGCATGAACTGTAACTTGGGAAGGACCTCCCAGAGCACCAAGCTGATAGGAAACATCAGCACGCTGCAGGCGGCTGCCCATATCGCGAGAGTGTTCCAGATCTCCCGCTTTTCTGCGCGCCACAACTTTCGAATCGCCGCCGACAAGAAAATGCTTCCGATTTCCAGTGCCGCAACCCAGGAGATGATTCGGTTGAAGGCATCGTGATCGGGATCGGTCGTGTGAATGAACAGGAAATTGTCTACCGGACGCGAACCGGGAGATATGGCATTCGCAATATCGACCCAACGCTGTTCGTATACAGCGGGAAGCAGGTAAAAGGCCGACAGCAGTGCCCCAATCACAACCGCGCCCGCGGCAATCCAAATAAGGTGCAGTGACTTTCTCTTCCACGCGAAAATTAGGATCAGCAGTGCGAGCGAATAATGAATCATCACTGCGGCGGGGGCGTTCGTCAGCCATGAGGCTGCGAGTAATATTCCGAGCGGCACCACCAAGCGGCGCTCGCCGTCCGCTGCCTTCAGAATGAGCAGGAGCAACACCGGAATCAGGCAACTGGCCAGCATTTCGGCAAACGCGCTGCGCCAATAGACGATGACGAGATGGTAGGGATTGACGGCGTATAGAACGGCGGCGAATGTCGCTTCTGGACGACTAAACCAGCGCCGCACCAGCAGAAACATCGAAGCACCTGCTAGTACCAGCACAACCCAAATGAAAACTGGAGAGGCAATCCTCCACGGAACCACTGTGCTGATGAGGCTGCCGAGCATCCACGAAGCGGGAGGGTAAAAAACGAACCTCGGCTCGCCATAACCGAAGTGTGCGAGTGCAGCCCAACGCGGGTACCAGATTCCGTGGTGCCACTGGTTCAGAACTTCGAGCCAGGAGTACAGATGGAATTCGACATCGTGTCCGGAGGGGGTTCCCAGAAAGAAGAAAGGAATTTCGACGGCGAAGACGGCTGCGCCGATTGCCAGCAGAGGAGTCCACAACAGAGTTGGGATTCTCTCAAGATTGCGCCGCAAATTCAACGTGCCGGGATTTGCCAGATCTATCTTCTCGCTGTGAATGGAGTCAACGCAGCTAAAACAGACGCTCTCAATTTAACGCAGATTTAACGTTACTGACATCTCCATGCAACGAGAGCGCGTTACGGTATTCGCATTGGGGTGGAACAGACCGCAAGGAATGGAGGGTCCGCACCAGAGACGGGGTTCGGATCCTTCAATTCCCCGGAAACGCCGCCACCGAAGCCTCTCTCTTTCAAAATCGTCCTGCCGCACTTTCCATTAACTTCTGCCTATAGACACACTCGAAATATCCTGCCGGGAGGCTTTAGGCATTCGTATTGTGTAGATACTTGCGACAACGCAGAAACTGTGGCGAGGTTGGACGAACCTAGGGAACGGTGGTTATTCGACGGAAGCTGGTTCTTGTGGATTTCGCTGGTGCTCGAGTTCGCTCAGGAAGTCTGGCTGCTGCAATGAAGCGCCGCGACGCAAAAGTTCTAGTAAAGGATCTTCTAGTTCTTCTTCGGAGTTTGCCGGTTTCTCGGAAGATTCAAACTGGGTTACATCCGCAACCAGAGCTTTGGGCGAGATGCTCAAGTCGGGCATTGTTCCGGGGCAACTGCGCAGGAAGTTGATAACATTTTCGACTTGGGTGCGCTGTTCTTGCGTGCGGGAAGGGAACTCGATCCCCATACCATGGCTGGGATGTGTTACTCGGACCATGCCGTCACAGTGGACTTCGAGCTCCGTAGTTTTCAAGCAGAAGTCGATGAGGGCGCCTTCCGGAAAAGGCGCATCCGTTTGCACGTAGCATCCGCCGAGACTCAGGTCGGTCAGCTTGCAATGCGGCACACTTTCGTCCGGCAATGTGCCGATGCTGGCAGCGGCGGCGCGGAGCCAGTCTTTCAGTTCTGCTACTTTTGACTCGGATAAGTCGAGGAAGTGAACTCCAGTCTGCCCGTTCGGGTTTGCCCATGCCACTTGGCCGTGGCCCTCGACCTCTACGGAGCCATCCGACAGCTTGAAATGGAAGGCGAGCAAGGTCGCGGCATTTTGTGGCTCGGCCGTGAGTACATCCATGCCAGTTTCGGAAAGATCCAGAAGGATTCCCTCCACTTTGCGTGTATCGGGCAGGGTGATTTCGACGGGTGCCTGCACTGGGACGCGGAATGCTCGCCGGCGTTCGCGGCTTAGCATGGCGGCCGCCGCGCGCAAGCCCGCTTTCGCGGCATCTTCGGACACCGGCTTGTAGAGCACAAAATGCGCCCCGCTCGTAAGGATTTGCCGGACCTTGCTGGGATCGGCAACCAGGGCTACGCTGAGCGGTGCGGAACCGAGTTTCTTTGCCTCTGCGAGCACGTTCTGAGCTGCCTCGGGATCGTCGAAGTCCACGACCAAGGCGTCGAATTTCTGATGCTGGATGCGCTCAATGGTGGTCTCGGGATCGCTGGAACGATCCATGCCGATGTCGAATCCCGAGAGAACTCGCCCCAAAACGTCGGCCGCGGAATCGTCGCTCGAGACCAGCAGTGCTTGCAGTTTCATGGTTCTATCGATCTTGAATCATCAATTGTAGGTTTAGGGCCAACGCGGAGCTGAAGGCCGAGAAGACTTGGAAGAGGACGCGCTGCCCGAATTCGCACCGGCTTTCGCGGCCATGGCGTCGCCTTCGGCTGTAGTTTCATCGACATCCGCGAGCACGACATTGTCTTCTTCGTCGCTTTCTGCGAGCAATGGCGCGACTTCGCGCAGTTTTTCGGCGGCCTGCTGGAGCATCTCAATCTGCTTGCCAAGTTGGGCGTATTTTGCCTGCTTTTGACGCAGGACCTCGTGAATGTCCTTCATACAACCCCCTGTTGGCAATTTAAGAAGGCCGCCCGCAGTGGGTCAACGGTAATCCCCTTGGTCCGATTACCGGGGTAATGGCGGAAGATCAGGCGGATTAGAAGGGGATCAGCAATGAGAAAGCCCCACGTCGACCGTGGGGCTTATGACAGGAGTGGAAGTAGTCGTTGCTTACGCTTTCATCTTGCGCCGCAGCAGTCCAGCCAGACCAACCAGACCAGTGCCAAGCAGCGTAAGAGAGCCCGGCTCAGGAGTGGTGATATTGGTGTCGCCGCTGGAGATAAGCGTGGATCCGTTGAAGAATCCCTTGCCCGTGTTAATGGTGAGCTGAACAGTAGCGCCATTCACCCAAGCGCCGTTATACCAGGTGCCGCTCAGGCTGCCACTCAAGGTGTAGTTATGGGTACCGTTCGCCAGGGTGACCAGGGTCCAAGTCACCGGCCCCGAGAAGGATCCCGAAAATAAGGTTCCGCTGGGAAGGCCGTTCATTCCGCTCGACCAGATTGTGAACGTGCCGCCGGCAGCGAAGGTAGCGCCCTGCTGCAAGTCGCCGCCTGTCATGGTGCCAGTCGAAAAAGTCAGAGATCCGAGATTGGAGCCCGTGACCAGCCCCAGATTGCCAAATCCGTTTACGGCGATCAATGCCGAACCGGACAGACTCAATCCGCTGCTACTGCCGCTGAGTGTGCCGCCACTATTGGTGAAATCGACAGAGCTGCTAGCAAACGCCGTAAGCGGCAGCGCTAGAGCCAATAAAGACAGCCAGAGCATCCTTTTCATGACAACTTCCTCCTGCACAAACTTTCTTTCTTTTTTGAAGTTGAGACCTACTACCCCAAAGACATGTGCCACAGACACATGCCATCGTGCTTAGCTGTGCACCTTAGGTTCCAAATTGGGGCTATCGATGATTCATTGTAGATAAAAGACTTAGGGGGAATGTCTCAGATTTGCATAGCAATCGGAGTGAAAAGTAATGCACACTTGAAACACCCATTTGCGACGAAAACGCGGTACGGCTTAAACCCGATGGGGCGGATTAGCCCGTTAGGGAAGGCAGTTTGCCTGCAGAACCGAGAAGAAAAATTGTCCCTACCACGATGCTGTAAGCCGAGGTGGCGAGAGTCAGAGCCCGAAGGGCATTGGGACGCGCCAGGGTAGCGGAAAATAAACCGACGGCTGATGCGCACATGAGCGTGTTCATCGCAAGCAGGCCAACAATAAAGGCCAGCAACCCCAGCAACCCGGCGGCAGTCCCGCCAAGGTTCGCCGCCATGAGAAACAGCAGGATTTGGGTCGGTGTCTCTGCACCTAACCCATGAATCACGCCCACGAGAAATGTTGAGGTGGAACCGTAACCGTTCTTAAACACCTGGGGAGGCTGGACACGGGTTCCACCAAATAGCCGGCCTAATCGCCAATAGACCCAGAGCAGTCCGTTAATCAGCAACGTGATTCGCGTTCGAGGACCATGCGAATGCGTGCCGGGACGAAAAAATGTTCCCAGGACATAGAATCCCAAGAGGAGCAAGGTTACGCCGACGAGACGCTCCGCCCAACGGTCGCTGGCGGGTGGCAGGGCGACACGGAACGCCACGGCGGTTGCGCCCAGTACGGCGACGGTAGTTGCATGTCCAGCAACGTAGAGAAGCCCGAACTTCATGGCATCCCGGGCTCTAGACTGCACGCTGCTGATATCGCTGATGGCCGCGATGTGATCGTAGTCTAGTCCGTGCCGGAAACCCAACACCGCTGCCGACAGGAGGGCGAGCCGCAGATTCACGGGATCAAGCATAGAAGACAGTTGCAGGTTTCAGCGGCTTGCAACCGCGCTGGGAATCGCGGCTCAGATAGCAGAAATCCCGCCCTGCACAACGTTTTAGGCTAGCACAAGGGGAGATCATTGCGGGTTGGTTTTGTTCGAGGAAGAAGATGTCTGGAGCACGGGCGAATTATCCGCGATCAACTCGCGCAAGCGATGGGACAGGATGGAGGCCATGGAACGGTAAAACCGCGATCCAAGATGAGGAAAAAGTTCAAACAGCGATTGCAAGGTCGGGCGGTCGAGATAGAGAGCTTCGGTGGCATCTCGAGCGACCACATCTGCGGTTGCGGGCAATTCGTCGATGAATGAGATCTCGCCGCAAACTTCGCCCGGTGCAATTTGTCGCGGCTCCTGTCCAGGAATCTGCACGTGCGCGGCACCGGTCAGCAATACGAAGACTCCGTGCGTGCGCCGAGCCTGCTGCACGAGAAATTCGCCTGGCTTGAAAGTCCGGCGCACTGCCTTATCCACGATGAGAGCCCAGTCGTTGGCGGTCAGGTAAAGGAGGCCGTTCTTTGCCGAGGACAATGCATTGAGCTCTTGCTGATGCGTCGATTTCGACATGGCGCGCTACTCGGCAACGGAAGAATTCGTAATCTTTCGAAACAAACAGGGCCGGGGCAAGATTACCAGAACTCAGTCCGATGCGAAATGTTATGGAACCACTGAAGTCACAGTCGGCAGAGCGATCCAAGCATGCCGATTCATGGCAGATAGCTCGGAGTGCATTCTCCTTTCAACCTTGCAGCAACGCTCTGAGACGGGCCGGGGTCATCGGCAATTGACGCGGGCGTTTGCCCATTGCGTCAAACACGGCATTGGCCAAAGCCGCTCCAATCGTCACCACTGGCGGCTCTCCACAACCCGAGGCAGGCGTTGTGGGATTGTCAATCAAAACAGTCTCGATTTTTGGCAGCCAGGAAAAGCGTGGGATCGAATAGCTATCAAAGTTATGGTCAAGCACCGCGCCATTCTTGAATCTCACTTCCTCAGCCAGGGCATATCCCATGCCCATCGTGATGCTGCCTTCGATCTGCTGTCGGGTGCCGTCCGGGTTGACAGTCAAGCCCTGGTCTTGTGCGGAGACGATGCGCTTCACCTGAACGTCACCGGTGCTCGTGTTCACCACAACTTGGGCGACAGTCGCAACGTACGTGCCCGCATAAATCGCACATGCGAGGCCGATACCGCGTCGAGTCGGCGCGGGGCTGGGCTTCCAACCAAACTTCTCCGTTGCTGCCTGTAAGACACGGCGCATTCGAGGATCGCTCAGGTGCGCAAGCCGGAATTCGAGCGGATCCCGCCCGAGCCGGCTAGCGACTTCATCGATATGCGATTCGCGCGCAAAGGTGTTTGTATTGGCCGCGGGAGCGCGCCAGGGGCCGACCGGCAAGGAGTGCAGACCGGGAGGATTGTCGCTCCATCCGCCAGCGGACTGCGTACGCTGATGAGGAATATCGTAGAAGGGACTTGCCTCATCTCCACCACCGCCGTACGCACGGTAATCCCACAAAACAAGTTTGCCGGAGGCATCGACTCCTGACCGGATCTTCACTACGGCGGCGGGCCGACACATGTCGTAGAAAAATTCTTCGGAGCGGTCGAAAACAACCTGAACTGGCCTCCCGGTCAGTTTGGCAAGACGAGCGGCGTCCTGCGCCTGGCGCGAGGCGTTTTCAGTTTTGCCTCCGAATCCTCCGCCCACGTAGGGAGTGATGACCCGTATGGCTTCGGGCGGAACGCCCACGGCTTGGGCCACTTCCTGGCGAAGAGAAAACGGTGTTTGCGTGCTCGCCCACACCGTCAGTTTTGTGCCTTGTATCTGTGCCACGGCGGAGTGGGTTTCCATCGGCGCATGCGCCACGTAGCTGTTGAGATATGTCTCTTCCATTATGTGGGGCGCGAGTTTGGCTCCGTCCGCGAGGTTCCCCTTTTCGCTTACCAACTCAAACGGCGGCGCGGTTTTCACCAGATGGTCGAAGATGGTGCCGTCGTCTTCTGCTGGGGCGGGAAGGTCAAACTGTGCTCGCACAAGTTGCAGCGCCTGTTCGGCGACATCTCGATGCTCATGGAGAACGGCAACTAATTCTTTATCCCGAACAACCCGAATGCCGGAAATCTTCTCGGCGGCGCTGGTATCAACAGATTTCAGCGTTGCGCCGTGGGCGGGAGGTCTGAGAACACGTGCGTGCAACATTCCGGGAAGAGCGATGTCCGCGGTGTAACGCGCTTTGCCGGTGACCTTTTGGAGTGCGTCCTTGCGGCGTGGCGATGTTCCGATCACCGTAAAGGCTGAAACCGGCTTCAAAGAGACATTTTTGAGATGACGCTCGATCCGCTTGCCCTGAACGAGTTGGGCGTAGGAAACACTCTGGTGTTCGTCTTTGTTCCACGTGACCACTCCGTTGCTCACCCGCAGGTCATCCGACGACGGCAGGTGCAAGTGCTCGGCCGCCATTTGCAAAAGGACGGCTCTGGCTTCGGCAGTTGCCGTTCGAAGCACGGGGCCGAACTCCCGCACGTTGAGTGAACCAAAAGTTCCCACATCCCATGGGCCAAGCTCTGTGTCCCCCATGACCATGTCGATCGCGTCGAAAGAAACATCAAGTTCTTCGGCAACGAGTTGCGATAGCACGGTCTCTGATCCCTGTCCCAACTCGGTTTTGCCTACAAAGCAGGTCACACGGCCATCTTCGCGAATCCGAAGATAGGCGTTGAAATCGGTCGTATAGCTGGGTTCGTCGGGAGGCCCCGGCAATGCGGCTAGCGGAGAGGCGGCAAAGAACACGAACAAACCGGCTCCCGAGGCTTGCAGAAACCCGCGACGGCTGAGTTCAAATGGGTGCCCGGTTCTATCTACTACGTCGCTCCATTGGTCGTCGCGCATCACATAGCTCCTATTGTCGTTCCGGCGGCTTGCAGGATGGCATCGACAACGCGGGTGTGTGAGCCGCAGCGGCAAAGATTGTCATCCATGTGCCGGATGATTTCCTCGCGAGTCGGTTGCTTGCCTTTCAGCAGCAACGCATAGGCGTTCAGAATCATTCCCGGTGTGCAGTACCCGCACTGGAATGCGTGATGATCGACGAACGCTTGCTGGATCGGATGCAACCGGCCGTCTGAACTCAGGCCTTCGATCGTCATCACGTGCTTTCCGTCGACGTCTTTCATCGGTGTGTTGCACGACCGCACCGCCTCCTGATCCACGATGACGGTGCAGGCTCCGCACAAAGCTTCGCCGCAGCCAAACTTCGTGCCGGTCAGTCCGAGGTCATAGCGCAGTATCCAAAGCAGCATCCGGTCGTCATCAACCAGGAGTTCCGTGGGCTTTCCGTTCAGCGTAAAAGCAATATTCCGTTGCATGCGTATCGGTTCCTCTGCAAGCGACTATTTTGTGAACGGCCAGCTATAGCACCGGAACTCTGGTGCCGCTGTGACGCTGCTCACTGAACGGGGGTTAGTGCAGATTCAGCAACTTGAGCGCCTGTAGGAATGCTAGTGAGCGCAGGAAGAGAGTTGAGGAACTTAACTTGTCCGATTCCAAGCGACAATTACGCCCAATTTGCCGGATTGCGATCGCGGAAGAAGCAGAACAAGAGGCTAACCCTTTGAAATGATGGTGCGCCCTGAGAGATTCGAACTCCCGACCTTCTGGTTCGTAGCCAGACGCTCTATCCAACTGAGCTAAGGGCGCGGATCGTTGTGGAAGGATGAAGCCGTTTCGATTATACCAAGAATCGATTTCGGAGAAACTGAAGCGAATTCAACCGACCGCCGGTCCCGATTGCCGGTCGAGCAGACGTCAGGCTGCTCGCATGAGTGCCGCCCCTAAACGACATCAAGCACGAACGTCGCAGATGGCCTGTATTCGGTCTAAAGCATTCTAGTTTTTTCAACAGCCACTCTGGCCTCATTGTTGCGATCTGCCCTCGACGTAATTCTTTCCCCGCGCCGGGAAATTCCTACAACCGGCAGAAGTTGCTCCTCATGTATTTTCAACGGCTTACGAACGGCCCAGGGTTTGCAATAACCCAAACAGACGAAGTGGCGCGCAACGGGGTGCTTCAGAGAATAACTTCGGCCAGAGGTTTTCTGTGAGCACCCCTTGCTTTTCCGCACGCGTCGTCAGCTCTCCCCCTACTCTTTAATCTCCCAACATTAAAATCAGGGCTGCGGCAGGTGCCGCATCTTGCCCCGACCGCTCCGGGGCGCTGCCGGCTTGAGGCTACGCCAGCGCAACCGACTCTTTAATATCGATCCCAGCATTGCGCAACAGCTTGGCAACGGCGTCCTGCTTCATGCGCGATGCGTCGAATTCCACCCGAACCGTACGCTCCTTCTCGTTGAAGCGCACGCGCCGGATGCCGTAAACCTCGCGCATGCTATCAATCGCGCGCATCTCCGTTTCGCCAGGCTGCACGCCATAGCTGTACACAATATCGAGATAGGTCATTCGATTAAAACCCTTCCGTATGATGAATTTGGATTCCGGCAGAGCTCTCCGGCTGAATCCAATATAAGGCACGCCCATCCAACAGAGAAGTGCTACCCGAACCAGCCAACCCGCGCTCCCTGCAAATCGAGCAGAACAGGGCACTCGAGCGAATCCTTGAGGACTGGCCAAAGTTTCTGAATTTCGTGCGCTCGGCGATTCATAATGCGGGCGAGGCGGAAGAGATCCTGCAGAGAGCTAGCCTGAAGATCATTTCCCGGGCCTCCAGCCTTCGCAATCCGGAGCGTGAAGAAGCCTGGATCTTCCGGCTTCTCCGAAACGAAATCGCCGACCACTACCGCCGTCTCGCTGTTTCTTCCAGAAGAACAGCCGAACTTCCAACCGAAATGCCGACTGCAGCTTGGCCTGAATCGCCTGGGGCGAAGCTCTGTCCGTGTGCCACCGAGGAGTTGCAGAACCTGCATTCGAATTACTCCGAGGCTCTGCGAGCCGTCGAAATGGACGGTGACCGCATAGGTCGGCATGCGGCCCATAAAGGCATCTCGCTCAATAACGCCATGGTGCGTCTGCATCGTGCGCGGAAAGCTTTGCGAACCCGGCTGGAGCGTCGTTGCGGCGCGTGCGCCGGAGCCGGTTGTTTCGATTGCACCTGCTCAAGTGATTCCAAGCGCTGAAATTTGTGCGCTGTGTGGTGTAAGGTTTCAAGGGCATCTGCGTCAGCACAGTTGAAATGGAGATGCGATGTCCACAAATACTGTGAACCCTACGCTTGAAAAAGATCCCGTTTGCGGGATGAACGTCAATCCGGCAACGGCCAAGAACACGTACGATTACGCCGGGAAGACATACTACTTCTGCTGTCCTCACTGCGTCGAAAAATTCAAGCCCAATCCCGAGGCTTATCTGAACAAACCTGCCTCCAGCGGGTTGGTCACGCTGGGAATGCCGGCCGCGCCAAAAACCGCGCCGACTGAGAATCTTGCCATTGATCCCGTATGCGGGATGAACGTGAATCCCGCGACGGCGAAGTTCTTTTCCGAGCGCGAAGGGAAGAAGACGTATTTCTGCTGCCGAGGTTGCCTTGAGAAGTTCGAAGCTGATCCGGGAAAGTATCTGAGCAAACCGTCGGGCCTCGTGTCGCTGGGAGTACCAAGCCCAGCATCACAGAGGCAAGGTCCAAGGTCTGAAGCCCAAGGTCAGATATCAGGAAGCCGGAAGCCCGAAGCCGGAAGCCCGGTTTATTACGTTTGCCCGATGTGCCCCGAGGTTCGCGAGACCAAGCCGGTGCCGTGTCCATCGTGCGGCATGGCCCTGGAGCGCGAGAATCCTCTCCCCGCCACGCGCACCGAGTACACGTGCCCCATGCATCCGGAAATCGTGCGCTCCGAACCGGGATCGTGCCCGATCTGCGGCATGGCGCTGGAGCCGCGCACGGTGAGCATCGCACAGGAAGAGAATCCGGAACTCCGCGATATGACGCGGCGGTTTTGGATCAGCGTCATTCTCACGATGCCGCTGTTGGCAATTGCGATGGGCAGCATGATCTGGCGGGATGAATTCATGCAGATTCTCCACGGATCGCGCCTCCCGTGGTTTGAATTCATTCTGGCATCTCCGGTTGTGCTCTGGTGTGGGCTGCCATTTTTCCAGCGCTTCTGGGCATCGTTGGCTAACCGCAGTCCGAATATGTTTACGCTGATCGGTCTGGGTACGGGAGTCGCATACACCTACAGCGTTGCGGCTACGATCGCTCCCGGTATCTTCCCCGCATCGCTGCGCCGCATGGGCGGATATCCGGACGTGTACTTCGAAGCGGCTGCGGCAATCACCACGCTCGTCCTTCTCGGACAGGTGATGGAACTCCGCGCGCGCAGCCGTACAAGCGCTGCGATTCGAGCGCTACTGGATCTAAGTCCCAAAATCGCGCGCCTGATTAGTGCCACCGGCGAAGAGAAAGACATTCCTCTTGACCAGGTCAAGCCCGGAGACAAACTCCGCGTACGGCCGGGAGAGAAAGTTCCCGTTGATGGCAAGGTGCTCGACGGACGCAGTTCCGTCGACGAATCGATGATCACCGGCGAATCGATCCCTGTCGAAAAAGAGTCCGGCAGCAAAGTGATCGGCGCAACGATCAACTCCACGGGCTCCTTCATCATGCAGGCCGAGCGTGTTGGCTCGGAAACATTGCTGGCGCGGATCGTTCAGCTCGTGGGACAGGCGCAGCGCAGCCGCGCTCCGATCCAGCGTTTGGCCGACCGCGTTGCGGCTTGGTTCGTGCCGACCGTTGTTGCCGTCTCGATCATCACGTTCATCGCGTGGTTCCTTTTGGGCCCGCAGCCCCGGCTGGCGAATGCTTTGGTCAATGCGGTAGCGGTCTTAATCATTGCTTGCCCGTGCGCACTGGGGTTGGCGACTCCGATGGCAATCATGGTCGGGACCGGCCGCGGTGCTCACGCAGGAGTGCTGATCAAAAATGCTGAAACTCTTGAGACACTCGAAAAAGTCGACACGCTCGTCGTCGACAAGACCGGGACGCTGACCGAGGGGAAGCCGCAAGTAACAAGCGTCTCTGATCGCTTAGCAAGTGACCGAGAACTCCTGGGTCTCGCGGCAAGCCTGGAACAGGGAAGCGAGCATCCGCTGGCCAATGCAGTGATCTCGTTTGCGCGAGAGAAGCAAGTCAAGTTGTCAGCTCCACAAGAAGTGAAATCTCTGACAGGGAAGGGAATTGTCGGTGTCGTCGACGGGCACAAGGTAGGGATTGGCAGCCCGCTGCTGATGGCGGAGCTCGGTGCCCTCAAGACTCCCGCAGTTTTATCCGGCTCATATCCTGGAGGCACGATCCTCTGTGTGGCGGTCGATGGAGAATACGTCGGGACTATTTCCGTGGCGGACCGGATCAAGAACTCCACCGCGAGTACAGTCCGCGAACTGAAGAACTCCGGCATTCGAGTCGTCATGCTCACGGGGGACAACAAGGTTGTAGCCAATGAAATCGCTTCGAAGTTGGGTATCTCCGATTTTGAAGCCGAGATTCTTCCGCAACGCAAATCGGAGGTCGTGAAGACACTTCAATCCCAGGGAAGAATCGTCGCCATGGCAGGGGATGGAATCAACGATGCCCCTGCACTCGCGCAAGCGAACGTAGGCATCGCGATGGGCACTGGGACTGATGTTGCCATGGAGTCGGGCGGCATCACTCTCGTCAAAGGAGACCTCACGGGAATACTGCGAGCGCGGCGTCTCAGTCAGGCCACGATGCGCAACATCCGGCAGAATCTTTTCTTTGCCTTCATCTACAACGCCATTGGAGTTCCCGTCGCTGCCGGCATCCTATATCCGTTCTTCGGAATTCTGCTAAGCCCCATCTTGGCGGCGGCGGCCATGAGCTTCAGTTCGGTGTCGGTGATCACGAACGCGCTGCGCCTGCGAAATGTGAAGCTGTAAGCCAACTCCGCTGAAGGCGTGGGTCTATAACATGCCCACTCTCTGATATCACCAGAATAACGGTGTCAGCTGCAGTTCTTTGACCCCGGTTCGCCGTGACTGAAATCACCGAAAGGCCGGGCGCGGTAAGTGACGCAATTTGGCGCTTGGTTCTTCGACGTTCCGGGAGCAGAGTGGGGTCACCGGGAGATCGAAAGAGAGGGCCTGCCTTGCCTCGTGACTGACCGGTGGTTGCCCTCTCTTTCGAGACATTCTTAGTACGAACAAAAAACAACGCCCCAGACTCAGTTGGAGTCATGGGGCGTATGTTTTGAACAGCCCTCCCCCAAGTGCCGCTCAATCAGCAGACTAGATCGTTACACGCCGAAAGTGAATGGCAACGAAGAGCTAAGGTCTGGCACCAACGGGCTAAGTCAATTTGTGGGATAGCCAACACTGATCAGCGCTGGGTTCATTACTATTCGTAGGATCTCTGGCGCCTATCTGATTCCTACGTATACGTCCATTTGCAAATTCTGCGGATCTTTCGCGCGCTGATCGTAGATTTCATAATCCGCTTTGTACAAGCGGTCTCCACCTGTGGCAGTTTGCGGCAGGGAATTGATCTTCATCCACAGTTGTGGAACGACCTGTGGTCCTGACCCTTTTTCTGATGTGAATACAGCATACTTTCCAGCGGGAATTTTCCTTGAAACCATGCCTGCCGGAATATTCGAGTCCGAAGTGACACGCGCGCCGAGCACGAATGTGTATTCGCCATTGTGATCGCTCGCGTAGTCGGTGTAGACGGCCATAATGTTGGAATTGGTCTTGTTTGAGATTTTCTCGAGGATTCCTTCCTGCATCAGGCGTCCCCACATCGGGCCGATCACTCCCTGGCCGGTCATCTCTTTTGCGTTGCTGGTACGCGATGAGATACCCACGACTGTGAATTCATTTTGCTCAACCACCTTCGGATCCATGGCTTGTCCCCTATTTATTAGCTTCTTGCTCGATCTCTTAATTTTTGACTTTTGGGGATCGAGTTGCACGTGTTTTAACCATTCCGAGTAGCGTCTGAATTAGTCCTTGGGCGGACGACGACAAAATGCCGCATTAGATTGTGAGAACGAACAGGCTTCATCGTTCCGGCATTTCGGGACTCGGTATTTCAGTGATGACGAACGGGAGCCTATAACTTGCCCAAGAAATCCATTACTTCGGGCTCGGTCCAATCCACGGCACCGATGAACTTGCGGCGCATGACGCCGTTGCGGTCGATGATGTAGGTTTCGGGGAACTTGAACGTGCCGTACAGATTGCTGCTCTTCTGCCCGGGGTCGCGTACGGTAAGCAAGTTGACGTTGTGGTCTTTCAGGAATTGCTTGTAGGCCTTCTGATCGACATCGACACTGACGCCAATTACGGTGACGCCCTTGGCTTTCATCCGCCGCTGCATCTCAACGAGGGAAGGCATTTCTTCCACGCACGGCGGACACCACGTGGCCCAGAAGTTCAGCACGACAACCTGGCCGCGGAAATCGCTAAGCTTCACCGTACGGTCCGAATCCTGCACCGTGATTTCGGGGGCAGCCGAACCGATCCGCGGGGGACGCGAACCGCTGTAGCAGCCGCAGAGAATGCCTGTGAAGCAGCAGGCGGCAAGTAGGGCGAAATAGCGAGGGCGATACACCCAGATATAATAATAGATTCCCCGTTGAAGACCACGATTGCTGGGTTTTCCGGCGAGATTTGGGGATCGCGCTTACAAGCCGGAGTACTGTGAACGGTTAGCTTTTGTTCTGCAGTTTAGCGTCACACTCAAAAATGCCTATACCGGATACATTGCCGGACCAACCACAGCTCTCGGTGATCGTTCCAGCGCGGAACGAAGAGGCGTCTCTCGCTGCTTGCCTCGAATCCCTTGTTTCTCAACCTGGAATCGACTTTGAAATTATTGTAGTCAACGATCATTCGACCGACCGCACGCGTGAAATCGCGGAGTCATTTGCGAAGGTCCGCGTCGTGGAAGCTGGACCACTCCCTGCCGGATGGACTGGCAAAAACAACGCGGTCGCGACCGGTGCTCAGGAGGCGAAGGCAGAATGGCTACTTTTTACGGACGCCGATACGATTCATCTGCCGGGATCTCTCGCTCGCTCCCTTAGGGAAGCGAAGGAGCACAATTCCGATCTGCTCTCGTATTCGCCCGAACAGATCGCCGTCACATTTTGGGAGATGGCAGTCCTTCCCGTCATCTTCGCAGAACTTGCCCGACAGTATCCTCCTTCGAAGGTCAGCGATCCGAATTCGCCAGAAGCTGCGGCGAACGGACAATTTCTGCTGATCCGGCGCGAGGTTTATGACGCGATCGGCGGGCATGCGGTCGTGGCGACTGACATCCTTGAAGATGTAGCTTTGGCACGTCGCGTGAAAGCTTCCGGCTACAAACTCCGTTTCCGCTATGCCGCCGATGCTGTCCGTACGCGCATGTATCGTAACTTTGCGCAGCTGCGCGAAGGCTGGACGAAGAATTTGGCTTTGCTCTTTCCGAAGCCTGGCTGGCTAGCGATGAAGGACATGGCGCTCTGGACCGTCTGCTGGAGTGCTTTCTTTTTGCCAGCGCGTCATTGGTGGTTGGATCCGTTCATTGTGTTTTGGCTCATCGTGTATCTCTATTTGTGGGAAAGATTAAAGAAGGCCAACTTTCCGGCCAGCAATACTCTGTGGGCGACTTTCTTCGGTATGCCGATGTTTGCCTATCTCCTCTTCCGCTCGAAACGTGCGCACGGCGGTGGATCTGTAAGATGGAAAGGCCGCACCTACATACCCAGCCATCAGGCAACCGCTAAACCGAACAGCAGCCCACCGGGAAACCCATTCATGAAGACGCCACTAGCCTTGCTACTTCTGCCGATCGCTGCAAGCACGATCTGCATGGCAGTCCTCCACGCGCAACCTGCAGATAACGAACCTCAATTCACCAACACAGTGATCGAGCCCGGATCGGGCATCGGACCGCTGAAACTCAATGATTCGCGCGACAAGGCTCTGCAGCTTTTCCCCAAGAAAGAAATCGACCAGGAATGGGACGATCCCTGCGGCACTACCATTGATTGGACCGACTCGACCAATCCGGTCGGGCACGGCGACGTCTTCATCCGGGTGAAGAAGGGTAAGATTTTCCAGATCGAGTCTTCGACGACGCGCTTCCAGACCGCTGAGGGCATTACAACTTTTGATTCGCCGGAGAAAGTCGCCAACGCGTACCGCAACATGAAGGCCGGAGTGCTGCTAACCGATCTTTCTCCTGCGCTCGGATCGCGCCCTCTTGTTTTCTGGTTCGACAAGAAGAAGGGCCTCGCCTTTGCTTTTGCGTACGACCGTCCGCACCACAAGCGCTACGTGTATAAAATTATCGTGTTCGAGCCGAACAAGAACTTTTGTCCCGAGCAGGACACGATGAACTCAAACAAGTGGCAGTCGATCCAACCGTATTCAGAAGAGCCGCCCAGAGATTTGAGCCCTGAACTGTCGATCCAGCCACAATAGTCGCATGGAGTCTCGCTCCGCGTGTATCCGTCAGATCCGCGGAAAAGAAGTTGGTGTTTCAAGAAGACAATGGTCTATCTAACTCGCAAAGCCGAATTCGCCGCGTCGCACTACTATCACAATCCAGCGTTCAGCCCGGAAGAAAATCAGCGCGTTTTTGGCAAATGCAATAACCCTAACGGACACGGCCACAATTACACGCTCGAGGTGACCGTCAAGGGCAAGGTCGATCCGCGCTCGGGATTCGTCGTCGATTTAAAGCAATTAAAAGAGGTAATGAACCGCGAAGTGCTCGATGCAATGGATCATCGTTTTCTGAACAAAGAGGTGCCCGAGTTCCTGAACAATATCCCCACGACAGAAAACATCGCCATCGCAGTCTGGCAGCGTCTTAAGCCAAAGTTGAACAATGCCAGCCTGCATCGCGTGCGCGTCTATGAAACGCCGGATCTTTTCGTCGATTTCTACGGAGAAGAATAGCTAGAAGCTTTCTATGATCGCCCACCTGACCCGCCGGTATCTGTTCTCCGCCTCGCACCGCCTCCATAGCGGCGCGATGTCGGCCGAAGAAAATCAGGCGACTTACGGCAAATGCAACAACCCGTTCGGCCACGGACACAATTACTCGCTGGAAGTCACAGTCAGCGGGCGCGTCGACCAAAGCACGGGCATGGTCTGCAACCTTGTGGATCTCGATCAGTGCGTAGAAAGGGAAGTGCTCTGCCGGTACGACCTGCAGAATTTGAACGTAGCGCAAGAATTTGCTGTAACCGTTCCTACCACCGAAAATCTATGTATTCAGATCTTCGAAATATTGCAGCGCACGTTCCCCCACGCTCATCTGGATAAAGTAAGACTTGAAGAAACCATGATGAATTCCTTCGAGTATGCGGGAGGGCAAGACGTCAGGTATTAACTTCGTTCTCGATGAACGATGTCTTTTGCACCGCAATGCTCAGCAGGGAGGGCCAATCACCAATGAATGCATCTTCGCTTGAAAAGCCAACTGACAAAGCCCAAGAGACTGTTACGCTGACCAGCGCCAGTTACGAAGATCTGGTCCGTGAAATGCTGGTGCGCCTTGGCGAAGATCCGGCTCGCGAAGGACTTGTGTCTACGCCCGCCCGCGTGCACAAAGCCATGAAGCATCTGACAAAGGGCTATCAGGAAGATCCCGAGGCCCTGCTGAAGGGGGCACTGTTTACCGTCCAGTACGACGAGATGGTCATCGTGAAAGATATCGAGATGTTCAGCCTTTGCGAACATCACATGCTGCCGTTTTTTGGCAAAGTGCACGTAGCCTACATCCCGAATGGACGCGTAATCGGACTGAGCAAGATTCCGCGCCTGGTGGAACTCTTCTCTCGGCGCCTGCAGATTCAGGAACGCCTCACAACCCAGATTGCAGAGACGATCCAAAAGGTGATCGAGCCCCAAGGCGTGGGGGTGGTCATTGAAGCCCGACACCTCTGCATGATGATGCGTGGTGTCGAAAAGCAGCACTCTGCCGCTGTGACGAGCTCTATGCTGGGCTGCTTCCGCAACGAAGAAGAAACGCGCAGTGAATTCCTGTCATTGATTCGCCAACGCCCGAACGGCGTCTAGCAATTATTCATTCGATGCGATAATGGCCGGCATTGGGAGGCAGATCGACGGACTGTGGCTCAACGCACCCCGCGCATCATTTCAAGTCCTAAGCGTCTTGATAACCGAACTGCCCTGATCACCGGCGCCACGCGCGGTATCGGCTTGGCGATTGCCCGCGGCCTAGCCCGCGAAGGTTGCGCTCTGATCCTTACCGCACGTGACGAAAGCGCTCTTGCGAAAGTGAGCAGGGAACTGCACCGCACCAAGATTCTTGCCCGCCCTTGTGATGTGCGGGACCCGCACTCCGTTGATGATTTGTTCCGCTCGGTACGCCAGAAGTTTGGCAATCTCGACATCTTGGTGAACAATGCCGGAATCGCGCACGCGAACCTACCCGTCGATCAACTGCCATACCCGGTCTGGAAAGATGTCTTCGCAGCCAATCTCGACGGTACCTTTCTGATCACGCAAGCCGCTCTGGGCCTGATGAAACGCGGCAGCACGATCGTCAACAATCTTTCGATTGCAGCTACGCGAGTTTTTCCCGGATCGGCCGCCTACAATGCCTCAAAACACGCGGCGCTTGGTCTCACCAACACCCTTCGAGAAGAACTTCGCCCCAAAGGAATCCGTGTGATCGGACTCCTGCCGGGTGCGACCGATACCGACATCTGGAAAACCCTTTGGCCGCAAGCTCCGCGAAAAAAGATGATGTCCGCAGATACTGTCGCGAGAATAGTGATCGAAGCCATTCTGTTACCGCCCGACGCTACCGTAGAGAATCTGGAAATCCTACCCACGACCGGTACGCTCTGAGTTGAGTCGCGCTCCCAGCGGCACCTTGAGATCGAAGTGCCGCTCTCCTTTCCCTGCATTTCCCGTCCGAGTACAATGGCGACCGCCAAATCCTTCCCAGGAGAAAACGTATGAAGCGCATTCCGTTTCTCGCCATAACCCTGCTCGCGTTTGCGTTCGCGTTACCGATTCACGCGCAAGAGGCGGCCAAGAGTTCCACGCCCAAACCGCCCGATCCCCCATCCAAGGTCGTTATCGATTCATGGAACGACATCGGCCGCAAGCTCATCGCCATGGCCGAAGATTTTCCTGAGGACAAATACGATTTCAAGCCGACTCCCGCCCAGCGTTCATTTGCCGAGCAACTTTTGCACGCCGCTGGAGCCAACTACTATTTCATCAATCCGCTGCTCGGGAAGAAACCGCCGGCGGAGGAAGACTTGAAGCGCGACAAATACAAAACCAAAGCCGATGTGGTCGCCGTGGTGAAGAAGTCGTTCGCCGATGGAGCTGCCGCGCTCAAGGCAAAGGGCGATAAAGGAATGAGCGACCTGATCGTCGATCCGTACGCCAATCAGCAGGTCCGCGTTTATGACATGGCCTATGGATTCATCGAGCACTGCGGCGAGCACTACGGCCAGTTGGTCGGCTATTACCGCCTGTCCGGCCTAGTGCCGCCGGAGTCAAGACCCAAAAAATAACTGGTATTTCGGCGTGGACGCGGGAGCGCTCACCCGCGTCCCACCTGACCAGACAGCGCTGCAGGTCGTTGCTCAGAGCTCGCTGCTCTCCGCTATACTGGGCAATATGTCTGGGGTTCCTCAAGGCGCGCCGCAGAAGACTTTTTATCTCGAAACCTTCGGCTGTCAGATGAACGTTCACGACTCCGAAAAAGTCGTCGGAACGCTCATCCAGGAAGGCTATCGGCAGGTCCAGAGCGTCGAGCAGGCTGACCTGATTCTCTACAACACCTGCTCCATCCGCGACAAGGCCGAGCAGAAGGTCTTCCATCGACTCGCTGATTTTAAGAAGCTACAGTCGCAGGGCAAGAAGTTCGGTGTACTCGGATGTGTTGCCCAACAGGAAGGCGAAAAGATTTTTGAGCGTGCGCCGCACGTTTCACTCGTCTGTGGTTCGGCGTCCTACACGAAACTGCCGGAAATGTTGGTTCAGCTGGAAGGGAAGTCGCAGGCCGAGCATTCAGGTGACGGCAGACTCCTTGCTTCGATGGGAATGGCAATCTCTTCCGAGGTGAATTCTCGCGGCTCGCAAGTTGCCGCTCGAGACTTGGTGCGCATTACCGGCCTCGACGACCGTCAGACCGACAAGTGCTTTGAAACCGAATTTACTTCACGCCTGAATCCTCATCGTGGATACATCACCATCATCGAAGGCTGCGACAAGTTCTGCGCCTACTGCGTTGTGCCTTTTACGCGTGGCAAGGAGCGCAGCCGCACGTCGCAGTCGGTATTGAACGAAGCGCGTCAGATGGCTGACTTGGGTTATACGGAGATTCAACTCCTTGGGCAAAACGTGAATTCTTACCGCGATCCTGCTGGAAAGAAGTCGTTTGCGGAGTTGCTAGCGACTGTTGGCGAGGTCCCGGGGATACGCCGCGTACGCTTTACCACCTCGCATCCGCGCGACTTCGGGCGTGACATTGTGGATGCAATCGATGCTGTCCCGAGCCTCTGCGATCACGTGCATTTGCCCGTCCAGAGCGGTTCGACACGCGTGCTCGATGCCATGCAGCGACTCTACACTCGGGAACAATATCTCGAGCGCATCAGTTGGATGAAATCCGCCAGACGCCAAATCAGCATCACAACAGATGTGATTGTGGGGTTTCCCGGGGAAACGGAATCAGAGTTCGCCGAAACGCTCGATCTACTGGACGAAGTTGGCTACGACGGAGTGTTCTCGTTCAAGTACTCAGCGAGGCCGAATACTCCAGCGCTGCATCTCGAAGACGCCATTCCAGAAGCAGAGAAGTCGCGCCGCCTAGAGGTCCTGATGGCAAGGCAGCGCGAGATTCAGGTTGGCCTGTACAAGAAGTACGTCGGGACGCAATGTGAAGTGATGGTTGAAGGCCACAACGAGTCCCGTAAGCAGCAGTGGATCGGACGCACGTCGCAGAACAAAACGCTGAATTTCAGCACTGCCGCAACCCCAAAGATCGGGTCCTACGTCGACGTGCGGGTGACTACCAGCTTTCCCAACAGTTTGCTGGGAGAAATGGTGATATAAGGAGCAGAACGCCTCGGAGGCATCATGGAAGTTGAAATGACAATTCGCGGCTTGATGGTCGACCCCGTCAGCAATATGCCAATCGTGATCCTGAAGGACATTGGCGGCGAGACGGTTTTGCCCATCTGGGTGGGCGTTTACGAGGCGAACGCGATTGCTCTGGAGATGGAGAAAGTCACTACACCGCGTCCCATGACCCACGACCTCATTAAAAACGTTCTGCTGGGGCTGGAAACGCAAGTCCACAAAGTCGTGGTGACAGAGCTTAAAGAAGACACGTTTTATGCCGTGATCTGGCTCGAGCGCAGCGGCGAAGTGATCAGCATCGATTCGCGGCCTTCCGATGCCTTGGCGCTGGCCCTGCGCGTGGATTGTCCAATCTTTGTGGACGACACCGTATTGAAGAGTTCGAAGCTGGCGGCGAACATGTCCGACCGGGTCACCAGCGAAGAACTCCGCAAGTGGCTTGAAGGTCTGAATGACGAAGATCTGGGACGGTACAAGATGTGAAGCACCTAGAGTCCGTGCCGTAGCGGCCGCCAGCTATTCTCGTTTGGCGGCTTTCACGTCTATAGGCGCAGGTCAGGTAGGGTGGGGACCAGCCCGCCATCTCTATAAGTTTACATAATACCTGTTATCGGACGTTGCATATACAGCAGGCCCTTAGGGCTTCTGCCGCCAGCTGCGTCGAGGCTTGTGCGGCATTCCACAAAGCGAATGTACCTCGGGGTCAACCCCCGCAAAGCACGATCTTTGGATGGAATAGAGTGCCGGCCACGCGCTTGGCGATGGCAATCAGATCGCGCTGACCAGCGAAGACCTTGATTAAGGGGGCTCGCGATAATTCCGGTAAATTCACAGTCTGCCCCGAGCGGATTCGAGCTGCGGCGACTTCGTCGGCAGTTACGGAGGGCATGGCGGGAAGCAAGGCACGCGGATGAACAAAGACTTCAAGTAATGGTTGGAGCGCCATGTCTTGCGTCTGCTCGCCTTCGGGCACGGTTCCCTGCCGCCGGGCGTCCATAAGCCTCCCGGCCAGTTCATCTAACGTATGCGCCTGCGGAATCATGAATTCCGCCACTCCTGTACGCCGCAAGGTCTCAAGATGGGCTCCGCACCCAAGTGACTTACCAAGCTCGTGCGCGACTGAACGAACATACGTGCCCGAACTCACTCTTGCGCGGAAGCGCATACGGTCGATGTCTACACCCAACACTTCCAGTTCCTTGATCTCGACCTGAACCGGCTTGAGGCTCACGTCTTTCTGCTTGCGGGCCAGTTTGTAAGCAGGCACACCTTTGATCTTCTTCGCCGAAAACTGGGGCGGAAGCTGCTCGATCACCCCTCGAAACTTGGAGGCTGCGGCTTCCACCTCTTCCGCCTGAAGGATGACGTCCTTCGCTTCGGTTGTTGGCGCTCCCTCAGCGTCGTACGTATCGGTGCAGAATCCAAATCGGATCGTCCCTTCGTAAATCTTTTCGGAGTTGACATAGAACTGCGCCAACCGCGTGAAGTTGCCGACGACGATCGGCAGCACACCGGTGGCCATAGGATCCAGCGTGCCCAGATGCCCGACCGAGCGCTGTCCCAACAAACGCCGGATTCGATTCACCACGTCATGCGAGGTTATTCCTGCAGGCTTATCGATGATGAGGACGCCGTTCATTCAAATTTGGTACTTTTGTAATTCAGTAATTTGGTAATTGAACATCCGGAGGCGCGATTCGCGCGGCAGGCGATCCGTGCAAGCCTGTCAATCTCCCAATTACAAAATTACCAAATTACTAAATCCCTGACATGCTCCCCATCAAAGACGATCAGCCCCGATACAGCACGCCCTACGTGAACATATTTCTGATCGTGCTCAACATCCTGATTTTCTTCTATCAGTGGACATTGGGTCCGCGTGCCGGCGAAGTGTTCCTGAGAATCTACGGCGAGGTTCCCTCCCACCTCTCCGCATTCCTGGCAGGCTCACCCCGTTACAATTTGCCCGACGTCGTCATTCCGTTCTTCACGTCAATGTTTCTGCATGGCGGATGGTGGCATGTGCTCGGGAACATGTGGTTCCTCTACATTTTTGGCGATAACGTGGAAGACTACCTGGGCCACTTCAAGTATCTCGTCTTCTACATTCTCGCTGGACTGCTGGCCATGGGGACACAGGTTTCCATCTATCCCCATTCGAACGTTCCGACTGTCGGAGCCAGCGGCGCTATCGCCGGAGTTCTGGGCGCCTATTTCTTGCTTTATCCGCGGGCACGGGTCCTGACGTGGTTTTTCGTTTTTGTCCTTTATCTGCCGGCATGGATCGTGCTCGGCGAGTGGTTTTTTCTGCAGTTCTCGGCGGGAGCGGCGTCTCTATCATCGGCCCAGGCAGGACGCGATCTCGGTGGCGTGGCCGTCTGGGCCCATGTAGGAGGTTTCGTCGCCGGGATGGTGATGATCAAACTCTTCCCCGAACGCAGTCAGCGTTCCCCCTACGCGTACCGGTGAAACGAGAATCCAAGCGTGACCGGGACCTAACTTCCAGCGATCCTCTCTTCTTTCAGGACAAATGCCTCGAGCCACCCGAGAACGCGTCTCCAGCCTTCACCGTGGCCTTGCGCAGACTTGACGTTTCCGCCGAATCCGGACTGTGTCACGCGGACGCGCGTTCCCGTCCCCGACTTCCTCGGTCCGCCCGGATGCAACGCGTTCACCGTCTCCGGTTCGAGCTCCCACCGCACGACTGTTCTGGCTGTATCGTAGCTGCTGTTCCAGGTATGCACGAGAAGCCGTGGAGGTTCGATCTCCAGGTATTCGCCTTCCACGAAAAACGTGGTTCCGTCCGCACCCACGCCGTCGCTGCGCCATCTGCCTCCGGGTCGAACATCCATCGTCGACTTGGTCACGCGGTAGAGGCCCTCTTGCCCCCACCAGCGCGGCAATTGCGCCGGATCGCTGATCGCCTGAAATACTCGTGCCGGCGGAGCCGCGATGAAAATTTCGGCGATAACAGCATCTTGATCGGGCGTGACGGTTGCAGTAGCCATGAATCTTCTCCCTTAAACTAGCGAATGAACGTCGTCAGTACTCCGCAAGAAAGACGAGCTGAGTTACTGGCCGGTGGCTATCGTTTCTATTGCTCCACAAACTTCTTCAACTGCTCGACTACTCCCGGCCATCCTCCGGAGTATTCCTGGCGAGCGGCTGGCAGCGAAGCCAGTCCGCTGTGCGTGACCTTTACATGAGTGCCGCCCTGTCGCGGCGTTAGCTCCCAACGTACAAGCGTCCGACTCTTCGGATTGTCATGCCAATTGGCGACCCATGTGTAAGCCAGAACACGAGGCGGATCGCATTCGACAATCTCGCCGTGACAGTCGAACCCGCTGACGGCATTGACAGCGATCGATCCTTTGTCAATTGTGTACCCATACTTTCCGCCGACTCGGGCATCCATTTTCCAGAATTTCCTCGGGCATTCAGGATTTCCGAACCAGCGCCGCAGATCGTCTTCGTCAGACAGCGCTTGAAAGACACGCGCTGGCGGAGCTGCAATCTGTATCTCGGCGACGATCGTATCTTGATCCGCGGTAACCATGCTTGTAGCCATCATTGCTCCTTGTGATCGACATTGCGGTAGCTGCCGATTTCTCGCTCCGCGACAGTCATTGCGGAGCGAGAAACAGGCGTGGACCGACTTACACAGCCCGATGCAGATCGAAAACGACCCTGTGCTCCTTCCCGTGATCGGCAAACACCCATTCTTCCGTGTGATGATTCTCGTCGATTAGGGTCAGGATCATGCGTTCCATGTGTCCGGCGTCAAGTGTTGCGAGATTGGTCGCATCCACATAGTTGAAGGTGAACGTCTTTCCGTCGGGTGAGACGCTCGCCGCCATTCGGGGTTGGTTGCCGACCGCGCAATAGTGCGTGAGCAGCAGCCGTTCTCCGTCCATGTGGAACATCGAGATCATGTCTTCCTGGCCCAGGATCTCGCTCATCACGGCCGAGCCTCCGCTCGTGACTTTGAAGGTGACTTTCACCGGCCCCTTCGGGGTTGTTCCTTCCCAGGTTCCTGGCATGTTCTTGAGGGTGGCAAAGGCTTTTTGTGCGACGCTCTGCGCCATGGTATATGTGGCACTCACGGCGATAACGGCGATGAGCAGTTTGCTGGCAAATCTGGTCATAGGATTACCCTTTCTTTGTGCGGACATTTACGAAGTCCGTTTCGGATTTGTTTTGTCCTTGCCCGAGTCTTCCTCGGTCTCGCGCGTATATTCCGCCTCCACGAACGCTTTCAGGTTGTTCAAGCTCGCAGTCCAGAACACGCGATATTGCTCGATCCATGAGTCCACCGCGCGCAGCGGCTCCGGATTGAGGTGGTAAATGCGATTGCGACCCTCCCGGTGCTCACGAACCAGATGAGCCCTGCGAAGAAGCCGCAGATGTTTGGAGATGGCAGGACGAGAAACCGGAAAGGCACTGGCGATCTGTCCGGCGGGCTGGCTTCCGCGGCGTAAGAGATCGAGGACGGCCCGGCGGGTGGGATCGGCCAACGCTTGGAAAGCCGCTTCCCGGATTCGAGGATCCTGATATGTAACCGATCGGTGACGCATAATGCGTAACTTTACGGTTACCTATATTAAATGTCAAGGGAAATGTTTGTGGCTTCTTTTCTGAACGTCGCGAGGTCTGAGCTTTCCTTAAATCAGCGGGCCGAGTTACCGGGATTTTTGCCCCTTCACCAGATCGAGAAAGGCTTGATGAATACGCTTATCTTCGGAGAGTTCCGGGTGAAAAGTGGCCGCCATCGCTCTTCCCTGCCTGACCGCGACGGGATCGCTGCCTTCAGTCGCGAGAACTTCTACGCCTTCGCCCACCCGGGAAATCTTGGGAGCGCGTATAAAGACCATCTCGAGCGGGGACTCCAGAGACTCGCCGTCGCGGTGACCCACGAGTTTTCCCTCGCGGATCGAGCTGTCAACCTGCCGTCCGTAGGCATTGCGGCGTACGCGCATATTAATGGCGCCGAGTCCCGTTTGCGTGGGGTTTTCCACTTCTTTCGCCAGCAAGATCGCGCCCGCGCAAGTGCCGAACGTGGGTTTCAGTCGAACAAACTGCTTGAGCTTTTCGAATCCCTCTGAACCCAGCAGCTTCAGAAATGTGCCAGATTCGCCTCCGGGGATCACGAGGCCATCGATCTGATCGAGTTGTTCCGGCTTCTTGACCAGGACAACTTTGGCGCCCAATTCCTCCAGCCGCCGTCGGTGGGCATCAAAATCGCCCTGTAGAGCCAAAACTCCGATCTTCATTCGGTGTGTCCTCAGCCCTTCCCGCAAATGTTTCGCAGCCTCGATTTTACCGGATCGTTGCCAGAACCTAAGGGATTGCGAGCGCACTGCTACAGAGCTAGACTAGGTGACTGCTTGTGCGACTCTCCCCTGCCGAAGAGTTTGCCACCGGAGGTTTCCGCTGTGAGTTTTGGACGTTCGTTTTGCGCACCGCTCCTGGCGTTCGTGTCCTGCGTTGCGGCGGGGCAGGTGTTGACATTCCCAGGTAATACCGCAAGCAAGTACCAAAACGCGGTTGAACTGGATGCGATCCAGACTGGTCAGATGGAATTCAACCTCTTCACCATCAACGGCCAGAACTCGGGTACGACTCCGTTACAGACTCCCAGCGGCTCGGTTTCCATGTTGGATTTGAAAGCGCCCGCCAAAGCACAGAAGGAATATACGAAGGGCTATCAACTCCTCATGCACAAAGACGTGCAAGGGGCAATCGAGCATCTTGAGAAGGCGATAGCCATCTATCCGAAATACGTTGCCGCCCACAACGCGCTCGGCAGCGCGTACCTGAATTTGAATCAGCATGAGAAGGCGCGTGCGGAGTTTGCCAAGGCCATCGAACTTGACGATCACATGCCGAATTCCTACTTGAACCTTGGTTGCGCACAACTTGGGTTGAAACAATATTCGGCTGCCGAAGAAAACTTCCGCAAGGCTTCGTCCATCGCTCCGCTCGATATGCAGGTCCAACTCGGGCTTGCCTATGCGGAATACGCGAACAAGGATTATCCGGCGCTTCTCGATACGGTGCACGACGTTCATGCCCACCCCCATCAGGGAGCGGCTCTGGTCCATTTCTTCGCGGCAGCAGGACTGGTCGCGCAGAACAATCTGGCAGAAGCCGAGAACCAAATGCGATTGGTTCTAAAGGAAGATCCGAAATCCCCATCGGCGGAT
This sequence comes from Candidatus Sulfotelmatobacter sp., assembly GCA_035946775.1. Classification (GTDB taxonomy): domain Bacteria; phylum Acidobacteriota; class Terriglobia; order Terriglobales; family Acidobacteriaceae; genus Sulfotelmatobacter. The sequence goes on along the minus strand of DASYZA010000201.1, from coordinate 128,932 downwards.
CTGTTTCGCAAAAGCCTTGAAGATTTGAAAGCCGAGGAACGTTGGCGGGAGCAGGCGCACTTCAATCCGTTAGACAAAATATCTTACTCGATTGGAGTACCCACGGGACCCAGCCCCGAAGCCGCCGGGCGTATGGCGCAGCTTGCCTTCCAGGATATGGCCGAGAAGGAACAGATCGAGGAAGCGGATGGGGCGCCCGATCCCGTGTGTCGCGAATGCGCCGTAGTTACACCAGAAGCTTCCAATTCTGAGTCGGAGAGGGTCGCGCGCAAATTTTCAGATACAGTTTTTCGTTCGACTGTGGACGAAGTTTCGATCTTATTTGCAGCGACCGATCACGGCAGATCCGTTACGAACCTCTCCAGTTCCGACGTGGTGCTCCGCGATAATAGCCGCTCTCCAAGCGCCATTCTGAATTTCCGCAACGAGTCGCAACTGCCCCTGCGGCTTGGACTCGTGATCGACACCAGTAATTCCGTAATGGACCGGTTCAAGTTCGAGAAAGGGGCAGCCGGCAAGTTTCTGGATAAAGTGCTCACCGGACCCGATGATCTGGCCTTTGTTGTGGGAGTGAACAACTCTGTGCTGTTGGTGCAGGATTTCACTCCAGATCATGCGCTCACAACCCACGCCATTGATCAATTGGCTCCTGCGGGCGGAACGGCTCTATGGGACGCTGTAAGTTTTGCAACTGACAAACTGGCTCGTCATCCCGAAACGCAGCCGGTAGCCCGCATCCTGGTGGTGATCAGCGATGGCGAGGACAATTCGAGCAAAATTACTCTCAAGCAGGCGATCGGAGCAGCGCTACGAAGTGAGGTTGCGGTGTACACCGTGAGCACCAGAGAGGACACCGATGAACAGGAGAGCGCACTGCTTGGCGAGAAAGCACTAAGGATGGTTTCTGACCTTACGGGCGGTGCAGATTTCCGGCCCGGATCAGTTTCGCATCTGACCGGAAGCTTGTCGCAGTTGCAGGAAGTGATCCGCAGCCGCTATCTGATCTCCTACAAGCCGGCCTTATTCCAGCGCGATGGGCATTATCGCCCGATCGATATCAGCGCCCAGAAAGATGGTCACAAGCTGCGGGTATACGCCCGCCGAGGCTATTACGCGTCAGCGGCACAGCCTGCAGTCGCTGTTACTCAATCGGGAGTCAGCCAGTAGGTCCTTTCCGCGCTCCGGAGAATGCGATCCTGTGAGGCACTCCCAGTGACCCGGATGTTCCTTTTGCCATCGACTTCTTTCCCGCGTACCAGTTCATACTCTACGTCGCTTAGCGACACTGATTCTCTGGTTCACGCAGATTCGCGGGCGGGGCGCCCGCGCCACACTTATCAGAACCGGACGATCGGTCCAAACGTGATGCGCAAGTTATTGTGTGCTCCGCGGTTGAAATAGACTTCATCCCCGAATTCCAGGCGTAGCCCGACCGGTCCAAGACTCGCTTCGACTCCTCCAGCAGGATAAAGGGCTGCATTCAAATTCGAGGTTCGCAAGCCAAACACCGAGCTCACCACATTGCTGTACGGCAGCAGGCTCGTGCTTAGCCGGAAATCGACAAACCCGGCTTTCAGCGTCGCAAACGGACGAAAGTGGCCGTGCGCCGGCTGGATCATCGGTCCAAACAGGCCCTGGGTCACGCCGATTGACGTGTGTTCGATGGCAACAATGTCGCCATTCGCAACATTGCGGAAGGCTTCGTCAAAGTTAAGTCCGTAATCGTAGGCCAGTTCGCCCTCGAGCATCACGTGAGAATGCACGCGATACCCGAAGCGCGCACCCAGGCCGATGTCATCGGTGCTCGTTTGTGAAATGCTGAGCGAGTCCAGAAAGATTCCCGCTTCCATGCGGGACTGCGCGAAGCTAAAGCAGGACGTGAGCAGAAGTGCAATGAATACCGCAAGGGTGAGTTTGCGCATCAGTGGCCATACGATGACTCCTGCCAAGAATTAGTTGGCGGTCCCTGTGCGTTTTCTGCGGGAATGCGCCTAATTTGCCGCTTTGCGCATAGCAACGCCAAGTAGTTTGCCCGGGCCAGACTCCTGGGCAAAGGCGACGAGGCGGACGTTCTTTAGGTTCTCTCCGGGCTTCAACTTCAACTGGACGTCTTGCGCGAACGACTTCCCTCTCGGAAGCTTCCCCACTTTTGTGAGCTGCTGAACAACTGCGACATGAACCAGATGTTGGCCGCCGTTTTCCCCACGCAGTACTTGCGACTCCACATGATTGAGTGCGAGCGCGACGTAAACATCTGCGTTGTGCTTTTCGGAGTTCACATCACTCTCGATGTGAGTTCTTACAGTTGTCGGATCGGATGGATCGACGGTGATCTCTCCGATGCGAAGCGCGACTCTCGCCTCGGCTTTCGCTTTGTTGACAGCCTCCTCAAGCTGCTGCACTTTGTCGAGGCTGACACTCTGGCTGCCGTCGACGATGAATTGCGGAGTATAGGGCCCCTCTTTGACACCCAACTCGTTCTCATAAGAGCTTTGTCGCTCGGTGAAGACACTCGAAGAGTTCGGATCTTTCCAGCCTAGTTGGTCCCAATATGTTACGTGCTCACTCAGGACTACGAGTTGCGCGCCGGCGATCGGCTGGAACTCATCGAGTCGTTGCAGGATCCCGTCCGCAGGAGGACAACTGGAACATCCTTCAGAAGTGAATAATTCGATGAGGACGGGTACATCGGCCGTGGCAGCGGGCATCGCCAGAGAAACCAGCGAGAAGAGAATGGCGCAAAGGAGCAGGGCAACCGAACAACGCATGACAACGCTCCTGACGGGAAGAATTCGGACCGAAGTGTGGTTATCTTCTCACACCTGCATACCGGCGAAAGCTGCATTCCATTTTCGAGCGGCCCATCATCGTGAGTTCAACGGCCTTGGGGTGGCATCGGCGTTGATAAGCCCCAGCGCCCACTTGATCGCTTCGGTATACATCTTCTCCATGCGTGGGTCGTCCCAGTTCTCGGTGACATGGCCAAGAGTCGAGTAGAAGACGCGCCCTTTCCCGTAATCTCGAGCCCAAGCCACAGCAAAGTCTCCGTCTGTGCGGTGGACTTTTGTGTTTTTCAAGTCGAGCTTTGAGGAATCAAGGCGCATCAGCACTCGTACTTTGGAGCGTGAGTAGTCTTTGATCTGATAGATCTCATCGCGCCAGACGAACGATGCTGGCCACTGCTGCATGCCCGGGAATGCCGGATCTTCAACGATGATCGGCGCGTCGAACGTTCCCCAGGGATGCTCGTCGAAGTAGCCGCCGATCATGTCCCCGTACTCTGGCCAGGATGTGAAAGTAATCGTGGCACTGTGAACCCCGACAAATCCCTTACCGTCGTCGTGAATGAATGATAAAAAATCGGCCTTCTGCTGAGGATCCATTTCAAGTTCGCCGCCCGTATAGAAGAGGACCGCATCGAAATCGTTCAGATTCTTCGCGTTGTATTCCAGCTTCTTTTTGGTCAGGGCTTCGGTATCGGTGCGGATGGTGGTGTCCCACAAAGCGGACTCACGGCCAAGGCGCTCAATGGTCGCAAGCGCGTGCGAGACTGCTTCGTGGCGATAGCCTTTCTCTTCACCGATGGCGAGCAATTGCTTGCGATGCGACTGAGAGGACTGGGCAAGAAGGCACGTACTGAAGAAAAGTGAAATGACAATAAGGCGCAATCTCATGGCGAGAGAATACACCCGCGCTATGAGGACTACGGAACCTTCAGCCGCAGCGTTGCGTCTGGTGTCAGAAGACGATTATCCAACCCGAGGATCGCGACCGTGATCGTGTGGTCCCCGGACGAGAGTTGGTCGAACCTGAGGCGGGTGTCTGTCGTGGTCACCGGAGCGCAGCCATCCAGCTGGTAGCGAAGCACCCCACGATGGATCGTGGCAGCAGCAGGAACTTCTACCGAACTGAGAAAGATGTTCTGCACTTCAACTTCGACCGCCGCAGAATGCATGGGACCATAGGTCGATTGGTCGCGAAGCCTCGCGCGTATCTTGCCAGTGCTCGAAGTTCCGAGCCAGTCCGTCCATCTGACGGATGGCGGGGCTTCAGGAGTGGGACTCGGCGCTAACTGGGCTTTGCACGTCGCAATTGAGAGAACGAGTGCGATCGTAAAGATGGATGTGCAATTAGAAACGCGCATGGGCCGCGTTCTTGGATGCGCTTAAATGAGAGTGCGATAGTCGGATTGAAGCTGGACATTTCCTCGCGACACAGTTGACCGCCTGAGTCCACAAAACGCCAAGTTCTTGCCCAAAACAGTGATGGGGTGGGCCTTCAAAACCCTTCTTACAGCATCGAGAAATACACAGCCGACTACAGTCAATACTATAACGTAACCTCAACCACCCGTTCCTACTTGACGAACCCAACGACCGTCAGCGGCAATCCGACTGAAGCAAGGAAAACCGCAGTTGCGATTATTGCTCGAGACAGAATGCCCTTGTAGTTCATTGCTTTCTCCTCAAAATCAACGAAGGTTCAACGTTGTGAACTTACTGGTGTCAGAATCAATAGGGACCCAAGATGCTGGCCAGAATCTGACGGCAACGGTAAATAGCCCGACAATTGCCGCAGTGCACGCTAACAAGCTCACAAGAATCCCTCCCACAAAGAGGGGCATCGAGTGGGGCAGCCTTCCATTGTTAAAGAGTACAGCGGTGCCGAGGACGACGTAAAATGAAGGCAGGAGGGCACACAGAACCGCATTTAATGGCACAGCCGTCTGTCCCAAGTGACTTGGTCGCCACTTTGCCGTGCCGCGTTTCCGTACTTCATCTTTGAACTGCACCCAAAGCCCTCGTACGCCCCACAGGGCCATGAACGATAACGCGAAGTCCATAGCAGCTGCAGTCTCAAAAACGAGGCTGGAGACCCATTCTGACCCTACCGGAACCGCTAAGCGTGCAATATAGACCCCGGCGGTCCCGAAAGCCGTAAGACCCCATAACACAGGGACAATCAGTGCCGACAAAATGCCGGTTGTAACAACTCTCGTCCAACTGAACTGTCGCATCTAGGTTCAGCTTGGGGCCATGATATCGGTTAGGGCCTCAGTGAAAATCGCCGCCGTTCGCAGGTTCGTTCAACAGATTCACGGTTTTCCGAAGCCATCTAAAAACGTGGTGTTACGGCACTCTGTCCGATCCCAGTATTGGACCGCACAGCAGGCGAATCAAGTTAGGCCTCAATTGCTACCAACCTCTGGTCTGCAGCATCTGCGCCTCATCCAGCGCGCTGACCGCGAGTCCCTTCATCGCTCCTTGCAGGTCTTCGCTGACTTCAAGTAATACTTTAGGGTCTTGATAATGCGTCGCTGCGAGTACGATCGCCTTCGCCCGCTTCGCGGCTTCCTCTGGATCGGCGAACTCGGTGGAGTTCTTCATGAAGATGCCAGATCCCACGAATACCGCTTCCGCTCCGAGTTGCATAACCAGCGAAGCATCTGCAGGAGTCGCGATTCCGCCCGCACTGAAGTTCGGCACAGGCAGCTTCCCTGCCTTCGCGACCGTCTTGATCAGCTCGTAGGGGGCCTGGTGCTCCTTCGCCTTCGCGTAGAGTTCTTCTTCGCTGAGCACCGTGAGGATCTTCATCTCCTGAACGATCTGGCGCATGTGCTTGACGGCGTGGACAACGTCTCCGGTACCGGCTTCCCCCTTGGTGCGGATCATGGCCGCTCCTTCCGCGATGCGACGCAAGGCTTCCCCGAGATTACGCGCGCCGCAGACAAACGGAACGGTGAAGGCGTGCTTGTCGACGTGGTGGGCTTCGTCGGCGGGCGTGAGCACTTCAGATTCGTCGATGTAATCGACGCCGAGTTCCTGCAGGATCTGCGCCTCGGCGAAGTGTCCGATGCGGCACTTGGCCATCACCGGAATCGACACGGCAGCCATGATCTCGCGAATCTTTTTGGGGCTTGCCATGCGGGCGACGCCGCCTTCGGCGCGGATCTGCGCCGGCACGCGCTCCAGGGCCATGACGGAAACGGCTCCGGCTTTTTCGGCGATCTCGGCCTGGCGGGCGTCAGTGACGTCCATGATGACGCCGCCCTTGAGCATCTCGGCCAGACCCGTCTTGAGACGAAGAGAAGTGGTGTTGTTGCCGTTGTTTTGGGACATATCAGGAACCTGTGGATACCTTTTCGCGATCGCGAAGAATCAGCCGTCAGCTCTCGGCTGTCAGCCATCAGCTAACCCTTGCTTTGATGGTTCTGGGATGGGTTTCGCCGCTATTTCATTGTATCGCCCGAGGGGCACTTTACGGAACCCCAAGCGCAAATCCACCACGGAGACACAGAGCCACGGAGAATACCGGTCAAAGGGCGTTCCTCCGTGTCTCTGTGGTGGATTATCTTTCCACGAACTTGCCAAACATTTTCTCGGGATCAATCGCAACGAAAATGCCCTTACTACGAGCCAGCACCTCTCCTTGCTCGTTGAAGATTTCGGCGGCGTTGATGTGCTGGCGTCCGTGCACGCTGACTTCCCTGCCCTCGACCCGTAGAGGCTTTTCCAGCGGTACGGGCTTTAGGTATTCGACCGTCATTTCTTTCGTCACCGCAACCACATCCCGCAGTTTGTTCGGCTTGCCCATGGCATCGTCGAGGATGCTGGCGATAATCCCTCCGTGACAATGTCCGGGAGGGCCGGTAAAGCGCTTCGGCAAGGTGAAATGACAAACGAACGTGCGGCGTTCCTCGTCGAGTGTGAACTGCAGGTGCATGCCTTCGGGATTATCCGGGCCGCAAACGAAGCAGTAGTTCTTCGTAGGTTTGTGCTGATGCGTTTCGTGGCCGTGCGTCTTGCCAGACATGGTGGAGATTGTAGCGTGAGCTGTGCCTCGGTTCATTTCGGGGTCATCCTCCGCGGAGCCCTTGTTCATGCGGAGCGAAGAATCTCCCTGTGATTCGCGTTCACCGCACCAGCGATGGAGGTGAAAGTTGTGCGCGAATCCTGTATACATATCGGTTTTGCGTTTGTCCTCGGTCATCACACGCTATCCGAAAATTGCATAGGTCCTTCGGCACAAAATCCGCGCCGCAGGATGACAACTTAGATTTCGACGGGAGTTCTCGATGAGATCACTAGCCGCCTTCATTTCTGCCGCCGTCCTCCTTTCCTTCAGCCTCTTTGCGCAATCGGCACAGCAGCGAAAGCCTGATAAAGACGCCGACAAGAAGAATGCGGTCGCGGCGGCGTCTTCCGGCAGCAAGAAAAAAGCTGCCAACGAGGAGAAGAAAGAGGCTCCGAAGAAGGAAGAAGAAAAGAAGCCCGGGATGAATGCCGATACTTTCTCGGGCTTGAAGTTCCGCTCGATTGGGCCGGGCGCCGAATCGGGGCGCGTGATGTCGATTGCGGTGAATCCGAAGAAGACGCACGAGTTCTACGTCGGCGTTGCTTCCGGGGGTGTCTGGAAGACCGTGAATGATGGCACCACGTGGACTCCGCTGTTTGACGGCCAGGGATCCTACTCGATCGGCTGGGTGGAGCTTGATCCAAACGATGCGTCAGTGGTGTGGGTCGGCACAGGTGAGTCGAATTCGCAGCGCAGCGTCAGCTATGGAGACGGGATCTACCGCTCCGACGATGGCGGAAAGAGTTGGAAGAACCTTGGGCTGAAAAAGTCCGAGCACATTGGTCGGGTCGTGGTTGATCCGCGCGATTCAAAAGTTGTTTACGTCGCTGCAGCAGGGCCGCTCTGGGGGCCCGGCGGCGATCGCGGACTGTTCAAAACCACCGATGGGGGCAAGACCTGGAAAGCCGTACTCACGATCAGCGAGAACACGGGCGTGAACGATATTGCGATGGACCCGTCGAATCCTGACATTCTGTATGCCTCGTCCTATCAGCGGCGTCGGCATGTCTTTACATTGATCGACGGCGGCCCGGAGAGTGCGATCTACAAGTCAACTGACGCCGGCGCGACATGGAACAAAGTCACTTCCGGACTGCCTTCCGTAGATATGGGGCGGATCGGCCTGGCAGTATCGCCCGCAGATCCCAACGTGGTGTATGCGGCTGTCGAAGCAGCAGACGGTAAAGGCGGAATCTTCCGCTCGAACGACAAGGGTGCGAACTGGGAAAAGCGTAACGAATTTGATGTGGGAGCAATGTACTACGGCCGGATCGTGCCCGATCCGAAAAATGTCGATCGCATTTTCGTAATGAACGTGGAACTGCGCGAATCGACCGATGGTGGCAAAACGCTGCGCAAGGTTAACGAAGTGAATCATCATGGCGACAATCACGCCATGTGGATCGATCCCGATGACACCCAGCATTGGCTGCTCGGATCCGACGGCGGTATGTACGAAACTTGGGACGACGCGAAATCGTGGCAGTTCAAGTCCAACCTGCCCACCATGCAGTTCTATGACCTCGCGGTGGACAATTCCCTTCCCTTTTACAACGTGTGCGGCGGCACGCAGGATTATTTCTCCTGGTGTGGACCAACGCGTACCCGCAACGTCAATGGCATCATGAATTCAGATTGGTTCGTGACCACCGGTGGCGACGGATTCCGTTCCACTGTCGATCCGGTCGATCCGAACACTATTTATGCCGAGTCGCAGTACGGCGTGCTGATCCGCTATGACAAGCCCACAGGCCAGGAGCTGCTGCTTCAGCCCAAGGAAGGCAAAGGCGAGCCTCCGCTGCGTTGGAATTGGGATTCGCCGATCCTGATCAGCCCGCATGCGCATGCGCGCTTATATTTCGCCGCCAACAAACTGTTCCGCAGCGACGATCGAGGCGACACCTGGAAAGCAATCTCCGGAGATCTGACGCGACAGATGGATCGAAACAAGCTGCCGGTCATGGGAAAAGTGTGGGGCCCCGACGCGGTGGCGAAGAATCAGTCGACTTCGTTCTACGGAAACATCGTGGCTCTATCGGAGTCGCCTAAGAAAGAAGGCCTCATCTATGTCGGCACGGATGACGGCCTGATTCAGGTAACACAGGACGGGGGGCGCAAATTGGACGAAGTACGAGAAGTTTCCCGGCGTGCCTGACATGACTTATGTTTCGCGTCTGGCGGCGTCGTCTCACGACGCGAACACGGTGTACGCCGCCTTTGAAAATCACAAGAACGAAGACTTCAAGCCATACCTGCTGAAGTCAGTCGACAGCGGCAAAACCTGGACCTCGGTCGCGGGGGATCTACCAGACAACGGTCCGGTACTTGCCTTTGCGGAAGATCCAGTAAACGCGAATCTCCTTTTTGCAGGAACAGAATTCGGCGCCTACTTTACGATCGACGGCGGCGCGCACTGGATTCGCCTCAAAGGAGGACTTCCGACCATCGCTGTGCGCGACATGCTCGTACACCCGCGAGAGTTTGATCTCGTCATCGCAACTTTCGGTCGCGGATTTTATGTTCTCGACGACATCACCCCGCTCCGCGAGATGAAGCCGGAATCGATCGATCAGGCCGCGGCTCTTTATCCCGTGAAGGATGCTCTGATGTACATCGAGCGGCATCCTCTCGGAGGCCCACACAAGGGATTCCAGGGTGACGCCTTCTTTACTGCCGAGAATCCTCCCTATGGCGCGGTGTTCACGTCGTACCTGAAAGACAAAATCAAGACGAAGAAAGAAAAGCGCCAGGACGCGGAGAAAGAAGCCGCTAAGAAGAACGAGACGTTTCCATACCCATCGAACGATGAGTTGCGGTCTGAAGCCGAGGAGCAAAAGCCCGAACTCTATTTCATGATCTACGACGATAGCGGCGCGCCTATTCGGCGCGTGGACGCCTCAACCGACGCCGGTTTTCACCGCACGGCGTGGGATTTGCGATTCCCGGCCGCAAAGGTCGTGCAGCATCGCGAAGATGAAGAGGGCGACGGCGATTTCCGGGATGCTACGAACCAGGGGCCTCTCGTTGTCGCTGGAACCTATTCCGTCCGCATGTTCCAAAAGGTAGACGGTGGAGTCACGGAGCTCGGTGGTCCACAATCATTCAAGGTAACGACCGAGCAGTCGGCGTCAATGACTCCGGCCGATCACGCTGCCCAGGAAGAGTTTCTGCGCAAAGCGTCTCGTCTTTACCGTGCTGTCTACGGCGCAACCCACACTGCAGAGGACGTCACCGCTCGTCTGAAACAGGTTCGCGAAGCCTTGAAGGAAACTCCGGCTGTCGAGAAGCAGTTGGCAACGGTCGCCGATTCGCTCGAACAACGCAATCGCGAGATTCTCCGCGCCTTGCGCGGCGATATCGAAATTGCCAAGCGGCAGGAGCCAATCCCTTCGTCAATCGGTGACCGGATAGACACCATCATCGAAGGCGAGCGCTTCTCCATGCAGCGTCCAACGCAGTCCGATATCGACTCCTACGGGATTGCCGCCGGAGAGTTTGCCGATCAACTGGCTAAGTTGCACACGCTGGTTGATGTTGATCTCGCAAAGTTGGAGAAGGATATGGAAACTGCCGGTGCGCCCTGGACTCCGGGACGCGTGCCGGATTGGTCTGATAAATAGGTGAGTCTCTGCTGATGATGCGGATTTCGCAGGGCAAACGCAACAAACTTTGTTGCTGAAGGCGTTGGGTTCGATCCCCGAAATCCGCGTCCATCCGCGGAAATGAAGTTGGGCCGTCGCACGAATCTGTAAAGAATCTAAACACTGCCCGCCAAGTTCCGCCATTTTTCGTCTCACGAAACAACTTCCTTGATTTTTGCTTCCGCGCCTGTGGTACACTCGCCGCCGACTGTTGCTGCGCTGTGGGGCGCGGCAGCCGCCGTGGGGAAATCCTTCGCGTCATCCTAGATCTGGGGGACTGGGGAATGGGCCTCGCGTTACTGGTATTGATCTGGCTGATCACTGTGATCAGCACATACTTCTTCGTCGCCAAAACCTGGTGGCTTCCGGTCGGCGCCTCTGCCGCCGCCGGATGGATCGACGGACAATTCACTAAAACCTTCATCATCATGGGGATCGTGTTCGTGGCCGCGCAGTTCTCCCTCGGATACATCGTCTGGCGCTATCGGCAAAAGCCCGATTCCCCTCCCGTCGCGTACTCGCACGGAAACACGACGCTGGAGATCACGTGGACGATTCTCACCGCAATCCTGTTCATCGGATTGAACCTGATGGGGAGCAACGTGTGGGCCAGCCAGCGCTTCGATGCCGCCGAGCCTGGCGCCGTGCAGGTCGAGGCCACCGGCATGCAGTTTGCTTGGTACTTCCGTTATCCCGGCCCCGACGGCAAGTACGGTCCGACAAGCCCGAAGCTGATCGATCCATCATCCGGTGGCGAAGCGGCGGTTGGGCTTAATACCTCTGACCCTGCCTCCAAAGACGACGTTGTGACGGGGACCATGTATCTCCCGGTCAATCGGGAGGTCGATGTGAGCCTGCGCTCCGTCGACGTCATTCATGATCTCTTCATCCCCTCGCTGCGTTTTAAGCAGGATGCCGTGCCCGGGTTGAACATCCACATGCACTTCAAGCCCACGCAGATCGGGGAATACGAGATTGCCTGTGCCGAGCTTTGCGGCCTTGGGCACTACAAGATGCACGGCATGGTTCATGTCGTTAGCCAGGAAGATTTCGATAAGTGGTTGGCTGCGCGGGAGGCAGAGAAACAGTAATGGCGACCCCGGCTCACGTTCACTCGCACGCTCCTCAAGGGTTCATTCGAAAATACATTTTCAGCCTCGACCACAAGGTAATCGGACTTCAGTACTACTTCCTCGCGCTCACGGCCGTTTTTGTCGGGATGTTTCTCTCCCTGCTGATGCGCATCCACATGATCTGGCCAACGGCTGTTTTGCCGCTGGTAGGCGAGATCAAGCCGGAGACCTATCTCAGCCTGTTGACCATGCACGGCACCATCATGGTGTTCTTCGTGCTGACCACCGCGCCCCAGGGCGGCTTTGGGAATTACATGCTGCCCATCCAGATCGGAGCACCGGATATGGCTTTCCCGGTGCTGAACATGCTGTCGTTCTGGACAACTTTCGTGGGATTCATCACGATTTTGGCGGCATTTTTTGTGACGGGGGGCGCGCCCCTGCATGGCTGGACCGGATATCCGCCGCTCAGCGCTCTGCCATCGGCTGGGCCGGGTGAGCAACTCGGCGCGGACCTGTGGGTAACGAGCATTGCGATCTTCTGCGTCGCTTCGCTGATGGGCGCGCTGAACTTCATCACAACCACGCTCGATCTGCGCGCAAAAGGCATGACGCTAATGCGCATGCCTCTTACCGTTTGGTCGTGGTTCATCACCGCCATTCTTGGGCTGCTGGCCTTCGGCGTGCTCCTCTCCGCAGGAATTCTTCTCCTGATGGACCGCAACATGGGTACAAGCTTCTATGTTCCGCTTGTGGTGGTGAATGGAACGGTGATGGGGCATAAGGGCGGATCTCCGTTGCTGTGGCAGCACCTGTTCTGGTTCTTCGGACATCCCGAGGTCTACATTGCGATTCTGCCGGGCATGGGCGTGGCTTCGCAGATTCTCTCGACCTTCTCGCGCAAGCCCATCTTCGGATATCGCGCGATGGTCTACGCCATGCTGGCCATCGGCTTCTTCGGATTCATGGTCTGGGGCCATCACATGTTCATGAGCGGCATGAGCCCCTATTCGGCCTTCGCGTTCTCGATTCTGACCATGTGCATTGGCGTGCCATCGGCGATCAAGACATTCAACTGGCTGGGCACGATGTGGAAGGGACACATACGCTTCCATACGCCGATGCTCTATGCCATCGGTTTCGTATCGCTGTTCGTCTCCGGCGGATTGAGTGGACCGTTCCTGGCGCAGCCGGTCCTTGATATTCAACTGCATGACACCTACTTCGTCGTCGGGCACTTTCACCTGATCATGGGAGTGGCGGCGATCTTCGGAATCTTCGCGGCGAGCTACTACTGGTTCCCGAAGATGTTCGGCCGCATGATGAACGAAACCTGGGGACGCATTCATTTCTTCATCACCCTGGCCGGAACCTACGCCATCTTCATGCCGATGCACTATCTGGGCATGGCCGGACAGACTCGTCGCTACTCGCAGTTCACGGAAGTCGCATATCAGACGAAGCTGATCCCGCTTCAGACGTTCATGACCTATGCCGCGTTTATTACGATTGCGGCACAGTTCATCTTCGTCATCAACTTGTTCTGGAGCATGTTCAAGGGTCCAAAGGCCAGCGACAATCCATGGGAGGCCACAACCCTCGAGTGGACGACAACAACGCCACCTCCGCACGACAATTTCGGTGGAAAGACTCCCGTGGTAAATCACGGGCCTTATGAGTACGGAGTACCCGGCGCGCCGAAGGATTACGTGATGCAAACGGATCCGGTGAGCGCTGCCGCACACTGACGATCAACTTTCTCGGAAGGAGAAGACTTCAGAAGGGACGCAGATATCCCGGTTTCTGGTAAGGCACAGGTTCGAAACGCGCCGCCAGCGGTGAATGGCTCGGCTTTAGCCGCGCCGTGAAATAGCGAAAATGCGGGGCATTAACCCCCGAGGTAAGTGGCAACCCGGTTGATTGAGTGACGCACTAAGTAGTTATGGCGACCTATATCCCAAGTACCCCGGTTGATGACATTGGACATAAACCTCCCGCACCCCCGGCAACGGGCGGAGGAGACGATGGACGCGGCGGCGACATTCCAGATTACGGTGCGCGGCTGCGGCGGGCTCGGCTCGGACTGATCTGCGCGGTCGCCACCGTCGGAATGGTTTTCATTTCGCTGACCAGTGCCTACATTTTCCGCCGCGGGCTGCCCACCTTTGACGGGCAGTCGAACAGCTACGTACGCGACTGGGGCGGCATCGACTTGCCCTGGGCACTGCTAGCAATCAATACCGCACTTCTGGCCGCCAGTAGCGTGAGCATTGAACTTGCGCGGCGAAAAGCAGCACGGCAGGCGGCCCTGGCGCCGGTTGCGTCCATTCCCGGGATCTCCCTTGGTAACGAGAAAGATTTTCCGTGGCTGGGGGTTACCGTCATTCTGGGATTTGCTTTCTTCGCCGGTCAGTTTGCCGCGTGGGGCGAGATGCACAATCGAGGATTCTACGTAGACACGAATCCGAGCAGCTCGTTCGCCTTTCTGCTGACGATTGCGCACGCGGTACACCTTGCCGGAGGAATGATTGCGCTGATCTGGGCAGCCAGTTCTTCCCTTCTGCACAAGCCCGTTGAGGCGCGCCGGATCGCGGTCGATATCACCGCCTGGTATTGGCATTTCATGCTCGTTCTGTGGCTTTATGTGTTCGCGTTGTTAGGGTTCGCCAGATAAAGTAGGTTTCAAGGTTTCAAAGTTGCGACTCGCGCTTTGACTTGAAACTCGAAACTCTGAAACTTGAAACTTTTAAGAAGGGGAACTGGGGAATGGCAGACGCTACGTTGGAGCACGATGCTGTTCAGGGTTTGCCCGCAACTACACATGCTGCGCCCGGGGCTTTTGAGGCGCCGCTGTTCGGGGCTTATTCGAAGAAGGTGGGGATGTGGCTGTTCCTGGCCTCAGACTCTCTGACCTTCGGGGCGCTGCTGTTCGCGTTCAGCTACAACCGAATCTATACCAATCCGTGGCCCACTCCGTTTCACGCGGAGAGCATCGCGAACGCCACAATTATGACGGCCTGCCTGCTCTCGAGTTCCTTGACGATGGTTCTGGGAGTCTTCGCGGCGCAGCGTAAAGATCGGGCATGGACGCGCAACTGGCTACTCGCCACCATGGCGTTCGGCACTGCATTCATTGTTCTGCACGGGATGGAGTGGACCAAACTCATTGGCGAAGGCCTTACTCTGCCGGGATTTCCCGCTCCTGCGAAGGCTGCGACCGGCGAACTGGCTGATGTTTCGAGAACGGTCCAGCAATTTCCCGCGACATTCTTCACGCTCACGGCGATGCATATGTTGCACGTCACCATCGGCGTGATTTATCTCGGTGTTGTGGCGCTCCGCAAGCTGTTCCTGCCGATTTTGGGAGCAATCTGGTTGGCTGGCTTCCTTTTGATTCCATCGGACAACGTGTTTCACTACGGAATTCATGCCCTGCTGCTTGGCTTGATTCTGGCCGCCGTGATTCTGTTCCTCAAACCCAAGGACTACGACGCGCACGATGTGGAGGTCTCCGGGTTGTACTGGCACTTCGTCGACCTGGTATGGATGTTCATCTTCCCGCTCGTGTACTTGATGTCAACCAAAGTAAATTGAAGCACTCACCACAGAGATCACAGGGTTACACAGAGGAAAACCAATATGCACGACATCGCCAAGCATGATGACAGCAAAACTCAGTACTTCTGGGTATGGGGCGCGCTGCTCGTCCTGACCGCCATCGAAGTAGTCCTCGGTTACAGGCAGGTGTTCACGGCAGTGCGGATGCTTGAGGTTCTGCTACTTCTCTCGGTGATCAAATCGGCGCTGATTATCGGTTACTTCATGCACCTGAAATTCGAGATTGCCCTGATGCGATGGGTGCTGGTGCTCTCCGTCGTGGCCTGCTTCATCATCATGTATTTCTTCTTCTTCCCCGACGCAGATCGGATCATTCACCTCGGAGTGCAGTGACGTGCGAGCACTCCGCAACGGTTCGGCGTTCGCATTGCTGCTGCTGGCACTCTGGACAGTGCCCGCTATCGCCCAGAGTTGTGCCATGTGCCGCGCCAACGCCCGGGCCACGCCGAAGGAAGGTCAGCGCGCGATCAACCGCGCGATCCTCGTAATGGTCATGCCGCCACTTGGTGCTGTAACTCTCGGAACGACTTTGATTGTTCGTTACGCACGCCGCCGTGACCGTGAAAACGATCAGGACTAGCAGGCAGTACCTCCGATTTGTCATTCCGCAGTGGCCGAGACTGGTAAGTAATACCTCCGACTTGTCATTCCGCAGCGGCGAGGCCGCGAGGAATCTGCTGTTTGCTCGCAGCATGGACGACGCGAAGGCACAACGGGCCATCGCGCTGACACGTTCCGGGCCACCGCGCCAGCCTCGAAATCACTTATAATAGAAAGATTCACAGACCCTTCCGGAGCCCTCTGGGCGCTTGCGCTCGGGTTCTGGTATGGCTGCGGCCCTGATTTCGATGTCTTCAACTCCGACGCAGACTGATAGCATCGTCGTACGCGGCGCACGCGTCCATAACCTCAAAAATATCGATTTTGAGGTCCCTCATAACACCCTGACGGTGGTCACGGGGGTCTCCGGATCCGGTAAGTCTTCCCTCGCCTTCGACACGATCTATGCCGAGGGACAGCGCCGCTACGTAGAATCGCTCTCGGCGTATGCCAGGCAGTTTCTGGAACGCATTGAGAAGCCGGATGCCGACACAATCGACGGGATCGCTCCAGCTGTCGCCATCCGGCAGAAGAATACGACCCGCAATCCGCGATCGACCGTAGCGACAGCCACAGAGATCTATGACTACCTGCGTCTGCTCTTTGCCCGGGTCGGCCGCACCTATTGTGTGAACTGTGGCCGGGAGGTGAAGAAGGACACCGTCGATGAGGTCGCTGACGCGATTCTGGCGCTTGAGCCTGAGACTCGCTTGCAGGTGCTCTTTCCTCTGCAGCGGCCGGGTGTGCCTGCCGTGCAACCCATCGAGAAACCAGCTAAGTCGTCCAGAGCCAGGAAGTCCCCGGCAAAGCAAGGTTCAACCATGGCGGCTGCTTTGACCGATGCGTTGAAGACCCGACTCTTCGACTTGCGCAAAGCTGGATTCAACCGACTCTATCAAAACGGCCAGATCTTCGAATTCTCCACCCCTGAGTCGCTACTGGATGTCAACTTCGCCGAACCAGTCTTCGTGCTTGTCGATCGATTGACGGTTGCACCAGACGCTCGGTCCCGCATTGTGGATGCGATCGAGATCGCGTATCGGGAATCGGGCGAAGTCATCTTTGAGCAACCAAATTCCGGTGCGACGGAGACAGAAGCGCGCGGGGGCGCGCCCTCCACGCGCTCGCTTCGCTTTGCCCAGCGATTTGAATGCAAGTTCTGCGACATCCGCTACGAAGAGCCCGAGCCTCGTCTTTTCTCGTTCAACAATCCTTACGGCGCTTGCCCGAAATGTCAGGGCTTCGGAAATACGATCGACTTCGACCTCGACCTGGTCATTCCTGACAAGATGAAGACGTTGGCCGAAGGTGCGATTGAACCCTGGACCAAGCCGAAGTACCGCCCGCTCTTTACCGATTTGAAGCGCTACGCGAAAGCCGCCGGCATTCCACTCGACATGGCCTGGATCGACCTCGCGGAAGAACATAAGAATCTCGTCCTCCATGGTGAAGGCAGATTCCTCGGGGTACGCGGATTCTTCAATCATCTGGAGCGCAAGAAATACAAGCTGCACGTACGCGTTTTCTTGAGCCGCTACCGCGGTTATTCCACCTGCTCGGACTGCAATGGCAGCCGGCTGCGGATGGAAGCCCGTCAAGTCAAGATTCAGGGGCGCAACCTGTGCGAAGTCTGCTCGCTAACCGTCGAAGATGCGCAGAAGTTTTTTGATCAGGTCGAGTTGAGCGCGCAAGAGGCCGAGATAGCGGACAAAGTGCTTGAGGAAATCCGGCAGCGGCTGCGCTTCCTGAATGACGTGGGTCTGGAGTACTTAACATTAGACCGCCTCTCTTCCACCCTTTCGGGCGGCGAAGCGCAGCGCATTCAGCTCGCGACTTCGCTGGGCTCTCGACTGGTGGGAACTTTATACGTCCTCGATGAACCTTCGATCGGCCTACACGCGCGCGACACGCATCGATTGGTGAAGATCCTGCATGACCTGCGCAATCTGGGAAACACGATCCTCGTCGTTGAGCACGATCCCGACATCATGCGCTCGGCCGATCGCATTCTCGACCTGGGTCCCGGTGCCGGCGAGAACGGCGGAAAGCTGATCGCAGGGGGCACGTACGACGAGATCGTGCACAATCCCGCATCTTTGACCGGGAAATATCTTTCCGAAGACTTGCGCATTCAACCTCCTGCAACCCGGCGCAAACCAGGCAATCAGCAGATCCGCGTGCGCGGCGTCCGCGCGAACAATCTCAAGAACGTGGATATCACGATCCCACTCGGCATGCTGGTGGCTATCACCGGCGTCTCTGGATCGGGCAAATCCACCCTGCTGCATCAGGTGATCTACAAAGCCCTGGCGCAAGCCAAGCAGCAGCCCGGTAGCGGAAATGGCACTTCCGCCACCTGGGAGAGCCTCGATGGCGCTCAATTCATCGAGGAAGTTGTGCTCGTCGATCAGTCGCCCATCGGACGTACGCCGCGTTCGAATCCTGTGACGTACACCAAGGCCTTCGACGCCATCCGGGAGTTATTTGCTTCCCTGCCCGAAGCAAAAAAGCGCGGTTTCAGCGCAGGACACTTCTCCTTCAACATTCCGGGAGGACGGTGCGAAGTCTGCCAAGGTGATGGCACCGTTACGGTCGAAATGCAGTTCCTCGCCGACGTGGAATTGATTTGCGAAGAATGCAAAGGCACGCGCTTCAAGCCCACCGTGCTCGAAGTGCGCTATAAGGGCAAGAATATCCACGAAGTGCTGAACCTTACGGTGAAAGAAGCGTTGAAATTCTTCGCCGAGGCTCCCAAAATCACCGAAAAACTGCGCACATTGGAAGAAGTCGGCCTGGGATATCTGCGGCTGGGACAATCGGCTACGACGCTTTCCGGAGGCGAGGCGCAGCGTATGAAACTGGCGGCGCACTTGCAGCCCGCGACGAAAGAAAGCGGTCGTGGCTCGGGAGAGGGCACAAAAGCCAAGCGCCGCCTGCTTTACATCTTCGACGAACCCACAACCGGCCTTCATTTTGACGACGTCAGCAAACTCCTTGCAGCCTTTCGCCGTCTGATTGAAGCAGGGGGATCGATTGTTGTTATCGAGCATAATCTGGAAGTCATCAAGACGGCCGATTGGGTCATCGATCTTGGCCCGGAGGGCGGCAATCGCGGCGGCAAAATCGTGGGCCTCGGTCCGCCGGAAGCGATCGCCAAAATTGCAGGATCCTATACCGGTAAATACCTGGCACGTGTGCTGAATGGAAACGGGAAAGCGGGGTCTAACGGGCGCTCGTAAGCTTCTTGCCGCGGCAACCTTAGCCTTGACAGCGGCAAGTACGCCCTCGTACGCGCACCCGGCGCACCCCCAGCAGGACATGACTTCCCAAGAAGACTCTTCGTCGAGTGGAAAGCCTGGTCACAAGGGCGTTCACCATACCACCGTCGAAGAAGAAGTGGGTCCACCTCCAGAACTGGCCAAGGCCGAGGAACTTATCCAAAAGAAGGATTATGCGTCGGCTGAAACGGTTCTGCAGACCCTCGTCGGGAAAGATCCTACGAGTTATGTCGCGTGGTTCGATCTGGGATTCACCGAAAATGCACTGGGCAAGACCGACGACTCGATTGCAGCCTACCGGAAAGCCGTCGCCGCCAAACCCGACGTTTTCGAATCGAATCTGAATCTCGGGCTGCAACTTGCAAAGAGCGGACAAACGGACGCTGAGAAGTTTCTGCGCGCAGCCACAGAACTGAAACCTAGCGGTCATCCCGCTGAAGCGAAAGAGCGAGCCTGGCTTTCGCTCGCGCACGTGATCGAGACGAGCAAGCCTGACGAAGCGCTGGCTGCCTATCATCAGGCTGCCACGTTGCAGCCAAACGATCCCGAGCCGCATCTGGCCTCCGGCCTCCTGCTGGAAAAGCAGAACAGGTTTTCCGAAGCCGAGCAGGAATACAGGGCCGCACAGGCCATCGATCCGTCTTCCCTCGATGCAGCGACCGGCTTAGCCAACATCTACATGCGTGGACGCCAGTTCCCGCAGGCAGCGGCCGAATTGCACAAACTCGTGGCTGCCCATCCCGAGAACGCCGCTGCACACATGCAACTGGGGCGCGTGCTCGCCGCTGAGGGAAAAAATGACGAGGCGATCGCCGAACTGGAAAGCGCCGACAAGCTTTCTCCAGGAGATGCTTCCGTTCAGCGCGATCTGGCAGACCTTTATACGACGGCCGGTAAACCCGCCCAAGCCGAGGCTTTGTACCGGTCTCTTATCGCGGCCCATCCCGGCGACGCGGGCTTTCACCGCGGACTGGGGCAGAGTCTGCTGCGGCAGAAAAAGGACTCCGAAGCGCAGCAGGAATTTCTGACGACCGTGAAACTCAAGCCCGACCTCGGCGAAGCCTACGGCGACCTTGCATTTGCAGCCGATCAAAACAAAAATTATCCACTGGTCATCCAATCACTGGACATACGGGCGAAATATCTGCCGGAAATGCCGGTCACGTATTTCCTCCGTGCGTCCGCGTATGATCATCTGCAGCAGGTGAAACAAGCAGTCGAGTTTTACCAGCACTTCCTCGATACGGCCAACGGCAAGTATCCTGATCAGGAGTGGCAGGCGAAACACCGTTTGATCGCACTGCAACCAAAGAAACAGTGATCCGGGGTGTCCTGGGGTGAACGGATGGGTTTCGAAGTGGGTTCGCGGAATACTAAAGCCAGTGCCTTTGAATGCCTGCTGCCTCTAGAGGACTGCAATTCCCTCCCCCAGTTGGTGCATCCTACCGCCAAGAACCTTCGCAGTTTTTTCTTCAGTTGCCCCTATAGCGTGGCACTTTTGCTGCTTCTCGCGATACCCGGGTTGACAAAATCACGTGACGATCTCTCGGTGGATCAACTCAAAGCCCGGGTGTCCGTTGCGAGTGTTCCTGACAAGGTTCACATCTGTGTCCAAATCGCCGAGAAACAGCTCGACTTATCCAAAAAGCTTTATGAGGCGGGAGATATAGCAAACGCTCAGGCGCCGCTTACGGATGTGGTCGCATTTTCGGAACTGGCGCGCGATTACTCCATTCAATCTAACAAGCATCAGAAACAAACAGAAATCTCGGTACGCGCGATGACTCGCAAGCTCAATAATGTTCTGCATCTCCTGGGGAAAGAAGATCAGCCTCCGGTACAGGATGCGATCAGCCGTCTTGAACGAGTGCGCGATGATCTGCTCGGCTCGATGTTTCCAAAAGGTGTGAAATGAAAGCTCTGCGAATCTACGCGGCAATGCTTTTCCTGTTCGCCGCTGTCCCCCTGCGCGCCCAGCGCCATCGCGATCCACTGACCCAGGCGGAAATCGACCAGGTTCGCGATACCAGCTGGGAACCACGGTTGCGGCTTCCACTTTATGTACAGTTCGCGCGCGCGCGGCTGGTGAAACTGGAAGAGGTCCGGAGCGACCCCAAGACAAAAGATCGCGCTCGACAGACTCATGATCTGCTCGACGATTTCCAGTTGCTTTACGACGAATTGAACGACAACATCGATACCTATGTCGACCGCCGGGACGACATCCGCAAGCCCCTCAAGACCGTCATTGATGCTGATACAGAATTTCAGTCCAAGCTGCGGGCGCTCAAGGACTCCGCCGGCGTGTCTCCCGCCGAAGCACAGCAGTATCAATTCGTTCTCGACAACGCCATGGACACCGTCGACAGTTCCACCGACGATCATCGCAAGTTGCTTGCCGACCAGGAAGAGCAAGCGAAACACAAGAAATTAAACAAGCATCCCTCGGAAGGAACGGGAGTCCAGGAGTAGGAAGTGAGGCTATGGTTTAGGGACGTGGGGTAAACCTAACCCCTGATCCCTGGCCCCGGTTCCCCGTGCTAATCTACGCACCGTGCGTGAAGGCCTACTCGAACTTTTCCAGGAAACCTATCGTGAACTTCGTCCGGGAAATCCCGTTCCCGAGATGAAGATCGATTTCTTTGCTTTTGCCAACGTAAATAACACGATTCGCCTGCGCCAAGGCAAGCTGCTGGTGCGTCTTTCGGACCTGCTGGAAGGCGCGCCTGAAAGTGTACTCCGGGCGATTGCGCACATCCTTCTTGCGAAGATGTACCGCCAGCCGATAGACCGCGGGCACGCGGCCCGCTATCGCAAATACATCGGCAGCCACGACCTTGTGCGCAAGGCGCATCTGGTCCGGCAAATGCGCGGACGAAAACTGCTGCGCTCGCCCCGAGGCCACTACTACGACCTCGACTCAATCTTCGAAGAACTCAACACGCGCTTTTTTCATGGCCTCATGGCGCGTCCGCGCATGAGTTGGAGCCAGACCAAAACGCGCCGCATTCTCGGCCACTACGATCCGGCCCACAATGCCATCATTATCAGTCGCATCTTCGACCATCCCGCAGTGCCGCGATATGTGGTCGAATACATCGTCTATCACGAGATGCTGCATTTAAAACATCCCGTGCGATTGCGTGGCAGCCGTCGCTGCGTGCACTCAGCCGAATTCCAGGCGGAAGAAAAATTGTTCCCGCGCGCCACCGACGCCGAATCCTTTCTGAAGAAGCTCTAAGCCTGGGTTTCAACGTGCATTTAAAGTGCTTGCAATCGTCGCCCCAAAAAATGTGGTGACCTTCGATTTTCCTCCCGATTTTCCTCTTATTGAGGGACAATCCTTGCGCACCGCTGGGCTGAACATCCGTTGTTCACAGAGTCTCCGAGGTCGAACCGTGCGTAAGCTCGTCCTGAATCTCCATCTGTTCACGGCACTCGTTGCTGGAGCGTTCATGGTGATTCAAGGCATAACCGGGAGCATTCTCGAGTTCGAGCCCGAATTGGATCGTCTTTTGCACCCGCACCTGGCATATGTCACGCCCGCTGAGCGTCCACTCTCACTGCAAGAGATTGGTGCCAACGTTTCGCGGCAACTGGGCGCGGAGCCCGTTGTAGCTTACGTAAACTCGTTATCCCCGCGGCTGTCTTCCCAAGTGCTGCTTCCCAGCGGTGTTGCGTATGTGAATCAGTACACAGGAGAAGTTCTAGGCGTCCGGACTCGTGGCCAGACGTTTCTGGGAGTTGTCCGAGCGCTCCACACACGGCTGGGCCTCCGACAAGTTGGCAGAGAAATCGCGCGTTGGTCGGCTGTGGCCGCGCTTTTCTCCGCCGTCTCCGGTTTGTATCTTTGGTGGCCGCTCAAACGAATCACCATTCACCGGGAAAGCGGGCCAAGGCGCTTCTGGTTCGACCTGCACAATGTGATTGGAATCTGTTCGTTGGTCCCGCTGGCACTGCTTGCCCTAACGGGAGTAGTGCTTGGATTTGAACAACAAGCCGCTACAGTCATCTACACATTCACCCGGTCCGGGCCGACACAGATTTCGCAAGCACGACCGAAGGTTGTCGTGGGAACGGCGTCCATTGATCCGGATCGAGCAGTAGCCATCGCTCGTTCCCAGATGCCCGGCGCAGTCGTGTATCGAGTGCAGATGCCAGCGTACGGCGGCTTATATCGGATAGAACTCGTGAATCAGCAGGACAGGGTTGCGGGCGAACGCAATTCGGTTGCCGTGGATCCTTCGGATGGAAGCGTGGTGTCGTTCAGCCGGTCCGAGGATTTGTCAGTCGGAGATCGATTCTTGGCCGCGAATGAAGCAGTCCACACAGGCAATATCCTGGGATGGCCGAGTCGAATCCTCGCGGCACTAGTCAGCACGATGCTGGTCGTCCAGGCATTCAGCGGACTCTTCATCTGGCTGCACCGCAACAAGATTTTGTACGTGTCCGGTCGCTCTGCCGCAAAGGAGCGCTTTGCATGAGAAACGTAGTCCTCGCCCTATTGCTGTTCGCGTTGAATGCGACTGCCGCAACTGTGAGCGGGCGCTGGTCGGGACATTTCAGAGTCGACGGCGGCGACCACGACATTCCCCAACTGTTTACCTTCAAACAGGACGGAAGCAAGCTCACCGGCAGCGGTGGACCCGACGAGAGTGAGCAGTATCCGCTCGAAAATGGCAAGGTCGAAGGCGACCGCATTCAATTCGAGATAACGACCGGAGAGTGGAAGTTCGCTTACGACCTTAAGCTCGATGGCACGACGATGACAGGAATTCTCCAACTCACAAGCCTGAATGACCACAGAACCGCCAAGGTCTCTTTGACGAAATGAATTCAGTCTGATCCAGTCGGTATTTTCGGAGCCCTCAGTACTCCTGTATCCCACAAGGCACCCAAAGGCGTATTCTGCTGCTCCGAAATGCACTTCAGCATCTAATTTCGACCGTTGTGATCCTAATCACAACCGTTTGTGAGGCAACGGATTGACTGCTCTGGCGGGCCGACGATATCCTTGAAGTTGAAATTGAAATTCATTTTCAAAATGGTTCCTGGCTTTCCGCCGTCTTAGGGGCTCTCTAGATGCTTCAGGCTTTTATCATCACGTTACGCGAAGGGGTCGAGGCCGCCTTGATCGTCGGCATTACCCTGGCTTATCTGACCAAGATTGGCCGTCCCGAACTCCGCAAGACCGTGTATTTGGCCCTCGTTGCCGCCTTTCTAGGGAGCATCGGGGTCGCCATCGTCATCTCCCGCACCCACTTGAACGAAGACGTTTTCGAGGGCTGGGTCATGCTGGTGGCCGCGTTTTTCGTCGTCACCATGGTCGTCTTCATGATGAAGACCGGCCGAAAGCTCAAAGGTCAGATCGAAGGCAAAGTCGGGTTGCTGGCCGGCAATGACGCCTGGTTCGGATTGTTCGTCTTCATTTTCCTGATGGTCCTGCGCGAGGGCGCAGAAACGGTCCTGATCCTCGCCGGAGTCTCACTGAACTCCACAGAGCTCATGAGCTTTCTGGGAACTCTGCTCGGCCTGATCGCCGCGATCGCTTTCGGCGTGATGTTCGTCAAGGGCAGCGTCCGTATCAACCTTCAGAAGTTTTTCAAAGTGACGACGGCGATTATGTTCTTGGTCGCGGCGCAACTGGTGATCTCCGGCCTGCACGAACTGTCAGAAAGTGGCGTACTTCCCTCCTCCAAGCGGGAAATGGCGATCATCGGGCCGATCGTCAGCAACGACTGGTTCTTCTTCGTGACAATCTTCGCATTGGCCGCGCTGATGGTTCTCTTTGAAGCCAAGCGCCGCGCCCCACAGATCGTCCCCGATGCCTCTCCTGCGCAACGCCGTAAAGCCACATGGACTGCGCGCCGCGAGCGGCTCTGGATGGGCTCCGTCTACACCTTCTCGTTCGTTTTCATCGCGATGGTGACGGCGGAATTCGTCTACACGAAAAACGTGAGCGCACTCTCCCCGGCAACCGAAGTTACCTTTACCAACCGGCAAGTGAGCATCCCGCTAACCCAGGTTTCTGACGGCGACCTGCATCGCTTCCAGGCTAAGGAAAACGGCACTGAAATCCGTTTCTGGCTCTACAAGAAGCCCGATGGCAAGATTTCCACCGTCTTTGATGCCTGTCAGATTTGTGGCGCGGTGGGCTTCTACAAAAGCGGCAACGGCGTGGTCTGCAAGAATTGCGCAGCGCCCATCAATCCGCAGTCCATCGGGACCGAGGGAGGCTGCAATCCAATCCCTCTGAAGGCGATCCAGACCGCCGATGCCATCATCATCCAGGAGTCCGACGTCGCGGCGGGCGGCCGCGTCTTCGGAGGACAGTAGCCGATGTTTCTTCGGCTCGTCTACGAATCCTTCCGGCGCCAGAAGCGGCGTAAAGTTCTGGCCGGAGCGGCCATCACTCTTGGCGTAACCGTCGCAACAGCGATGATCGGGGTCGCCACCGACATCGGCGACAAGATCAGCCGCGAGCTCCGCACCATCGGCGCAAATCTGGTCGTCACTCCGCAGGAGGATACGCTTGACGTTGAAATTGGCGGCGTGAATCTCAAGCCGCCCAGCGATGGCGCTTTCCTGAGCGAAGCAGACCTGCCCAAAATCAAGGGGATCTTCTGGCACAACAACATCACCGCGTTTGCCCCGACCTTGCCGACCATTGCGGCGATCGAGCGCCATGGCCAGCGGGTAGAAGTGCCCCTGCTCGGAACTTATTTCGCGAAGCAAGTGTCATACGGGAATGAGACATTCACGACCGGTGTGCGGACAACTTTCCCGTGGTGGAAGGTTACTGGTTCATGGCCGGGTGACAACTCCAACGATGTTCTGGTTGGTGAGCGGCTTGCGCAAAATCTCGGATTCAAGCCGGGAGACGAACTCACGATCTCGGGGTCTCCGCATCGTGTCAGCGGCATCCTTTCCAGCGGCGGAGCGGAAGATAACGAAATCGTCGCCCCGCTGAAAATAGCGCAAGGAATCATCGGCAAGCCTGATGCCGTGAAGCGCGTCTACGTCAGCGCTCTCACCAAGCCGGAGGACGCTTTTGCGCGTCGCGATCCCAAGAGCATGTCGGGAGCAATTTACGATCGCTGGTATTGCACGCCTTATCCTCAAGCCATTGCTCTGCAGTTGACCGAGGCCATGTCGCACTCGCACGCCGAGCAAATCCGTCAGGTTTCGCAGAATGAAGGCGCGATCCTGACCCGCATCGAAGGCCTGATTTTCCTGATCACGCTCGCCGCTCTCTTCGCCTCGGCACTGGCAGTCTCTGCCGCCATGGCCACCGCCATCTTCGAACGCCGTGCAGAGGTTGGCCTGATGAAAGCATTGGGTGCCGGAAAGATCGCGGTTGCAGCTATCTTCTTCGCGGAAGCAACGCTACTGGCGCTGATCGGCGGTGCGCTCGGATTCGGAATTGGCACACTGCTGGCGCACCAGATCGGCCACTCGATCTTCAACTCGCAGATATCAATAGCCCCTGTTTTGTTTCCTGTGATTCTTGCGATTGCGGTGATTGTGACGTTTGCAGGAAGTGCTCTCGCTATCCGGCGCGCAGTGACGCTCGATCCGGTATTCGCCCTTCGAGGTGAACTGTGAGCGCTCCGATGTCGCACCAGGCGAAAGATCTCGCGGCCAGTCGCGCGAAGGCCCCACATACCTCGATGTTCATGCGGATGCTGCTGCGAGCCGCCGTTCTGCGTCGTGGACGCGCTGCCTCAGCCTTATTCGCCATGGTGGTGGCCGCAGCGGTCGCCACGGCAATGCTCAACCTCTACGTGGACGTTCAGGCGAAGCTGCAGCGCGAATTCCGCAACTACGGTGCAAACATTATCCTCGTCGCGAAGAACGGCGATTCCCTTCCCGCCGATGCGCTCTCGCAAGTCGATTCCGTGCTCGGCGGACGCGGCATCGCCGCTCCATTTGCCCTGATTGTGGCGCGCACCACCGATGGTCAGCCCATCGTTGTCGCCGGAACCGATTTCGATCGCGTGAAGCAACTCAATCGCTGGTGGTCGGTAAGCAACTGGCCTGCACCCGGGCAGGCTCTTATCGGCGCCAAGGCCATGCCTCTGGTCTCGCCAAAAGGTCAGCCGTTCGACCTGACGTTCCAGGGCAAGACTCTTCACGTTGCGCCCTCAGGAACCGTGCAAACCGGAGCCGCCGAAGACAGTCGCATCTACATTCCGATGAAAGACTTCGTTTCCTGGACCGGCGTCCAGCCGACGACCATCGAAGTAGCGGCGAATGGCTCGCCAACGGAAGTAGCATCCACCATGCACCAACTCGCTCAGGCGCTTCCCGCCGCCGATGTACGCCCCGTGCGCCAAATCATGGAAGGCGAGGCGCGCGTGCTGGGCAAGACGCGAGCGACACTGCTGGCAGCGGCAGCCTTGATTATTTTGACGGCTGCCTTGTGCGTGCTCTCAACGCTCATGGGATGGGTTTTCGACCGGCGCCGCGATTTCGCCATCATGAAAGCGCTGGGTGCTTCCGAGCGGCTGTTGAACGGGTTCTTCGCAGCTGAGGCGGCAGCGTTGGGAGCGATCGGTGCCGTAATCGGATTCCTGCTCGGGATCGGCATCGCCGCCTGGATCGGACGCGTAAATTTCCATGCTGCCGTGGTCCCCCGCTTCGGCGTCCTGCCGATCGTGCTCGCTGGTAGCATGGCGGTAACGCTGCTCGCAGCCATCCTGCCCATTGCGATGCTGCGCCGCGTGCAACCCGCCGTGATCTTGAGGGGAGAGTGAAATGATTCAGATCAAGAACGTGACCAAGCTCTACCCCGCCAAGGAATCGGGTAATGGTTCTGATAAAGAGAACGGCAACGGAGCCATTCACGCCCTCGACCACATCTCGCTGCATGTAACGCCCGGCGAGTGGCTGTCGATTATGGGGCCCTCAGGTTCCGGAAAATCGACGCTCGTGAACCTGATCGGCTGTCTCGATCAGCCCACCTCAGGCGAAATTTGGCTCGACGGAGAAAACGTTGCGGGAATCTCTGCCGCCGAACTCAATCGCGTGCGCGCGGAAAAGATCGGATTCATCTTCCAGCAGTTTCACCTGATTCCTTTCCTCACCGCGGTCGAAAATGTCATGCTCGCCCAATACTTCCACAGCATGACCGATGAACAAGAGGCCGTTGAAGCGCTGGCTCGCGTCGGACTTGGCGACCGCGCCCATCACTTGCCTTCGCAGCTGTCCGGAGGCGAGCAGCAGCGCGTCTGCATTGCCCGCGCGCTGATTAATGATCCGCGCATTATCCTTGCTGACGAACCTACCGGCAATCTCGACGCACAGAATGAAGAAATCGTGCTGCGGCTGCTGCGCGAGTTCCATCAGCAGGGACGGACCATCGTCATGGTCACGCACGACCCTGTCGTTGCGCGGCTGGCAGACCGCCGCATCGAACTGCATCACGGCAAGATTGCCTCGATGGAGACGTTCTCCATGGCCGATGAGGAACAACTCGATGAAGTCCTGGAAGAACTCTGGGTGCTCGAAGAGCACGGCGAGATCGCCGAAGTCGAGCGCATGGAAGTACACGGCGCGCTTCCCGTGAGCATGGCCATTGAGAAGATGATCCAGATGGGATTAGTAGCTTCTTCCCCACATCCTCCGGAAACGCACGATCACAAGCCCTTTGTGAACCCTTGCCACGATGCGCTGAAACCCGTATCCGCTTCATTAGGAGACGGAACTCTGGTGGTTCAACTCACCCCACGTGGACGAGAAAAAGCCGGGAACATCATCCGACGCCACCGGTTGGCCGAGCGCCTGTTTACCGATAGCCTGGCGATGGACAGCGAATCGGAAATCGAACAGCAGGCCTGCAAGTTCGAGCATATCCTCTCGCCCGAAGCTACCGACAAGATCTGCACCTTTCTGGGACATCCGCGTACGTGCCCACACGGTGCGCCAATTCCCTTAGGACCCTGCTGCCGCGCTGCAGGGTCGGTTCCAGCGGTGGCGCACGAGGTTGCACGCTCGAAATGACTTAGTTCGCCGAAGGACGGCGAAAGGGGTTCTCGACTTTCAAGTTGCCAATGCGCAAACCGTCCTGCATATCCTCGGTGTAGAGCATGGAACATCCAGCCTCCTGCGCGGCCGCCACGATCAGCGAATCGTACCAGGAAAAGCTGTGCTGCCGATAAATCTGCAGAGCGGAAACAAACAGAGCGGGAGAGGAATGGACTGCGAGCAGGGGCCGAAAAACCGTGTTGAAGAACTCCTCCGCTTCGGCTCCAGACATCGGTTTGGGGAACTTACGAAAAGCCACGCTGAAGAACTCTTGCACGACTTGGTAGCTTACAATTCCATTTCCGCTGTCGAGACCGTCCTCGATGAGACGAAGGGAAATGTTGGTCTTAGAGGAAGGCGATGGATGCGCCGCGTACGCGAAGATGTTAGTGTCTAAAAAAAATCTAGCGCTCATTCATTTCATCGCGCGTGAAGTGACGGCCGCCGGAGTCCACATGTTTCAGGCGTTCCATCAAAGCTCGAAACGCGGCACCCCGGCCAGCCCGGGCCGCGTATTGCTCCAGCCATTCTCGGAACGCCGCATTCAGAGTCCTACGTTCGGAGTGCGCCACGGCTCGCGCCTGCTCAATCAGCGATTCGTCAGCACTCATCGTGATATTTTTCATACGAATATAGTGTACACTTATTTCGTGTGCACTGCAACCAAAGGAAACAACGAGTCTGAACGCTAACACCAGCATCGCCGCTCGTCGCCCCACTATCGGTGTTTTCGACTCCGGCTTCGGCGGCCTCACGGTCCTTAAAGCTTTACTCGAACTCGTCCCGGCCGCCGATTATGCCTACTTCGGCGATACCGCCCGGCTTCCCTACGGCTCGAAATCCGTCGAAACTGTTGCGAAATACGCGGTCGAAGCGGCTCAGTACTTGGAATCCCAGGCCGCGCAAATGCTGGTCATCGCCTGCAACACGGCAACAGCTCTTGCACTCGATCGCATTACAGCAGCCGCTCACGTGCCGGTCGTTGGCGTCGTGGAACCCGGCGCATCCGCCGCCGAAGGGGCTAGCCGAAATCGCAAAGTCGTGGTAATTGGCACCGAGGCGACCGTCAGCAGCCACGCCTATCGCAAGGCGCTCGAGTCCCGTGGATTGCAGGCTCGCGAGAAGGCTTGCCCCTTGCTCGTCCCTCTGGTCGAAGAGGGATGGGTGGAGCACTCGGTTACCGAGCAGGTCGCGCGGATTTATATCAACGAGGCCTTCTCCGACGGATTTCATGACGCCGACACCATTGTTCTCGGGTGCACGCACTATCCATTGATCAAACCTCTTTTGGCGCGCGTCACTCCTCCGCACGTAAATATTGTGGACTCGGCAGAATCTACCGCCCGCGAGGTGGCCGCGCACTTCGACCAGTTGGTGCCCAAACCAACCAACGCTCACGAAGAGCGCCGGACAGCCGCCCGACTCCGGTTCTTCGCTACGGACTCGGCCGAAAAATTCGAACGGCTTGGACCACGTTTTTTGGGCCATCCGATCGAAAAGGTCACCCACGTGGATCTGAAGGAATGACGCCAGGTTGGCGATCTCTCACCGAAATTCCCCGCAAGATTCGGATAGGGAGTCACCCTGCACAGAATTAGTGTGTCCTCGTGAGCTCCGTTGGAATCAACATCTCACCCATGCATCCACTCGACAATGTCATCTGGCAGGCGCTCACGACGCGGCAAGCGCATTTTGCGGAGAGCTTCGCCAGCGCGCGTCGATTTCCGCAAGAGGTAACAGCGCTCTGCGGGATCGATCAGCCGAACGATGATGGCTATAGTTCACTGGCGGGCCTGATCAGTCCGGGCGCCACGGGGGCGATCTTCCTCAACGAGCCGTATGAGCCTCGTGCCGGGTTCGATTATGTTGTCGGAGCTCCGCTTGTACAGATGGTGTGCGTCAACGGTGCTGGGAGTTCTCGGGTGAGCGAGGGGCAGCCTCCTATCCTGGAACTCGGTCCCGAAGATTCCGCTGACATGATCGAACTCACCGCACTCACCAAGCCCGGCCCGTTTGGAACGCGCACCCACGAACTTGGGTTTTACGTTGGAATTCGAGATCAGGGCAAACTCGTCGCGATGGCCGGTGAGCGTCTTAAGGTCCCCGGCTATACGGAAGTCAGTGCCGTTTGCACTCACCCCGATCACCTCGGTAAGGGCTACGCGGGAAAGGTGATGCTCGAGGTGATGCGATGCATTCGCGAGCGCGGCGAGACGCCGTTCCTGCACGTGCGCGCCGACAATGCCCGAGCCATCGCTCTCTACGAGAGATTGGGATTCCGCACTCGCTGGAAGGGTTACTTCGCCGTTCTCAGAAACACAAAAGCGTAGAAACGTTTGCTACGTTTCTACGCTCTGGATTCAACCAAATCTCAGTACAGGTGGAAGTCGACCTCAACCGCGATTTGTACCGCGACGGGATGCCCGTTCTTCATCGCGGGTTCGAAGCGCCAGGTCTTGACCGCTTCAATGGCCTTTTCGTCCAGGCCCATTCCCAAACTTGATGCCACCCGGATATTGCTCGGACGTCCGTCCGCTCCCACGATCAGCGAGAGCGTGCAGACTCCCTGGTATTTCGCCTTTCGTGCTTCTTCCGAGAATTCCGGCTCGGGATTGTAAATCGGACGCGGAGCGCTGACGCCACCACCAACGTGGAAGATCCCGCCGCCGGTGCCCCCGCCTTCTCCCGGACCAAATCCCGGGCCGCTGCCTGATCCCACGCCGCCGCCAGAACCCGTGCCGATACCGCCGCCCGCGCCTGTGCCATTCGAAGGCAGGACCGCGTGGGCCATCGGATCGCCAAGATTCGGCATGTTGTTATTCATAGCGATCTGAACTTGCGGAGGAATAACCACGGTCGGCTCCGCGGTCAGCTTGGGATGCTCGTTGCGAACCACCACCATCGGCGGAGTGATCTGCTGCATGGAAAACTTCGGCAGCTTACCTCGGCTGGCCTGCAAAACGTCGCGGTCGCCACCGCCGCCACCACCGCCAACCTGCGTCTTCGAGGGCTTCAGCGGAGGCAAATCAGCAGGATCGACCAGCGCTACGGTCACTTTCTGCTGCGGCGCAACGGTCACTGCGTGCCGGAAAACCACGTAGCTCAACGCAATCATCCCGATAATCAGGACGTGAACGCCCGTCGAACCGAGAACGCCATTCCGCTTGTAGTCGTAGAAGCCCCATATATCTTTGACGGGCTCCGGCTTGGATTCCAGCTTGAGTGGCGGAAGCTTCTTGGGGAAGAAAAATTCGTCAATCTCGCGGAAGAGGTGTTTATAAAGAGGCTCTTCATTATCTGCGATCAGCAGATGAAGTTCAGGCTCTGAACCGGGGACATTCGTATTGATTGTTTGGGATCCCATATTCCCGCTACGGACTTCCTTGCTGCTCGGTGTGAAAATGTCTAACTACTCTGGAACCCGCTCCTTACACAGATGAGCGGCACCTGCCACAAGTTGCTTCCATTTCAACCGATTTTGCACCGCAAAGACTTCCTCAGCCAACCAGCAAAATCGGTCCGGCATGCGCTTACGGTAAATTGTAACCCGATGCTGCTGGTTCTGCGAGTCCATTTCGTGGGGCCGGGGTAACTCCCAAACAGACATGTCCTGCCTGTGCATCCCCAAACCTCCCGGGGTAAAAAACGGATCTCTCTGCACAATAGTTCCTTGAGGGTAAAAATTTTTCAGCCGTCGTAAGCTCGCGACCCAACGTCCACACCTCGGGCGAGTGCGGGAACCAGTCGTAGGGAGATACCGACTCCGCACCATCCCGCGCATAGACGTTCGCTGCCATCGCTCCCTATAATGAAAGGATTCATACATTTGGGAGACACCACTAGGTGCCGTTCGAACTCAAGAAGACGATCAATCTGCCTCAAACCGCCTTCCCCATGAAGGCCAACCTGCCTCAGAACGAACCCAAAATGCTTCAACGCTGGGATCAAATGGGCCTTTACCAGCGCATCCGCGAAGCGCGGAAAGGCGCGCCGCGCTACATCCTGCACGATGGCCCTCCCTATACCAGCGGGCCCATTCACATGGGCACGGCCATGAATAAGTGCCTGAAGGATTTCATCGTCAAATCAAAGACGATGGCGGGATTCGACGCACCCTACGTCCCTGGTTGGGATTGCCACGGCCTGCCCATCGAGATCAAAGTCGACAAGGAACTAGGCGGCAAGAAGTTGCAAATGGCGCCCACGGCCGTGCGCGCCGCCTGCCGCAAGTACGCCGAGAAGTATCTGGACCTGCAGCGCACGCAGTTCAAGCGCATCGGGGTCTTCGGACGCTTCGACCGTCCCTACGCGACCATGACTCCGCAATACGAGTCCGTGGTGCTCTCGACATTCTTCTCGTTTTACGAAAACGGATTCGTCTACAAAGGCCTGCGCGCGGTGTATTGGTGCATGCACGATGAGACCGCGCTCGCCGAAGCTGAAGTCGAATACGAAAATCACACCAGCAGCACGGTGTGGGTGAAGTATCGTCTGCTCGACGATCCCGCAACGATCGATGCGGCCCTGGCCGGGAAGAAAGTTTCGACGATCATCTGGACGACCACGCCCTGGACACTGCCAGCTTCCATGGCAGTCGCATTTCATCCGGACGAGGAATACGTCGCGCTCGAATCCGGTGGCGAGGTCTACATCGTTGCGTCGAAGTTGGCGAATGAAGTCACTTCGAAATGCAACCTTGTCGATCCCAAGCCGCTGGCGCACTTTCCCGGACGCAAGCTTGAACGCTTGAACTTCCAGCATCCTTTCCTCGATCGCAAAGTTCTGGGCGTGCTCGCCGACTATGTCACCATGGACACAGGAACGGGCGTAGTCCATACAGCCCCATCGCATGGTGCCGAGGACTTCATCACGGGCGTGAAATATGGACTCGACGCAACCAGCAACGTTGACGAAAAAGGAATTCTGCGCAACGGCCTTCCGGAGTACACGGGCAAGCGTGTCTGGGATGCGAACCAGCCGATTATCGATCTCGTACGCAGCCGCGGCGCGCTGCTGCATACGGAGAAGACGGAACATTCCTATCCGCACTGCTGGCGCTGCCACAATCCGGTGATCTTCCGCGCAACCGAGCAGTGGTTTATCTCGATGGAAACGCCCATGCCCGGAGGCGCTGGCAAGAATGACACGTTGCGCACCCGCACGCTCTCAGAGATCAAGAAGGTGAAATGGGATCCGTCGTGGGGGGAAGAGCGCCTCTCGAACATGATCGAGACTCGCCCGGATTGGTGCATCTCTCGCCAGCGCGTGTGGGGCGTGCCCATCGCTGTATTTCTTTGCGAGAGTTGCGGCAAGCCGCTCAACGATAAAGCCATCAACCAGAAAGTGGTCGAGCTATTCCGCAACTCGGGCGCCGACGCATGGTTCACCGATGCGCCCAACAACATCGTTCCGGCCGGAACGAAGTGTCCGCACTGCGGCGGTGCAAAGTTCGAAAAAGAAACCGACATCTTCGACGTATGGCTTGAATCCGGCGCAAGTTATCTTGCGCTGGTCGATGATGAGCCAAGCTATCCCTGGCCTTCGGATCTTTATCTGGAAGGCGGCGATCAGTATCGCGGATGGTTTCAGTCTTCCCTGCTCTGCGCGATGGGCACGCACCAGACGCCTCCATACAAAGGCGTGGTCACGCCCGGCTGGACACTCGATGAAAAGGGCCAGGCGATGTCGAAGTCGCGCGGCAACGACGTCGATCCCGTTGACATCTCAAGCCGCCTTGGCGGAGAAGTCGTGCGCCTCTGGGTTGCGTCCGTCGACTTTCGCGAAGATGTCGTCGGATCCGAAGCGCTCATGCAACGCGTCGGCGAGAACTACAAGAAAATTCGCAACACCTTTCGCTATGTACTAGGAAATCTCGGCGACTTTGATCCGGCGAAAGACGCAGTTCCCTTCGATCAGATGGAGGCGCTCGACCAGTACATGCTGCGGCAGACAGCGGCTTTCGCCGAAGACGTCCGCAAGGCCTACGATGATTTCGCCTTCCACCGGATCTATCACCGGCTGAACCATTTCTGCATTGTCGATCTGAGCGCGTTTTATTTCGACGTGCTCAAAGATCGGCTCTATATTTTCGAACCGAAATCGCAGGCTCGTCGCAGTGCGCAAACTGCCATCTGGCGCATCGGCGAGGCTTTGACCCGGCTGCTTGCCCCGATCATGACCTTCACCTGCGAAGAAGTCTGGCAATACCTGCCGAAGGTGTCGAGCCGCGCGGAAAGTGTGCATCTGGCGTTGTTCCCGACGAGTGCTGAAATTCTCGGCGGCCCGAATGTTCCAGTGACCGACGCTAAGTCCGAGGAAGACTGGAAGATGCTTCGCGCGGTGCGCGATGAAGTGTTGAAAGCACTCGAGGAGGCGCGTAACAGCAAGCTGATCGGCACGGGACTTGAGGCCCAGGTCTCGATTACGGCCTCCGATCCGGTGTACTCGCTCCTGCAACGGTACGCCGCGCAACTTCGCTATCTGTTCATCGTCTCGCAGGTGACGCTCACGCAAGGCTCGGGCAACGGAACCAGCGGTGTAAAAGTCGAAGTGAAGAAAGCGGACGGAACGAAGTGCGACCGCTGCTGGAATTATTCAACGCACGTCGGCGAAGATAAGATCTATCCCACGGTGTGCGAACGTTGCAGCGCCGTACTGAAAGAACTGGAGTCGAAAAGCTGAACCCTAACCACTTTGTCATCCTGAGCGAAGCGAAGGACCTGTGCAATTCGCCGGCACCCTCGATACTGCCGGCTAGTTGCACAGGTCTTTCGGCGCAAAGGAGGCGCCTCAGGATGACAAGAGATAATTAATTCGAATGTCCATCTCTCGTGTCCGCGCTATCCACTTCTTCATCGCCCTGATCGTCGTCCTGCTTGACCGCTGGACGAAACACCTCGTCGCGACTCGCATTGCGATGTACACGCATATTCAGATCATCCCCGGGTTCTTCCGCATCACGCATACCGAGAATACCGGCGCGGCGTTCAGCCTGTTTGCCGACTCGAATGTTCACTGGAAAACTGCCGCGCTGATCAGCTTCTCGGTCGTGGCCATGATCGTGGTGTCCATTCTGCTGTGGCGTCAGGCGCACACAATCACGCTGGCCGGAGTCGCACTGTCGTTGATTCTGGGCGGAGCGGTCGGCAATCTCTGGGACCGCGTGGCCAGCGGACGCGTTGTCGATTTTCTTCTTTTCTACGTGAAGCAGTACCAGTGGCCGGTCTTCAATCTGGCCGATAGCGCCATCGTGGTGGGGGCGAGCTTGCTGGTGTTGGAGATTATGTTCGGGCAGGCAAAGCCTCAAGAGAGTGGCCAGTGATCAGTGGCCAGTGGTCAGCCAGCGATTTTCATTCGTCAGTGGTCACTGGCCACTGCCCACTGACCACTTGCATCACCGCAGATCTACCTGCCCCGCTCCCACGTGTGCGTGAAGACGGTAGTTGCCCGGCCCACGCTGATCGAACGAGCGGAACAAGCCACCCTTCTGGACTGAGAAAGCGGAGGCCTTGATTTCGCCGCTGTTCACCGACGCGTCGACGCGCGCGTACTGGTCGGTGTTGCCCACATCTACGTTCAGTTGACCGAAGCTGATTTCGATGTCCTTGTCTCCAGTAATGTCACGGACGTCCAACTGTCCCGCCATCATGCGAACATAAAGCGCCGACAATTTGGGAATCTCGATTCGTGCGTTGAAAGGATGCGGACAGCCGGTCAACTTGACGTCAGCGCGATCGCCAGACCCGTCAATGCGAACCCTGACATCCTCACGGCCCGGATGATAGGAAACGCGCAGTACGGGGTCATCGGTTCCAATGATTTCCACCCCACTCGGACAGAGGTCAATGCGCACCCTGCCGCCGGGAGCAAACTTCACTTCGACAGGACTGTTTCCCGATTGGTCGAGTTTTGTCTGCTGCGAGGCACCGCTGTGTGTACTACATCCGACCAGTGCAACGGTACCAAGGAGGAGTAAAATCGGCAGGCTCCTCATGAGCACACCTCCATCTGAAAGGAAGTACGTTTCCAACTGCGCGTTCGTTCCCGCTAGATGCCTGAAGATCCATTCCGGAACTGCGAGGCTGCCCTTCACGCCAAATCGCCTGCGCGCTCTGTATAGACCGAATACAAGAACAAACAACGTGAGATTGAGGGGCCAAGGTTCGGCGAAGTTCCGAGCCGCTGTGTCGGCGAGTTAAATCGGTTTAACTTCCGTATGTAAGTTGCTGATTAGAAATAGCTTAGGCGATATATTTTGCACAGGGGTTGGGGCCGAAAACACCCTGGAATCATGGTCTTGCGGGGACTGCACCGGAAATGGTGCATTTCGGTCGCAAAACCGGTATTGACTTTCAAGGGCCCAGGGGACCTTACCCTGTTTTCTCTTATTCAGAGATCGATCCGCGAAATCCGCTTGAATCCGCGGAAAAGAAGTGGCGGCGCCGGTATAATCTCGCGGATTCGGCCCCTGGGGCAATGGAGATAGATCATGCTGAGAATTTTATTTGCTCTGTGTTTGATGGTCACCGCGGGCGGGTTAAACATCTCCGCGCAAGTGTATCCGTACCGCGATGGGACTCCCGGCGTCACCGGATACCGCTCGGAAGTGATGGCCGAAGTGATGATCCAGGAAAGCGAATTTGTTCGCCTCGCTGAAGCTATTCCCGCCGACAAGTACACGTGGCGGCCGTCGCCCGACGTGCGCACCATTGCCGAAGTCTTCCTGCACGCCAGCGCGGCCAACTACAACCTCTACAGACTCGTCGGCACTCCCATGCCGTCTGGAGTCGACACAAAAACGATGGAGCAGTCCACCACCGACAAAGCAAAAGTGATCGCCACACTCAAAGCTTCTTACGCCCACGCGAAGGGAGCCATTCGAGCCATGTCCGACGCGGATCTGGAAAAGATAATGAACTGGAACGGGGGCAAGATCACCGAACGCGGAGTCCTGCTGTTCATCGTTCAGCACATCGCGCAGCATTTAGGGCAGCAGATCGCTTATGCACGCTGGATCGGCGTCGCCCCGCCCTGGACAAACGACCCGCCCCGCAAGGATTAGTGCCAGAACTGATCCGCCATGTTATCAACCTGCGAAACCATGCGGTCTTGCGGAAGAACCCCTGATGGATTTTGAGCGTAATTAGATTCCGTCAACTGTCCTTGGCTTCTCTGCCTGCCCGGATATACTGATGCCCTGGAGATCGGCACAACCGCCCGGACAAGCGGCATGCTGGAAACTGATTTCGTCTTCGCACATTCGTATGAAACCGAAGGAATTCCCGAGCTACCGGGTACCGGAACGTTCGGCATCCCAATTCTGTACTTTCCAACGCCGAGCCACAGGCCAGAACACAACGGCACGTGGCTAAAGATCACCCCGTCTACGGGCAACTCTTGGATCGGTGTCTTCAAGTTTCTTTTCGAATCGCCGGATAGGTTTTCGCGGGTCCTTAGTACACCGGATCCGAACCGTGTGTGCGTTGTCTCAGGCAGTGCCGGTTACATCGTGAAAGTCGACGAACCTGAGATTTGGGAAGAGATCGTGATCCCAGTCCTCGGTGTCCAGCCCTTATCAAAACACAAACTTCTTATTTTTTCGGATTTCACCGGATTAGCTGCCTACGGAAGAAATGGTCTCGTTTGGAAAAGCAAACAGCTTTGCTGGGATGAACTGAGGATTCTCAAGGTGACCGACACCACCATTGAAGGCGCAGGGTACGATCCAACGAATTCGATTTCTAACGAGTCGCATTTTGCAGTGGATATCGCAACGGGTCGTTCGCTGCTTCCTTGCCCCACGGACATAACTGGCAAGCCAGTCTGGTAGTGAGTGCGCCTCCCTGAGTCAACTCTCGAGATTTTGCAACAAAAGAAAGTTAAGGATTCCCGTACAGCTGCCGATACACGCTGGCATTGCGCATGATGGCCTGCACGTATTCGCGAGTTTCGGTGAACGGGATCGACTCCACGAACTCCGCCGTGTCGCGGTACTTCCCTTGCCCCATCCACTCCTCGACGCGGTCCGTGCCGGCGTTGTAGGCGGCAAGCGCCTGCTCGAAGGATCCGCCAAACTGATCGACCATGCCCCGGAAATACTTCGTACCGAGTTGTAGATTGACGGTCGGAGTATAGAGCTGGCTGGGGTTGTAATGCTTGAGAGCAACCTGATGCGATACCAGCTTGCCGGTTCTGGGCAACAGCTGCATCAGGCCAACCGCATTTGCCCGCGAGACGGCGATCGGATTGAACTCCGATTCCTGCCGGATCAACGACGCCACCAGATATGGATCGAGTCCATTGGCAATCGAAAACTTTTTCAAATCGGACCAGTACGGCCGCGGAAACAGCGCTTCCCAATATTCGCGGGGCAACGTCGGGATATCGACAGCAAAGTAACTCGGAACCGAATGCTTCATGACTTCGATAGCCCGATCGTAGTGGCCGGTATCGGTGTACAGCTGTGCAACCTCGGCCGGTTCCCAGCTCTTGTCTTCGTCGTCGCTGGCTGCCTTGTCGAACTCGCGGACCGCGAGATCAACCAGCCCTCCGTTACCCAGCAGCCTGCCCTTTTGCAGGTGAAGGTCGTCATCGGGAGGCTCGATCAAGGTGATCTTGTCACCATGTTCCAGCGGCGGAATGTGATCAAGAAGGGGATAGTGGTCCGGCGGATCTGCCGTGGCCGGCAGCTTTTTCATTCGCTGTCGACCGAGTTCCGCGTAGTAGTAATTGCGATAGCGGTCCGACAGCTTCTGGTAAAAAGCCTGCGCCATCGCCGGTTGGTTGTCTTCTTCGGCCAGGCGAGCGCGCCAGTACAACGCAGCAGAAGTCTCGTTTCCGTTGGGATAGGCCGCGATCTGCTCTTCAAAGAGTTTCTTCGCGTCCTCGTTTCGTCCCTGCCGTAAGGTTAGCCAGGCTGTTTTCCAATGTGCGTACGAAGCGCGAACGCCCTTGGGAAAGCGCTGCTGCAATTCGCGATAGGAGTCAAGCGCCTGATCGTATTCGTGATGAACAAGATGAAGATTTCCTGCTGACAGCAGTGCCGACTCCAGCCATGAACTGGTCGGCGCGCTGCTGCGCAATTCGTCGACGGTCCGATAGAACTCGTTATTGTCGTCCATGGCCCAGGCAACTTCACCCATGATGTAGAGACGCTGCGCATTCTGATCGGGAGTCAGTCCGGAAAGCGCGGCAAGTTCCGACTTCACTTCGCGGTTGCGGTTGCTATGGTGCAGCGCGTCCGCCAAGTTGAGTTCAGCCGAAGGGCGCTCTGCGGCCGAGCAACGCATCGCATATTCGCGGTAGGTGTCCGCCGCATCGGCGTAACGATGCGCTTTCATCAGCAGATCGGCGCGCACCTTCAGCAATCCCGCGTTCGGCTGGAATGCGATCGACAGCTTCTTCAGTTCTGTGTAAGCCGCGTCTGCGTCGGGCGACGTCGGCATCTTGTAGTAGATGTTGTTGAACGCCTCCGACGCCTTCGCCTCATCGTGCAGAGTCGCGTATGCTTTGCCCAGCGCGAGCTCGATGTCCGACCTCACCGGCGCCCGATCTTTCACCAGAAGGTCAGCCGCCTCGGCAGCCCGCCCCTCACTGATCAACGCATTGGCGTAGCTGAGATGCGCATCGCGAATGAGCAGCGAGTCCGGATAGTTCTGCTCAAAATTTGCCAGCGCAGCCAGCCCCTCGGCTTCACGGCCCGTCTGGAGATAACAGGTTCCGAGATAGTAGCTGATGTAGTCCCCGAGGTCTCCGGCCATCGGCTTGGCGCGATTCAATGGTTCGATTGCCTTCGCGTAATCGTGATCGACAAAGTGTGCGTATCCGAGGACCAACCAGGCCAGGGCTCCGGCGTCTTCTTTGTTGTGTGCCCGCGCATAGGCCTCGACACCGGCATACGCAGCGGGAGTGCGATCCTGAAGCAGCTGCTGTGCCATCGGCCGTAGCGTGGTCGAGGCGACAAACGCCTGGCGGATTCGCCGCACCCGCGGCGAGATCGGACGTTTCTTTCTCTTCTTCTTGGCCGTTACCGCGTGAGAGGCGGCGGACTTCTTGTGAGTGGTGGCCGGCTTGTGAACCGGCTTCTTCGCCCCTGATTGGTCGGGCTCGGTTTTTGGCGGAGGCTTCTTTGAAGCCTTGGGAGATTCTTTGTCGGGAGAGTCGGCGGCCGCGGGGTTGGTTGATTGTTGTGGATGAATCGACGCAAAAGGCTGCGCACTGCTCGCGAACGCGCATACACCGGCCAGAGCGAGCACCCACCGCCACTTGAGACCCAGTTGAACCACTTTGTACTTTGATGCGCGAAGACGCGCCAGAACCTGTTAATAGCTTCGAGCCCCGAGTTGCGAGTTAAACCAGATTATCTCGTAGCTCGCAATTGATGGCTGAAGATCTACTTCTTAAAATTCGCTCCCATGACCGAGTAATCATCTTCGGCCAGGCTGCGGACCACTTCCTTCTGGAAATAGTCGCCGCTCGCCGCCGCCGTGCTGCCATACCGCTTTTGATAGGTGGCGCGGCTTTTATCGATATCTTCTTTCAGGCGATCGTACAGGTCCTTGTTGCGCCGGCCTTCATTGACCTTCGCCTGATTGTAGAGCTTGATTTCGTCCACCAGCAGGCGCGCGAAGCGCTGTGCCTTGCGATGCGTGTCGGCGTCCTCAGCTGATAATCCGGCAAATGGATCGGCTGCCGGAGCCGCTGCCGCACTGGCGGACGCGCTGGAAGCAACTTCCACGACTTCGGCTGCAGGCTCAGGTTCAGGCTCTTCTTTGGCGATATGCTTCGGAGCGTGTGAAGCAAACGGATCATTAAACGCGCTCACGGATTGTACGGGTGGCGGAGGGGGCGGAGCCGGCCGCTCCATCGCAGGAGCGCTATCCATTTCTCTCTGGGCTGCCTGCTTGCGCAGCGATACTACCTCCAGCCAGGTGCTGGTCGACATGACGATTACTTCGAGAGAGGC
Source organism: Candidatus Sulfotelmatobacter sp. (assembly GCA_035946775.1). Taxonomy (GTDB): domain Bacteria; phylum Acidobacteriota; class Terriglobia; order Terriglobales; family Acidobacteriaceae; genus Sulfotelmatobacter. The sequence goes on along the minus strand of DASYZA010000201.1, from coordinate 86,877 downwards.
TGGATCGAGGCGGTTCTCGGTTCCACCGTCGGCATAGAGCAGCGCGGCGACTTTGTCTTTCAGCACCAGCGGGAGAATCAGGATCTGTTCATTCTCGGGTCCGCCGAACTGTTTGACGAATCGGCGGTCCATTTCGGCGATGTTAGCGGGAGTCACCGAGCGGTTCTGGTAGGCGTGCTGGGCTGGGCCCGCGCTCATGTCGAGGGGGAAATCTTTGATAGCTTCGTCTTCGCCAAATCCCCGTGCCTGCCAGCCGCTGGCCGACCCTGCCTTGACCACAAACAACGCGACACGAGAAGCGTACGCCGTGCCCGCATCCAGTAAGGCTTTCAGAATTTCCTTTTGCGTCGTACCCGCATGAATGATCGAGAGGGCGTGCACAAGACCATCGGAGGACCCCCCCGCGCCGGAAGGTTCTCCAGCAGCGGCCGCGGGCAACTCCGCTAAGACACGCTCCACCAACTCCGCCTGCAATTTGGGTAACTGGCGGTCCAAGACCTGCGCGACCGCGCGCTCGACGATTTGCTGGAGTCCCTTGCTCATTCTCAGAAGACCATTCTCATGGACGAACGCCTTGCGTTAGACGTAACCCTTGCACGGGCCGAACGGACACTGCCCTAACTTCCGATTATAGGGGTACTTCCACGCCCCGAGCAGGGTACCGAAGTACCCTGTTCGTCAGGGTACGGCGACGTCGAATTCCGATTCTATAGCAAGCGGTTGCGGATCATCGGCCGTTAAGGCGTGCAGGATTGTTCAACTTGACACCCTGGGCGGCTTGAAGCGTGGCAGAGTTCCCCTATGGTCCTCTGTGCACTCTGTGGTGAGAGGCCATAGGGAGCCACAGGAAAGATCCAAGATTCGCCAGAATTCCCCTCCACCAGATAGAATGGACATTACGAACGAATCGCGGATTTTGTCCTCAAAATCCTGAATCGCCTGAACTATGGGAGCCATCCAAAACAAAGTAGCAGGGCCTGTTAGCGAGGAACTGGCACTCGTTCAGGCGGCCAAGCGCGGTGACGACTCGGCTTTTGAAGAGCTGGTTCGCCGCTATGACCGCAACGTTTTCCGGATCGCGCAGCACATCACGCAGAACCGCGAGGATGCCGAAGATGTGGTGCAAGAAGCGTTCCTGAAAGCGTACGGCAACCTGAGTCAATTCCAGGAACAGTCGAAGTTTTACACATGGCTTGTCCGCATCGCGGTCAACGAAGCGTTGATGAAGTTGCGGCGGCGCAAGCCCGAGCGGACCGTATCGCTCGATGAAGACATCAAAACGGAAGACGATTCCCTGCCTCGCGAGATTGCGGACTGGAGTCCGAATCCGGAACAGCAATATACGCAAGCGGAGTTGCGCGAGATTTTGAGCAAGACGATCCAGGGATTGCCTCCGGGCTTCCGGACGGTTTTTGTGCTGAGAGACGTGGAAGGTCTCTCGACCGAGGAAACGGCAGCGGCGCTCGAATTGAGCGTTCCTGCGGTAAAATCTCGGCTGTTGCGGGCGCGCCTGCAGTTGCGCGAGCGGTTGTCGCGCTACTTTCAGCGGCGCGAACCGGGCAACGACAAGGGAAAAGATCTGAAAGGTGGAGAAGTCAAAAATGATGTGGCAAGCGGAGATGGCAACCTGTGAAATGCTCTGAGTTTCTTAACGAGCTGACCAGTTATCTGGACGGCGTTCTCGACGAAAAAACAAAGGTCGAGCTGGAAAATCATCTCTCCTGGTGCCACAACTGCTACGTTGTTTGCGATACCACGAAGAAAACCATCGAGATTTACCGCGACTCGCAATTGTACGAACTTCCCGAAGACCTCCGCAGCCGGCTTCGCTCGGCGATCATGACCAAGTGCATGCAGCAGAAGCGGCGCGGCCCACAGAGTGTCTAGAATGTGAGCAGCCTCACTGCTCATGTTTTTCCTGACTCGGTAATATCGATGCATGCCGCATCGTGTGTGTCCGTGGTGGATCGGTTATTTCCTCGCTAGCCCTGTACGGCGCTGGCTGGGACAGAATCCTGAAAAAATTCTCAGACCTTATATTCGCGAGGGCATGACTGTGCTTGAGCCCGGCCCCGGCATGGGATTTTTCACGATTCCACTGGCGCAGATGGTGGGCCCATCCGGAAAGGTCATCGCTGTTGATCTGCAGCCCAAGATGATTGCGGTTCTCAAACGTCGTGCCGCGAAGAAAAATTCATTGGATCGCATCGATGCACGCGTTACTTCCGCCGAAACGATGCATCTTGAGGATCTCGAAGGCAGGATTGATTTCACGCTCGCATTCGCTGTGGTGCACGAATTCCCTGACCCCGCGAAGTTTTTTGCTGAAGTTGCTCGTGTTTCAAAATCGGGCGCGCAGTTATTGCTGGCGGAACCAAGCGGCCATGTGAACGATCACGACTTCGCAGCGCAGTTGAATGCGGCTGCGGCGGTTGGATTTACGGTACGGGAACGGCCGCAGATTCCGCGTGGCAAAGCCGCTTTGCTGATGAAGATTTAGCCGAATCGAGGCCATCCACGCCCCATCTCGAACCAGAAACCGCAACAGAGAGCCTCATAATCTGTGCAAAACTTTGGACCTGCCGATATAACTCCCACGTATTCAGGTGCTTGCGGACACACGGCTGGACGGCCTAAAACCCGGGAAAACCTAAACCCTTTTGCCAATCCACGAATCTAAGTAGGTGAGTGACGAGAGATCGGGATTTTCATTGAAGGGGGCGCCACTCTCGTAAAAGTTCCCAGGTGCTTTGCATACACGCTCAGGTATGGAAGGGGGGTCTATGTTCACAAAATTGGTTGAAGCCGTCTTCGGCTGCAGGCACGCTCGCTACAGCTTCCCTGTAACCGTTCGTCGCGCAATGGGCCGCCCCCAGGCCGCTGCTCTGACCGGAACCTACGTTGTCTGCCTCGATTGCGGGAAGGAATTTCCGTACGACTGGCAACAGATGAAGGTGATCACTTCCGCCGAGCGCCATCGCGAACGGCTCGCCGAACTGGCGAAACACGCCGCCTAAAGCGACACGAAGGTCACTCATCGCATTTTGCGCAGCGGTACATTTGTGCTGCGCACGTAGTGGTGTTCTTTCCTCCCCCTAAAAGAGCCGCGGGTTTTCGAGCTCGCGGCTCTCGCTTTTCTAAGATCAAGCACCAAGCGCACCAAGGTACACGAAGGAAAACTACCTGCGTTTGTCACAAGGGGATTCTTTTCTGGTTCTGGTCGACAAAAATGCCCCGCAGGTCAGTGGGGCATTTTGCTTGCGCGTGAACTATCGCGTTGGATATTCCGCCGGTATCGGAACGGCGACTCGTTTATCGATCGGGACGAATTCTCTTTCCCCGGGCCCGGTGTAGATCTGACGGGGACGCGCGATCTTCTGCTCCGGATCTTTCATCAGTTCTTCCCACTGCGCCAGCCATCCGGCGGTGCGAGGAATCGCGAAGAGCACCGTGAACATTTCCGGACGGAAGCCCATCGCCTGATACATGATCCCCGAATAAAAGTCGACGTTGGGATAGAGTTTGCGCTTGATGAAGTACTCGTCTTCCAGCGCAATGCGTTCGAGCTCGAGTGCCATTTCGAGTTTCGGACTCGGACCGGTCACCTCGAATACCTGCTCGGCGCTCCAGCGAATGATTTTGGCCCTCGGATCGTAATTTTTGTAGATGCGGTGTCCGAAGCCCATCAGCTTGAGCTTTCCTTCTTTTACGCGCTTGATGTAAGCCGGGATATTCTCTTTCGTGCCGATCTCATCGAGCATCTTGAGCACTTCTTCGTTCGCGCCGCCGTGCAGCGGACCAGCCAGAGCCGAGGCCGCCGAAGCCACGGATAAATACGGATCACTTTCCGAGCTGCCCACCGTTCGCATGGTGCTGGTCGAGCAGTTCTGCTCGTGATCGGCGTGCAGGATGAAGAGAATGTCGAGGGCTCGCGCAATCGCCGGATGCGCCACATATTTGGGCTCGACCATCCTCCACAGCATATTCATGAAGTTCTCGGTGTAGCTGAGATCGTTGTCGGGATAGACGTATGGGAATCCGACGTTGTGCCGGTACGACATGGCGGCGATCGAAGGCACCTTGCCGATCAGACGGATGATCTGGTGCAGACGGTTGGCCGGATCATGCACCTTCTTTGCGTCGGGATACACGCTGGAGAGCGCGGCCACCGTGCTGACCCACATCGACATAGGATGCGCGGAGTAGCGGAAGCCCTCCATGAATTTCTTTGTCGTTTCGTGCAGCATAGTGTGGTGGGTGATGTCATAGACCCACTTGTTCAGTTCTTTTTCCGTGGGCAATTCGCCATAGAGCAGCAAATAGGCGACCTCCAGGAACGTGCAGCGCTCGGCGAGTACTTCGATGGGGTATCCGCGGTAGCGCAGGATTCCCTTGTCGCCATCAATGTAGGTGATGGCGCTCTTGCACGAAGAGGTGTTCAGATAAGCCGGATCATAGGTCATCAGCCCGAAATCGTCCGAGCCGGTCTTGATCTGGCGGAGGTCCATTGCCCGGATGGTCCCGTTTTCAATTGGAACCGTATATGTCTTATTTGTGCGATTGTCTGTAATGGTCAGTGTATTGTCTGGCATGCCATGCTCCACGGAACGTTACGCGTCTTCCAACCTAGCCGAGGCTAGGCTGGTTCGCAAGTTCTATCTGTGATTAAGATCACGGAATCCTGTGAGGCCACGTTTCATTGGATGCAGAAGCGGATGCTCGCAACATGTTACTGGACCAAGCGAGTGCCGTGGCGCCTCCGTCGGTTACTCTGAGATGGTTACCGTGGGATCGCCCGCAAGGAGCGACGCCAGGGTGGAGTGAGGGCGAGACGCCCTCACGACAGTAAGGCAGGACGCCAAGGCAGGACGCCGGCGCTACGGTAAATCACTGAAAAGCAATAAAGAACCGGCGGCTTGGAGGCCGCCGGTAGCGTTCAAACAGTGACCATTTAGTTCGATGAATCGTCGCGGCGCTTCAGAGTCGGACGATCATCGTCGCTGCCCTTGCCGTCATCGGACTTGTCGCTAGGATTCGAGGTGCGCCGCAAGCTGGGCTTCGACGAATCCTTCTGATCGAGCAGTTTGTGTTTGTTCTCGATCGCCGCCAGCCTGGCCTTGACATCGTCAAATTCCGAGGTCGTCACAACGTACTGCGCCTTGGCCGGAAGGATTTTTCGAATCTCTTCCTGCGACTTCTCGATACGGTCCTGGTTCTGCGGGTGAGTGTCGAACGCCTTGGATAGCGTTCCCGGTTTCTTCTTCTCCATGGCTTGGATTTTTTCGAAGAACGAGACGAATGCCGATGGGTCGTAGCCGGCGCGATACATGTACTCGATGCCGAGATAGTCGGCTTCAGCCTCGAAGTTACGCGAGAACTTCAGGATGCCGAACATGCCGCCAATACCGGCTGCTTCGTATCCGGCGTATCCGATACCACCTCCTACGAAGATGAGCGGGATCGAGGCGATTTGCAGCAGATTGGCACGGCTCATTTCGCGAGCGGCATGGCAGGCTGCGACGTGCGCGATCTCGTGCGCCATCACACCGGCGACCTCGGCCTCTTCGTCGGCCGCGAGAATCAGTCCAGAGTTTACGTAGAAGAAACCCCCGGGCAGCGCCATCGCGTTTACGACATCCGAGTCGATGACCTTGATGGTGAATGGAACCTGTGCATCGGAGTTGCGCACCAGGTTCTGGCCGATGCGGTTGACGTATTCGGTGACAACCGGATCGGTGACCAGCTTGACCTGCGACTCGACTTGCTGGGCGAATTGCCGTCCCATGGCAACTTGCTTTTCGACGCTGTACCAGTTGCCTACGCCACGGCCGCATCCGACGTTGCGATTGCCCACCGCATCCACGTCGTTTTTGCCGCCATTGTGCTTGATCTGGCTGTCGTCCTGGGTTGGTAGGGCTTCGGGCGCCTTCTTGGGGGCATTCTGCACATCGCCGGCCTTGGGTTGGCCCGCATCGGGATCGGTGCCCGGCACCTGGCTTGGCGGATTCTGTTGTGGAGCCTGAGTCTGAGGAGTCTGGGTCTGCGGATTTTGATTCGGATCGTTCGGGTTCTGTCCGGGGATCTGAGCGAAAAGCCACGAACCTGCCGTGAAGGCCGCCAATCCGACTGCGGTCGCCAGCCATCTGAACTTCATAGGAGTACTCCTTAGGCCTGATTATACGCCCGGTCGGAAGACACCAAGCCCTTAAACCAAGGTCTGTATTTTAGACGCTTTGGACAGTGTTCTGGGTTATCCGTGGGCGCCGGATAAAGCGGGGCGGTTGTTGTCCCAAGATTCACCGCAGCGCCGGCTTTGGCAAGAATGAGGCGGACCGGCGGATGGCTGGAAGCCAGCGGTCGTCAGAACGGCGGTTTTACAGTACTTACTGTATTTACCTGACCCATCCGGGGGCTTTTATCCTTGCCTTCGATGATGCACCGAGGCGACGGCACGAGCCCATTTCGCTTCTACCCGGCGCACGATTCCTGCTTTTCAGGAAGGCTATCGAGAACGATTCGCTCGATCGAATCCAGCATGGAGTGCATTCGGCGAACAGATGAGCTTCTTAAAGCTGTCCCGGGCCAACCCAAGAACCGGGGCTCAGTTCTGGAGGCTTCAGTATCAAGATCAGCCGCAACTGCGGGCCGCTGCTAGAAAAATCAAACCACAATGGGCACGAATTAGCATAAAAGAATTCTCCTTCGCAAAGCTTCGTGCCCCTTGTGGTAGCGTTTGTAGCGCCTAGTCGTAATACTCCAAACCTAGATGGGTGATCAGCTCTTCTCCTTTCAGGTGACGGAGCGTGTTCTTCAGCTTCATCAACTGGATGAACAGGTCATGCTCCGGATACAACCCGGGCACGGTCATCGGAGACTTGAAGTAGAAGCTCAGCCATTCCTGAATGCCGAGTCCTCGCAGGTCAGAGCAGCGCTGCGCCAGGTCAAGCAGCAAGACGAGGTCTAACACGATCGGTGCCGCGAGGATCGAGTCGCGGCAGAGGAAGTCGACCTTGATCTGCATGGGATAGCCAAGCCATCCGAAAATGTCGATATTGTCCCAGCCTTCTTTGTTGTCGCCGCGCGGCGGGTAATAGTTGATGCGAACCTTGTGGAACATGTTTCCGTAGAGTTCGGGATAAAGTCCGGGCTGCAGGATGTGTTCCAGCACGCCCAGCTTTGACTCTTCCTTTGTCTTGAACGATCCGGGATCGTCGAGCACTTCCCCGTCGCGGTTCCCGAGGATGTTGGTGGAATACCATCCACTGAGGCCGAGAAGCCGCGCCTTGAATGCAGGCGCCAGCACGGTCTTCATTAAGGTCTGACCTGTCTTGAAATCCTTGCCGCAAATTGGAGCTTCGTTTTTGCGCGAGAGTTCGAGCATGACCGGCAAATCGACGGTGAGGTTGGGCGCGCCATTGGCGAACGGAACGCCTTCCATCAACGAAGCGTAGGCATAAATCATGGAGGGCGCGATCATCTCATCGTTGTCCCGCAGCGCTTTCTCGAATGCCTTCAAAGATTGGTGCGCTTCGGTTGGCTCGATGTACGACTCAGTCGAACCGCACCACATGGTGACCAGACGGCTGGCGCCACTCGACTTTTTGAAATCGCGAATGTCCTGGCGCAACTGCTCGGCAAGATCCATTTTCGATTTGCCCTTCTTCACGTTCGGTCCGTCGATCTTCTTCACGTAGTTGTGATCGAACACCGCCGCGCGGGGAGTGATGGAGGACAGGAACGGCTTGAGCTGCTCGAGCAGACGATAATCGAGCACTCCGGCATTGGAGGCGGACTCGTACATGTTGTCTTCGAAGATGTCCCAGCCGGTGAAGACCAGGTCGTCGAGACTGGCCAGAGGGACAAACTCCTTCACCTTCGGAGAGCGGGAGTCGGTGCGCTTTCCCAGCCGGATCGTTCCCATCTGGGTGAGGGATCCAATCGGCTTTGCGAGGCCCTTGCGGACGGCTTCGACTCCGGCCACGAATGTGGTTGCCACGGCGCCCATGCCCGGGATCATGATGCCGAGCTTTCCTTTCGGTGCATCGATGGTAGCTGTATCCGCCACCGCTGGTTTAGACCGCTTGCTGCTGGAGCTGCGGGCCGCCAGTTTCATCTCTCGACCGGCGCGCTCGGCATGGGCCAAGGCGGTCTCGCGATGCTCGTGCTCGCGGGCAGAAGATGCGGTGGAAAATTGCTTGCGATGACGGCGGCCGTCGGCGTCCCACCAGTCGGCCATAAAAACTCCCGGGCGTTTCTGATACATGGATAAATCCTTTCATGGTGGCGGTGGCTAGTCACCGCCACCGGAACTTATGATGATCTCATGGAAGCGCAGGCTCTGACAATCGAGAATGGACTGGAGTCCGGATGTACGATTGCAGGATGCGCGCAAGCAGTCTGCTCTTCCGTTGGGTGTTCCTGATCGCAGCGTTGAGTATCGGCGGATGGGTTGCCTTCGCTCAGGCCGCGAATGAGCACGACTCGGTGCTTCATGCGCTGTCGTTGTCTTATGGTCCGTCAATTGACAAGAGGCACCCGAGATTCCGGATTGCCCCCGATCACTTCCTGGTACCGACATTTTCCAGCGATGGAGTCTTGATCCTGATTTCAATCGAACCAAGAAAAGACCACGATCCCACCCGAGCATTCGGAATGTCCAAAATGGAATTCGATTCTGTACTGGCTACGCTTTCGTCGATCAAGCCGCTGCAAGGAGCGGCAGAGGATAACGGGTTCAGAGAGCGAAGCAGTTGGCGGACTCACAAGAGAGTAGTGTATGGAAATGCCTATCTTGAAACGGCAGAACTGATGGGAGAGGGCGATCCAGCCCCGATCGAATCGGCAAAAATTTATTACATCCGTCGGGTTACCGGCGTGCCGAAGATTGGAGCGGATGAAAAGCCCGACGGGTCGGGTAATCGTCTCGTGTGTTTCGATGGCGCGCACTACATTGCCAGCGAGAGCGTATTCGTCAAGCTGTGGTCTAACCCTAAGGAACGGCAGACGGTCGACCTCGCCGGCCCGACCGACGAGAGTTGCTCCTCAGATTAAAGAATTCATGAACACGTCGCCAGAGCAGTAGACGACCATGTTTCGCAGTCAAAACGTCGTTACGAATCGCTCGCATAGATTCTTTGCGTTGGACGGCTGCACCAACTCTGCTGCATAGTAAATTCACTTCGACCACCAGCTCAGTTTGCCGGTTCCAGCGAAGTCGCTGATTGCGGGCTTGCCCTGATAGCCGCTCGCAATCTCCTGACCTTGTCGTTCTCCACAACATCTGAGCCCACTTGCCCCGGCTTTCGCTGAGGGTGTGCTCCCAGACGTGTCTGCGGCGGAAGCGCGCAGGCAGAAATGGAGACGTGTATGTTATCGATTCGAAAAATTGGATATGCCGCGCTGCTGGCGTCGGCGATCTTCAACTATGCCCCGAGCCTTGCGGCCGAAGAACCGTCGCATGGACATTTCACCCTGACCCACGAAGTGCGTTGGGAGAACGCCACGCTGCCGGCCGGGAAGTACGAGATCTCGTACGACCCGAACGGTATTTCTCCGGTGTTGACCGTCACGAAAATGGACGGACGGCATGCCTCCTTCATGCTGCTGGTAGCGTCCAAGGAGGTGAGTTCGCCGGAAGATTCGGAGGCTCTCCTTCTGGAGAGCGCTCCGGCGGGCACCTACGTCAGCGCGTTGCGTCTGCCGGAGTCGGGCGTGACCTTGCATTTCTGGGTGCCGCGTGGGGCGCAGAAACAGTTGGCAAAAGCTGAGCCGATGGGATCTGCCTCCGGCCAGTAGTGCTTATCGTCACTAGCGGCGGGTGCGAACCAGCATCCGCCTTTTTGTCGCTAAGCATCAACCACAAAGGACACGAAGTTCCACGAAGGAATTCTTTTGCACATGGCTCCTTCGTGATCCTGAGTGTCCTTTGTAGTTCTGGTTGATCTGCAGGAAGTGTTAGCTGGGCGATTCCTGCGAACTGCCGCGCACGTCGTCACTTAACACAATCGCTTCCGCAATCTCTTTCATCGGACGCCGCTTCTGCCGGCTCTGGCGCTGGATCGCCAGATAAGCCTGCTCTTCGCTGAGACCCAGATCGCGCTGCAGAATGCCCTTGGCGCGCTCGACCAGTTTGCGCGTCTGCAACTGCTCGGCTAGGCTGGAGTTCATTTCTTCGAGGCGGGCGAGTTCGATTTCGGCGCCGACCAGAAATCCGATGGTCGAGATCATGCGAATTTCGCGACGGCGATACACGTGATGCTGGCGATGCTGCAGGTTGATGACGCCCACCACGCGCCCTCTGCACATCAACGGAACCGAGAGAAAAGCTTCATAGCTGTCTTCCGGCAGTTCATGAAAAAACTGGAAACGCGGATCCTGTGCCGCTCCTTCGGGGATTGCGACTGGTTCGCGATGCTCGGCGACCCATCCAGTGATGCCCTGCCCTACCCGCAACTTCAACCGATCAACGACCTCGGGATGCGGATTCTTGGAAGCTCGAAGGACCAGTTCATCTCCTTCGAGCACATAGATGAGGCAAGAGTCGCACTTTACCAGGGCAGAGGCAAAATCGACGACGCGAGAAAGCACTTCATGAAATCCCTCGGATGCATTGAGCCGAACGCTGATTTCGTGCAGTACATCAACATGCGAATCTTCTATGGAGATTGATGTGTCCATAGGGAACAGTATCGATTTTGTAGAGAGTGCGTCCAATTGCAAATTTCGATGGCTCCGATAAAGGAATTCCCTGGAGAGTGTTACCGGAAATTAACATCGCAGGCGCGTCTCGATGCATCGGCGGATGAGAGGAGCGCGGGATATTCCCGAGCGGATCTTGCAGCGACGGTCCAGCGGTTATTTCGCCGGTACTGCCAGGAACCAGATCAGCAGCCCAAAGAGAATGAGGGCGCCGAGCAGCGAAAACGCTGTGTGCAGCGGATGAAATTGGAAGTAGGGATTGCGCCCGAAACGATGCCTTGTCGCCAGCATGAGACCCTCCTTCGGGCACGCGGCCCGGCGGCAACTACGGCTTATCGAGTATATTGTCCCACTTTCGAGACAAGGGTTCCAGCTTCGTAAAACCTTGAACCACGAAGGACACGAAGGTTCACGAAGGAAACTCATGGGTTCTTCGTGTCCCTTTGTGACCTTAGTGGTCGAAGCTTTATTTCCCGCCGAGGTCCACGGGCTTAATCGGCAAATCCCAGTGGGCGTCGAGGATTTCGAAGCGGCGCTGCTCTTCGCGATTGTAGGTGTCCTGATCGGGCCAGAGCTGCTTCTTGAGCGCGTCTTCTTCGAACGGTTCATTGGCGACCGTGGCGTTCTTGAAGACGATGGTCACGCGGAAGTCCCAGCGCCCGTCTTCGGTCGTGTGGTAGCGGGGCTGATCCATCCAGACCTTCAGCATCCGTCCCATCTCGACTTCTTTCTTGAGCAACGGGTAATGATTTTTCTTGAACAGCTTGAGGAATTCGTCGGCGTGTCCCCACTTTGTTTTGTAGTAGTACTCGACGACGAACGGCTGGCCGGGGGCGGAGGACTGAGCGGCTGCGACAGAGGGAATCAAAGAAACTGTGAAAAGCAAGGCGACCAGGAAGCGGCGAGTCATGGAGCTCCTTTATGGAATCGCTTTGCTTTTACACCACGGGTCGCGTGGGATCAAGAGCCCACAAATGAATAGGGATTCTTCGACTGCGTTCCGCTCGCTCATGCCAACTTCGCTCAGAATGACTGATCCTTCTCACTGACGGCTGAGTGCTGAAGGCTGAGAGCTCATTCGATTCTGCCAGTGGCTCCAGACGAACCAGATCACACCGATGACGATGATGGTTCCGATCACCGCGTCGAACTTGTGGAAGTATTTGCCTAATTCCCGCCAGTTTTCGCCAAGCTTCATGCCGAGATAAGCGAGGCCCAAACACCACGGCCAGGATCCAAGAAAGGTGTAGAGGTGGAAGCGGCCACGCGGCATGCGGGCGACTCCCGCCGGTAGTGCAATAAAGGTTCGCACGACTGGCAGCAGGCGCGCGATGAAAACAGCGAGATATCCCCAGCGCGCGAAGAAACGGTCGGCCCAGTCGAGCTCGCGGCGTCCCATCAGAATCCAGCGGCCGTAGCGCTCGACCAGCGGACGTCCGCCATAGGCGCCAATCTCATATGCCACTAACGACCCCAGATTGCAGCCGATCGCCCCGATCGTCGCGACCCAGAGCAGATGGAATGTGCCTTGAAATACCAGGTAGCCGGCGAATGGCATGATCAGCTCTGAAGGCAATGGAATGCACGCCGACTCGATCGCCATTAGGATCGCGATCCCGGCATAGCCGGTCGCGGCGACGATCTTGCTGATGAAAACGAAGAGGATGGCGAGGATCTTTTCAGTCAAGGAAGTTCTCAGTTGTCAGTTCTCAGTTAGAGCCGCCCATTTCAGAGACGGGATTGGTATATAGAGTTTACCGGATTCGCAGATTTCTTCCGGTAGTCGGACGCACAGGAAGGTTTGGCTGAAAACTGGCAACTGAGAAATGCTACTTAGAATGAGCCTTCCTGGGTAAAGGCATATCCAGGAAGCGTGGCGCCCTGGGGACCCTTTGAGACTTTCACACGGATCGTGGGCGCCTCGGGGGCTGAAATTCCCGCTGGACGCAGCATGGCGTACTGGGTGAAGACCTCGTTGTACACCTTGGTGACAAGATAGTCCTGGCCGTCAGCATCGCTGCGCCAGACCTGTCCGAGTTGGATGGAATTTACGGCCAAAGTGATTCGTCCTGAATGTTTCGGATGTATTCAGATTACCGGGGGCCGAGGGGGGCGTCAATTCCCCGCGAGGTTACCGAGGTAGCGCGTCTGGACGTCAGACTTCGGAACCTCGACCTTGGACGCCGGGCGTTGGCCTCCAAGAGGTGCTCTGGCGTCGCCGCGTGTGATGGAAATGAGTGCGCTTGCATTGTTATGATGGCCGCTCATTCACTAGAGCAAAGGAATCACCGATGCCACGCGGAGTCATCCCCCGTCAACCCGCCCGAACCGGCCGGCAAGATAAAGTCAAAGTCAGTGTGGCGCGGGCGCCCTCGCCCGCGAAAACCAGCCAGAAGCAAACCGGGCGAGAGAGGCCGGGACAGGCCCGGAGCAAGACGGCCGGAGCTGCAAAATCGGCACCGAAGTCCGCCAGGCCTTCGAAGGGCTACAACCCGATCGCGCCTGAGCGCGTAGCGGAAATCCTGAAGCGGCTGAACGATCTCTATCCCGACGTGACCTGCGCGTTGACGCACGCCAGCGCGTGGGAGTTACTGGTCGCGACCATTCTGTCGGCGCAATCAACAGATGTAAACGTGAATCGCGTCATGCCGGAACTCTTTAAGAAGTATCCGACCGTACAGGATTTCGCTGCCTTGTCGCCCGAACAACTCGAGCCCGATGTGCGCTCAACCGGATTCTTCCGGAACAAGTCCAAATCGGTAGTCGGTGCGGCGAAGAAGCTTGTGGCGGAGTTCGGAGGCATTGTTCCCGACGATATCGAGAAATTGCTTACGCTTCCCGGCGTTGCCCGCAAGACCGCCAACGTCGTTCTCGGCACGTGGTTCAAGAAGGCGGAAGGAGTGGTCGTCGATACGCACGTACACCGCATTTCCCGTCGGCTGGAACTCACGAAGGAAAACGATCCGCAGAAGATCGAGCAGGACCTAATCAAGATTCTTCCGCGTGAAAGATGGATTCTCTTTTCTCATCAGATCATCTGGCATGGGCGCAGGCTATGCTTCGCGCGCAAGCCCAAGTGCGCCGAATGCGCGCTCGAGAACATCTGCCACGCCGGGGACAAAACCTGGAGCACGGTCGAGATGCACAAAAACGCCAAGGCTTAGGAGAGAGTTGTGCCGCTACCTATCGGCGTCGAATCCATACCTGGAGCACAGGATCTCTACAATTGGTTCGGTTACTGGCCAGGTTTTCACGATTCCGAGATCATCCACCTTCACCTGAATCGAAGCGGACCATCTTCTTTGATGATCCATACATGGGAAACGACGGAGCGTCTGAATTCACAGGGTTATTGCGAAACCGAGAAGCACATAGTTGTCGAGTTTGTTCTCGATGAGATATCGAATCTGACTCTTGACGATTTCAGCAATCAGAACGTCATTTCTTCACTAGCGGTGACGAGATCTGACTCAGGATTTCGCCTGACAATGGGCCCTTGTTACGGACTTTCGGGAAGCGTCGAAGTTCAAAACATAATCATTCGTCTCGCGCCCGGCCGGCCAGGACCCTAGTTGTTGTCCGTTCCCATTTCATCGAGGATCGGTTCGCGGAGACCACGCAGGCGAATGCTCTTTCCTCCGAGCGTGAAGACAATCACTTCGTTGCGTCCCTGTTTCAGGTAGGGTGCCGGTACGTAGAGCGTTTGCTGCGGGCCGACATTCCAGAAGCGGCCTAACGCATGACCGTTGATCCAGACTGCACCCTTGCCCCATCCGCGTGTGTCGAGGAAGGTGTCGGCTAACGATTGCAGATCGAAGTGGCCTTCGTAAAAAGCCGGACCGACTGAACCTTTGCTCGGTTCCATGCCGCTGAAGTCGATCTTCGAGAAATCGTCCATGGGGAGCGTCCAGACCTGCCAGCCAATGAGTTCCTTGCCTGCGAGCAGGACAGGACCATTGATCCCCTGCCGCTCGTTTCGCAATTGGGTGCTGAAGTTGATCCGTCCGGTGCCTTCGACCAGAATGTCGAGATCATCGTCCTTATTTCCGTGAATGTTTACGCGGTCCTGATTCTTTCGCCGATCTGCCGTACCAACCAACTTTGCGTTCAGGTATACCCGAGCGTAACTACGGAGCGCGGGCAGGACCAGATCACCGGAAACGGCTGTTTTCAAGCGGGTTCGGTAAAGGATGTAGCCATACGATTGTCCAAAGCTTTCCATGTTGCGAGGCCGTTTCACCGTACTGGGAGATCCCTCTCCCAACTCTCGTCCGCGGCCCAAGTCCCATAGGCCCGCAATTCCGTCAACAGTGAAGGACGGAATCGCAATTACCGGCAGCGGCGCTGGCGGATCGGGCAGGGTAACTCCGGGGCGATGTTTCGCGATGACTTCGCGGAATGCATAAAACTTTTTCGTCAGCGCGCCCGACTCGCTGACTGGCGAATCGTAGTCGTAGCTGGTGACGTCGGGCTGATATTCGTTGTGGTCCCAGTTGGCGCCGCTCATGAAGCCGAAGCTGGTGCCGCCGTGGAACATGTAGAGATTGATCGAGTATCCCTGGCTTAGCATCCAGTCGATCTCTTGCGCTTGCTGCGCGGCGTCGGTTGCGTGATGATGCTCGCCCCAATGGTCGAACCATCCATCCCAGTATTCGCTGTTGAAAACCGGGGTTCCCGGACGGAACTTCTGCAACTTCGGGATCTCCTTCTTTGCGTCGCCCGGCCCGAAGTTAATGGCGGCATGCACATCCGGCAGCGTGCCGGCGGCAAGCTCGTCGCCGCCATCGGCCGTGAAGAGAAGAGCGTCTCGAAAGCCGGCATTGCGCAAGGCATCGCGGATACGACCGATATAAACCTTGTCGTGGCCGAATGAACCATACTCATTCTCAACCTGCACAGCGAGGATCGGTCCGCCGCGGGCGAGTTGCAGGGGCGCCAGCTCTTGTCCCAGACGGTTGATCCAACGCTCCGCTGGAGCCATGAATTTTGGGTCTGTACTGCGCAGAACAATGTTTGGATCTTTCAGGAGCCAGGCGGGAAACCCGCCGAGGTCCCACTCGGCGCAAGAGTAGGGGCCGGGCCGCAGGATCACGTATAAACCTTCCTCCTGCGCCATGCGAATGAAGGTCGCAGCATCGAGATTCCCGCTGAAGTCGTAGACGCCCGGCCTGGGCTCGTGCGCATTCCAGAATACGTAGGTCGAAATCGTGTTCAGCCCCATGGCGCGGGCTTTCTTGAGCCGGTCGCGCCAGTATTCGCGAGGAATGCGCGCATAGTGCATCTCGCCGGAAATGATCTGGAACGGCTTGCCGTCGAGAACGAACTGATCGCCCTGGATTCCAAACGTGAGAGGCGTTTGGGACTTTGCGGCGACGCAGGTAACGATCAGTAAGGCGAAAAAAAGGATTCGAATCGTGCAGGACCGGGTTGTCATATATGTTCAGAGCGCGTCATTTGCGGACTTCGCGGATTTTTTGCGATCTCGGCGTTCAAGATTTTGGCTGTTGAGATTCCCATGTCTCGCAACGTCGGCGAGACATGGGGCACCCGAGTTTCTTAGCCTGGGAGGCCGACTGATGTCGGCGCTTCTGCTAGACTTTCTCTTCTACATCAGTTTGCGATTCCACGCCATGCGTCCGCACACATTGTTTTCTGCTGCAATCCTACTGAGTACCTTCTTTGGCACTTCTGCCGCCCAGACTCTGTCTGCGCCGAAGGCCATTACCGATCCCAAGCAGATTTCGTCAAAGCCGAATGCACAGGTCGAGCCGCGCAGTTTGACGATCGAAAAGCTCTTCATGACGCGTCAGATTGGCCATGCGATCTGGTCTCCGGACGGCAAGAGCATCGCGTTCATCTCCAACATGAGCGGCCGCAACAACATCTGGATTGTTCCTGCCGAAGGTGGATTCCCGACCCAACTCACCGTAAGCGATCAACGCCAGACAAACCCCGCATGGTCGCCTGACGGCAAGTGGATCGCCTATCAATCCGACTACGACGGAGACGAACAATGGGACATTTTTCTCGTTTCCCCAAAGACCGGCAAGGTCGTCAATCTCACGCAAACGCGTGACATCGCTGAAACGAATCCGACGTGGTCGCCTGATGGTCGCTATCTCGCGTATCAGGTAAAGCCCAAAACCTCTGCAGCAGTTGAGATCGATATTTACGACATGATCATGCGCGAGGTACGGCACGTTACAACGAACACGCCGCAAGACAAGCGCAACGTCAACCCGATCTGGACGAAAGATGGCAAATTCATTGTCTATACCCAGACTCAGGCGAAGGGCACGGATTCGAACATCTTTATCGCGGATGTGGCAACCGGAAAGAGCACGCTGCTGACTCCACATGGGGGAGAGCAACTCTATTTCGGGAATGACATCTCACCACGGCCAATTCCCGACGGCCGAGAGATCCTTGTGACGTCCAATGCTGCAAATGGATACGAGAACATCGGCGTGCTCGAGGTTGGCACAAAGGGCGGGTTGAATGGAGTTTTCAAGCCCGGTGAAATCAAGTGGCTCACGAAGGATAAGTGGGACATCCGCGGCCGCGAATTTTCACCCGACGGCAAGAAGATTACCTTCAACGCGAATGTAGACGGCGAGGAAGATATTTACCTTTACGACCTAGCTACCGGAAACTCTACCCCGTTGCAGATCTCCAAAGGGGTAAATGAACCTGTTGGTGGCCGCTCGGCCTTTACCAAAGACGGCCAGCAACTGCTCTTTGTCCACAATGGACCTACCGCACCCGGCGATCTCTGGGTCTATCACTTGGCAACCGGCAAGTCGCAGCAGATCACGCATTCCCTGGTTGGAGGCATTCGCTCGGAAGACCTGGTCGAACCATATCTGATCCACTATCCCAGCCGTGACGGCAAATGGACCATCTCCGCTTTTCTTTACGTTCCCTACAACATGGCACGGAACGGGCAGAATGCAGCAATCGTCTACATCCATGGCGGACCGACCTCCCAGACGATGAATTCGTTCAACCGGTTCGTCCAGTTCGCGGCGAATCAGGGATACATGGTGCTAGCCCCGAACTATCGCGGATCAACTGGCTACGGAAAAGAGTTTCAGAACGCGAATCTCTTCGATATGGGGGGCGGCGACCTGCAGGACGTCCTCGCAGGTGTCGACTGGATCAAACAGACCGGCCACCTGGATCCCAAGAAGATCGCCGTCATGGGAGCGAGCTATGGCGGATATCTGACGATGATGGCCGTCACAAAAGCGCCAGACATCTGGGCGGCGGGAGTCCCGATTGTGCCGTTCGTCGATTGGTTCACCGAGATCCAGAGTGAAGACCCCGTGCTGCGTGAATCGGATCTGGCGACGATGGGCGATCCGCAAAAGAACAAGGCACTTTACGAAGAGCGGTCCCCCATCAACTTCATCGATCAGGTTAAGGCTCCTTTACTGCTGCTGGCAGGCGGACACGATCCGCGATGCCCGAAATCGCAGGCGCAACAGGTCGTCGATGCGATCAAAAAACGCGGAGGCACCGTCGACTTCAAGGTTTACGAGAACGAAGGCCATGGGTTCGCACGCGTGGAAAACCAGATCGACGCCTATCAGCGAGTCGCTGATTTTCTACTGGCGCATGTGGTTCCCGCCGATTGCGCCTGCTCTTTGACTGAATAGGTTTAGTCCTTCCGAGTTTTCTTCACGTCATTTGTATGTACATGAGGAACTTAGTTACATTCGTAACCGCATCATCAACACCCTGTGGATTTTTCGTTGTTGCGTTTTAGCTTTCGTCGGCTAAACTCCTTCCACCGCTAGAAACCAATTCCCACCGTAAGACCGTCCGGCATCTGTGTCGTGCCTGGGCGGAGCAAGCGCACGACAAATTATTCGAGGGGCGTTGTACATGATCTTTAAAAGAGCAGGCAGAAGTGTGCTTGCTGCCATCGCACTGCTGTGCGCCGCAGTGAGCGCGTTTGCGCAAGTGCCCACGTCTCAGCACGTGATACTTGTCATCAACGAGAACTCCAGCTACAACGACGTCGTCAACAACATGCCCTGGCTGGTCGGCGAGGGCAACGCCAACGGATATGCCACCAACTACACTTCCGATAATGGTGGCTCCCTGCTCGATTATCTATGGCTCGCTTCCGGCAGCTGCGAATCCAAGGCCAACTGCACCTTGCCCTCGGGCACTCACGATTTCAACTGCAACGGCAACGATTGTTACTATCCCAACACCACCACCACTGACGCCATCACGGACGACAACATCTTCCGCGAACTGAATAACGCAGGCATTTCATGGAAGGTTTACGCGCAGTCCTACGCGTCGGCGGGCGGAACTCCGACGACGCCGGACAACAACAACGGTACCGACTACTACCGGCGCCACAATGGCGCGACGTGGTACAGCGACATCATCAACAACACCAAGGGATCGGCGAACAACATCGTGGATCTCTCCGAACTGACCACCGATCTCAACAACGGCAACCTCCCTCGCTTCATGATCATCGTCCCAGACGGTAATCATGACGCGCATGATTGCCCGGTCGGCAAGTCCAGTTGCACGGAAGGTGACAAGCTTTCTGCGGCTGATGATTTCCTGAGCGAGAACGTCGGACCGATCCTCTCGATTTCAGACTTCCAGCCCGGCGGCACAGGACTGTTTATCGCCACCTTTGACGAATGCGGCGGAGGTACCAATGCCGGCTGTGGCGCGGCGGTCTATACGGCGCTGATCGGACCACAAGTTAAGCCGCACACCGTCTCTTCTGTGGCCTACAAACACGAGAACACGTTGCGCACCATTCTCGACAGTCTCGGAATCAAGAACTATCCGGGAGCATCGGCGACAGCCGCCGATATGTCGGATTTCTTCTCAACTTCCAATAGCAACCTCCAAGTCACGGTCAGTTCGCCCAAGAATAATACCAACGTGAATTCGCCCGAGACGCTGACGGCAACGGCGACACCGAGCGCCGGTCACACCATCACCGGATGGCATGTTTACATCGACAGCGTGGATAGTTACTCCGGCGGAGCCGTTACTTCGATCAGTCCATCTCTCAGTATGAAAAATGGAACTCATACGGTGGTCACCCGGGCATGGGACACGTCCGGAGCGTATGCTGACCAAACGGTAACGGTGACCGTTTCGGCGACCTCCGCCAAACCAACGGTCACAGTCAGCACTCCCACCCAGAACGCGACCGTTGGCTCTCCCGTGAACATTCAAGCATCGGCTTCTCCGACAGCAGGTCACACGATCAGCAAATGGTGGATCTACGTTGACGGAACTGGAAGCTACAATGCCGGGACGACAACTACGATCAACGCCAATGTCTCTATGTCCTCTGGGACACATACGGTCATTGTTCGTGCCTGGGATACATCCGGGGCGTACGGCGATCAGACCCTGACGCTGACGGTATCCAACAAGGTTGCCGTTGCCGTCTCGACTCCAACGTCGAACTCTCGCGTCGTTTCCCCTTTTAACGTGCAAGCCAGCGCCACTCCCACCGCGGGCCATTCCGTGACAGGCTGGTGGATATACCTCGACAGCGTGGGCGTTTACGAAGGTGGAGCGGGCAAATCAATCAATGCGAACGTTTCAGCATCGACGGGAACACACACGCTAGTGGTGCGCGCCTGGGATTCCTCCGGCGCGTACGGCGATCAAACGTTTTCCGTTACCGTGAAGACGGTCGCGGTGAACATCACCAGTCCGGCCGCCCGGGCATCGGTGAATTCACCGGTCACGATCAGCGCAAACGCAGAGTCTGCCTCTTCGATCAGTTCCTGGGATGTTTACGTGGACTCGGTGTCTTCGTACACCCATGGTTCTGCCTCGTCAATCAATCCCAGCATCAAGATGAGTTCGGGCCAGCACACGGTGGAGGTGAAGGCCTGGGATTCGAAAGGCAATTCGGGAAGCCAGACGATCACCGTCACGGTTCCCTAACCCAGATTCGCTGTAGGTTGCGGCTCTCCGCCGCTGGGGTTTGTTCAACCGCTTAAAGTGACGTCCCGAACCTGGGATTGGTCACGGTGCGAGCCAAGCGTTGGTTCTGACAAGGACGCCTGGCTAACATCAAAGCAAACCTTGGCGGCGCAGAGCCGCGTTTTTCGTGCAGAACGGTCTGTGGACGATTGACTACTGCTTCTCCCCTGCCGTGAATACGGTCCACGGGCCAGCTTTCATATCGCGCAACAACGGCTTCTGCCAGGAATACTCCGGATGCCGCTCCAGAAAAGGTTCCGCCAGGAAATCTTCTCCGCAGGGATGTCCCGCACGCGCCACCAGGCTCATCTTCGCGGCCATTGCGCTATCCGTCGCCTTTCCCTGCACCGCGCCACCAGGATTGTAGCCATCCCATTCCCACTCCTTCACCCCGCGTGGCGAGTTGTCCACGTGCCCGCAAAGCCCGCGTTCATTTGGCTGATCTGTCGGGCTGGCGTGGGTTCTTTCGTAGGTGTCAACGTGATCGGAAAGGAACTGTTCCGCCATATTGACGTCAATCTTTCCTTTCGACTGCTTCATCAATTCTTCCCATCGAATATGCCTCGCATTGGGAGAAGATGACCCATTGTTGGGATCGAACGTCGTCTCTTCTTTAATCACGTTTGGATCGCGGGCAAAATTCGAACTGACGAAATATCCATCCTTCGTGCGCCACAGAGGCGTGTTCTTCAGGCCCAGTTCGAGGTAGCCAATCTCTCCCGTCTTGCGGTCGCCGATGAGCCAGTCATTGGCGTAGCCGCCGTTATTTCCTTCTTTGATAATGCGAACGTAATCGTCGATGCTATTGGCGTATTGCAGTGCCTTGCGCGCGCGCATGAACTCGGGTTTGCCATTCGGATCCCACCCTTCGAACTGCGTGATCGTAGTTTCCGTGACCATCATGCCCGCGGAATTTATGCCGAAGTCGTCATCGCTGACGATCACTCCGGGAAATCCATCCATAAGAATGCGATTCCCATGCTCCGGTTGAATGTCGAACATAATGACCCAGCGCTCTCCGGCCAAGTAACTGGTCCAGTTGTTGTGCGCGATCACGATCTGATGATCCTTGGTCATGGCGCCGGTCGCGATAAATGCGCTGCAATTGCCCGGGGCCTTCAGTTTCGGATTGGCCGCCGATTTCTGCTGTTGGCTCAGCCAGGGGAAGTAGTAATCCATCAACTCTTCGAAGGCGTTCAACGCGACCACATCGTAGAGGTCGAGATTCACTCCATGCGCTTTGAGACCATCCGTAATGCCCTGTAATTCCTGCTGGTATTCCGGATCGATGTGCGGCCAAAGCATCTCTTTGGCGGAAGTACGGAAGAACTCCCAGTCTTTGCCGCTCTGGTGCGTGTCGTAGAGCTTGATGGCGTCGAATGCATCCTGAATTTCCGGCGCGAGCAGATACCCGTGCTGATATCCGACATCGGAAGGCGAGCCTTCGAGGTGAACGTAAGTCCATCCGCCTTGCTGGAAGCGATAAGCCTTTTCCAGCCGCGAATCCGGTCTAGCTGCTGCGAATGCCGCGCAAGACACGAACGCCGTCATGCAGCACACGACTGCCCGACGAATGATCTTGTTCCCCATGAGTCCCCTCGAAGCCATATATGTGATGGCCGCAACATTCTAGCTGATCTCGGGGCCAACCCCCTCGCCTCTTGTCATTCCGCAGCGGCAAAGCCGCGAGGAATCTGCTTTTGGCGGCACTATGGCGCTGCAGGCGAGAACAGATTCCTCGCCCCTGCGGGTCTCGGAATGACAAGGCTCGCAGAGTCTAAATATTCGTTCTCTGTTCCGGATGCCGGCTCAAGTACCAGCAGGGCTGCATGCCTGAATGAGGAAAAAGGGCGTTGACGCAGGTCTCAGGTCCAGGGGGGTCGAAGATGAACTGGGTCTTACCGTTTTTCTGCAGTACAGCATAGGAGCGCCTCACGACCACAGAGCCATATGGGTCGCGATTCGCGACCAGCCGTAACCGGAACAGGCCCAGATCGACCCCGTAGGTTAGAGCCGTGGTCCCGAGAATGAAGAGGACTGTGCCGAGGAAGAGTTGCCGCAGCCGATCGCGCAGATTGTACTTCCCCTGGGTCACGACGCCAGATTATAAGCCTGACCTGCCACTTCAAGTCCTGGCGTCTTCTGTCGATAGCGTCTTTGTTTGACAATTCTGCCAACGACAGGCAAACTACCGCATTCGCCGACAATCTCTGTCTGGCGAGCGCCCAAGGACGGGTTTCCTGCATTTTTGCCCCTCCAGGCCGTATACTCGTACTCACTTCGTTCATGGCCATGACCGAGCAACGGGTTTCTTACACGCTCGACTCCTCCCTGGAGACGATCGACAGTGCCGAGGAGAAAGCCACCCGTATTGCCACAGAGCTCGGATTCGGCGACGACGAAGTCATGCAGATTTCCATGGCGGTGCGCGAAGGGGCTGTGAACGCCGTCTTGCACGGAAACGCCTATGCCCCTGATAAAAAGGTCACGCTCGCTTTCGAACGCACGGGCGAAGAGTTGGTCATAACCATTCGCGATCAGGGCAAGGGAATGGATTTGAGCAAGATCCCCAATCCCCTGGCTCCGGAAAATCTGCTCAAGACGTCCGGGCGCGGCATTTTCCTCATGCGCTCGTTTATGGATGTGGTAGAGATTCGCCCGTCCTCGACGGGCACCGAACTCAAACTGATTAAGCGCGTCCACGGGGCAACCGGGGGCGGCAAGGAGGCTTCCCAGTGACAATGAAAGTTGGTACCAGACAAGTAGATGGAGTGACCATCGTAGACGCGAGCGGCCGCATCACGCTCGGCGAAGGCAGCGTGATCCTGCGCGACACCGTCCGCGACTTGCTCTCGAAGGGCAACAAGAAGATCGTCCTGAATCTGGCCGACGTGAACTACATCGATAGCTCAGGCATCGGCGAACTCGTCAGCGCTTTCACCACGACCAAGAATCAGGGCGGCGAACTGAAGTTGCTCAATCTCACCAAGAAAGTCAACGATCTGCTCCAGATCACCAAGCTTTACACGGTTTTCGACGTAAAAGACGACGAAG
The DNA here is from genome assembly GCA_035946775.1 of Candidatus Sulfotelmatobacter sp. Taxonomy (GTDB): domain Bacteria; phylum Acidobacteriota; class Terriglobia; order Terriglobales; family Acidobacteriaceae; genus Sulfotelmatobacter. The sequence goes on along the minus strand of DASYZA010000201.1, from coordinate 63,138 downwards.
CCACCGCCGTTAAGTCATTCAAATAGACTTCTTCGAGCGGAACCCATACTCACTCCGGGGGCTGGCAAACCAGCCCTCGAAGAGCTACGATCTTCCTGCAGGTTCCAAAGCACGTAGCAGGAGGCCCGCCAATGAGAAAGTATCGGACTTCTTCCCTCCTCCTTGCCATAGTCTTCGTTCTAGCTCTGCTAACCGTTTCATGTGGAAGTACTAGTAGCGGCGGCCGCCAGCTTCAATCCATCAGTATCAGCCAGGTTGCAGTAGGAACCCATATTCAATTCGTCGCCACCGGAACGTTTTCCGCTTCTCCGATGACCGTCAGTCCGCTGCCGGCTGACTGGATGCTGGGAATCCCGGCCCCTCCGCCCAAGCAGTGGACGTATACGCTCACCGATCAGCCGTATGTCTACGATTGCGGCAACGTTGCCCCATCGCAGCCGGGACAGGTTACAGCCATTGCTCCCAAAGACCCTAATGCGCCGAGCAGCGGCACGACTGCCAAGGCGATTACGGCGACGCTGGAATTCAAATGCCAGTAAACAACTGAGCGCTGTCATGGAGGACTGGCCACCCGCCAGTTTCATTTTGGGATCGAGCGCGGAATATTCTGTGCTCGATCACTGACCGCGGCGCGACGCAAATCCTAGAATCGCCGCATGACGAGTACCGGATTGCGTTTCCTCGTATCACTCAGCGCTCTTCTTGCGCTCCCCATGGTTTCGAATGCTTCCGACTGCATCCCGATTCAGGAGGCCGGCCATCACATCGGAGAAACCAAGTGCGTGACAGGAAAGGTCATGCGCGTCAAAGTCGGACAGAGCGGCGTTCATTTCCTCGATTTCTGCGAAGACCAGGCAGCCTGCCCTTTCACGGTAGTCGTCTTCTCACACGACCTGAAAGATGTCGGCGACGTTCGCCGCCTCGCCGGACGCAACATTGAAATTCGCGGCCTGGTAAAGATCTACGACGGCAGGCCGGAAATCATTTTGAACCGCATCAGCCAGATCGAAGGCGGCGCAGCCATGATCCCACCGTTACCAAAGAGCTACGACGTGGAGAATCGCGGACACTATAGCGCGGGACGGCGATATCCATCGAAAAAGCCTGCTAAGAGCAAAACCGCGCCGAATCCCACTGCGACCTACGGCTACGACGTGGAAGGAAACGATCCGCCTTAGCCCCCAACGAACACTTTAGGCCGGAGCCTCCGGTGTTTCGAGAGGCTCCGGTTCTTCTTATCGGTGTGCCACCGCGGATTGATGTGCCCATCGCCGCTGTATCGCTTTGAACGATGCAGCCTGGTACAGAGCTGACAAGCCAACCAGAAGATACACTGCCGAGGTTAAGGCTGAGGTTTCGCCGAAATGCATTCCGAAAATTGTCGCGACCAGATCGAATTTGGCTGCCCCAACGAGGCCCCAGTTCAATCCGCCGACAATCAATAACACAGTTGTGATTACATCTAAGGTTTTCACGTCATCCTCCGTTGCAGAATCCTTTTTTGTGACGCTCTGGACTGTTAGATCGCGACCGAAGGAATTAAATTCAGGGAGAGACACGTCGGCACTGATTCGTGTGCATTGCGCGCAACAATACCGCGAGATTTTGACAGGTGGGAAAAGGCAGCTGCAAAACGATCCGTCTTACACCATTCCCTTCCGCAATTCTTCCAGCGGATACGTGGTCCCGCGCCACACGATGCCATTATTCCAGAGCGTGAGAAACATCGATCGCAGGAGCGTGTAGATAAACAGGAGCGCGCTCACCGGATGCAAGAAGAAGTAATAAGGAGGCACCGAAGAGCGCCACGACATTCCCACGTAAATCAGAAGAAGAGATATGAGCGCGACGGCGAACGGCACTTTCTCCCAACCGTGCGCCAGGAAGATTCCGAGGAATGGCCCCAAGTTGATGAACGCAAGGCCAAATGCCGAAAGCAGTGTGCGCCACGACTGGAACGACAACACCGCGAAGAAGTTCTTTGTGAGATTGTTCAGGATGCCAAATGCTCCGTGGCCCCACCGAATCGAGATTAGATCTCCGCCGAAAACATTGCGCTGCGCGAATCCCCCCTTCTTCACCACTTTGCCCAACTTCATATCGTCGAGCACTTCCATGCGCAGGGCTTGATAGGTCCCGACAGCCTCATACACGCGCCGCCGCACCAGATTGAAGGCTCCGACTCCCATGTGATCATCTGTGCTCGGGTCCGCAACTTTCCATGGACGATGCCCAAACATAAACATCGTCTGGAAGAACGCGATCATCATGTATTCACCCGGACGTTTCATGATCATGCGCGGAAACAGTACAACATGATCGGCGGGTTCAGCCTCGGCATAAACGAGCGCGCGACGGATTGAATCCGGCTTGAAGATTACGTCAGCATCCGTAAACAGCAGCCACTCACCCGTCGCAGCATTCGCGCCCGTCCACATTGCGTGCGTTTTGCCTAGCCACCCGGGAGGAAGTTTCGCGTGATGAAGAACGCGAAATGAAACACCGGCTGTCCCACCTTTCCTGCTTTTCGAAGGTTGAGAGTCCGCCGCGACCCGTTCCATAATCTCGCCCGTCCGATCTGTCGAACGATCATTCACTGCGATCACTTCGTAGTTGTCATAATCGAGCGCAAGCAAGGAGCGCAGGCAGTTCTCGATCTCGCCTTCCTCATTGCGCGCTGGAACGATAATCGAAACACGAGGATTACCTGAGGGCAGAACCGGGTTTCGGTCCCACTCCGGCCGCGAAACATCTGCTACCGAAGGCATACCCAAAGCGGCATCGATGATCCGCGAGCCCCAGGCAAGCGCCAGAATGATTCCAGTGATCCAATAGAAGTAAGCCATCGGGAGATGCCATTGCGCGCTCTTGCGCTCAACCCCGGACGAGGCGTCCGGGGCTACACAGCCGCTACGCTCTTATCGATCGCGATTGCCGGTGCGAACTTCATTCCATAAAAGAGTATCGCGGCTGAAATGCCCATGGCGACCACCGGGAGAACAAACGCGGTTTGCAGTGAGTGCCGGTCGGCCACCCAGCCCATCATCGTCGGCGAGGGCACATCGCCAAGTATATGGATGATGAAGATATTCACAGCGAGAGCCGTTGCGCGAATATGCGCGCCCACCGAATTGATCACCGCTGCATTCAACGGCGCAGTATTGAGCAACAGGAAAAAGGCCGCTACCCCAATGGCGGGAATCATCAACGGGCCCTTATTGAAGAGCGCCACGATCATGACCGGAATTCCCAACAGCATGCTCGCCGCCGAAACGAAGTAGTATGAACTCTTCATCCGCGGCAGCAAGTAATCGCCCAGCCAGCCACCTGCAAGAGCCGCAACGACTCCATCAATCACGATGATGATGCCGAACAGCAGGTTGGCCTTCTCCAGGGTGTAGTGCCGCTCGCTGTACAGAAACTGTGGAATCCAGACTTGAATTCCGCCGAGCGAATACGTCATGAAAGCCATTCCTAGCGTCGAAGTAAGAAACGCCGGATTTTTCGCCAATCCCAGGATCGTCCCGCGCTCTGGCGTTTCCTTCAGGGAATCGAATTGCCCACGCTCCGGCTCTTTCAGGAACAACACGGCAATGGCCAGCAGAAATCCCGGAGCGGCAGCAATGTAAAACGGGAATCGCCATCCATGCTGGGGAGCGAGGTACCCGCCAAGGAGGTATCCGGCGGCCGAGCCTACTGGAATCGCCAAATAAAAGACACCGAGAATTCGTCCGCGTACATCTTCCGCGAACAAATCAGAAACGAAGGTCGGTGCAATCGTCACAAACGTCGCTTCTCCTACTCCAACCAGCGTGTGGCGAATCAGCAACTCGGTGTAGTTATGCGTCACGGCTGTAAGCAGAGTGAGCCCCGACCAGAAAAATGCCCCCACCACGATGATGAGCTTGCGCGAGTATCGATCGGCGAGCGGTCCCACAAACGGCGCCGCAATCATGTAGAAGCCGAGGAACGCGCTCGTGAGATACCCGATCTGCTCCTTGGATACGTGAAACTCATCCTGTATCAGCGGTTGCACCGCAAACAGCACGTTACGGTCCGCATAATTGAGCAGATTAAGCGCCGTCAGAACGATCAGCGCAGTTTTAGGTTGAAGTGTGTTCTGGGGCACGCGTCGAGCGACTATAGCACGAGGAAGAAAATCATTGACCACCAAGGACACGAAGCTACACGAAGGGAAACGGGTTCAATTTCCTTCGTGTAGCTTCGTGTCCTTGCTGGTTATTTGCTTTTGGGCCGCGGCCACTTCGCCAGAATTGTTGTGGAAATCCCGCCCCGCGGACGAAAATCTCCCTTCACTTCAGCCCAGACGGGCTTGGCCCACTTCACCACATCTTCCAGAACCTGATTGACGACGTTCTCCTGAAAGATCCCGAGATTCCGGTAGCACTGCAAATATTCTTTCAGCGACTTCAGTTCAAGGCAGTCTTTGTCGGGCATATAGCGAATGGTGATTACGCCGAAATCGGGCAATCCAGTCTTGGGGCACACGGACGTAAACTCCGGATCGTCTACGATGATTTCGTATCCGGGAAACTGGTTCGGCCAGGTCTCGATTGCAGGAAACTTGAAATCGAGTCCGGCGGCGGCATGTTCTGGCGTATACCGTGGCGAGTTCGACATATCTGTTTATTGTAGCGGTTCCAGAAATGCACCCGGTCGCTTCAGGCCAGCATCTAATTGAATACCGCCGCTGAGAAGGCGAAGTGTGCTTCAGCGCTCCTCCGAATGGTAAATTATTACTTACGGAAATTCCTGCCGAACCCTGAAAGACAACCAGTTGACGCTGACAAACAATTCGAAAGCGACGCAATCGCGCCGCTGGATTTGGATTGCGTCCGGGGCCGTTCTGCTCATCCTGATTCTCTATTCTTATCTGCATCAGACACCGATAAAAGTGCACGCAGTCACTGTACAACGTGGGCCGATCCGCAGCGTCATCTCGACGAACGGAAAGGTTGAGCCAGTCCAGAACGTCAGCTTTGAGGCTCATGCCCCGATCGCCACCACGGTAAAACGGCTTTACGTCAAAGAAGGCGATCACGTTAAAAAAGGACAACTCCTGCTACAACTTGATGATGACGATATCCGGTCGCAAGCCGCGAAAGCGCAAGCTCAAATCAAGGCTGCGCAGGCGAATCTCGCGGCCACCGAAAACAGCGGTACGCAGGAAGAAGTCATCACTTTGAAGGCCCAGCTCATCAAGGCGCACAGCGCTCGCGACGCTGCGCAGCGCAACCTGGACGCACTAAAACGGTTGCAGCAGCAGGGCGCCGCCTCTCCCGGAGAAGTCCGCCAGGCCGAAGTAACGCTGCAGAATACGCAGGCCGACCTGAACCTGCTCGAGCAGAAGCAGAAAGATCGCTATTCGGCTCCGGAAGTGGCCAGCACCGAAGCCCAGGCGAATGAAGCTCAGGCGGCTTATGCAAGTGCGGAAGACGCGCTGAGCAAATCCAGCGTGCGCGCACCGTTCGACGGAATCGTGTATTCCCTGCCTGTAAAAATGGGTGCCTTCGTAGGAGCTGGCGAAATGCTGCTGCAGGAGGCTGACCTGACCCACGTGATCGTGCGGGCCTTCGTTGATGAACCCGACGTAGGCCGCCTTCAGGTTAGCCAACGAGTCGAGGTCACCTGGGACGCCCTTCCCGGGCGCACTTGGATCGGCACGGTAAATACTGTTCCTTCCACCGTCAAACTGCACGGGAATCGTAACGTCGGCGAGACGACTTGTCTCATTGACAACCATGATCTTCGCCTTTTGCCGAATATCAACGTCGGCGTAACCATCGTCGTTGCCGAACACAACAACGTACTCACGTTGCAGCGCGACGCCCTGCATATTGACGACAATAAACCTTACGTTTTTCGGATTGTCGACAACCATCTGAAACGTCAGACCATCGATTTTTCACTGCAGAATCTGACGCGGGTTGAGATCACCTCAGGCCTGTCAGAAGGTGACCAAGTAGCAATGCCCGCTGAAGAAATGAAGCCGTTGTCTGATGGTGCCCCGGTAAAGGTCGTGCCCTGATCTATGCGCACGATCTCTGAACGAATTCGCCGGCACAGGTTTATTGCATTCGCAATTACCTTCATGACGTTCCTGGTTTCTGCCGGCGCTGCCACGGCATCGCCATCTGCAACCGACCTTCTCATCTCCGGTCGCGTCGACGAGTTGGTTCCCCATCTGCAGAGACAAGTTACACAGTCGCCCAACGACGCTGCTTCCCAGAACCTGCTTTGCCGCGCCTATTTCATGATGGAGGAATGGGATCGAGGCATTTCGGCTTGCGAGCGCGCAACCAGTCTAGAGCCGCAGAACAGTTTCTACTATCTTTGGCTGGGCCGCATTTATGGTGAAAAGGCAGACCGCTCGGCCTTCCTGAGCGCCGCCTCGCTGGCCAAAAAATCGCGCGCCGCATTTGAACGCGCTGTCGAACTCGATCCCAAAAACGTTTCAGCCCGCGTCGACCTTGGGGAATACTATGCCGAGGCTCCCGGCATCGTGGGCGGAGGCCGAGACAAGGCCTACAAACAGGCGGATGCGATCATGCCCCTGAACCCGGCCATGGGGCACTGGGTCCTCGCCAGGATCGCAGAAAAGGAAAAAGATCCCGGCAAGGCCGAGCGCGAATATCGCGCAGAGATTGCCGCCAGCAACTCTAGTGTCCGCGGGTGGGTCGACCTTGCCAACTTCCTGATGTACGCCCACCGCTACGAAGAGATGGGACAGGCATTGGCACATGCTGAGAGCGCCCCGATCGATCATCCCGAGTCGCTGATGCACGCTGCAAACCTGCTGTTGAGATCGCAACGCGACTACGCTCTTGCCGTTCGCCTTATCAAGCGGTATTTGAGCAGCCACTTGTGCGAGGAAGGGCCGGCCTTCAAGGCCCACGCTATTCTCGGCGAGTTGCTGGAGAAGCAAGGGGATCGACAGGCTGCGGCGCAGGAATTCCGCGCAGCCCTCTCCTTGTTTCAAAACTATTCCCGCGCGAGAGACGATCTCCAACGCCTTGGCTGACCTTGCTATTCACGTTTGTGTGAAGAAGAGCGCGGCTCTTCGCCGGCCTCTGGGGGTTTCGAAATTCACTCGCGGCGCATCCTTCGACATTTAAAATTCCGGTTGCATCCAAATTATTGTCCGACGATCTTTCGAACCTGGCTTGGAAAGGGACGCAATGAAGACCTCATGCCGCCCACACTGGACTCGCACGCGGGCTCTGAAATCTGTTGTCACAATTTTTATTTTTTCCGGCTCGTTGCTCGCCGAACCCATCCCGCTGAAGCGTATCGTGGAACTCGCGCTATCGCACGCCACAGCCGGCAATATTGCCTCAGCTGACGAACAGCGCATCGACGCAGCCCAGCGTGAATTGAGCGCCAGCTATATCCCGCAGATTACGACCGCCGCCGGTCTGGGATACTCCTACGGCTTCCCCCTCGCACTCGAAGGATCCGCTCCGTCCCTCTTCAATATCAGTGCCCAATCGTCGTTGCTCAATGCCTCACTGCACTCTGCCATACAAGCGGCAAAGGCAGATTCAAAGATGGCCACCCTCAACACGAAAGACCAGCGCGACGCAGTCATTCAGGATGTCGCCCAGAGTTATGCCGAACTCGCCAAGTGGGAGCACCGCCTCACCCTGCTCCAGGAGAGCGCAACCGATGCCAACAAGTTCGAAGCCGCTGTGACTGAGCGAGTCCAGGAAGGAGTGGACAGTGAAGTTGACGCCACGAAAGCACGGCTTTCCACAGCTCGGGTTCGTTTTCGCGTGACCGAGGCACAAGGAGCTGCCGACGTGCTGCGCGAACATCTCTCGAAACTCACCGGCCTGCCCGCCGCCAGTATTCAGACCGATCCCGAGTCCTTCCACACTCCATCTCTCCCAACGGAAGAAACAGCGACCGACACCGCCGCATCGACTCCTGGAGTACAGGCCGCGATGGAACATGCTCGCGCCCAGTATTTGCGGGCCCAAGGCGAGCACCGTGCATTCTGGCCCACCGTCGATTTTGCTGCACAATATGCCTTGTTGTCGAAATTCAACAACTACCAGAACTACTACATTCCTTCCCGGCCCTGTCCTTCGTCAGTTGGAGAGATTCTGTGCGTCACCAACGCTTTCCAGCAGAACAACGCCACTTTCGGTGTGAACATCCGCTTTTCCATCTTCAACGCGTCTCAGAAGGCGCGCGAACAACTCGCCGACGCCGATGCACTCAAGGCAAAGAAGCAGGCAGAGTCCGTGCATGACAAGGTGTCAGAAGACACGCTTCGCCTGAGGCGTTCGGTCGCGCAGTTGCAAGCGGCTCGCGATGTCGCCCAACTGGAATACGAACTTGCCGACAAGACCCTGGCGGCCACCCAGACTCGCATCGACGCGGGGACAGCGAACCTCCACGATCTCGAGGACACCCGCATGCAGCTCAATGAGCGCTCGATGGCGCTGCAGGACGTGACCTTCGATCTACAACGCGCCCAGCTGGGCCTGATGCGAACCACCGGCGACCTAGAAAAGTGGGCTTTGGGAAGTCAGAAATGAGACATCAGAAGAAAGAAGCGAGAAGTAAAGAAACTAGAATGCAAAAGTATTCCTTCTGCACTCCTAGAGCTTTCCCCGCAAGTTCTTCACGACTTCCCGAATCGCTCTCTCATTCCGCCGATACCAGCGCCATTGTCCCTGCTTGTTCACTTCGATCAGCCCGGCCTTCGTGAGAATGCTCATGTGATGCGAGATCGTCGGCTGAGAAAGCCGCATACGATCTTCAATCTCGCCACCACATAAACAAGCCCCATGCGGATTTTTGTTCAGCTCGGACTTGCTCTCGCGCCCGCGCTCTTTCAGGGCCTGAAGAATGCGGCGGCGGGTTGGATCGGCAATAGCGTGAAGTGCGCGGTCGAGCGATGCATCCGAAGACATAGTGCACTACAAATAACCATGAAATCGAACCCTGTCAATGCAAGAATCTGTTTAGCTTAGAGAAACCTTTGGCACGTTTCTGGTGTCCAATCGTTCATCAGCCAACCTCAAGCGGGGTTCGATGGAACTGTTCAATAATCCGCAGGTGGCTCCCGCCTCTTTCAGAAACGCTGCCTTTCTGCGCCTTCTCGCCGGAATGCTGGTGGCGGCTATAGTCGCTGCTATTTCTTTCGGATTGCCCTTCGGCCATAGCCTCTCGTGGTCCCAGTTGCTGGGCATCATGCTGGAGCAGGTTTTCACCGTCTCCGTCGTTTGCGCTGCAACCGTCTCGGTCTTATCGCCAGCCATATTGCACAAGAATAAGAGCGAATTCCTTGCGCTGGTTCGTCTGGCATCCGTCACCGCGCTTTGGATCGCCCCCCTTACGTTGTTCATGCGCGAAAACTCGTTCTGGTCGGTCCCAATCGCCGCACCGCTTGCGATCGCCATTGCGGTATCGTTCGATTCTGCTCAGGACATTTTCGAGATCGCACCAAACTCTCTCCTCATCACCCTGCATGCGGACGCTGCCCCGCTGAAACGGAGGTTCGGGCTTCAGAAGTCAATTTTGGCGGCTCTAGCTATCCAGATTGGAGTGTTGTTGGCTCTCGGCGGCCACATCGCGACAGGTACATTTCTTGCCGCTTGTTCGTTTACCATCTGGGCCACGGCCTACAGCAAAGCTGGTGGTCTGCGTTCCCCTCGCAAGTCAAGCCCGCTGCTAACCATGCTGGTTGTAGCCGCCCTGATGATTGCCGGGCTGCTTCACTATCTGCAGCATTCGTATGGGTCTCACGTAGTCACTGCTCACCGCGGTCTCTTCCCTCACCCTTCCTCTGGAAAACACGAAAAAACTCGGGCCCGCTTCGACACATCTCAGGTCGGGACACCACAATCTGGAAGCCCGGGTGATCAAGGCATCATTCTGTGGGGAGAAAAACGGAATCTCATGAAACTGATCGCACCGAGCCCAATCCTTCCGGACGCACTCGCCAATGGAAACTCCAATCCGCTGATCATTCCTTTCAATGGCGTCTACTGGTTCTTCAAGTCACCGGACGAACAACCGCCTGCGGGTTCGCGGCAGGCGCATGCCAGCCCCGATGCCGTCGAGATTCGCTCCACCGATCACCGCCCCCTTTCGATCGAGGCACACGACCATCTCGCGAATCTTATTAATCTTGATTGCTGCAACCGCATCCAGATTGCAATTCGGAATGCCGACCGCTATCCCGACACCGTCTCGCTCGAACTAGTTCTCGCCAACACGAGCCGACCTCACAGCCCATGGCTCTCATTGGGAAGAACGATGGTGAACTCCACTCGCGAGTGGAAAATCTATGAGAAAGCAGCTCCGGTTTCCGAAACCCTGACTTTTGCGATCCCATCGCATCGGTCTCTTCGAAGCTTTGATGAAGTCACGGTTGTATTTTTTCTGGATCGCGCCCGCGCCGATGCCGCAGCCCGGATCGCGATTGATCATTTCGTGCTAATTCCCAGAGGTCTCTAGCGGAGAGAGGTATAGAACGGTGTGACGAATTCCTTGGTGATCCTTGGTGTCCTTTTTGGTTGGTATTTTTACGCCCCGTAAACTCAAAGAGCTATTTCTTCAGGATCGGGCTATATCCATCTCCGACGAGCCGTGTGCGCATGGCCTCGGCATCTTTCACATCGACGAACGGCCCCAGTTGCACGCGAAACAGTTTGTCCGCCGCAGCCTGAGCGGCCACAAAAGCCGGATATTCCTTTTTCTTCAGCGCATCGACCAGAGCCTGAGCGTCTTCCTCTTTGCTGACGGCAGCCACCTGCACGAAATATCCGCCGCTTGGAACGGTTGTGCTCGGGTCGACGCTGGTGGGCTGCGCCGGTTGCGGAGCAAGAGTTGCAGGTGCAGTCGCCGTCTCGTTCTTGGCGTCGGCCGGCGGAGTTAGCTCTGGATTCGATTCCTTCTGCTCTACGGCCTTGTAAAAGGTCATTGGAGGAGCAGCCGACCCGCTGCTCGCCTTGGCATTGTTCGCCGATCTCGGCGGCTCAGATAGAGCACTAGCCGCAGCCACCGTCGGCTCTGATTTCCGTCCCAGCGAATAGCCGAGTGCAAAAAAAACGGCGCAGATCGCCACCAGTCCGAAAAACAGTACCAGCAGTTTCCCCGTCCCCAACGTTATTTCGGTATCTTCAGACGAAGCCATGGTTTTACCCCGTACCGCGCTACCTATCAGAACAGCGTACCCCACTTCCCCCGATGACGGGAGACTGAGCGACCTACATCGGCACCAACGTAACTAAGCGGTCTTTCCCGCAGGCGCCTCGGGTGCAGCATTGCCGCCCGCTGTGCCCAGCAGTTTCTGAATGCCCGAGAAGAAATCCACAGGCACCGGGAAGACCACCGTCGTGTTCTTCTCCACGCCGATTTCCGTCAGCGTCTGCAGATATCGTAACTGCACGCTGACCGGTTCTCCGGAGAGCAAGTGAGCGGCGTCCACCAGCCGCTGTGCCGCCGAGAACTCGCCTTCCGCGTGAATGATCTTCGATCGCTTTTCGCGCTCGGCCTCGGCCTGTTTTGCCATCGCGCGGAGCATGGACTCCGGCAGATCGACCTGCTTTACCTCGACGTTCGTCACCTTCACGCCCCAAGGCGACGTGTGCGTATCGAGGATGCTCTGCAATCGCAGATTGATCTTGTCGCGATGCGCCAGCAACTCGTCGAGTTCCTGCTCGCCCAATACCGAACGTAACGTCGTCTGAGCAAACTGCGAAGTTTGGTAGACGTAATTCGAAACTTCCACCACTGCTTTTCGCGGTTCGATCACGCGCAGGAAAATGACGGCGTTCACCTTCAAGGTGACGTTATCGCGCGTAATGATGTCCTGCGGAGGAACTTCCAGAGCCTCTTGCCGCAGCGAAACCCTTACGATGCGGTCGATGGGCGCGAAAACGAAAATCACTCCCGGCCCCTTCGCCACTGGCAGCAATCGCCCTAAACGGAAAATCACACCGCGTTCATACTCGGCCAGAATTTTGATTGAACTGAGGAAGTAAATAACGACAATGACAGCAACGATCGTGCCAAATCCGCCTAATATTTCCGGCATGCAACCTCCGCTCACGGAGCGGCGACAACGCCCCTACCGCGGATTGTATAGCAGTAAAACAGCCCAAGGAGAGCAAATCACAGGAGAGATAGTTGCTTGGCTTGGTGCGTCACACCGTTTCGGAACGGTTCTGATTAAGCAAATGTCATCGTGCGGCCCGCGCCCTGCGCATACCGATTCCCTTTGCATTTCACTTGCGGAAGCCGGAAGCCGAGCGCTCGAACCCGTTACTACGCCTTCGCCACCTGAATCCGGGTTGCGTCCACAGGAACGTCCCGCTGAATTTCCATCTCAATCGATGTCCCCACATCCAGCTTCACATCCGGACCATGTTTCAGCAGCGCCCACGCCACGCCACCGGCGAGTCCGGCCAGACCACCGTAACGCGCACCGTTGAATCCGCCGGCGGCGGCTCCGGCGATGGTTCCCACTGTCCCGCCTACAGCTGCGCCCTTCGCGGCATCTTCCACACGCTTGCCGGTGTCCTTGTCTGCCTGAATCGTTCCTTCTTTGTCCTTTACGTGATTGCTATCCGCGCCCGGCGTGTTCTCCACCGACCCAGGCAGCATTACGGTATACCCGCTCGGATAAATCATCGAAGTGAAGTGGATCAGTAACTCAGCGTGCTTCCTGGATCTTCCGGGCTTCTCCACGTGCGAAATCTTGCCTTGGATATACGTGCCGGCAGGAATCAGAATGCGGTCGTTCGCCACGAACGGAAACGCCGTCTCGGCATACACTGCATCTCCCTCGCGTGCATTTTTCGTGGAAATCGCCTGCTTCAGGCTCAAGGGAATCTTGGATCCTGCAGGAATCACCACTGCCTTCGTATCCGTTGCCGAGGAACCTGGTTGAGCCGCGATGGACGGGCCCTGCCCCGAACTCTGCGCAGATGGATTAGCGGGCTTCGGCGTATCCGCGGCCTGAGCCCACGCCATCCCCGAAAGGAGAAGCACAGTCAAAATCGCGCGCATCCCGTACCTCCTGCAATCAACTCGGTTGCTCTAAGCCAGAGGTTACCACGGCTTAGCCGCTAGGATGCACCCTTCGTATCTCTGAGTTATCCACTCTCCCGGACGATGCGCCAGTCCGGCCATCTCGCCTACAACCACTCGAAATTTGATCGCGGCGATCGGACGACGGGCACTTGCCCGGGCTTAGGCGAAACGGCCTGCTTCAGCATTTCCGTTACTTCCCGATCGACAGCGTGAAGTTCGTTCTCGCCCAGGCTGATGAAGCGGAAGGGTTGCAGATAGCCGGCGCCGCCGCGCATAGGAAACATCATTTCGGCCGTCGTGCGTACGAGGCCGGACGCGACATAGACCGTCACCTTGACCCAGGTTCGCTCCTCAACGTACATCGGGAGGTCCAACAGCCCTCCGGTAATGGAGAGTTGCCTCACCTTGCCCGTCAGTTGCCGCCCGTTTTCCAACTGAATTACGACTGAGATCCTCCCGCGCACGCTGGCTCGCGGAGCACGCCTCGGAGGTCGGCGTTGAAAGAAATAACTCATGCCCTGCACTCCCCTTGCTTTTTTTGCAGACGTAGTGGACGCTCCGAATTAGTGCGGAACATTTCCGACATCGAATCCGTGTTGCCCGGTCAGCAATAACCGGCCGGTTTGCCGCATCAGGGTCCAGTCGTATTCGTAAACTGTTCCGCAGGCCAGGCACACCTGATAATGCCTTCCCTGTTCATCCATCCGCGGCCATGAGAAACGATGTGTGCAGCCTCGCCTCAGAATCAGTTTTAGTAATTTCACGGTTTCACCTGGTTACGGATTTTCCATTGTTCAAGCCAACGGAAGAAAAAAGGTTTGTGTTGGTACGCCAGCAGGCCTTGCACGGTGGAGACAAGAACGTTTGGCGGTTGCGACTTCGAGAGAAAGGAATCGACCGACCGCAGCTTCTTCTTCGGCAACGGCCCGTATGCGGACAACAGAAGAATCGGAACCTGCGAGTTCATGCTTTTCATCTTCGCGGCTACCACATCGCCGTTCATCCCCGGCATCTGGTAGTCGAGAACCACCGCATCCACATTGCGCAACCGAAACAGCTTCAGGCCTTCATCGCCGCCGCTCGCTTCCAGAACTTCGTATCCGTTCTGTTCGAGCAGTTGTTTGCGCCCGATGAGCCCGGTCCAGTGGTCGTCAACACAGAGAATCGTGGCCTTTCGACGAAGCATGACTACTCACTTTTCATTCGGCCAGAGAGGATTTTGTCCGCGGCGCGACTTCCAGTCAGGAAGCTGCATGGCTGGACTACGAAGTGGTGGGCACGATGATTCTGCAGTGGGGAGCGAAGGATTTCAAATTACCAAGGGACATCCAGGAACCAGTTACTCTGATTCACTTTTGCTCGGATTTCAGCCTTCCGATTTTCTCTTTGGCATGCTGCTCAAGTTGTGCTTTGAATTGGGCGTCGGTCAACGGATCGCCAGGCAGTAGTTCCAGGCATCTTTCCTCAGCAGCCAGTCCCAGGCTCTTCTGCCCGGCGGCAAGATAGGCATCGCTCAAACTATCCTCTGCGTTTGCCGATGCCGGATACATTTCGGTGTTGAGTTTGAAGAGTGCAACCGCTTCCTGATTCTGCCCTGCCTGCAGCTTGGCGTATGCCAGGAGATTTACCGGATATTCCTGAACCACCATCTCATTCGGATCACGTTTCTGAGTCTCGCGAAAGAACTCCGTTGCCTGAGTTGCACCACGCGGCTGATTCGCCAGATGCCAGAACTCGGAGGCTGGTGTTTTGCGCGGCGTAAATGCTGCCTTCAAATCCACTGGATGGGTGACGAGAGTGTCGATGAAAAAATTCACGACCTGGGTTACAAGTTCCGGATGTGGACCGAAGATTTCCGTTCCATGTCGTCCGTTCTTGAATCCCGAAAACTTCGTTCGGGGATTGCCGGAGAGTTCGCTGGTCCACTGCATCAGTTGCAGAGTGGCCGGATTGTATTCGTCGTCGGCGGCTGCGGCGGTAAAGATCGGCACCTCGGGATGATCGGCGATGTAATTGAGTCCTTTCAGATCGGTAGAACCGGCAAGCAGCACAAGTGCTTTCACGTCCGGATGCCGCTCCGCCAGGCTGATGGCGTTGTTGACCCCGCAACTCCCGCCACCTACCGCAATTCGGGTTTTGTCGACGCCGGGTTGAGCTACAAGGAAGTCGTACGCTGCATCGAAGTCTCCCGGCCATTTGTCCTGCAATCGCTGGATGACTTCCGGCGTCGCGCCTTCGAACCGAGGCCCGCCACTCTCACCGAATCCGCGATTATCGATGGTCAGCACATTAATCTCGGCGCGGCTCAGTCCAACCGCAACCGGCTCCCATGACTTCCGTGTCGTGTTGCACATGTGCAACAGAAGGACACCCGGTCCAGGCTTCCCTGTTGCGAAATACGTCGCGCGCAGCTTGATACCATCCGGCGCAGTCACGTCGACATCTTTATGCGAGGCGCTTTGCGTCATCGCGAAGCTGGCAGACAGGCACACACACACGAGCAGCGTACTTCGCAGCATAGACATCTCCAAAAAGTGCTTTGTCGATTGATCCGGAGTAGCGTCTTAATCCTACTCGCGTTATCGTCCCAGGATGTACGCTAGCTATGGAATCTTTAAAAGATAGACCCTCTGAGATCAAAATCGGAAGACGATTCCCGTGGATATCCGCGCAACGTTGTCGTTTCTCGCATAATGCACTCCCGGATCGCCTCCTCCGACTGGCACAAACCCGGCATGGAGCCAGTCCGCTTGACCTCGAATCGCGAAGCGCCGCGTGAAAAAGTAATCCACCCCTCCTCCGGCTGCCAGAGTGTACGAGCTACTGCTCGTAAATTGGCTGAAGGTGAGCCCAGCATAGGGGTGGTTCGTCACGTGCGTAAACCCAACCAGGAAGTGTGCGAAGGGCTCGAATCGCCCGCGTGTCATTGACACCTGAGGGCCGAACAGAAAGGTATGAGTTTTCCCGCTGACGCTTGCACCCTCAGGATAGGTGTAGCTCGGATAGAACCCCGAAAAATCAGCGACGATGCCGATCCGGCGATGCACCTTAAAGTTTGCCGACGCGTTCCATCCGCTCACGCTCGGCGCCACCATGCTGACGTCCGGGTTCATGTACGAGTAGCCGCCAAAAACCTCCACGAGATCCGGCGATTGTGCAAAAACGTATGTACTGATCAGGGAAACTGCGAGAACCACGACTGGGACACGACACATGCAGGTCTCCTGTACATCGGAATTCTCGAAGCATGAGCGTGCGATGCGCCACAATGCGCTGCCGGTTGTATCACAGGCCTGCCCGAAAGACTGGGCCAGTTCTGGAATCTGATCCATCACTTATAGATCAGGTACTTCTCGCGGATTTTGCCGAACTTCTCCAGCGCATCCATCCAATCCTGCGCAATACGTCGCGGATCCTGTCCCGCGACCAAGGCGTCGTACACGCTGTGGTTTACCAGCAGTCCCTGCATCTTCTCGATGTTGAAGTCGGCCGCATACAACTTGTGCAGGGCCGCTGCCAGCTCAATACCCAGTTCTGGGGCGTCGACACTATTGCGGTCCGTCACAACGATGTTCACTCCCTGGCAGGCCTGCCCGCTGTGGACACTTGCATTCGGAGTGAATGTCGTCGGCACGAATCGAACGCCGCCGATCCCGCGATTATTCAGGTACGCAGCAAACTCCTTGCTCTTGATCCACGGAGCGCCCACCAGCTCAAACGGAGTGTCGGTCCCGCGTCCCACGGAAACATTCGTGCCCTCAATCAGCGCCACTCCCGGATACAGCCCCTCTTCTGTCACGCTTCGCAAATTCGGCGACGGATTCACCCATGCGAGGCCAGTCGAGTCAAACCAATCCCCCCGTTGCCAGCCGTCCATGGGAATAACGGTAAGCTTGGCATTGATACCGCGCTCCGTGTTGAACATCTTGGCCAGTTCGCCCATCGTCATTCCGTGACGCACCGGCACGGTCCAGTAATTTGTGAAACTTTCCTTCCCTTCATCCGCGATAGGCCCCTGCACGAACGAACCAGTAATGGGATCGGGCCGATCGAGCACGTACATCTCAATCCCGGCCTTCGCAGCAGCTTCCAGGAAATATCCCAACGTCGTTTCGTAGGTGTAGAAGCGCACACCCGCATCCTGGATGTCGAACACGATCGCATCCAGTGCCCGCAGAACGTCCGGCGCAGGCCGTCGCGCAGCATCGGTCGCCCCGTACACGCTGTACACCGGGATGCCGGTCGCCGCATCTTTTGAATTGTTGATGTCGGTCGTATCCAGCGTGCCCGTCACGCCATGCTCCGGACTGAAGATTGCATCGAGCGAAATTCCCGGCGCCTGCGCCAGCACATCAATCGTCCGCTTCCCTTCCGCATCAACGCCGGTTTGATTCGTCACCAATCCAATATGCTTCTTGCCCTCGGCCCCCTTGAGTCCGTCAAATCCGCCCGCCTCGAGCACATCAATGCCCGTCTTCACCGTTCCATTGCGCGCGCTCATCCGGCGTCCCGCGGTGAAAGCCTCGTTGTAGCCGGTGAGACTCTTCCAGCGCAGCTCCTCCTTTTCGTCCACGGTCAGTGGTAGCGCCGCCGCAATCTCCGTCGCAACCTTCACCCGCAGCCCGATCGCATTTCCCTTGCCCCGGGGATGCACCGAATTCGTCAGCAGAATGATGTACGTCTGTGTCGTCGGATCGATCCATATCGACGTCCCCGTGAATCCGGTATGTCCGAACGATCCGACCGGCAACAGGTCACCGCGATTGGACGCAAACGGCGAATCGATGTCCCAGCCAAATCCCCGCAAAATGGGCGCCGATGGCGGCGTCTCCGGCTCGGTCATCTTCGCGACCGTGAGTGCCGAGAGAATACCGTCTCCTCCATTCAGTAAGGTTTGCGCAAACTTCGCCAGATCGTCCCCAGTCGAAAACAAACCCGCGTGCCCCGCCACGCCGCCCATGCGCCGCGCCGTCGGATCATGCACCACTCCCCGCAGCATGTGCTCGTTCTCGTCATATTGTGTGGGAGCAATTTTTGGCCGCCACGACGCTGGCGGCAGGAAGCGCGTGTGCGTCATCTTGAGTGGCTCGAAGATGTGTTTCTCCGTATAAGCATCGAGTGTCTCGCCCGAAACCTTTTCGACAAGAGCACCCAGCACGATGAAGTTGATATCGCTATAAACAAACCCCGATCCCGGCGTCGTCTCGGGAGGCTCGACAAAAGCCAACTGATACGCCGTGTTCTTCCCTTCCCACGGTGTTTCTAGATCCAAATCCGGAGCCAGCCCCGAGTAGTGCGTCAGCAACTGCCGAACTGTGATGTCCTCTTTCCCGTTCTGTGCGAACTCCGGAAGATATTTCGCAACCGGATCGTTCAGACGAACCTTCCCCTGCTCCACGAGTTGCATCACCGCTGTCGTTGTGGCAATCACCTTCGTCAACGAGGCCAGATCGAAAATCGTGTCCAGCGTCATCGGTTCGCGCTTTGGTTCGAGCGCGCGGCTGCCGTACGCCTTCCGGTAGACAACCTTCCCGTTGTGTCCCACGACCAACACCGCTCCCGGGATGTTCCCGTCGGCAACGGCCTGATTGATCACCGCATCAACGCCCGAAAGTTGCACATCCGATTTTGGTGCTGACGCTTTCGACGACGCAGGATTCAGCGCTTCCGAAATACATGCTCCAGTCAGGGCCAGAATCAATGAGAAAACCGCACACACCTGTCGCATGGATACACGAGTATGAGTAGGGCGCAAGGATCGTCCTCGAATCGAATTGGAAATTAAAATGCGGATGCTCTGACTTTACACAACCGACCGGCCACGACTCAAGGAACGAAGGTGAAGAAGACGTAAGACCCTGGGGAGTGGAATCCATGATGCCCTCTGTGTAACCCTGTGTTCCCGGTGGCGAGAAAGATCTCGGTGAACTTTACCCCACAGCCCCACCTCTGCTATAACCCGCGAATACCCGAAATTTGAGGCCATTCCCCATTCGCAACGACGCCCCAATCCTGGCGCCCGCCATCGACTCACAAGAGAACCAGTTTTCGTCCGCTTTTGCGTTCATTCGCAAAGCGATTGCCGATCGAGTTTTTCCAGCAGCCTCGATAGCAGTCACGCAGTCCGGAAAGCTCCTCGCCCTCAAGTCATTCGGCACATTCGTGTATGAAGAAGATGTCCAGGGTGCCCCATCCCTGTCGCACAGCAGCGACAGCGCCTGCCCTGATCGAAGCCGAAGGCATGAGGATTTTGACTTCCCGAACGAGCAAGTGATTCCTGCCACTCTGTTCGATCTCGCCTCCCTGACGAAGTCGATCGCCACCACAACTATGGCGATGATGCTCTACGAGCGCGGCCTGCTGGAACTTGACGCTCCCGTCATCGGCACAGTCCCGGAGTTCCTTCTCGACTCTTCCGGCAACTCCGATCCCCGCCGCCACGATGTCACCTTCCGCATGTTGTTGGCGCACTCCGCCGGCCTGCCCGCATACGAAAAGCTCTTTCTGAAAGCGCAATCACGGGAAGATCTGCTAACCGCCGCGATGACCATGCCGCTCAAAGCCGGCCCCGGCACGCGTGCCGAATACAGTGACATCGGATTCATCATCTTGGGAGTTGCCCTCGAACGTCTCGCACAAGAAAGCCTCGCAGTGTTCTGTCAGCGTGAAGTCTTCGGCCCTCTGGCGATGATGAATACGACGTTCAATCCCTCTCCAGAGCTAAGGCAAAAGATTCCGCCCACAGCGGACGAGAGAAAAGCCGTGTGTGGCGCGGGCGCCCCCGCCCGCGAAATGTCAAAAGCAGAACTAGTGCAAAGCGTCAGCCATTCCGAAACCCGGGGCACCTTCCGCCACCGCATCATCCAAGGCGAGGTCCAGGACGAAAACGCCTGGGTATTAGGTGGCACAGCCGGACACGCCGGCCTGTTCTCCACCGCAGAAGACGTGGCCCGCTTTGCCAATGCTCTGCTCCGGGGCGGAAGCCCAATTCTTCGCCCCGAAACGATTGCCTTGTTCACTCAGCCCGACACAACTCCGCACACCTCCCGCGCGCTCGGCTGGGACACTCCTTCGAATCCTTCACAGTCCGGGAAGTACTTTGGCCCGCGTTCGTACGGCCACCTCGGCTACACGGGAACTTCACTCTGGATCGATCCCGACCGGGAATTGTCGGTTACTCTTCTCACCAACCGCACCTGGCCGGACTGCGCCAATCAAGCCATCAGGCGATTCCGCCCGGAATTTCATGATCTTGTAATCGAATGCCTCTAGCGCCGAGAACCGGCCACGTTCGATTTGAAAACAGGCCGGCTCGCTGCATTGGGACGCGCTTTGCGCGATCAGCGCCGACGGCCACAGCCAGCGAAATCCGCGGATTGACGGGAACTGGCAGGACTTCTAGAATCAGCTACGAAGCGGGAGTAGTTCAGCGGTAGAACGCCAGCTTCCCAAGCTGGATGTCGCCGGTTCGATCCCGGTCTCCCGCTCCATTTCCTTTCAGTATTCAAGAGCGAACTTTCAGCGTCCGGGTGTCGACTTTCCACGATTGAGATTTTTCGCAACCGCCAGTGTTAGTCCGGCCCCGAACCGCCGGGCGGCGGCACGCTTGGCGGCGCCGCCGGAGGAAGTTGCGATGCGCCACCAGACTGTGGGACGTCCTGGGTATCTTCGCCCGGTCGGCGAAGGCTAGGTGCGTTTGCCGGACGATCCTGCTGCTCTTCTTTCTTGGCTTCCGTCTGCTCGTCCGGCTTGGGAAGTTCGATTTCCCGTGCGGTGCGCAGGATTTTCTGGCCTCCCACTTTCATGGTCTCGACGCGTACGACTTCGTCACCCACAATTCTCACGAAATCGACGTCCGCCGGCGGCTCTCCGTAAATCCATTCTTCATAATCCGTATCGCCGTCTTTCTCGCGGACTTTCTTGGGCGGCTTGCCTTTGGCGTGAAGAACCATCTCGGTGTTCATCCCAACCAGCACGTAATGCGCCTGGATCGCTTGCTTCACCTTTGGCGGAACGGTATCTAAATACGCTTCTTCCTTGCTCTTGGCTTTGAAGTCGAGCGCTGGATAAAGAAGAGCGCGCAGTTGCGCAGCACTCATCTCAGGGACGTACTTATCGAAGTAGACGTCCAGATAACTACCATGTGGATTGTCGGTCGATTGATCCTGCGAAAGTGGAACCTCCGCACCACCGGTTCCGGACACCTCAATGCGCTGGTACCACTTTTTGCGGTGAATCGCGCCACCGTTCAGGTCGAAATGAATGTGGTTGTCCTGAATCTTGACATAGGAGATGTGTGCAGGATCTCCGGGTTTGATCGAGGGGCCCCATAGCGCAATTAACTGCTGCAGGTTCTGACCATTGGGGCTGGTGACACCATCTTTGAGAGTCAAACCCTTGGCTCCCATCGGGAAGGTCGTTCGCGAGTACACCAATTGGGTCTCGAAGTCTCGGATGATCTCCAATCGTGTCTCCCTCGACATCCGCGGAGCGTTAGCAGGAATGGGTGAACCGAGTCCGTCAGGAGGGGCAACCTGGCGTTGCGCCGGCTGACTTGCTGCCGGAAGGACGATGGTTTGCGGCGCCTGCGCGGCAGCAGGCTGCGCTGGTTGTGGTGAAGCGGTACCCTGGGCGACGCAACGAATTTCAACAACGAGGGAACCAACGAGCAGAAGGGCCAAAAAGCTGACTCGATACATAAAACACCCCACCCGACCTCTTCAGATTATAGCTCTGGCAGGCGGATCGTCCGAGTGACGATATTCAAGATGCGAGGGTGGAAACTGCTGTTGCCAGAATAAGCGTACCGTTACAGCAGAAGAGTTAGCTGAGATTCAGTGCCTTGCGGATGGTGCCGCGTTCCTTCTGTATCTTCTCCTGCAGCAGCGTAATCGCGTAGATCAGTTGCTCCGGCCGTGGGGGACATCCGGGAACATACACATCAACAGGAATCACCTGGTTGACGCTCTGGACGAGAGCGTAATTCTGAAACACACCACCAGAAGTCGCGCACGCGCCCATCGACATCACCCACTTGGGCTCGGGCATCTGCTCCCAGAGTTGGCGGATTACGGGTGCCATTTTGTTGGAAACACGGCCGGCGATGATCATCAGGTCGCTCTGCCGCGGCGACGGACGAAAAACTTCCGCTCCGAACCGGGCGATATCGAATCGCGAGGCACCCATCGACATCATCTCAATCGCGCAACAGGCCAGACCGAAAGTCATGGGCCAGATGGAGCTCTTACGCATCCAGTTCACGGCAGAATCCAGTGTGGTCAGCACGACGCCTTCCGGCGTGGGATTGCCGAAGGTCAGATCCCTGACCGTCTTTTTGCCGTTTTCGACGTCAATATAAGGACCGAAATTCAGTTCACGAGACATTATGTAACTATTCTAAACCACGCGGATGGCGGCTGGCCGATTTCAGACCTTGGACCTCCGGCCCTGGAACTTAGGTCCAGATCTCGGGCGCTCCTATTCTGAGGATGGCAGAAGCCCAAGGGCCAAGGTCTGAGGTCCAAGGTCTTTACGGGTTCAGGATCACTTTCCCAAACATCTGACTGTTCTCTAAATACTCGTGCGCGGCCCGGATGTCGGTTAATGGAAACGTGCGGTCTATAACGGGTTTGAGGCGGCCGGCAAAAATATGGCTGAGGACCTCTCGAAGTTCTCCCATGGTTCCCATGTAGGAGCCAAGCAGCCGCAGTTGCCGGGCAAACAGATGCCGTAATTCCAGCGAAACGTTGGGACCGGTGGTCGCGCCGCACGTCACGAGCGTGCCACCCGTTTTCAGGGATTTGATGCTCTCGTCCCAGGTGGCTGCGCCCACGTGCTCGACGACGATATCGACGCCCTGTTTGTTCGTGATCTTCCGAACCTCGTCCGAGATTTTCTGCTTGTAGTGATCGATACCAAAGTCGGCGCCGAGTGCTCGTGCCTTTTCGAGTTTCGCCTCATGGCCAGCCGTCGTAATGACGTGGCAATGAAACATCTTCGCGATCTGGATCGCAGCCGTTCCGACACCCGAACTTGCGCCTAATACGAGAACAGTTTGGCCCGGGCGGACTCCTGCCAACCCGACCAGCATGTGCCACGCCGTAACGAAAACAAGCGGCACGCTTGCTGCCTGCTTGAAGTCCAGGGTGTCAGGCATCGGAATCACGTTCGCCTCGGGGACGGCGATCAGTTCGCAGTTTCCTCCGTCGACCCCATTGCCGAGCACAGTGAATTCGCGGCACTGATTCTGTAATCCAGCCAGACATTTCACACAGTGTCCGCAAAAATGCATTGGGGCCAAGATTACACGCTGCCCCGGTTTCACACTGGTCACATACTCGCCGGCTTGGGCGACTTCTCCGGCCACATCACTGCCGAGAATGTGCGGCAGTTTCACACCTGGCAATCCTTTGCGCACCCAGAGATCCAGATGATTTAGCGAACAGGCCTTCACCCGCACCAGCACCTGGTCTTTGCGCAACTGCGGTTCAGGAATGTCTTCGTAGGTGAGAACTTCGGGTCCGCCGAATTGATGGATGCGAACGGCTTTCATGAGAGCAGGCTCCTTGCAGGCGTGATGGAGAGAACCTCAACGTAACACAAAGAATGAAGTTTTCTCATCTGGCGAAGCCGAGAGTAAAATCGCCCGTTCGAGGTGCCCCATGATCTGTCGGTTCCGATCTTTTCATCTCAACTATTCCATTCCTGTTTTGCTGATCTTCACCGTCTTCGCGTTGATCGCTGTGAAAAATGCTCTTGCCCAGGATGAAGAAGAACATCACGGGCCACCTCCCCTCGCAATCGGTGCACAGGCCCCTGACTTCTGCCTGAAAGGAGTCGACAGCCAGACGCATTGCCTGAAGGATTACGCGTCGTCCAAGATCCTGGTGATCGCATTCATCTGCAATCATTGCCCTACTTCCCAGTTATACGAGACCCGCATCAAGCAAATTGCGGCGGACTACAAGGACCGCGGCGTCGTGTTGGTCGCGATTGAGCCGAACAACCCCAACGCGGTTCGTCTCGATGAGATGGGATACACCGATATCGGGGACTCGTTCGAAGAGATGCAGATTCGCGCCAAGTACCGGGATTTCAATTTTCCTTACCTGTATGACGGCGAAGACCAGAAGATCTCGAATCTTTACGGTCCAAGTGCAACGCCACACATTTTTATCTTCGACTCGGACCGCAAGCTCCGCTACGAAGGGCGTGTCGACAATAATCCCCGCGAAAACCTCGTGACGCGCAAAGATGCACGACTCGCGCTCGACGCTCTTTTATCCGGAAGACCGGTTGAATTGGCCAAAACGCCGGCGGTGGGATGCTCGACGAAATGGATTTATAAAGAAGAAGGCCGCCGCGAGGAGATGGCGGAGATCGAGAAAAAGCCGGTCACGATCAAGTCTGTTTCCCTCGACGATCTGAAAAACTTGCACAAGAACACAACTGGCAAGATGCTGTTGGTGGATTTCTGGGCGACCTGGTGCGGTCCCTGCCGCACGGAACTGCCCGCCTTTGAAACCATGTACCGGATGTATGGTCACCGGGCATTTGATCTGGTGACGGTAAGTATCAACTATCCGGACGAAAAACCTGGGGTCGAGAAGGTATTGCAGACCGAGCACGCGACCAGCACGAATCTCATCTTGGGATCGACCGACCTTTACGCGCAGCTGGCCGCGTTCGATCCGGAGTGGAATGCGGCTGTTCCCTACACGCTACTGATCCGCCGGGATGGCACGATCGCCTACAAAGTGCAGGGCTCGACTGTGGACGCTCTGAAATTGAAGCGGTTGATCATCGCCAATCTGGAGGACGATGATTACATCGGGCATCAGGCGTACTGGAAGGAAAAGGTAGAGGAGAAGAAGTAGAGTATCGGTAACAGGCAATCTCCGATGTTGTTCCCATTTTGGGAGGGCTCCGAAACTAATTAGTCGCATTCGTGACTTGCATCACAAACGAAAGTTCTAGAGCCGATTAATTTTGCGGATGACGGGTCGTTGTCTAGAGGGCGTTGCCAGTGGGTACTGGACCCGACCTGTCACGTCGGTGAGTGGCCCATCAGCCACTGCGGTTCAACTCCGCCGCCCTCTGTCGGCTCACTCACCAAAGTATTCTTGAC
Organism: Candidatus Sulfotelmatobacter sp.; assembly: GCA_035946775.1. Classification (GTDB taxonomy): domain Bacteria; phylum Acidobacteriota; class Terriglobia; order Terriglobales; family Acidobacteriaceae; genus Sulfotelmatobacter. Next base: position 37,940 of record DASYZA010000201.1, on the reverse strand, counting down.
AATTGTCTCAGGCCGCGTCAGCATTTAGCTGACAGGTCGGGTCTAGATTCATTAGGTAATGCCGCAAAGCCCCGGAGTGATGACCCGGGGCTTTGCTTTTCGTTTCCCCACGAAGTTTGACTCCCCGCTGTTAACCGACTGATAATCAATTCAGCTTTTGGCCCATGGACATCTACGAGCATATTGTCGAACTTCGGAAGCAAGGACGTCGGGGGGCCGTCGCGACCATCGTCAATGTCCGCGGGTCGATCCCTTCGTTTCAGACCGCCAAGATGTTGGTCCGCGACGATGGCTCGATCGTGGGGACGATTGGTGGAGGCTGCGTCGAAGCCGACGTATGGCAGGCTGCCCGCGAAGTCATGGAGTCGGAAAAGCCACGCACCCTCAAGTTCGACTTGAATCAGGATCCCAAGTACGACACCGGGCTGGTTTGCGGGGGAACTTTGGAGGTTTTTATCGAGCCTGTACTCCCTCCAGCATTGCTTTACATATTCGGCGCAGGTCACGTTGCCCTAAATGTTTGCAAGACAGCATCGACTTCTGGATTCGATGTAATTGTGACGGACGATCGCTCGTCGTATGCCACCAAAGACCGCTTCCCGGGAGCCACCGAGATCCATGCACTGGATTTCGATGAAGCGATGCAGAAGCTCGATCCTACTGAATCATCTTTTATTGTGATCGTTACACGGGGCCATCGGGATGACATGCGCATCCTACGCTGGGCGGTGCAAACGCGCGCCCGCTATGTCGGCATGATCGGCTCCAGGCGAAAAGTAATCGAGATATTCAAGGCGCTGAAGGCCGAAGGAGTGCCGGAGCATTTGTTCGAGCGGGTTCACGCGCCAATTGGGCTTGACATCGGGGCCGTAACCCCGGAAGAGATCGGAGTTGCCATCACAGCGGAACTCATTGCCATCCGCCGGCACGCCTCGACTGCACTCCCCTACATGAGTTGGTTTAAGACGAAAAAGCAATCAAGCTAGGCATCTCATTGTGAACTTTGATTGTTGATTGTTGAACAAAAAGCCCAACTGCCCCCTCTCCTCATTGGTTTTCATTCAACAATCAAGAATCGACAATCAACAATTGATCGTTCCCCATCACTGACTTTCTCCTCGCTTTCTGCTATCTTGCGCAAGATGTTCCGGGCTTCGAGCTTCGGCGGAGTGATTCTGGCTGCCGGCGAATCGTCCCGCATGGGGCGGGACAAGGCGCTGCTACCGTGGCCGCCAGTCGTTGAGGGACAAGCCCTGTCCAGAGAAACCTTTCTTTCGGCGGCCATTCGGTCGCTGGCGCTTTCCACCGATTTCGTGGTCGTCGTTGCGGGAGCGAACGAATCCGCCCTTGCTCCAATCACGTACATCAACGGCGCTTCCATCGTCACGAATCCCGATCCCAGTTGCGGACAATTCAGTTCCCTCCAGATCGGACTGCGTGAAGTGCTGAACCGCGGGCGCGATGCCGCCATCGTTACTCTCGTCGATCGGCCACCGGCGCAACCCACGACAGTGCAGTCGTTGCGCGATGCCTTCGAGGCCACCCCACGGGATATCTGGGCCGTCGTTCCCGAGCACTCGGGCAAGCATGGACATCCCTACGTCGCCGGACGAGAGATGATCGAGCAATTCCTGCAAGCTCCCATTACGAGTAATGCGCGCGATGTGGAGCACCAATTTCAGGAACACATCCGATATGTCGCAATCGACGATCCATTCGTGGCGCTGAATATCAATACTCCGGAAGATTACGCAGCGCTGAGGGCGAAAACCTGACCTGTCCCCAGAATCACACCCAAATCTTGTCATTCCGCAGCGGCGTAGCCGCGAGGAATCTGCTTTCTTTCGTCGGCACACAGGGGATTCCGGCAACCGGCTTTAGCACCTGGCTCGCATTGCACTTACCCTCTCGCGCACGGTATTGTCGAAGAGAATGCATACGATGAACGCACCGACTACTCATCCTACGAGCAAGCAATTCGTTGAATCCGTCCTCAACCTCAAGCCCCGCGTTGCCGCCTTCGATTGCGATGGCACGCTCTGGTCCGGCGATGCCGGCGAGAATTTCTTTGCGTGGGAAATCAAGAAGGGCATCGTGTCTGAGGATGTGGGCCGCGCCATGCTCAGCCGCTACGAAGAGTACAAGTCCGGCAAAGTCAGCGAAGAGGATATGTGCGGCGAAATGGTCACTATGCACAAAGGGATGAGCGAAGCCGCAATGATGACGGCGGCCACCGAGTTCATGAAAACGTCATTCCCGGGCAGGATTTTTCCTGAAATGCGCGAGTTGGTGCGGCGCCTGCATGACCAAGGCTGCGAGATATGGGCGGTTTCATCCTCCAATGAATGGATCATTCGCGCCGGTATGGATCAGTTCGGCATTCCGCACGACCGGATCCTTGCAGCCAAGGTCCACCTCGAAGACAATACCGTTACCGATCGACTGGTGCGCGTTCCCTCGGGGCCGGGTAAGCCGAAGGCTCTCAAAGAAGTCGTAAACAAAAACATTGATGCGGCGTTTGGCAATTCGAAGTGGGACGTGGAAATGCTGGCGCACGCGAAGCATGCCTTTGCCGTCAATCCGAGTCCGGAACTCGAGGCGCTCGCGAGGCAACGTGGCTGGAATATCTACTTCCCCGATGGGACCGGCCGTCGCTGATCAAAGGTTAGAATCGAAGTGATGTACTCTCCGCAACTCCTCGATCACTTCCAGAATCCACGCCATGCAGGTGATCTCGCCGACGCCGACGCCGTCGTAGAGAGCGAAAACCCCGTGTGCGGCGATGTGATCCGGCTAAGCCTGAAAGTAGCCGATGGCAGGATCGCAAACGTCGCCTTCAAGGCAAAAGGATGCGTGCCAGCGATGGCATGCGGCTCGGCAATAGCGGAGCTTGCGTTCGGTAAAACCCTCTGCGAGGCACGTGGGCTGAGCCGGCACGATGTGGTCGACTGCGTTGGCGGTTTGCCGCAGGCTTCCTCGCACGCAGCGCAATTAGCGCTTGATGCGCTTTCGGCCGCGCTCGCAAAACTTCCTCCCTGCTGATCATCCTCTCAAGGCAGCTGATTCAAATAGCACGGGCCGCTTGTACTCTGCGCCGGCGGATTCGGTGGCGTCCTCCAAGGCGGAAAGTTGAAGTTGAAGAACTGCGTCATGTTGATCTGTGCGGCGTCACGCTTTGTCAGCGACTTCAGCTTAAACCGCGTTTCAATCAGCTTCAGAACCGCCGTGTAATCCGCGACGTTGTGATTCACGAAATGCTTCTTGGCATAAGGCGAGACAACAATTAGCGGCACTCGATATCCGGTGTACGTGAAGTCGCAGGTTGGACCGGTGGTCGTAGTGCAGATATCGCCGGGCAACAGATCAACCGGCTTGATGCCGTCCGGACTCACCGCCGGTTGTGCGGCGACGTGATCATAGAGTCCTCCGGCCTCATCGAACGTCAGAATAAACGCAGAATCTTTCCACGACACGCTGGTCATCAGCGGATTGATCAGCGACTCGACATACTGCGCGCCCAGTTGGATGTTGATTGGATACTGGTCTGAATCCGACCCGTGTTCGTCGAGTCCAGCCGGCGAGGCGGGTTCAATTAATGCGACTTGCGGCAGCGTGCCGTTTTGCACATCCGTGAAGTACTGCGAAATGGGAACCAGATTGTTCGGATAATTCTGTGGAATCGTCTGACCCCAGGTGAAATTCTGAATATAGCTGTAGCCGAGCAAGCATTGCGCCGTGGGATTCGACGCGCACGGCGTGTTCTGCGGATTTACGTAAATTTTCCAGCTGATGCCTGCATTCTGCAGGGCTTCGAAAATGGGTGTCGCGGTCAGCAGATTCTGATCGTTGCTGTCGGTGCCAATCGGATAGGCATATCCTTGCGAGGTTGCCGCTAACAGGTACTCACGGTTCGGCTGCGTGCGCGTCATCACCGGTGCGAACCAGCGATCCGACGTCGCGAACTCCGAAGCCATGTAGTAGTAGTAATTCAGATCGCTGTCGTCGTAGTAGCCCATGACCCGGATACCATTCGTGTCATTGAAAGGCGGATTCATGTCGCGTGAATCGTGCCCTGCGGTGAACACGTACCCGTCCAGTGTCGGAGTGCCCGAGGTCGGATTGTTCAGGTTCCAGTCCTGATGTCCCTCGTTCCACGACGGGCTCGGATTCTCGATACATTGCGTAATCAGGTGATAGGAAGTAACACTGGGGCTATTGCTGTCTTCAATGCAGTCGTTCGGTGGTGGATAATTCGGATCGCATCCCGGATTTGTGGGTGGCGGACCATACAAAGGCGCGATGCCCGAGGTCGGATTAAACTGCGGCAATCCATCAAAAGAAATGTCCGAAAACTTGTTGTCTCTCCAGTACTGGCGCAACTCGCCGAAATAGTGATCAAGCCCGCGATTCTCCTGCAGCATAAAGATGATGTGGTTGATGACGTTCACCGTCTGATTCACGTTGAACGTCGCCGTTGCTGTCAGATTGCTATTCATCGTGACTAAGCATTTAGCGGTGCCTTTACAGGCACCACTCCATCCCGCGAAGTAGGCTCCCTGATTGGGCTTTGACGTTAGCGTCACCTTCGTTCCAGAAGCGAACGAAGCATTGCATGTTGGCGAGCAACTGATGCCCGAAGGACTGCTGGTTACGGTTCCGCTGCTGGTGCCCGCCAGCTTAATGGTCAATGTGTAGCTGGTGTTTGACACGACCGTATCTCGTGAAGTCGATTGCGCAAGTGCAACCGTGGTCGTGAGAACCACCGCGAATCCAACTGTAGCAAGCCGCAAGTGTGTATGTATGTGAGCCAAAGTAGCCTCGGGACATTCTGTTTTTTGAGCTACGGTTGGATGTGAGTTCCCGAAATCATGGTTGTCGGAAATTAAAGCTCCCTGCGAGCATTCTTCCGGCACTTATCACATAAGATGGAAGTTATGAGTCTGCCTCACACCTGCCGCCGGATCGCTTGTCTGCAGCCGAGTGCGACGGTGATTCTGAACGCGATCGGCGAGCTCCAGCGGGTGGTGGCGTGCACTCGCTACTGTGTCGATGTCGTGCCCGAGGTGGCAGACGGATCCCGAATAATTCTGGCGGACTCGTGGACTGCGGACAGCGATCAGATCGTCGCTGCGAAACCTGATTTGGTGATCGCGGCAGTTCCCTATCAGGAAAAGGCTGTGACCCAGATTCTTAAATCCGGGGCTCGTTTCCTGGGACTGGCCCCGAAATCACTCGACGACATCTACACTGACATGGCGACGATCTCGGGAACGGTCGGATGCAGTGCGCGGGGAAACGAACTGATTGCGGAGATGCAGCGGCGCATCTCGCAGGTGCGCACTCGGGTCAGTGGGCTAAAGCGGCCACGGGTCTTTTGCGAGGAATGGGGCAAGCCGGTTATCGCTTCCCAACGCTGGGTCGCCGAACTTGTTGAAGCCGCCGGTGGCGAATTTCTCGGAATGCCCGGGCAACAAACTTCAGCGGAGGACATCTGCCGCGCTGACCCCGAAGTGATCGTCGCGGCATGGTGCGGAGCCGGCGATCGCGTGCCTCTTGAGAAGATTGTCGCTGAACGGAACTGGGCGGGCACACCTGCCGCGGCGTCTGGACGAGTGTTCTGTATCAGAGATGAGTATCTGAACACTCCCGCTCCGACTTTACTCCAGGGACTCGAAGCTTTGGCTTTCGCCATCCACCCTGAATTATTCTCCCGCACGAAAGGAATACGGCAGATTACCGCCGTGCCCGCGCCTTCTGTCGAAAAGGCAGGCGATTAATATAAGATTCATGCATCCCGTGACCACAAGACTCGAAGAAGTTCGCCACGAAGTCACTGCATTGGCGCGCACTGCCGCTAGTGCACAAGGCCTCATGCAGTCGATGGTGAAGCTACTTCACGACCGCATGCTGAAATACAACTGGGTCGGCTTCTACATGTTGGAACGCGGAGCGGATCCACCGATGCTGGCTCTCGGTGCTTTTGAAGGTGCGATGACACCTCACACACGGATTCCGCTCAACCAGGGCATTTGCGGCGCCGCGGCATCCAGCGGTCAAACGGTCGTTGTGGACGACGTCAACAAAGACCCGCGCTATCTTGCCTGCTCGCTTGAAACCAAGTCGGAGATTGTCGTTCCGGTGTTTGCCAATGGCGAGATCGTTGGCGAACTCGATATTGACAGCCACTTTCCTGCCGCCTTCACCGCTGAACACCAGGATTTTGTCCAACACTGCGCTCGACTTGTTGGGGAGAAGCTGGAAGCACACGGCAGATGAGAGTCGAAAAAGGCAAAGTACGTGCCCCGGAGATCGGGCGTGTGGCTGAATTCGACTCCTCTTAGCTTTCGTCAGTTGCGTGGGCGAGTCGTACTGGTCGATTTCTGGGACTATACCTGCGCCAATTGCATTCGCACTCTCCCTTACGTGCAGGCCTGGCACGAACGGTATCGCGATAAAGGACTCACCGTGATCGGCGTACACACGCCGGAATTCACGTTCGCGCAGTATGAATCAAATGTCGAGCGCGGCATCCGGGAGTTTGGCCTGACCTACCCCATCGTCGTCGACAATAATCGCGAAATCTGGAAGGCGTTCGCCAATCGCTACTGGCCCACGAAATATCTCCTCGACAATGACGGATACCTTCGCTACGGGCACTTCGGCGAGGGCGGATACGCAGAATGTGAGCAGGTGATTCAGGAACTCTTGCGTGAGATCGATCCGGCGATTGCACTCCCGGATTTGATGGCGCCACTAAGGGAAGAAGATCATGCCGGGGCAGTCTGCTATCGAGCGACCGGAGAACTGTACCTCGGACATCGCCGCGGACGGATCGGCAACGACGGCGGCTTTAAAGAAGATCAGATTGCCGACTATTCGTTTGAGGAAAAATCGGAAGAGAACTTCTTCTATGCGAATGGCCGGTGGGCTTCGACTGCCGAGTACTTTGAGGCAGTCGAGGATGCTACCCACAGTTTGCGGTTGAAATACGCAGCGTCCGCCGTAAACTTGGTCATGGCCTGCCCGCATGCGTCCTCGGCTGAAGTCACAATTCGGCAGGATGGCAAGCCACTGTCCCGAGATCAGGCAACACGCGACACGCGCTTCCGCGATAAAAACGGTCAACAGGAAAGCTATCTCACGGTAGATTCTCCGCGCATGTATTTCCTGATCGACAACCGCGATTTTGGCGAGCACGAACTGGAGCTGCTATGCTCTGCCGGCGTCGCTGCATTCGCGTTTACGTTCACCAGTTGTGTTGACCCCGTCGCCAGTGCATTGCAATCGGCATCTTCTCAATCATGAAACGCGTAGTGGCGGCCCTCATCGTGCAGGATGGCAAATTGCTGGTCTGCCAGCGGACGCGGCACCAAACCATGCCGTTGAAATGGGAATTCCCCGGCGGAAAAATCGAGGAAGGCGAGCAACCCCGCGACGCCCTTCGCCGTGAACTCGATGAAGAACTGGGAATCACTGCCACAATCGGCGATGAACTCGCGCGCATCCAACACGAATACCCGAATGGAGGCATGGTTGAACTGCGCTTCTTTGTCGTCCGGGAGTACCGCGGCGAGTTGGAAAATCGCATTTTTAAAGATATGCGCTGGGCAGAACCCAGAGACCTTCCGAAATACGATTTTCTAGAGGCGGACCTCACTCTCGTTAAGGATCTCGCCGCGGGAAAATTGCTCTAGCCGGATCGCAGCGTCCAGAACCACGCCACCGTCAATACGATCATTACGACCGTCGTGGCCCACGCCACAATATTGAACAGATGACCGTTAATGTACTCGCCCATCAATTCCTTTTTGTTGATCAGCAGCAGCATGAAAATCAGTACAAAGGGCAACACAACGCCATTCACCACCTGCGAGAGCACGGCAATTTTCACCAGCGGAAGACCGGGGATCATCACCACCGCTCCGCCCGCAACAATCAGCGCGGTATAGAGCCAGTAGAATGCAGGGGCCTCACTGAATTTCTGCCCTACGCCGGACTCGAACCCTAGCCCCTCACAGACGGTGTAGGCAGTGGAAAGCGGCAGGATCGATGCCGCAAACAACGAGGCGTTAAACAATCCCACGGCGAAAAGAATGTAGGCGTACTGGCCGGCCAATGGCTTGAGAGCGGCGGCGGCGTCCGCAGCGTAGGTGATGTTGCGGAACCCGTGGATCCATAACGTCGCGGCACATGCGACGATGATGAACCATGCGACTACATCGGTGAAGATGCAGCCCGTAACCACATCGAGCATCGACGCCTTGTATTGCCGCCGTGTGACACCCTTTTCCACGATGGACGACTGCAGGTAAAACTGCATCCATGGCGCGATGGTTGTGCCGACGACGCCGATTGCCATGTAGAGGTAGGCCTGGTCGCGGAAAGCCGACATCTTTGGCGGGACGAACGTGGCTTTGGTGGCCTCGATCCACGCCGGATGGGCCAATACACCGGCAAAGATATATGTGATGTAAAAAAATGAGGCGGCAAGAAAGATTTTCTCAACGCTCTTGTACTGCCCTTTCACCACGATCAGCCAGACGATCACTGCGCATACAGGGACGGTATAAAGGCGTCGCAAGCCGAAGAGCTCGAGGCTGGTCGCGATGCCGATGAATTCCGTAACCACGTTCCCGAAATTGACGATAAGAATGCCGAGCATCATCAGGAACGTGATTCGCAATCCGAACTCTTCCCGGATCAGATCGCTGAGGCCTTTGCCCGTAACCGCGCCCATGCGGGCACACATCTCCTGTACCACAATCAACGAGATGGTGATCGGAATCAGGGTCCAAAGCAGAAGATGTCCAAATTGCGCGCCTGCCTGCGAATAGACAAGGATGCCTCCGGCATCGTTATCGACGTTCGCGGTGATAAAGCCCGGTCCAACAACCGCAAGGAACAGCAGGATCCGGGTCTTCCAGCGTCTCAGAAACCTCATGCGCGCATTTTGCAGACATAAAGATGGAGCAATTTAGCAGCGACGACCGGACAGAATAACCGGACTCGGGGAATCAGAACAAACGAAAAGTGTGGCCGCGAAGAATTTTTGCTGTTGGTTACCCCAGTATCGAGATGGAAGAAGCTTTAACGAAATATGGACTGTACGCCCGCAGCAAACGAGTGCCACGCGGCCGTTTTGCCGATGGGCACGCGCGACAGTTGAACGAAAATCAAAAAGCCGCTTGCCCAAAGGGTTGCCCGATGGACTTTGTGGGTCGACCACAGGTCGTACGCGATCAACAGTACCAGAAAGGGATAGGAGGCGATGCCAGCGTGTAACCCGTCATGGAAGAGCCACCGCGACGGAAAACGCGCTATCGCAGCAATCAACAATCCGACAGTTGCGATATAGATAAGTCTCTTGTGGGCTGACGAATCATGGCGCAGTCGGTAGGCGAAGAAAATCAGTGCGCCGAAGATCACCATGTCAGTAACGGGCGTGAGGTAGAAACGGTACGTGTCCGCTCCCGGAGGGGCTGAGCCACGAACCAGGCGGTCGGTAGCTGCCATCCAGCCCACGATAACCATCAGGCAAGCGAACAGAAAACCGGCGAGCCCCAATTTACGGTGAATATCCACACGTCCCGCCCATGCCAGCGAATTCTGCACAATCAGCAGCAATATCCAGCAGGAAAAGACGGCGCCGTGAATATGGATGATGCGGCTGGGCAATGGTGCGTTCACGAGCCCGGCGAAATAATACGTCGGTCCAAAACCCACAACGACGCAGGCGAGCATAAGCCACGCAGTGGCAGAAAAGAAGTAGTGATCGTAACGGCGCCCTGGAAGGCCGGCAACAGGCTTGGCGGACGTACGAGGCTGCGCAACAGCTACACCCATTTCTTGCCTCCACCCATCAGATGTTAAGGATTGTCCCCAAAAGAATTTTGGATTATAGCGTATGGATCAGAGCTTGGCGCGAAGCATGCTGATCACGTCATCCGACGTAATGACTCCGGTTAACTTGTTATGTTCGTCCACTACGGGCAACGTCTGCAGGTTGTACTTGTCGAACAGTTCCGCCACTTCCTTCTCGTCTACGCCCTCATGGGCCATAACCAACGGTTCCTGAATGAGAGAAAGCATGGGAGCAGTCGCCTGAGCGAGAACGATTCGGGCGAGTGGAACCGCCCCTACCAACGTTCCCTGCGAATCCACCAGGTAGATCGTGCTCACGGCCTCTACACCACCCTCAAACTCGCGCAGTGAGTCGATTGCATTCTGCACCGTTGCGCTGACCGGCAAGGCCAGGAACTCCGTCGTCATGCGCCCGGCAGCGGTCTCTTCCTGATGCTCCAGCAGCTCGACGACGTCCTGCTGCGCCTCAGGCTCCATCTGCACGAGGATCTGTTCGGTTCGATCTTCCGGCAGATCAGCCAACAGGTCGGCAGCCGCGTCCGGATCCATCTCCTCGACGATATCGGCGGCGCGCTCCGAATCCAGCGATTCGACAATCGATTTCTGGACCTTGGGTGCGACCTCTTCGAGAGCTTCAGCAGCCGTTTCCTCGTCCAAGGTCTGGAACACAGCCTGGCGCTCGTCAGGGGCCAGGTCTTCGACGATATCGGCGATATCGGCCGGATGCAGCTTGGCCAGACCATCGTGCGAAATCTTAAGCTTTACGCGCCGCGCCGGATCTGTCTCGATTACGTCGACGAACTTCCAGGGAATGCTCCGTGGAGGAATCCTGCCTAACAACGCGTGCAGTGCCTGCTTCGGCGCCACACCGCGCAGCAGGCGGCGAACCGCTCCGCGTGCGCCGACATCCACGGAAAGCACGCGCAGCACCGGAGCCGCCCGGCTCGGGTCTTTCTGGGCATCGAACTCCAGATCGACATCATTGACGCGCACGACCTTCCGCCCGTTGACGTCGATCACTTGCTGATCCAGCAAGTCCCGTTCCAGCAGAAACAGACCTTCGGTGCCGTTTGCCTTCTGCCATTCACCCGCTGCGGTGCTGGTGCGGATTCCCCCATTGATTGCCTTGATGGCGTCAAACGGCAAAATCCGGTTTCCCGATTTCGTTTTGACGATAAGCGAGGAAATGCGCGACCGATCCTCCTGCGGAGCGAGCGTCACCTCACGGACGCGTCCCGCCGCGCCGGACGGATCGTAGACCGTGGCACCCAGGAGTTCGGTTAAGGCAAGCGTCGTCATCCCGCTAGAGGATAACCAACTCACGCGCAATTCGGAATCAGTTTTTGTACTGACTTCCGCGGTTCACTCGAACGTCTGCGCGAAGGTGATCCGGTTTCCTTCCGCATCGACGATGGTGAAATCGCGCAGGCCCCAAGGACGGCTGACCGGTGGGCCGAGGACTTTAGCGCCTTTTGCGGATAGCTCCGCATATAGGGCATCTGCGTCCGAGACATAGACTGAGAACGAACCGATACCTTTGTGCTCTGCTGTGCGTGCGATGAGCAAAACCGTGATGGCATCGCGATCCATGACCCCCAGGTCGGCCTGCTGATAATTGATGTGAAAGCCCAGCACGTCGCGATAGTAGGCCACAGCTGCCGGCACGTCGTCGAAAGGCAATGCCGGCAGTGCTTGCCTCAAGCCCGCGGGTTGCGCGTCCCGGCGGCTCGGAGAATCCTGGTCTTTGTGAAAGCTCTGTCCGAACCAAAGAACGTTTCTATCCGGATCGCGAACCTCGAACATCCGCATCTTGATCCAATTGACGCGTTCGACGTTGCTCGGAGAGCCTCCGCGACCTCGGATGGCCGCGTGTGTCGCCGCTATATCATCCGCCTGAAGAAACAGAATCGCCGATCCCGGAGTTCGGGGTGTCTGCCAGTCAGTGGGCGCATAGCCTTCTTTTCCGAATCGGATTCGAGCTGGCCCGAGCACCGCCTCGACCGCACCTTCATTTTCCTTGATCTCAAATCCCAGCACATCGCGGTAAAAAGCAACGCTACAGTCGGCGTCGGCGACCGGAAGAAATCGCATCACCGGACTTGCGATCTTCCTGGCTCGATGTCCGTCGATCTGAGCCTTCAACGCGCGCCAGCTTGTAAAACCATATTCGCGGGCAACTTCGAGAAGTGCGGTTGCGAGCTTTGCGTCCGGATGGGTCCGGTGCAACTCCTGCAATCGCTGCTTGGCAAGTTTTTTTAGGTATTCGAGCGAAGGGCGCTCAGGAAGCTTCGAATTTGGCATAGACACCTTCCTTCCAAGTTTGCCCGATGTCCGCGTGTCTCGGGCTGGAAGTCAGGGTCTTTGGAAATACCAATACCTGGAAGGCGGGTTGAACCCTTTACGCGGACCGTGGGCCGCCTGATCGGCCTAGCCGAGATCATACATCGAGATGCCGATGTTGAGTACGGGTGGCGAAGGTCGCATCACTGCCCGTTATAATGTTTCGTGCGCCTCGTCTTCGATATCTTCGCCCAGACCCTGCGGACTCTTTGGGCGCATAAAATGCGCTCTTTTCTCACCATGTTCGGCATTGCATGGGGGGTCGGTTCGCTGCTTCTCCTCGTCGGTCTCGGCGAGGGGTTCCGCTCTGGAAATCGGAAACAGTTCGACTCCATCGGCGAGAACGTAATGTTCATCTGGTCAGGTCGCGCACCCGTCATGCAGGGAAGTTTCACCGCACTCCGCCAGTACTACCTCAACTACCGCGATTATCAGGACATTCTGCGTGATTGCCCGAGTGTGGCGGCCGCGACGCCCGTGATCAGCCGCAGCGACATCCGCGCGGTCAGCGACTACTTCCAGGCGAGTGGACAGATCAATGGCGTTCAACCGGAATTTAGCGGCATCCGTTATGTACCGATGAACGAGGGCCGCTGGCTCAATCAAATGGACGAGCAGCAGAAACGCCGCGTCATCGTTCTGGGCGATGAAACCCGGCGAACTCTGTTTTCTGGTAGGCCATCGATTGGTAGCACCATCCTGCTGAACGGAATCCGCTTTGAGGTGATCGGGACGCTACAGCGGGTTGGGCATGGAGACAACAACACGCAAAACCTGAGGAATTTCATCCCGTTCAGGACGATGCACGAGTTTTTCCCGCCTCTGAACTCGGGTAACGACCTTGATGTCATCTCACAGATTAACTATCAACCCAAATCCCGCGCCCTACACGACACTGCCAAAGAGGAAGTCCATAAGGTCATCGCCAGGAATCACGGATTTGATCCCAGCAATCCTGATGCGTTTGATGAATGGGATACGATCAAGACCGTCGACCAGATCGGAAAGATTTTCGACGCGATGAATGTGTTTCTAGGCAGTGTAGGGCTGGTCACCCTAGCTCTTGGCGCAATCGGGATCATCAACATCATGCTGGTCGCGGTCGCGGATCGTACCCGCGAAATCGGCCTGCGGAAGGCAGTCGGGGCCACGAACAGCAGCATCATGTTCCAGTTCTTCGTCGAGGGTGCGTTTCTTACAATGCTGAGTGGCGGGATCGGAATCGCGGGAGCCGCAGCCTTGATGGCCGCGCTCTCCAATATAAGTCTTGGCGACGGATTCGATCCTCCCAAGTTGGTCGCCTCCACGGCTGCTTTGGCAGTCATTTCTCTGGGCGTTGCCGGAGTCGCGGCAGGACTTTACCCGGCCCGGCGCGCTGCCCTGCTCGCACCGGTAGAGGCCCTTCGCAAGGAATAGCATGCACTCGGACCTGCTGAAACAAGCTTACGGCGCGATGCGGCACGACCTCCGCCGCACCTTGCTCACCATGGCCGGAATGGCTTGGGGAATCGCAACGGTAGTGTTGCTGCTTTCCTACGGAAACGGCTTCGGTAAAGCGATCGAAGTCATATTCGAGAGCTTCGGCGCTACGGCAGTCGGCGTTTTTCCCGGCCGCACTTCCCAGCAAGCCGGAGGCAACAAGGCCGGTGTGGCTGTCCGATTCACGAATGACGATATCGAGCTACTCCGCAATAACCTTCCCCTGTGCAAACACGTCGTTCGCATGTCACAGAAGGACTCCACCGTCCAGAACAACAATCGCTCTTTCACTTTCCCCGTGATGGGACTCGATCCTGCCATTCAGTCGATCTGGAATCTCGATCTCTCCGAAGGGCGATTCCTCGATGACGCCGACAACATGCAGCACGGATTGGTCGCGGTCATTGCTTCCGAGGCGAAGGACAAGCTTTTCTCCGGGATGCCGGCGATTGGCGAGAGAATTCGCATTGATGGCGTCACCTTCGAAGTCATCGGCATCGGTGCCCCGCGCATGCAAGAGGGCGACAACGATAACAATCGTGTCGTCTATATCCCTTACAACTCGATGGACGTCCTCAAAGACAATCACTACCTCGATGGCATATGGCTCGACTCGATCGGTCTGGATCACGACAAAATGGACCAGACCATTCGCGATACGCTGGCGACTGCCCACAACTTCAAACCTGACGACCATCGGGCAGTTTTTGTCTTCGACGCGCAGAAGCAGCTTTCGCAGTTCGGCATCATCACACTGGCCCTGAAGGTCCTGCTGGCGTTCATTGGAACTGTAACCCTGGGCATCGGCGGGGTCGGTCTGATGAACATCATGCTGGTCTCGGTCACCCAGCGGACCCGTGAAATCGGCGTTGAGAAAGCCCTGGGCGCTCGCCGCAGTCACATCCTGTTTCAATTCCTCGCCGAGGCAATGGTCATCACTGCAGTCGGCGGCGTGTTGGGGATTCTTTTGTCTTACGCAGTCTCCCTGTTCGCAGGTCGCATCACCTTTTACAGCGCCCTCGCCAAGCACGCAGAAGCCGCCGATATACGCTTAATCGTCTCGCCCATGACTCTTGTCATTGCAACCACGATCCTCGCCATCGTTGGCGTAGTCAGCGGCATGGTACCCGCAGTCCGCGCCGCCAATCTTGACCCGATCGAAGCTTTACGCTACGAGTAACGGCCGTCGCGCTGAAACAAGGTGAGCCGGAGTGAAATCCACTCCGGCTCAAAGGACCGGCCATCTGTTATGCCGCCTGGATCAGGGCCTCGACCAAGTGCTTGCAGACAGACGTTTCTACTGCATATGTCCTCACTGTGATCGGGATCGTAACAAACGGCTTCAGCATTTGCTCGATCCTCGGGAATACGTCGTGGACATATTTTTCCGCGTCGCGCTTTTCTGCCCAGAGCGTGACAGCATACATATGCTCGGTCGCGATTTCTGGGACAAAGGGCAGCAACTCCAGAAATCCTGGCTGTTTCCTCAAAACCGGCAAGATGTCCTGACGAACCATCTTTAACAGTTCGTCCTTTTTTTCGATCTTCCATGCAATTTCTACGATGCGAGCAAACATTGGGGGAATCTCCTTTCTCGCTGGGGAAAGCGCCCGACGAAGCCTCGTTCGAGATGGCTTCGCGAGCTCAGTCCCGAATCAGTTTGGCTAGTTGTCTGTGAATGGGAAAAGTGTCGCGACTATAACTCTGGCGTTATGATCCTGCAGTGACCATGGATACCAGGCATTGTGATTCCAGGCTGAGGTTAAAATATGCAGCGTCATGTCTGAAGACGTCCTGTCAAAGCCCTCCCCGCCCTACGATCTACGCGTTGCATACGGGCGGGACCCGAACCAGTTCATCGATCTGCGCTTCCCCATCTCGAAGAACCAGCACCCCCATTTTCCCGTTGCATTGAACATCCATGGTGGCTTCTGGCGTTCCAAATACACCCTGGAGCATGCAGGGTATCTCTGCGCTGCGCTCACCAAGTCAGGGATGGCTACCGCAAACATCGAGTATCGCCGGGTCGGAAACGAGGGCGGCGGATGGCCTGGCACATTCGAGGATATCCGTTCGGCCTACCAGTTCATGATTCAGAACGCGCAGAAGCACAATCTGGATCCGCAGAAGATGGTGGTGATGGGACATTCTGCCGGAGGACAACTCGCTTTATGCCTGGCTGCCCACGAGCCTAGCGTAAAGAGTGTGGTTTCGCTGGCCGGAGTCGTCGACTTACAACGCGCGTACGAGCTCCACCTCAGCAACAACGCTGTCGTCGAATTCCTGGGCGGAACTCCCACCGAGGTCCCCGATCACTACCGCGAAGCCGACCCGATGCAATTGTCCATTCAAAATGCCCGTCAGTGGCTGATTCACGGATCCGCCGACCAGGACGTGCCGACCAGTTTCAGTCGACACTATGTCGAGCAAAAGTCGCTCAAGGGCACCAAAGAAGGTGTGCACCTGGTTGAGATCAGCGGCGCAGGCCACATGGACTTGATCGATCCTGATAGCCAAGCTTGGAACCAGGTTCACAAAATTGCACTCAACGCCATTTCGTAAGCTGATTCTGCAGCACACTACACTTTCGGATGTTGCTGGCTCAGAGAAGCCTTGCGTACAATGCTTTCAATTCCAGACATCACACGTAGTATCCGATCACCAAAACTGCCGTACCGAGAAAGAACGCATGCCATCCGACACGGCTATAGGCCAGGAAACGAACTCACACCCAAACGAAGAACAACTCTACCGACTGCTATTTGAATTTGGTATGGACGGAATCATGCTGACCGCTCCCGGGGGCGCCATTCTCGACGCGAACCCCTCCGCATGCCGAATCTTCGAACGAACCCGCGAGCAAATCGTCGCAGCTGGACGTGAGGGACTGATCGACTCCTCGGATCCGCGCCTGCCGGTCTTTATCGAGCAACGCGAACGGACCGGACGAGCACACGGCGAACTTCGAGGCAGGAAACAAGACGGAACCTTCTTCCCGGTAGAGTTTTCCTCCGTGGTCTTTCGCAATGCTGACGGCGATCCCCGGACCTGCCTGATCATTCGCGACATCAGCGAACGAAAGAATGCCGATGCGGAACGGGAGCGGCTGATCCAGCAGTTGCAGGACGCATTGGCGCGCGTGAAGACCTTAAGCGGCCTGCTTCCGATTTGTGCCTCCTGCAAGAAAATCCGCGACAAGGAAGGCTCCTGGCACAATCTGGAACTTTACATACGACGGCACACCGAAGCTGACTTCAGTCACGGAATCTGCCCGGAGTGCCGGAAGCGGTTGTACCCGGAAAATCCCGGCAAGTGAACAGCGTTTGACACAGGTCTCACCCGCCCATACGATTCTTCGGTTCATCAAGGACGTAATGCTCAGTCGCGTGAAGTTCCCGAAACTTGTTGTTGCCGCAATTGCCGTCAGTTTGCTCGCTGCGGCTTCCGCCTCCGCTCCGCAAGCGGACCCGAACCGCTATCTCGATGATGTGAAATCGCTGGCCTCTCCTCAAATGGAAGGTCGCGGTGCCGGCAGCAAGGGACTGGAACGCGCCGAACACCTCATCGAGAAGCGCTACAAAAAACTTGGACTTTATCCCGCCGGCATCAACGGCTATGCCCAGCCCTTCACAGTCATCACCGGGGCACGGCTGAAATCCGACAACACGTTCTCCATCCAGGCAAGCGGAGGAAAGCATGATCTAAAAATCGATCGCGACTTCGTTCCCTTCAGCTTTTCGTCCTCCGCGCAAGTCGCCGGACCGTTGGTATTCGCCGGCTATGGCGCAACTGCAGATGAATTTCACTACGACGATTACGCGGGACTCGATGTAAGAGACAAAGTTGTCGTCGTGCTGCGTTACGAGCCTGCCGGATTCGCCGCCAAGAGCGGCAATCATGGCCTCACCCAGCACTCTCAGCTCATCACCAAAGCCATCAACGCCCGCAATCACGGCGCCAAGGCCCTGATCGTTCTCAATGGAAAACTCGGAGACGGCGAAGAAGATCTGCTGACCCGATTCGGCAGCGTCAGCGGCCCGGAAAATGTTGGCATCGTGATGGCGCAAGTGAAGAACGCCGTCGCAGATGGCTGGTTCCAAACGGCGGGAAAAACGTTGAAGGACCTTCAAGACCAGATCGATCAGAGCACCAAACCTGCCTCGTTTGATTTCCCCGCTTCGATCTCGGCTTCCATGAAGATCGACATCGAGACCACCCGCGCCCGCGTCAATAACGTCCTCGCGTGGTTGCCGGGACAGACAGACGAATACGTCATCATCGGCGCCCATTATGATCATCTTGGCCGCGGCAACGTTGACTCGCTCGCCCCTTCGCAGATCGGCCAGATTCATCCTGGCGCCGATGACAATGCAAGCGGCACCGCCGGCGTTCTTGAACTCGCGCGGCTTCTCGCTCCACAACGCGGACATCTCAAGCGCAGCCTCCTGTTCGTGAATTTCGCCGGCGAAGAACTGGGCCTGCTCGGCTCTGCCGAATGGGTCAAGGAACCCACCCGTCCACTTTCGAAAGCTGTGGCCATGATCAACATGGACATGATCGGCCGCATCCGGGACGACAAGGTCTACATCGGCGGAGTCGGCACCGGGTCAACGTTTAAAGGAATACTTGAACAGGCGCAGAAAGACGCCCCATTCAAAATCGAGTATTCTCCTGGCGGATACTCCTCGAGCGATCACACTTCCTTCGTTACGAAGAAAATCCCCGTGCTGTTCTTCTTCTCCGGATTGCACTCCGACTATCACAAGCCATCGGATACCTGGGACAAGATCAATGCGCCTTCCGCCGGACGCCTTCTCGATATGGTTCAAAGCGTGGCCGTGCAATTGGCAAGTGCCGAAAATCCGCCCACGTTTCAGGTCGTCGCCGAAGAAAAGTTGCCGGGAGGTGGTCCGGGCGGAGGCTATGGTCCTTACTTCGGTTCCATACCCGACTTCGGACAGGTAGAGAACGGCGTCAAGTTCTCCGATGTCAAGCCGAACTCGCCCGCAGCCAAAGCCGGCCTGAAGGCCGGAGACATACTCGTGCAGTTTGGCGACAAGCCAATCAAGAATCTTTACGACTTCACCGATGCCTTGCGTCGCAGCAAAGTAGGCGACATTGTCGAGGTCAAGGTCATGCGTGACGGCCAGCCCGTCACCGCCAACGTAAAGCTAGAGCAGAGAAAATAAGAACGGGAGACGCTCCCAGTGCGCCTCCCGTTTTTCCAGGGCTTGCAGAACTGAGCATCCCTGTTGGGCGATTTTCGTACCGCCTCGACACCAACTCACGCGCGCCAAAAACGCGAACGATTTTCATAACACTCAAATCGGGTCGCGCGGCAACTGAACATTTCTCCTTACGAATTCCGAACGCGCCCACCAAAATCCAACCGGCTGTAGCACACCGAACGGATCCATTCGCATGTTCCCGTGGCCTCCGTTACGAAAGCAGAACAACGCTAGCCGCGCCGATAAACACTCCAAATCAGGTGCTTCCTCGGCACTCATCGCCATCCCTTATAATCATCGGTCACCCAGAGAGGAATCCTTTGCCATTTGACGACCTCCGCCAGTGGATTGCCGCGCTCGACCGCGCCGGCGAATTGAAACGCATCAAAATCGAAGCAGATCCAATCCTGGAAGTCGCCGAAATTACCGATCGGGTCTCGAAAAGCCGCGATGCTAAAGGAAACCCCGGCGGTTCTGCACTTCTTTTCCAGAACCTCAAAGGGCATCCCGGCGCTCAGCTTCTCATCAACCAGTTCGGTTCCGACGCACGCATGAAAATGGCGGTGGGAGTGAGTTCCTACGACGAAATCGCTTCCCGCATCCGTATGTTCATGGACGTGAAGTCGCCACAAGGATTTCTCGACAAGCTCAAAATGTTGCCCCTGCTCACCGAGGCGGGAAAATTCTTTCCTCGCACGGTCGCAACGGGTCCATGCAAAGAAGTCATCAAGCGCGACAACTTCTCGCTCATCGACTTCCCTGTTCTGCAATGCTGGCCCAAAGATGGAGGCCGCTTCATCACCTTACCCTGCGTTACGACGCGCGATCCCAAATCTGGCAAGCGCAATCTCGGCATGTACCGCATGCAGGTTTATGACGAGCGGACAGCTGGCATGCATTGGCAGCGCCAGAAAAATGCAGCCGAACACCAGCGCGAACGCATGCGCGCTGCCGTCGAAGGAAAATCAGCAGCAGTCGACCTCATGGCTCGAAGTTCCGGTGGCAGCGTTCTGGCCGAGGGCGACCGCCCCTCGGGAAAGATGGAAGTCGCCATCGCGATCGGCACCGACCCGGTTGTGACTTTCGCTTCGATTGTTCCCGCGCCGCCCGAGATCGAGGAATATCTGGTCGCCGGATTCCTGCGTGGCGCTCCGGTCGATTTGGTGAAGTGCGAAACCGTAGACCTCGAGGTTCCCGCCACGAGCGAAATCGTCCTGGAAGGATACGTCAACCTCGAAGAACTTCGTACCGAAGGTCCCTTCGGAGATCACACCGGCTTCTATTCACTCGAAGACTTGTATCCGGTGTTCCATACCACCTGCATCACTCACCGAAAAGATCCAATTTACGCCGCAACGATCGTTGGGAAACCGCCGCAGGAAGACGCCTACATGGGCAAGGCCGTCGAGCGCATATTCCTGCCGTTGATGAAACTGACGATCCCTGAACTGATCGACATCAATCTCCCAATCGAAGGCGTGTTCCACAACTTGATGATCGTTTCGATTCGCAAATCCTATCCCGGCCAGGCGCGCAAAGTGATGAACGCGATCTGGTCGCTAGGGCAGGCGATGTTCACCAAGTGCATCGTGGTAGTCGATGAAGATGTCGACGTGCAGGATCTCGCCGACGTCACGCTGAAAGTTTTCAATCACATTGATCCCGAGCGCGATATCCAGTTCACCTTGGGACCGGTCGACTCGCTCGATCATGCCAGCCGGCTTCCCAATTACGGTTCGAAAATGGGGATCGATGCGACCCGGAAATGGCCGGCCGAGGGATTCTCGCGCCCATGGCCCGATGAGATTGTCATGGATGCAAAAACAAAGGCCCAAGTCGATGCCAAGTGGGCCTCTCTGGCAAAAGAACTCGGACTGAAGTGATGCATTTCAGTTCTCGATTTTGATCTTCGCTATTTTCTTGACGACCTCCACATCCTCGGCTGTTCTTACGTCGATTCGCACCGCCGTGCCTTCGGCGTAGCGTTTCGACTCGTTGATGTTCTTGATCACAGCAGCTGGCAATGCGCTCTTACGGGCAGCAGCCACAGCCTTGTCTCCCAGTGCGAATGCCGCCACAAACCCTCCGTCGCGCGGGCTCAGATAGACGATGTTCCGCTTTTTGATCTGCAGCCGTAGCGACCAGCCGTATTTTGCAGATCCGCTATGCCACTCCACCGCATCGATCTTCACCTCGCGCTTGAGTTCCGTTACGAGACGATTCCACAACGTGAGGCTTGACCCCAGTACGGAGGCGACCTCTGCATGAGTGGGTCCCGTCTTCCAACCCGCAAACGCGTTTTCTGACGGAGCGCTTTGCTCCTTTTTCCCAGCGGTTGTCATCGACGCACTCCAAACAGTGTCCGCGTTCCCCATCCCGCAGCCAGTCCGAACAACAGCATGAACGCAATCTGTACGATGTGGTCTCTATTTGTGCTTTTGCTCCAGCCCTGGAGCACAGCGACGACTCAAACGATGAAAAGGAAAATTGCGCCGGCAGCCAGACTCTTCCGCAGCATTGTCTTTCCTCCGAATGACCATGTTCGCGGACTCGGCGCAACTGTGCAGTGATATCCGTCACGCGTCTGCCCGCTCTACTCAGCCGATTCCTCGCTTCCTTCGCGGTGCTCATATCCGCGGCATTCGAGCACCGGCTGGCGAGGGTATTTGGGAAAAGACGGATCCGTCATCGACCGCTGGCACAAGAGAAAAGTGGCACCACGGTCGGACTTCACCTGCCGCACGAACCGGCAGTGGGCGCACAGGCCGGAAATCTCGACCCGGCTCCAGTTGGGTGGTATCACCACGCTAACAGGATAGCCTCCCTCGACAGCGATCGCCTGCACCGGCATTGGTGCAAGACATGGCTCAACCAGCATTCCGAAAAGCCCATCTGCACACGGGTTTCGCCTTTGTCTGAAAGAAAATTCATCTAGATTTCATTCCTCAATCCTTGAAGGAGACCGTACAGGTTTGCTATAAGGGCTGCCATCAACTCACAAGGAGCAACGCGCCATGATGCACGAGAGCAGTTCTGTGCCTCGCCTTCATCTGTCCCGCCGCCTTCTGCCAGTGTTTGCGTTGTTTGTCACTTGCCTGTCAAACCTTGCATTCGGGCAGCAAACCCTTGGCGCCATCACCGGCACGGTAAGTGATCCGTCGGGAGCTGTTGTCTCCGGCGCCACCGTGAAAGCGCTCAATCTCGCGACCAACCTCGAAGTGAGTGCTCAGTCCAAAGCAAACGGATCTTTCTTGGTGCCAGATCTTCCCGCCGGCACTTATCGGGTCACCGTCACCAAAGACGGCTTCAAGACCGAAACGCACACCCAAATTCTGGTGTTCGGGAACCGAACGACCACGGTCGACACTTCTCTAGTGGTGGGCTCGATGGGTACCACCGTAGAAGTGACGGCCGTGCCGTTGATGAACCAGGTGGACACCACGATCGGCTACGTCGTCGACACCTCAACCATTGGAACGACCCCGCTTGGTACTGGCAGCTTCACACAGCTCGCAATTCTCAGCCCTGGCGTGCATGCTGACTTCCTCGGGGGTGGTGGCGCCAACACCGGGCTTGGCAATCAGGCCATCTTCGCCAATGGAAATCGCGACACCAGCAATAGCTTCTCCTTGAACGGGATCAGTACAAACAACATCTTCAATGGCAATTCCACCAGCCAGGTCGGTGAGAATCGCTTCGTGCTCAACACGGGTGAGAACTTCGGTGCTGGTGGCACCATTCAAACCAGCACGTCCGTCTATAGCGCGATTGGACAGGCTCTTCCCACCCCGCCCCCCGATGCCATTCAGGAAATTGCGGTCAACTCTTCGCAGTACGACGCCACCCAGGGCAATAACAGCGGCGCGCATATCAGCGTGCTGACTAAGTCGGGCACGAACTCGTTACACGGATCACTGTGGGAACAGTGGCAGAACAGCGATATGAACGCCACGCCTTACTTCTACAATGCTGCCGGCATCAACCCGGTCACCAATAAACCTTTTCTGCCTCGTCCTTTCCTGAACCGAAACGCCTTTGGCGGAACCGTTGGCGGCCCGATCGTGAAGGACAAGTTGTTCTTCTTTGGCTCCTATCAAGGAGTGCGCATTGCCGATGCGCAGGCTTCCACCAAAGATGCGACTGTGCCCCTGGGGTTGACGAATGACCGCAGCGCGCAAGGCATCATTAACATGATTCAGGCGACGTACGGCACGACAATCACAGCGAACCAGATCAATAGCGCCGCCTCCAAACTTCTGAACGCCAAATTGCCCAACGGGCAGTTCCTGATACCAAGCGCACAGTACAATTCGACGCAGGCTGTCACGCTCGGCTACGACACCGTCGTACAGGGTCCGAACACGCAAGCGACCGTGAACCAGGGGATCATTGGCATCGATTACGTTATAAACGCCAAGGATCGCTTGTCCGGGAAGTATTACCTTCAGAGCAACCCGACCAACAATCCCTTTGGCGCGGTCGGTTCGCTGCTCGGATTTCCCCAACAGCTTTCCGCTGGAAGCCAGGTGGTTTCCCTCTCTAACTCCGTCGTGCTATCTCCCAACCTCACGTGGGAACAGCATGTCGGCTTCACCCGCCTGCGCGCCTACGCCAACACGACAAAGGGATTCACCCCAAGTTCCATGGGCATCACGCTGCCCGGTGGCGCGACCTTTCCCCAATTTGAGATCAGCACCGCCGATCCCACCGTCAGCAGCGGTTTGGAGTTCGGTCCCAGCCCCAGCTTCGGTGACGGCGGCATGTTCCAGAATCAATGGGAATACGGCACCTCAGCCAGTTGGGTGAAGGGAAAACATATCCTGAGTGTAGGAACGACCTGGGACCACATCCAGCTGAATGTCCTGAATAACAACACGAAGACCGACAATCTTGCCTTCGAGACCTTCCAGGATTTTGTTGAAGGCAACTTGCACGGTGGGAGTGAATTCGCTGGTTCGGCGAACCGCTACTATCGCTCCGATACAATCGGCACTTACATTAACGACAACTATAAGGTCGCGAAAAACCTCACGATAACCGCCGGGCTCCGTTGGGACATTGACGGTCCTCTCTCGGAGAAGAACGGAAAGCTCACGGGCTTCGATCCTTCCAAATACAGCTACGTGCAATGCAAAGTGAATGGCGTTTTGGCAGATCCGGCTTTAACCGAGTACAACTACGGCTCTTGCGACCCGGGGACCGACGTAATCACCAGCTCTGGCCTGGAAATCGCCGGCAATAACAAAACGGGTGCCACAGCCGGGGCCAGCAATTCGCTGATGAAAAATCATCAGTGGGGTTTTGCGCCCCGCATCGGAATCGCATGGGCACCCATGTCGAAGCTCACCGTGCGCGCAGGGTACGGGATGTATTACGACCGCGGCGAGCTATTCAGCTACTTGTCCCCGAGCGCAGGGTCCGGATTCAACGGCCCGTTTGGCGTCACCCTCGCGCCTCCATTCGTGCAACCGATCTCCGTGGCGAAAGGCGCCTCACTCGCCCAGCCGTTCGGCACGACTCTGCCACCTCCGCCCCCAGCTACGGGAGCTGACTTCCTCGCCTACCTGCCTAACCTTCAGCAGACTGCCTGCGGCTACCCGGGATGCTGGCCGACTGGCAATCTGTACGGCCCCTTCCTCTTCGGCGGGTACGATACCTCGAACAAGTTGCCTTACACGCAGAACTGGTCTCTGGATTTTCAATACCAAGCCTCCAACGACTGGATGTTCGAGGTTGGGTACGTCGGCAATCACGGCACGCATCTGGTGCTGCCCATTCCCTTCAACCAGCCACTCATCGCTACTCCCACTCATGTGGTGAACGGGCAGACCAGTTCCTACGGCGGTACCAGTCCTGCGGCCAACCAGAACGTTTATTACACCCACCTGACACCTTTAGCTACCGAGCCCATCTACACCAACGAATACGCCGGCAATGCGCCCATCCGCGTACTCTATCCCGGGTACGACATGAACTCGGTGTTGTATAAAGCCGAGGGAATATCGAATTTCGATGCATTGCAGATGCAGGCGCACAAGCGCATGTCCAATGGCCTGCAATTCACCGCGTCTTATACCTGGTCTCACTCGCTCGACGAGCAGAGCGGCCTGGGGCTATTTTTCACAGGCAACAATCCATTGACTCCTCGAGCCAACTACGCCTCTTCCGATTTCGATCAGACCCACGTTTTCCTGGTCAATTACAGCTATACGATTCCGAAGCTGGTGGATAGCGGGGCTCTGAGCTATGTGACCAATGGTTGGACCATCGGTGGCCAGACCGTGGCGCAAAGCGGACAGCCCTACAGCGTCTATGACTATTCGGGATCCGTTGCGAGCCTCTACTACGGCACCACCAACTATATTGGGAATCCCATTGTGCCGCTCGTCCCGGGCGTCACAGCCAAACAGGCAGCAAAGGGCGGTATCTGCCCCACGGGAGTTGTTGGAGTTTCGCCGTCACTTTGTAAACTCAATTCCAACGATTTCCTGCCCCAGTTCGTAGCCCCAGGGACCAACGGCGTTCCAGCTTGCGACGCCAGCGGGTGCGATGAGTTTGAATCGTTGTTTGGAAATTCAAGCCGCAACATGTTCCGAGGCCCATTCCAGGTGCGCTTCGATATGATGCTGGCCAAGCAGTTCCAGATCAAAGAGCGCTTCCAGTTGCGGCTCGAAGCCGACGCCTTCAACATCTTCAACCACGCCGATTTCGACACCCCAAACAACAATGTGAACTTCTTTCCCAACTACTACGGGCCGCCATCGATTCCGCCGCAAGGCAGCTTGGGCGTCATCCAGCATACGATTGGCAGCCCACGATTCCTGCAGTTGGCGGCACACATCGCGTTCTGAGTCGTTCGGATTTCGTAACAGCGAATGCGACGGCGTATTTTGCACAGGTTTGTTCAGTAGGTTCTAATCGCCAGAGTGGCGAGCCCTCGGCCTAGTCAGCGTGAACCCTCCTTTGGAGGTACGCTGGCTGCTCGCCCCATGGACAATCCTACGGAGAACCTATCGATGACTAAGCTAAATGGACACGCGTTTTCCCTTGCCGTCGCCCTCGCGCTGAGTTGTGTGGATCTCGGGTTAGCGAGCGCCCAGACCAATCAGTCCATCAGCCTCGGTGCGAATATTGGGACCCTGAACTATACGCTTAAGACCTCGACTGGTACCTGTCAGGGTTTCAAATATAACATCGACCATTACTACAATTTCGTGTTTAACTCCGTGTCTTCGGTTGGGATATCTCAGCCGCTCGGACAAGACGCTTGGTTTTACTATCTAAATGGCCGCTATTCACAGTATTGCACGACTGGTGGAGTGGGTTTCACGTACGCGGGTAAGGGCTACACCATAGTCGTCAATCCAAACCCCGGAGGTCCAAATTCAACTATAACGATTCCAGGATATGTTAACCCAAAGTACATTGTCTTAGGAGTCATCTATGCGGCGCCAGGCAGCAAGAGTTATGTAGATTATCTCAACAGCAACCTAGTCAGCAGTACTGTCACTACAAAAAACAGTTACGCTAGTTCCTACAAGGAAAGCAATGCAATAATCACCACCAGCTCGATCTTCGCCTGGAAAAACGGGAGCTTGGATACTAGCGCTAAAGCATCGAGTTCCTACACCCAATCGACGACTACCACCGACGCTACCGCCGTTACAGTTCAGAAAACCACGTCTAACGATGTGAAAGTATCGGGCCCTGTCTGCGACTACTGCGGAGTAGACCATGACTACGACCTGATCGCGGTGTGGGTGAACCCTGTGAGACTCTATACCCTGACGAACGGCGGAATCGTCCAGCCGAATGGCTATGGCTTCAGCACGTTCGATCAGCCGGGGACGGATGTGTGGTACGTTTACGCTGGCGAACTAAACGGCGATACCGCCATGCGAACATCCACCGCGAACGAGTTTGCGCGGGCGTGGGCCGGGAGCAGCAACGGTTTTCAGTACGCGAGCGGGGACGGACCGGCGCTGACCGCGCAGGAGGAGCAAAATATCCTGAAGTTTGATCCTTATTTCAACTGCACGTATAAGTCGCCAATAAACGACGCCGTTGACTGCCCCGAGCCACCCGATTCGACGCGCTTCACTCAGTCCACTAATGCGAGCTTCCCTTACCAACAACCAATTCCTGGGGGCCAGCCCATTCAAAAGACCTATTCCTGGAGCTACACGAACACAGATACCCAGGGAGTTGACGTCAGCGTGACCGATTCACAAACGTATGCTTTGGAGAGCACATTCAGCGGGAAGATTTTTGGGTATGGATACCAAGCGACTCACAGCCAGGAATGGACGAACTCTTACACATACGAAACCAGTAGTCAGTTCACAAATTCGAACACTTCGACTTCTACGGCCTCGATCACCGGGCCGGCTTGCAACGACGTGGGGGGCGCCTGTAGTCCGATGTATCCGCCGCCAAACGCCTATACCCCGTTTACGTGTACAGCGTTGTCTTTGGCCACTTCGTTCGGACAGGGAGACAACATGTACATCTATCAGGACAACCTATTCGGCACCTTTCTCGTAGAGCCTTACGGACAATAGAACCGCAAAAGGGGGAGGCTTGTCGGCTGGAAACGGAGGAACTCGAAGGAGGCTGACCAGCATGCTGGTCAGCCTCCTTCTTCTGTCGAATCAGTCCGCGTTTGCCTGGGGAAATGAAGGCCACACCTTCATTAATCGCGTGACGGCCGAAAAGATCCCCGCCAACATGCCTCGTTTCTTGCGGCGAGCCGTGGTCGAGATCTCCTATCTAGGACCTGAACCCGATCGCTGGCGCAATCCAGCCGAGTTCGCCCTGAAGAACGCGCAGGAACCCGACCATTTCATCGATCTGGAGCGCGTCTCCTGGCTCGATCCTCTGCCTCGCGGCCGTTACGAGTTCTACCGCAAGCTCTACGAGAAGCGCGCCGCCACTACGGATCATCCGGATGACTACCTTCCCGAACGAGTCGGCCTGCAGCCTTACATTACGATGGAAGTGTACGGTCGCCTGAAATCCGCGTTTCGCGACTACCGCCAACTGCAAGCCACCCATCAACCCACACAGGCGGTGCAGCAGGCCATCATCTTCTATGCGGGATGGCTCGGCCACTACGTCGGCGACGGATCCCAGCCACTGCACACGACTATTTACTACAACGGGTGGGTCGGCCCGAATCCCAACGGCTACACCACCGAGCACCACATTCATTCCCTGTTTGAAAGCGAGTATGTCGGCGCTCGCATCAAAGCCGCAGATTTTTCCGGGATGGTAACCGCCCCGACGCAACTGAAAGATACCTTCGCGGACTACCTGGCATATCTGAACGAATCTCACGGGCTGGTGGAAAACGTTTATTCCCTCGAAAAATCTGGCGGGTTTAAAGGAAAAGGATCACCGGAAGCATTCGACTTCACCACGCATCGCCTTGCCGCCGCCTCCCAAATGCTCCTGAATCTCTGGTACACGGCATGGATCGATAGCGCAAAGCCGGCTCCGGAACACCCCGGAGCGCCTCCGGCAACGAAGTAAGCCCATTTGGCACAGGTTCCATCGGCTGTTTGTTCAGCGCCGCTCGACCTTCTTTCGTCACCACTCGCGAATCCTGACACGACGGCTCCGCATCTCTTTCGATATACTGATTAAGACATGGCAGTTCTGAAAAATATCGCCGCCATCGCCAAAGGCATGAGCATCACGTTCAGCGAGATGTTCAAGCCGACGATCGTCGAGAACTATCCTGATGGTAAGGGCCCGCTGCGCGGAGCCCGCCTGGAAGCCCGTTTCCGCGGCGCCCACGTTCTCCAGCGCGACGAAAATGGACTGGAAAAGTGCGTCGCCTGCTTCCTTTGTGCGGCCGCGTGTCCGTCGAATTGCATTTATATCGAGGCCGCCGAGAATACTGCGGAAAACCGCGTCAGCGGCGCCGAGCGCTACGCCAAGGTTTACAACATCGATTACAACCGCTGCATTTTCTGCGGATACTGCGTCGAGGCCTGTCCCACGGATGCGATCACGCACGGGCACGGATTTGAACTAGCGACTTTCAACGCGACCAATCTGGTTTACCGCAAGGAGATGATGCTGGCCCCCCGGCCAGCACACATGGGAGCGAACATCGTTTTCAATCAGGCCGACGTGAACGGCGGCGCACCGACCGAAATGGTGCCGGGGAGCTAATTTTCAGCGGAGTTTGGAACAGTTCACGCCGGTCCCTCGCGACCGGCGTTCGTGTATGGGGAACTTTTGGCCGCGAATTGACGCAGATGCACCCAGACCAAATCTGTTTAGCTAGGAGCTAGCAGCCAGTAGCTAGAAGCTTAAATGTCCGACTTCTTACAAACCGTGAAAGAGCGCGTCGTCGTCTACGACGGGGCCATGGGCACCAACATCCAGAAGCGCAATCCCACGCTGGACGACTTCTGGGGCAAAGAGAACTGCAGCGAAGTGCTGGTGCTGAGCCGTCCCGATATCATTCGCGACATTCACGCCGACTTTTTCCGAGTCGGATGCGACATCGTCGAAACCAACACATTCGGTGGATCTTCCATCGTCCTCGCCGAATTCGATCTTGCCGACCGCGTTCATGAGATCAACGTCAAAGCGGCGCAACTGGCGCGCGAGGTCGCGCAGCAGTTTTCTACCAAAGACAAGCCCCGTTTTGTCGCCGGATCGCTGGGACCCACCACGAAACTTCCCTCTCTCGGCCACATCGGTTTCGAAGCGATGGCTAAGGCCTACGAGGAGCAGGCAGCTGCTCTAATCGAAGGCGGAGTCGATGTCCTCCTCGTCGAGACCGCGCAGGATCTTCTGCAAGCCAAGATCGGCGTCATTGGCGTCCTCGAAGCACTGCGTAAATCTGGCAAGCGCCTGCCCGTGACCGTGCAAGTCACGCTGCAGGAATCCGGCACGATGCTGCTGGGTACGGAGATTGGTGCCGCGCTCACCGCACTCGAACCCTTCGAAGTGGACGCCATCGGCCTGAACTGTGCTACCGGACCGAAGGAAATGAACGACGCGGTTCGCTACCTCGCCCTGAACTCGACCAAAGACGTGTCGGTGCTTCCGAATGCCGGTCTTCCGCAGAACGTCGGCGGCCATGCCGTATACAAATTGACGCCCCAGGAACTCGCCGACTACCACAAGCATTTCGTCCAGGATTACGGCGTCCGCATCGTTGGCGGATGCTGCGGCACCACCCCCGAGCACCTGAAAGCCGTGGTGGACGCGGTTTCCGGCGTGGAACCCGCCAAGCGTGACGTCAAACGCGTGGGTGCGGCGTCCAGTGCGTATACGACGGTTCCTCTCGACCTCGAGCCCAAGCCTCTGATCGTTGCCGAAGAAATGAATACGACGACGCGTGTCGATCATTTCCGCAAACTCGTTCAAGGGAAGAAGTACGACGAGATCCTCGCACTCGCCAAGCGACTCGTGAACGACGGTTCGCACATGCTCGATCTCTGCTGCGCGATCGTCGGCGAAGACGAAAAGGGATACATCACCTCGGTTCTCGAGAAGATCGCCACGCGCGTTCCCGCGCCGATTCTGGTCGACTCCACTGAAGCTGACGTGGTCGAAGAGGCCCTGAAGCGTATCCCCGGACGCGCCATCATCAACTCGATCAATCTCGAAGATGGAGAGAAGCGAACCTCGAAAGTCCTGCCGATGGCCAAGCGCTATGGCGCCGCCGTCATCGCCCTCACGATCGATGAAGACGGCATGGCGCTGACGGCTGACAAGAAAGTCGCGATCGCTCATCGCATTCACGACCTCGCGGTCAACAAGTACGGACTCGATTCGACCGATCTGATCTTCGACGCGCTCACTCTGCCAATCTCAACCGGCCAGGAAGAATACCGCACAGCGGGAATCGAAACGCTGAACGCAGTCGAGCGCATTAAGAAAGAGTTGCCGCAGGTCAAAACGATCCTGGGAGTTAGCAACATTTCCTTTGGTCTCGACGCCTACCCGCGCCGCGTTCTGAATTCCGTTTTCATGCACGAAGCGGTGAATCGTGGCCTCGATATGGCCATTGTCAATTACTCCAAAATCTATCCTTTGTACAAGATTCCTCATGAAGAAGTTGAACTGGCGCACAAGCTGATCTTCCGTGACGAGTCCGCCGGCGACCCGCTGCAGGTTTACATGGCGCATTTCGCCGGCATGAAGGGAAAACCAGCCGCTTCGACGACAGCGCACGTCGATACTCTCTCGGTTGAAGACAAGCTAAAGTTCGCCATCATCAACGGCGAAAAATCCGTTGGAGACGGTGCGAACAAAAAGACGCTGGAACAAATTCTCGATGATGCACTCACCAGCTATTCACCGCTCGACATCATCAACACGATTCTCCTCGATGGCATGAAGACGGTAGGTGATCTCTTTGGCGCGCGCAAAATGCAGTTGCCTTCGGTGCTCGACTCCGCCGGGGTCATGAAGCAGGCCGTCGCTTACCTCGAGCCCAAGATGGAGAAAAAGGCCGGGAGTTCGCAGAAAGGCACCATCGTTCTCGCCACGGTAAAAGGTGACGTTCACGATATCGGCAAGAATCTGGTCGACATCATCCTGTCGAACAATGGATTCAAGGTTGTCAACCTTGGAATCAAGCAGCCAGGAGACTCGATCATCAAGGCCGCGCAGGAGCATCAGGCCGATGCCATAGGCTTGAGCGGACTCCTGGTGAAATCCACGCTCGAAATGAAGTACGTGATCCAGGATCTCGAGCGGCAGAAGCTGGATTTTCCCGTGATCTGCGGCGGGGCCGCGCTCACCAGAAAGTACGTGGAAGACGATCTGCGCCGCGAATACAGCAATGGCGTCTTCTACGCCGACGACGCTTTCGGCGGGCTACACATCATGGAAGACCTTTCCACTTCCGATGGTGCCCGCGAGAAGCGCCTCAATGAAGGCCGCACTGTGAAGGAATATGCCAAGGCCGCCGCTGTCGACGAAGAGACCGGACCTGTCTTCGCCGAACGCAGCCCCGTCGTCACCGACGCACCCAACATTCCGACGCCTCCGTTCTGGGGCGTTCGCGTGAAGAAGGACTACAACCTGCGCGAACTCTTCCAATACATCAACGAAACCGCGCTCTTCAAAAATCAGTGGCAATTGAAGACGGCCTCGCAATCGGACTACGTTCGCCTTGTCGAAGAAAAGTTCCGTCCCATCCTGCGCAAGCTGGAAGATGAAGTTTTCGAATCAGGCTTGTTCGCTCCGGCCGTGGTCTACGGATACTTCCCTGCCAAGAGCGAGGGGAACGATGTCATCGTCTACGAGCCCCCGAAATCGCAGAGCCCGCACCCGTGCGGCACGCGTTGGGACGACGGATTACCGGAGCTCCTGCGCTTCACCTTCCCGCGTCAGAAGGAAGGCCGACGCCTGGCTATCTCCGATTTCTTTGCCCCGAAAGCGTCCGGCAAAATGGACGTCCTCGGGCTCTCTCTCGTCACGATCGGTCCCGCTGCGAGCATCGAAACGCAACGCCTGTTCGAAGGTGGAGAGTACACGAAATATCTTTACCTGCACGGCCTGAGCGTTGAAACTGCCGAGGCCTTAGCCGAGTTCCACCACAAGAAGATGCGTGAAGAACTAAGCATCGCCGGCGAGGATTCACCTGAAATCCGCGATCTGTTCCACCAGAAATACCGCGGATCGCGCTACTCGTTCGGCTATCCCGCTTGCCCGAACCTTGAGGATCAAACCAAGCTCTTCCAACTGCTCAAGCCGGAAGAGAACGTCGGCGTCCGTCTGACTTCAGGATTTCTATTGGAGCCTGAACAAAGCACGTCGGCCATTGTCGTTCACCACCCGGCAGCCAAGTATTTCGTTGTGTAATTCCTTCGGCTACAGAAGATCTGGCTTGCTCCGGGAGCATGGAGTTTCGCGCCTGACGCGGTTCCGGACGAGAGCCATCCCGCTCGCCCGCACTTTTTACAATCCACAGACAATGCCGTGACAAGCCATGGCCGCGCTTCACGCACAATCCAGCCAGATCCCGGGGGAGCAGTACCGTTCGTCTCCCGTGGAACGCGACCTTCAGGCCTTCCGTCACCGGGGAGGCATGAGGAACAACGGCGCTCGTACCGCAGGGGGTACGAGCGCTGTTTTCTTGCGGGCTGGCAGTTAATCGCCACGGCACGGCCTCACCTCGGCCTCGCCGTTCCCGACTCCGCAACTGTTACAATTTTGGTTATCGGTCAGCAGAAATTCAGCCCTCGAACCCTGCCCACGATGACTGCCGGCAGCGTGAGTTCTGAAGCCGCCTGACCGGCACGCGCCATGAAATGCCCTTTTTGCGGATTTGAAAACGACAAAGTCGTCGATTCGCGCGAAAGTAAGGAAGCCGATTCCATCCGGCGCCGCCGCGAATGCCTGAAATGCGGCAAGCGCTTTACCACGTACGAGCGCATCGACGAAATTCCCTATATGGTCGTCAAGAAAGACGGCCGCCGGGAAAAGTTCGATCGTCAGAAAGTGCTGAATGGCTTGCTGCGCGCCTGTGAGAAGCGCCCTGTTCCAATCAGTAAGCTTGAGCAGATCGTGAACGAGGCCGAGGCCTTCGTCATCGAGTCTGCTGAGCGCGAGCGCAAGACCAGCGAGATAGGCGAGTTGATCATGAACCGATTGCGCCGCTATGACAAAGTTGCGTACGTCCGCTTTGCCTCCGTTTATCTCGATTTCAAAGACGTAAAAGAATTCATGAACGAACTGAAAGACCTGGTCAAAATCAAAACCGGATAGTCGTCGTGAGTGGCAGCGGCCCCGGGTTCGCTGACCACTGACCACTAGACACTGGCCACTTTTTCCCCAAGGAACCTGCTTTTATGACTCATAAAGTCACACTCATCCCCGGCGATGGGATCGGCCCCGAAGTCACCAACGCCGTCGTCCGGATCCTCGAAGCCACTGGCGTGAAATTCGAGTGGGAGACCTTCGCGGTTGGCGCCGAAGCCTACGAGAAATCCGGCGAGTACATCCCAAAGGATCTCATCGATTCCGTCGAGCGCACCCGGGTCGGCCTGAAGGGTCCGGTCACAACGCCAGTCGGTGGCGGTTTTCCGAGCATCAACGTCGCGCTACGCAAGAAGTTCGAGCTTTACGCGAACTTTCGCCCGATTCGCAATCTTCCCCATATCCCTACGCGCTATCCCGATGTCGACCTGATCATCGTCCGCGAGAATACCGAAGGCCTCTACTCCGGCCTCGAGCATGAGGTCGTCCCGGGCGTAGTCGAGAGCCTGAAGATCATGACGGAGAAAGCCTCGACCCGCATTGCCAAGTTCGCGTTCGAATACGCCCGCAAGAACAACCGCAAAAAGATCCACGCCATTCACAAGGCGAACATCATGAAGTTGTCCGATGGTCTTTTCCTACGTTGCTGTCGCGCGGTGGCAAAAGATTATTCCGAGATTCCGTACGCCGAGCACATTGTCGACAATACCTGCATGCAGCTCGTGCTGAATCCCTACCAGTACGACATGCTTGTGATGGAAAATCTTTATGGCGATATTCTTTCCGATCTGTGCGCCGCTTTTGTTGGCGGCCTCGGCTTTGTTCCCAGCGCAAATCTAGGCGATGAATGCGCGATCTTCGAAGCCGTCCACGGCTCCGCTCCCGACATTGCCGGAAAGAATCTCGCCAATCCGACCGCTCTGCTGCGTTCCGCTCTCCTGATGGTCCGGCATCTCGGAGAGCACGACGCCTCCACCCAGATCCGCAACGCGCTCGAGCGCGTATATCGCCATCGCGAAAAGCTCACCCGCGATATCGGAGGTCAGTCCGGCACCTCGCAATTCGCCGATGCCGTGATTGAGGAAATGGAAAACGTGAAAGCGGGAGTTGAGGCTCGCTGATCGCGAGTCTCACTTCGTCCGTAATGGAAGCAAAAACGAGCCGGGATTCGTGATGAACGCCCGGCCGACTTCTTTCAGGAATGTTCGCGCCTTTTCTTTCCTCACTTCGCGCGCCCGCACTGCCAGCAAGAAACTCAGCACAAACGACGTCGAGATGTTCAACACCCCAATCGTCAGAATGCCCAGCAGAGAATAAATCGTGTCGCGCCGCGTGAGCCCGCCGTAGAACAACATTCCGTCGAGCGCATAGCCCAGGCTCGCTGCCGACAGCGTCACGTGCCGCACTTCCAGTGGAATTCCAAACAACGTGACCAGGATCGGCACCGTCCCGAGCAGGAATCCGAGAACGATGTAGCCGACTGATCCCGGAGCATGATGCTTCACCCAATCCGCTAGCCGCGCCGTGCCTTGCAAACCAAACCGCCGCCGCAGGCGCAGGCTGTTCGAAATCGCATGGTCAACCTTGGTGACGGCAATATAATTCGCGGTCCATCCCGTCGCGAGCGAGGAGATCCACAGCAGCACTCCCGTCACAATGGCAAACGGAATCGTAGCGGACTGATGCGGAATCACCATGTGCACTCCGTGCACCGCCTCCGCCTGCTTGAGAAACGGATGACGCGCAATGAGTTGCCATAGCCGGTCAATTGCGATGGATCCCGGTATCGCTCCGATCAGATTGCCAATGGTGACAATCACCTGGGTTTGCGAAATTGCTCGCAGGCTCGCCATGTGATCTTTTGCCGGATCCTCCATCGCATCGACCAGCGTGGCTGCGGTCGCCGCAGGCATCTTTGAGGAAAGCAGGAATCCCCCCGCCTGCATCAACAAGAAACTCACCGCATAGTTCAAAGAGTGCCCCAGCGCAACCAGGAACGGAGCGTGTACGATCCTCGCCGAGATTGTGTACTTCACCAGAGCCGTGAAGCAGGTGATGACCCCGGCCATGATCGCGCCGAAACCCATCACTCTCCAGCGTTTAGCATTCTCCGCAATATAATGAACTCCGACGCGTCCCGTTTTCTCGACCAGGCTTCGCGCCATCCGGCGCAAACTCGTGCTCACGACTCTTTCCATCCGGCGCTGTGAGGCGAATCCATGAACCAGCGCTGCTGCAAACTTGCGCCCGTTCGCTCCAGCGCGGCGCAGCGCCAGCACCTGATCGATCCTCCAGAGAAAAGAGCGTAAAAGGCGCAGGCGGAAGATCAATCCGGCCGAGGTTCCCTCCTTCTCAAGCCGTTCGTTGAACTCGCGTAATTGAGCTAGGCAGGCTTCATGCTGCTTTTCCCAACGGGGAAACTCCTCCGGATGGAGCACCACACTCTCGACTAGAGACGGCAAATGGAAGAAAGCAGATTTCGTGATGTCATCATCGCTAGCCAGAAACAACATGTCTCGCGACAGGGCCACGTTTGCCGCACGCAGCGCGAGAATCTTGCACGACGCCAGCATCGAGGGCAGCGACAACCGAAAGATATCTGCCCACCAATCCACCAACTCGTCAGGCAGAGAATCCAGCCACGCGGCGTCGCTCTCTTTCAGCCCCAGAGAATCCAGCAAGACGTAAAGGTCGCCGTGCACCTCGTCTTCCGGCATTAACCGCTTCGCTGCCCTTGCATACAATTCGCGCAGAAAGAAAATCTCATCCGGTAGACCTGCCTCGGAAATCACCCGAACGTAGGAATGGTGCGACCAGAATTCACGAAATGCCGCACGGATCTCGTCGCGATGCGGGTGCGCATCGATGCTCGCCGTAATCTGGGAAAGGCGTTCTGTCCTCCGCGCGATCGGTACGTCGAGGATCTCCCGCAGCATGCTGTACACCCAGGTTGCGCGTTCGCGAGGACTGGCGAACTCGTACCGCAGCAGGATCTCGGGAGACGACGAGATGTGCGCAACTTCGGGCATCCAAAAGGCTCACAGCCTGAGAATTCTGTTTAGAGTACGGGATTCTCGAATAGGTTCAGTAAAGATTTGAAGACTTTCAATGCAGATATTGACTGTTCGTAGTCTCGCGCGGGACCCGCCAAAAACCAATCGAAGCTCCCCGGCGCTCTGTTCTGTCTACTTGCGCTTGAGAGCCTCCAGTTCTTCCAATGTTCTCGGCCAGTCTGATCCCAACAGCCGTGACAAGCTGCGATCGGCAAGGACCTTCCCTTCCGTCTGGCAGCGAGCACAATAGTTCGTCTCCTTATCGGCATACCGTATCCGCAGTATCTTGTCGCCGCACCGCGGACACGGCAGTCCATATCTGCCATGCACCGCCATGTCTTTGCGGAATGCAGTAACTTTCTCCGGAAAACCCTGTTGCGCCTCAGTTCGCAGTCGATGAATCCACAGTTGCAGCGTCTGGCGAGTAGCCCCAAACAGTCTCTCCCATTCGGCCAGAGTCAACTTATTGGTGTGCGCTATGGGAGAAAGCTGCGCGGCATGCAGTATCTCATCCGAGTAAGCGTTCCCAACCCCGCTGAGCAGCCGCGGATCCGTCAACGCCCTCTTTAGCGTGTGATTCTCTGCCGTTAACACATTTCGGAACGTGTCCAGATCAACCTCAAACACGTCGATCCCGCCTGCGTCCAACGCCGCGAGATTCTCTTCCCCACTGACAACGTGCAGCGACGCTCGCCGTTTGCTGCCGGCTTCCGTGAGCAGAAGCGACCCATTCGAGAAATCGAATGCAGCTAGGTTTTGCCGGCCGCCTAATTTCACTCCAGCGGATTTCCAGTGCAAGCGCCCCGCAATCATCAGGTGCAATACAAGCCAGAGATCATCCCCTAATCCGATGGCAATCCGTTTCCCAACTCGCCTCAGTTTCTTTACGACCCTGCGCTCCGTGTCTGATAACGGAGGATGCACGCTTCGCAGCAAAAACGGGCTCCCCAATCTCACGCGCTCCAGTCGCTGTCCGACGATTCTCGTTTCCAGCGCAGCGATGTAAGCCGCGATATCCGGCAGCTCTGGCATGCCATCAGCTTGCACGCACCGCCGCCGTTTGGCAATCAAGGCGCGCTTTGGCGTGATGCTTTTCGAAATCCGCCATGTTCTTAGCAAGTTAAAATGTCCGGTTTTTGTAGCAAGTGAAATGTCCGGTTTTAAGTTAAGCCAGCAGCAGTCGAGGCTGTGGGAAAGTGGGAATCCCGCGGGGTGTGCGGGATTTCCAAGCAACGCGGGAAAGTCG
>DASYZA010000200.1:0-1827 GCA_035946775.1 Candidatus Sulfotelmatobacter sp. | reverse complement strand
CGCGACCCGTTACTTCATCGTCCTTCCCGACAACATCGGGCACGGAAAATCCAGCAAGCCCAGCGACGGCATGCACGCCCACTTTCCGCAGTACGACTACGACGACATGGTCGCGGCGCAGCACGAACTGCTCGAAAAAGGGCTCGGCGTGAATCACCTTCGCCTCGTCATGGGAACGTCCATGGGCTGCATGCATTCGTGGGTCTGGGGAGAAACCTATCCCGACTTCATGGACGCTCTGATGCCGCTCGCATGTCTGCCGGTCCAGATCGCCGGGCGCAATCGCTTGTGGCGCAAGATGATCATCGACGGCATTCGTCAGGATCCGGATTGGAAAAACGGCGACTACACGACTGAGCCGCGCGCAGCGCTCCAGATCTCCACCGATTTTCTGTTGATTGCCGGGAGCGCGCCGCTGCTCATGCAAAAGAACCTTCCAACGCGCGACGCTGCCGACAAGTACCTCGAGGACTCTACGAAGCGCATTACCGCGAATCTCGATGCCAACGATCTTCTCTACGCGGTAAATTCATCGCGCAACTATGACCCGTCAATCCACCGGAACTGGGAATCGCCGAGCGCGAAATCAAGCGCGTGCCCCACGGCAAGTTCGTGCTGATTCCGATCTCCGACCAGACTCACGGCCATGGGACGCATACCTGGGCAACCGTGTGGCAGCAGTATTTGAAGGAGTTGCTGGCCGAGTCGGCGAACTGATCGCTGACGACGTCAATGAGCGCCGGGGCATGATAGCGACAGCTGCCTTATACTTCCATCGTGCACGATGTTTCCGCAAAGTGGGTGCTTGCGCTGTTAGTTCTAAATGCCAGCGCCTCTGGTCAAGTTAGAGTC
Organism: Candidatus Sulfotelmatobacter sp.; assembly: GCA_035946775.1. Lineage (GTDB taxonomy): Bacteria > Acidobacteriota > Terriglobia > Terriglobales > Acidobacteriaceae > Sulfotelmatobacter. The sequence continues at coordinate 975 of DASYZA010000200.1, read as the reverse complement.
CTCGTTCCCAAGCAGCACTATCAACAACAGGAGCAGATTTCGGCAAAGCTCGAAAACCAGGCCTCACAACGAATCACGGTGTGTGTGCAGGTCGGCCAATGGTCTCCAAAGGGAAACGCGATCGAGAGCACGCCATCTCCATTCCTTGTGGAACAAAAAGACAACGGCAAGTGGGTCGTTCTGCTAAACGGCCCTGACGTTGGGAATAATTCGCAGCCCGTAGAACTGGATTCTGGCAAGTCGCTGGATTTTCCCCTCAGATTGAATGGCGAAGGAACCATGCGGCTCCGGCTTGACTACTGGATCGGCTCCAGACCCGGCGCGAAGTGCAGTGGCCCTAGGAAGGGGACAAAGCACGTGCATTCCAAAACCTTCACACTGGGGTAGAAAAGTCCTAAATTCACGCATTGACATGAGTCAGCTGCGCCCGGCTCCGACCCCGGCTCCGACCTTCGTGAACTTCCCGTCGGTCTCTTCCGTATCTTTCTTTGCTAACGCTTTCGAGCGCCCTCCGTCTATCTGGCATAAGGGGTTAAGGTCATGAAAACACAAGCATGGGGATGGCTGGCCGTCGCGGTGATCGCCGCTGGACTGAATGCCAACTATCACGATGGCGGAATGCCATGGGCCCACCAGATCATCGACCAGGTCCAACATAACAGCCGTGCCGTGATGGCCTTGGCCACCGGACACGCCGATCAATTTCTGACCGAAGCCGGACTCTTGACGACCCGGAACGAAGTGGCCTCCTGCCGGTTCAGCGAGGCGATCGCCCGGGTCCAGAGCCGAATTGCCGAATCCGAGGCGAACTTCGACCGCTTCCGCGCCATGTCCGACCGCGAAGAAGCCCAACTTGTCCGTTTCGAAGCCAACCGCGCTCGCATTGAAGCGAGGATGGCGCAGGTTCGGATTCCAGCTGTAACGTTCAATCCGGTAGTAGTGCGGGTCCCTAGGATCGACGTTTGCCCGCGCATT
>DASYZA010000199.1:0-4389 GCA_035946775.1 Candidatus Sulfotelmatobacter sp. | reverse complement strand
AGATCGCTGGCACCGGCGATTGCCGCGGCGTCCGCCGCTGTCTGTTCGAGTCGTTTCTCATAGCGCATGGCGCCCATATCGATGCCTAGACCCAGGAATCCGGTCAGCACCACAAGAGACATCGCTGTAAGATACAGAGCCTGGCCGGCTTGTCGATTGCCCCTGACTTTGTGCTTGATCCTGGCCATCGCCGAATCCTGCCTCTATCCGGATTACGCTACTGCGTGGAAATGAAGGTTAACCGCGCAACAGCTTTGCACTCCAGACTCCAATCTCAATACCCCAGTTCCGGCATTTTCATCGCGCCGGGACCGTACGAGCTACATCACCCGCGCCGTCGCCCTCGCAACGGAGCCCGCCGCAGCTGCCATGGCGAGTTCCGGCTCGGCTTCCGGTTCCTGAATGCCCAACTGGTTGATCAAGCGGTGGAGATAGCCGCGCGCGACGCCGAGCACGCGAGCGCTTTCGGCTTTACGCCACCCGCACTCGCGCAGAGTGCGCACGATCAACCGCCGCTTGAATTCGCGTACTTCTTCCTCATACGAACGCGCGGCCTGAGGCGAGTCGCAGCCGCTCCGAATGGCCGCCGGAAGCTGCCACACCTCCACTGCCGGGCCCTCCGACAGGACGACGGCTCGCTGAACGGCGTTCTGCAGTTCGCGGACATTGCCGGGCCAGGCGTATTCCTCGAGCGCGTGCAGAGCAGACTGCGAAAATCTGCGCGCCTTCTTGTGGAACTGCTCGGCCGAATTTTCCAGGAAATGCTGCGCCAGCAGAGGAATGTCGTCGCGCCGTTCGCGTAACGGAGGCAGGTGGAGTTGCACAACGTTCAGCCGATAATACAAATCTTCGCGGAATTTTCCCTGCTGCACCATTTCGTCGAGCCGCCGGTTCGTCGCGCAGATGACGCGGATATTTACGCTGACGGTGTTGTTGCTTCCCAGCCGTTCGAAAGTGCGCTCCTGGAGAACGCGCAAGAGCTTAGGCTGCAGGCCTAGCGAAAGATCCCCAATTTCGTCGAGAAAAAGAGTGGATTGATCCGCGGCTTCGATGCGGCCACGGCGCAGAGTGAGCGCCCCGGTGAACGCGCCTCTCTCGTGGCCGAACAATTCGTCTTCGACGAGAGTCTCCGGCAGATTCGCGCACGAAAACGCCACGAGAGGGCGCGATGCGCGGCCGCTCATCTGATGGATCGCGCGCGCCAGCAGTTCCTTTCCTGTGCCGGTCTCGCCGGTGATCAGTACGTTGACATCGCAGGGGGCAATCTTCTGGGCGAGGCCGAAAAGCTCTTGCATAGCAGGCGCCGTCCCAAGCAGGTCGTGGAGCCTTCCTGAACCTCGAACGCTGGTCTTCAGGCGCTCGACTTCGCGCTCGGTAAGCCGTGCGCGGTGGGCGCGGCGCAACACCAAGCGCAGTTCCATCATATTGGGAGGATTTGTGACGGTATCGTATGCCCCTCGCTCGATGACATCCAGGACGCTCTGGCGGTCGCCTTCTTCGCACAGCACCACTGCCGGCGGAAAGGACGAGCCTTTGCCCAGTTCCTCAATAAAACGAAGGGCTTGCTGCGGTTCGCCGCGCACACTGGCCGATCGGAGGTCCAGCAAGACCACGCCGTCCCAATCACGAAGCTCGGTCACACGACTTACTTGGATTTCGCTGCTCGCCTGTGGCAGAAACTCAGGGCCGAGAGCCCTGAACAGCGGGTCGGCAAGGCCAAGGTCTTGGCTGAGAAATAACACAGGAATCTGGTCCGACATTGCTCCCCCTGTTCTGCCTTATGGAGGCAGACGCAATACGACACACACCCCTACTGTCGTGCTCGGGCCAATCGAGCGAAAGCCGCCTGAGAATGTGAGCGATGAACCCCGTTTGGCCTAACCTCCCCAGTGGGCTGGAGGACCGGGGTGATTAGGCGGCGGTACACGGGCACGCCAGCTACCAAAAGGTGACACTCTATAACAGGTCCTAAGAGAACTCTAAGTTGTTTCTGAGTCGCACAGTACGGAAGCTGGTCTAGGGCCATAACCCTAAGCGAGCGGTACATTACTTCCTATTTAGAGAAGCGGAATTCCACCGATGGAATTTCGTCACGCTGTTACCGATCGGAGACGCTTGTGCTGGCGTTCCCGTTTGAGGACTTATGCGATTCGGCGGTCGATAGACCTCCTGCCGGGAACGTCTCCCAAAACATTACAGAGGGGTGTAACTAGTTGGGGTCAGGTACGGGTTAGCGGCTAACGCGGTCTTCGCCGCTTTCTGGCGGGATCCCGACGAGGATTTCCACTGCAACGGGCTTTCCGTCGCGAGTGGCGGGTCTAAAGTGCCAACGACTGAATGCGAGCTTTGCAGCGTCGTCCATTTGGGGCTGCACACCCTGGTACACGGCCAAATTCTGGACGGTGCCGGTCGTTGAGATGACGCCTTTCAGGATGATCGAGCGGTGGGCCTTATCGACCGGCAGCGGAATCCTTTTAAAGTCAAAGCGATGGGTCATATCGACATCCGGCGGCGCCAGCGGGTTATCGAGCTTAAGTACAGTGGTATAGCCTTCCGACGATACGGTGGATGGCTTGGCTGATGAATCGCAGTACTGCATCGACCAGTTTCGACCGGGCATGGGCAGAAACACGGAGTAGATCTTTCCACACTGCAAGGCCCCGTAGACGCTCAGCCCTCCTCCTCCCATCGGGCCGGCGGAGATCACCATCGTGTTTCTGCGGATGTTTAAGGGTGGTGCGGCCACGGGATAGATCATGTTGACAGGGAGGGTTGGATCCAAAGCTCCCCCCTCACCGCCTGCGTTAGGCCCTGCGATGCTCATTGACCTTTCGGTCGCGGAACTGGTTCCAGCGGCTCCGGTTGGGTTGGGAGCCGTGGCTTTGGCGGATGGGGCTGCTACTGACGTCACTTTCGATGGCTCCGCGTGCGGGTCACCATCCGGCGAGCCATTTGAGGCAGGGGGAGGAGCGATCGAGAACTGTCCAAAGCGATTTCCAGCCGGCAAGGAAAATTGGTCTTTGGCCGCGGCGGGATCGACACCGAGGAGTATCAAGCCAGCGGAGTCGGCCGACTTTGCGCCGGAAGCATCATCAGTCCTAGCCGCCCTTTGAATTGGCGCTCCCCCGCCGGAAACGGGGATCGTGAGTTGCGGCGAGTCGGAGGTCTTTAGAAAGGCCATCATCTGCTGCTTCGAAGTGTCTTGAACCGAGGGTGCAGCGGCGTTTGACAGCTGCCGACTCGCTTCACTGGGGTGTGCGAGGGTCGGATCCAGCGGGGCGTTCAGCGAATGGGGATCCTGGCCCATCACTATATTCGGCAGTTTCTGATCCGTCACGATTCGCAAGTCCGGCGGCGAAGTGGGCTGATAAATCGTCTGTCGGAAGTTGTCCGGATGCGCGGGGCTGGACACAATCGTGATATTCGGATGCTGGACAGTGCTGGCAAGCGCCGGCAGATGCACAGAGATTGTGTTATTGCGGACCGCAGGGGGCGTAGTTGCGGGTTTAGGCGTGATCCTGGGCAGCTTCGAAGATTCATCCAGAGGAATTCGATAATAAATCATCTGGACGTGCGTTGGTGCGGATTCCGCCTCGACTACGGACGCGCTGGCAGGGATGGCTTGAGGCAAATACACGAGCAGAGCTACAGCCGAACAATGCAAAAGGACAGAAACAGCGACGGAACGACGCGACACGCGCCCGGGAGAGACATGGGCGTTCCTGAGGAAGTAATTTGTCGAGTGGCGGCTCTTGGAACCAGTGTGTGCCAGTGCCAGGATCGTCCGGAGAGAACTGGCACAGCTTGTATAGAACGAATCCCTCTGAACAAGGAGCCTCAACGCGCCCCGCTCGGTGAACGGCGGGCGGCCACTTTGCCCAGGGATTTTGCGGCTGGCGTCCGGCTGAACCATCGTCATTTTAGCAATCATCGCCTATAAGCGTAGCCATCATCCAGGCTGTGAAGCAGTCAAATGTCGCCGGCTCCGGGAGCCGAACGAAGGGCAAGGGATGTGGAGGGGAGCACGTTCGGTACCAAGATTTTGCCCAATCTAGAGCTGCTTTTTCCTCCAAGACCGGGGGTTCCTGATTGTCGGGCGGCCGTGTGTCACCGTTTAGATACGCTCCCCTCGGCCGAGCATAGGCATAGCGCCTGAGGATCTCTATCGATGTCTCAAAATGCTTTCAAGCTTGGAGTTTATGCGGTGGGCGAGGGCCATTGGTTTTGCCATCGAGAAGGTGATTCGGCTGAGTTTGGTATGAGTCCTGCTACTCCTTCCTGCTCACAGTTTCATTCCCGTGCTAACCGGGTTTGATTCACGTGCGAGAGGTTCTCGGGGGATTCGCATGGCTGGCGCGTGCAAACTGATGTTTCTAACCGCTTTGCTGG
>DASYZA010000198.1:0-2703 GCA_035946775.1 Candidatus Sulfotelmatobacter sp. | reverse complement strand
GAAAACCTGGAACGCGCCCGTTGCGGCCGGCGCCGCTGGACGGCGCCTCTCGTCCATCGCGCCATGCGCGGATGGCTGTTCCCCTATTTCAAGTCGCGGCTGCTCCCTGGTGATTTTCACCCGATCATTGCGTACCTCTTCGCCGAGTGGAAGTGCAACCTGGATTGTCACTATTGCTGGTCGTTCGATAACCGCATCAGGGGCATGACGGAAGAAGCCGCCCGCCGGTCGATCGATTGGCTGCACAGCACGACGTGCAGAGTGCTGGCGTTCATGGGCGGAGAGCCGCTTTTACGCCCGCAGTTCGTGCACAAAGCGGCTTACTACGCAGCGAAAAAGGGGTTCTGGATTTATCTGCCGACGAATGCCTACCTGCTGCGGCCGGAGGTAACCGACCGGCTGTTGGACGCCGGTGTCGCGATCGTGAACTTCGCTGTGGACACGGTTGATGAAAAGCCCGGTCTGCCCAAGGCACTGAACAAAGTGCGAAAGAACTTCGAGTATCTCCTGCGCAAGCAATACAAGTACGGGCTTGCGGTCTTCTTTAATATCAACATCTGCCGAACCAATTTGGACGACGTCCGGGAACTCACTGAAATCGCCCACGATAACGGCATCGCGACCGATTACCACATCAACGAATCACCCATGATCGAGCAGGACCACTTCAAGCACTACGACAACAACAGCACGTACATCACTAAGGAGGACTGGCCCAAAGTGGATCAGTTGGTGGACTGGCTCATCGAGAAGAACCGCCAGGGCTACAAGATGGTCAACTCGATCAAGCGTCTAAATGACATGAAAGACTTCCTGCGCGGAAAAGTTGAATCTTGGAATTGCAGGGCCGGCCAGAATTCGATTATTATCCGTACGGATGGCACACTTGCCCCGTGCTTTCCCATGTATTCGGCAACACAGGATTGGGGCACCATCGAAAATCAAAAGTTCGATGTGCGGCAGTTGAACGAGATGAAGAAGACTTGCCAGACACACTGCTTCTCGACCCTGAACCACAACCTCGGGTTCTGCTACAACGATTCCCGAGTCATCCGATGGATGATCGAGCAGGCGAAGCACGGATTCCAGGGCGTCACCGGCAGCTTCGCTTAATTCGTCAACGCTCCTAGCCAACCGTCCACGCGTCTTTTCCCGGCCAGAATACCAACATGCTGCAGCGGCCCAGCGCCGACAGTCGCGCTGTGGCAGTGTGACACCCAACGAAGTGTCACATCCAAGGGCATCCGGCGAGGATGCCGGGCTACAGTGCAGGTCAAGCAAACGTCGAGGAGGAGCAATGGCGAGCAGACTCGTGCAAATTCAGGATGATGCAGAAATTCAGCGGCGCCTCGCGACCGAACGCATGCGGCTGCGCAAAATCGCGGGGCTGGATACTCCCGAGCACTTCCACAAGCCTGTTGAGCGTGCCTTTACGGCGGAGGAACGCAGCCGGGTGACGATCCTGTTCGGCGGCTTCACCTGGAAACACGAGGACCTGATTCGCGCCGTGTTCCAGGGCTGCGGCTACAAGTGCGAAAAGCTGGCGGTTCCCGACGTGCCTGCGTTCCAGATCGGAAAGGAATACGGCAACAACGGCCAATGTAACCCGACGTACTTCACGGTCGGGAACCTCGTGCAGCACCTGCAGAACCTCGAAAAGCAGGGGATTCCACGCCGGCAAATTCTCGACAATTACGTCTTCTTTACCGCCGGCTCGTGCGGCCCTTGCCGGTTCGGCATGTACGAGGCCGAGTACCGCTTCGCGCTGAAGAACGCAGGCTTCGACGGCTTCCGCGTTTTGCTATTCAAGGATAGCGACGGAATCAAAGCGGCATCCGGCGAGCCGGGACTGAAGTTTACGGTCGATTTCGGCTTCGGAATGCTCAATGCGCTGCTGATGGGCGATGTGATCAACGATCTGATCTATCAGATTCGCCCGTTTGAAGTAACCACGGGCGAAACAAATAAAGTGTTCCGCGAGACCGTCGACCATCTCTGCGATGACCTGAAAAATCGCAAGCCATTTGAGATCGAACAGAGCGCACCGGATTGGGCCAAGCCGAAATTCAAGTCGAACAAGATCCTGCGCAACACCTTCAACGTGTTCGGCAAATGGCACGAGCACATGTGGGGCAAAGATTATCTGAATGCACTGGCCTCCGCGCGAGACTCCTTCAACTCAATTGAAGTCGACCGGACGAAGGTGAAGCCGATCGTGAAAATCACCGGCGAGTTCTGGGCGCAGACGACCGAGGGTGACGGCAATTTCCACATGTTCGAATTCCTCGAGCGCGAGGGCGCCCAGGTGATGGTCGAGCCGATCGCCACCTGGGTCGCTTACCTCATGTATCAGGCCAAGGCGCACGCACGCGCAAAGTGGCCGGTCACGCGGCCTTACCGCGACCCGGCGTGGTGGGAGTTCAAACACCAGCTCGCGAATCACTGGGCGCTGCGCAAGAAATTGATGATGGTCGGCGCCGGTGAGAAGATGTGGTACTTCCTCTACCATCGCGCGATCAGAAACCTCGGCGGCATCACGCATCACCTGGTGCCTCAACCGGAGCTCGCCAGCCTCGCCCATCCTTTTTACAACCAGTTCGCACGCGGAGGCGAAGGGCACCTCGAAGTGGGCAAGAACGTCTACTACACCGTCCACAAGCTGTGTCACATGGTGCTGGCGCTGAAGCCGTTCGGCTGCATGCC
>DASYZA010000197.1:0-11220 GCA_035946775.1 Candidatus Sulfotelmatobacter sp. | reverse complement strand
CGGCTTACCAGACCCAAATCGGACCCAGATTCTGATTGTCACCGATCGAGAAGTGCTGAATCCCTGAACTCACAAGCGGCACCGCTCCAGACGCTGAGCCGTGGATATGTAGCTGCTACTGACCGAACCTAAGATTCTTCGCGAACAAACCTGCGCAGGCGTTCAGCAATCTGATCTCGCACTTCTCGAAAGACTACGAGCTGCTGATCCGCCGGGGCGGCGGCGGGGTCCTCAAAACTCTGGTGGAGGCGCTTCCCGCCACCAGGAAATATCGGGCACGATTCCTTTGCGCTGTCGCAAACGGTGAAGACATATTCGAACTGTTGGCCGACGAATTCGTCTACCGACTTCGAGCGGCTTCCTGCGATGTTGATTCCGATCTCAGACATCGCCGTGACGGCATTCGGATTGAGACCAGCAGGACGCGTACCCGCGCTGAATACCTCGAACTGATCGCCAGCGATATGCCGTAGCAAGCCCTCAGCCATTTGGCTGCGGGCGGAATTGCCTGTGCAGAGGAAGAGAACTCTTTGACGTTTAGTCATTGTCATCTAGCGATTTCCTAGTGCTCGATTCCTACGTATTCCGCGTAGCCCGACCGGGGTTGCTCTAGCGCCGCTTTGCAGGTGCTACACAGCAACAATCTGGCCTTCTTGGGAAGAACTATCGTTCGCACAAGCGGAACACTGCCAGTTACCGGATCGTCGACCACACAAATGTGTTCCGCGCACAGCGCAGCGGCACAATGATGGCAAAGGCCAACTGCATCGCGCGTTTCACCCGCCTGTAAGCATTCATAGCAGTGCACAAAACCCTCCATTTACCCAGTTCGCTCCGGACGAACCATAGCCTCAGCGGCCGGAAACCAATGTCGCGTACGGTTGCAAACGTTGCACACCGACAACATCACCGGCACCTCCACCAGTACTCCCACTACCGTCGCTAGAGCTGCGCCGGAGCCGGGGCCGAACAGCGCGATGGCGGTCGCAACCGCAAGCTCGAAGAAGTTACTCGCACCTATGAGCGCTCCTGGCGCCGCAACAGAGTGCTCAACACGTAGCAGTCGCATCAACCCGTACGTCAGAGTGGAATTGAAGTAGACCTGTATCAGGATCGGGATTGCGATTAGCACTACGTGAACGTACTTGCCGGTGATGTTCTCTGCTTGGAACGCGAAGATGAATACTAACGTCACCAGCAGAGCCAGCACTGTTACCGGGCTGAACTTCGGAAGAAATTCCTGCTCGAACCAGTTCTTGCCACGGGTACGGGTGAGCCAGATACGGAGCGTCATCCCAACGACGAGCGGAATCACTATAAAGGCGGTGACGGAGTACAACAGCGTCATAAATGGAACCGTCAACGACGAAGCACCGCTGACTAGGAAGCGCACGATCGGAGCGAACAGGAACAACATGATCAAATCATTAACGGATACCTGCACGAGTGTGTAGGCGGGATCGCCATCGGTTAGATAGCTCCAGACGAAGACCATCGCGGTGCATGGAGCGGCAGCCAAAATGATCACACCCGCGATGTACTGGTCGGCCTCTCCTGGGTTGATCCAAGCGCTAAACACGTGACGGAAGAATACCCATCCAATCAGCGCCATTGAAAATGGTTTGACCAGCCAATTTACGAACAGCGTAACCAGCAACCCGCGTGGTCGCTGACGCACGTTCAGAATCGAGCTGAAGTCCACTTTCATCATCATCGGGATGATCATCAGCCAGATGAGCACCGCAATAGGGACATTGACCTCGCTCCCCTTGCCAAATTCCATGCTACGGAGACCCTGCACTGCCGAAGGCGCCCATTTGCCGAGAGCGAGGCCTGCAAGCATGCAGAGCCCGACCCAAAGAGTCAGATACCGTTCGAAAACATTCAGTCTCTTCGGCGCAACCGTTGTTGGTACCTTCTGAGCTATCGTTCCCATGAGTGCATCCCTCGTTCAATCTCCTAGAATCGCGATCCGACCGCTACACGCTTGTCGCAGCGCCAGCCTTGGAGCGGTGCAACGCGGCATAGGGACGCCATTCAGTACGAGTGCAGGAGCCATGTTGAATCGCCTCTTTGAGCTTCAGGGTGTCGTCCTGGAAAGGATCCTCGTTCTTGAACGCCTGTTGCAGGAACTCGAATAAATGCTTCTTTGCTCCCTGTGTCGGCTCTGCGAGACGATAGAAAATTCGGAAGCCATCCCTCCGATCAAGTACGAGCCCCGAATTCTTCAGGTACTGCAAATGGCGTGAAATGTTCGGCTGTGACGTATTCAGAACGTATTGGATGTCGCAACCGCACAACTCGCCATGGAGCAGCAGGTTAAGAATGCGAAGCCGATTACTATCAGCCATACCCTTGCAATACTGTTCCAGTTCCTTCATTCGGAGCACCTTCCCACACCACGATTCATTGTCAGACTACTTGCATTGTTTCCGATGGTGCCGCTGCGCGCAGAGCCGTCTCCGCTTGCCACGGAATCAGCGCAGTTCTGCTGGCCAGCTTCGTCTGAACTTCGTCGATATAGCGAGCTTCAAGGACGCCGCGTTCTGCCAGAACGGGGTCATGCGTGCCCGCAGCATAGAAGCTCTGGTTGATCACCCAGGCATACGGGGTAATCCTTGCACGCCGGAGGTCCTCCTGCAGCCGAGCCGCCTCGTGTACTGGGGTCGCTTCGGGCAGAGTCACGATGAGAACCTTCGTGAACTCCGGGTCCCGCAGTTGCGGAAGCAAGCGGCGCACACTGTCCGGGATGTAGCTCAAGTTTCGCTCGACGTCGCGATGGTAGGCGTTCGCCGCATCCAGTAACAGCAATGTGTGTCCCGTAGGTGCAGTGTCGATCACGACAAACCCGTCGTTGCCTTGGTCCACTTTGTGAGCGAAGGCACGAAATACAGCGATCTCTTCGGTACACGGAGACCGAAGGTCCTCTTCCAGCAGCGCACGGCCCTTGTTGTCGAGGTCCTTGCCGGATTCTGCCAGGACTTCTTCGGTGTAGGCGCGTATTTCCGCCATGGGATCAATGCGGCTGACTTCCAGACCGGGAACGGTGCCGCCGAGCGCGGATGCATGACCGGCCGGATCAGTTGTCGTCAGATGGACCGAGTATCCCAAACGAGCCAACGCAACGGCGATTGCCGCGGCAACCGTGGTCTTGCCCACGCCGCCCTTTCCCATGGTCATGATCACGCCTTTGCCTCGCCTCGCGATTTCGGGAATGAGCTCTAAAAGTGGGGCGGGCAACTGGGTCTGCCTTTGCGTGTGTACCGAGCCATTGGTGCCGTCGTAATTGCCATCCGCGAGACAACGGAGCGCTTCCACGCCGATTAGTGCCCGCGGGACGAGCGGCACGTCAGTACGCTGAAGTCGCTTCAATCCAGCAGGTATCGCTTCGAGTGCGTCGCGGCCACGGAGTTCAAGCGCCTTGGCAATTGGGTCATGGTCAGCACGCGCTCGGAACAAGCCATTCACGATCAAACGCTGGTTTCTCAATCCGAGTGCCTCCAACTCATTGCGTGTCCGTTCTGCTTCGGCCAATGCTGATCCCTCAGGCCGAGCGACGAGGAATACTGTCGTGCATGCGGCATCACCCAGAGCTCGAACTGTATTTGCATAAAGTTCGCGTTGAGCCTGCAAACCTGCCAGAGGACCGAGGCATGAAGTTCCGCCTGTGTTGCTTTCAATAAACCCGGACCAAGCAGCTGGCAGTTGTAATAGCCGGAGCGTGTGACCAGTCGGAGCGGTGTCGAATATGACGTGATCGAAATCCGCTGTCGCACTCGGGTCACCCAATAGCTTCGCAAACTCATCAAATGCAGCAATCTCGACCGTGCAAGCGCCGGACAGCTGTTCTTCGATGCTCTTAACTGCAACTTCGGGCAAGAGCTGGCGATAGGGTCCAACGACTCGTTCTCGATACTGGCGTGCTGCCTCTTCAGGGTCGACGTTCATCCCGAACAAACCCTTGACCCCCTCCACTGCCGTGGGCTGGACGCCAAGCTTTGTGGAAAGCACCTCATCCAGGTTGGACGCCGGATCTGTGCTGACCAACAGAACCCGCTTGCCCTCCTCCGCAAGGCTCACAGCTGATGCACAAGCGATCGAAGTCTTGCCGACACCTCCCTTGCCAGTGAACAACAACGTCCGAGTCACCTTGCCAAGTAATTTCACAATTCGCCTTCTTTCACTTGTGCTTGCTTGGAGCGATGCCAACTAGATCCGTATGCTTCGCCTTGAAGATCGGTCCGGGCTCGAACGTAACGACTGCGTGCCTTGCGAGCTCTTCTCGACTCGGGTACCCGCCAGTCGCAATGATCTCTCCATCCAGTACCAGTAAGGGAAGGCATTTCATGCCATGTGAATTCAGCGCTTTCTTGAGCGTCAGATTATGTACGAATGCACCCGGCTCTTGGGCAAGATTAGTTCTATTGATTTCGATACCCTTGCTCTTCAGCCACTCCAGATCGGCCGCAAACCGAACGAGCTTCGGGTCAACACTCGGACCACAGACACCAGAGGAACAACACATTGGTGGATCAAATACTTCTAGTTTGTGCATTTACCCCTCCCTATACAGGCATAGCGACACGTACAGGCCGCACAACCAAAACGGGTTTCGTATGACGGCAAATCACCGCATCAGACACGCTGCCCAGCAGAACGTCTTCGGCGGCACTCCGACCATGAGAACCGAGAACAATCAAAGAGACATCTTGTTCTCTAGCGACGCGTTCAATCGCGTCCGAAGGACTGCCATCGGCGATGATGCTGCTGACGTTAAAACCGAAGAATTCGAGCTCGGACCGAATTCGCTGCATTTGATCCTTTATAGTTGCTCCCCTAGCCGTCTCGCTTTGCCCATGCTTCTCGCGAACGTGCAGGACAACAACGTCATTCACTCCCGCCGCCCTCAGTTGTTTCACGTAAGAGAGCGCCTCGACCGCGCAGTCGGAGAAATCGGTTGGATACAGGACGCGCCGAAAAATGTGCTGGCATACGAAGGCACAGTCGGTCGCGCCCAACTCTCCCATTACATTGACCTTCAACACCAGAACTGGAACAGGCGCGTAACGGACGACATCATGAGAAACGCTGCCAATCAACGCACCGCGCAAGAAACCGTGACCGTGCGTCCCCATCGCGATGACGCTCACGCGCTCCTCTGCAGCAACTCTGACGATCTCAAGCGCCGGCTTACCCAGTTCAAGTCGCCATCGGCAGCGAATGCCTTTGACCTGAATTAACTCTTTGATTTCAGCTAATCGGGCCTCGGCATCCCTTTTCCAGGACAGCATCTGCTCGAAGGTGTCGGAGGCGAAGCCGATCTGAGGCCCCAACTCCACGACGTTCAGAAGGACAATTTCCTCGACGCCCAACGCCTGCATCTCATGCAAACACTTGGCCAACTGCTCTGCCTGTGGCGAGAAATCCGTCGGAAATAAGAGACTCTGAAACACTTTTAGATCCACGACTGCTTGCTTGTTTCTGTATATTCGCCTACAAGTATAGACATATGTTAGCATCTTTCGCGAGTCACACTGTGATTCCCATCACTACACCGCGTGACTCGAGAGGATCATGACCATGCCTTCAGGAAAACCAAAAGTACTTTTTCTGTGCACGGGGAATTCAGCGCGCAGCCAAATGGCCGAGGGTTATCTCCGCTACGCGGCTGGAGACCACTTCGAGCCACTCAGCGCCGGGATCGAGCCCAAAGGTCTCAACCCGCTTGCGATCGAGGCAATGCGGGAGATCGGGATCGACATCTCGCATCAGAAGTCCAAGGACGTAGTGAGCTTCTTAGGCCAATACATTCCGTACATTGTGACGGTATGTGACAACGCGAGGGAGCGCTGCCCCATCTTCCCCCGCACCTTCAAGTTCCTCCATTGGAGTTTTGAAGATCCAGCAGCCGCGAAGGGCTCGCATGAAGAGAAGCTGGCTGTGTTCCGACGAGTTCGAGACGAGATTGCACAACGGATCGACAAAGAGCTCATCGCCAATGTAGTGGCAGAACGCTCGGGGACATGATTCCTTCTGCTCGCTACCGGAGATTGCTGCTATGCTTCACGGTATCCGTGGCTCTTCTCGCCTGCACACCACGACAAGATGCCCCGATGCCGGCGACGGTCAGGGAGATTGCCGCACTAAAGGACCGTCTCGTACCCCGCGATGGGCTGCTCGTCCAGTCGACGGAGCCGGTACGGAGTACTTCTAGCGTCAAGGCAAGCTGGGAGATTCAGACAAAGTCGGACCCTGCAACCTATTTCCGATGGCTCGAAGGAGAACTTAGCCCGGCGTATCACACAACATCCCAGACGGACTCAACGCTCTTGCTGGGGAAGGAAATAGAGGGCGATTCGTACATAGTCACGGTCACAAGCCATCAGGGTGTTGGCGGGGCCCTCGTTGAGGTGCAGCTTGTCGCAATGCCGGATTGACCGATTGGCAGTATTGCAGCTTCTTTAGCTGACCAATTCTTACGTGGGGAATCGCCATCATGGCGCAATGGAACCGACCGTCTTTAGCGGGAAAATTCAGGGCAAGGCGCGGATCCGACAGGAGCTGACGCGGTGCCGCACGAAATAGAAGAGACCGTCGCCGAGCTATTTTGTCGTTTTTACGAGAGGTTCGGGCGACCTCCACGAACGAATGATCCCGTTTTCTTCGATCCGGATGTCAACGAATCGATGCCGCTTCCGGAACAGGCAGCTGACGAAATGTGGGATCGGCTTGCCGACACGATGGTTCGTGAGGGAGAAATGGGACCAGACGCTGGATATGCGATGAAGAAGACTGGGCTTCTGGTAACTCCGAACATCGAACACCTGTTAACAGAATGCCAGCGCCGCGAATGGGAGGCGGCGCTGGTGGAATACTCAAATGCGTTAGCATCACGGCGAAGGGCTGAACGTGGGAGCCTCTAGAAGCTTCGGATAATTCCTAACCTCAATTGCAGCAGGTCGGACCACAGCACGCGTTTGCCTCCACCGGCTTTACGGCCCGAACGAAAGCGCTCATAAACTTCCCGTCCACCTGCGGAGCGATTGCTTCAATGTCAATGCCCTCGCGAAGCAACGTTTCCCGCGCATCCTCCGCCCGATAAACGCGTGTCGGTTCCAATTCAATCTGCTCAAATCCCGCTGCCTTCAGCTTGCTGCGATATTCGTTTTCCTCCAAAGCGCCCGCAATACAGCCTACCCAAGCCAGAACACTCTGGCGAATCTCGGGCAGCATTTCGCCGCGAGTGACAACGTCAGACACCGCAAAGCGTCCGCCTGGCTTCAAAACACGAAACGCCTCCTTTAGAACGCGATCTTTGTCTGCCGAGAGATTAATTACGCAATTGGAAATGATCACGTCAACTGAGTTGTCAGGCAACGGAATGCTCTCGATCTCTCCCTTGAGAAATTCGACGTTCTCCACGCCAGCCTTGCGTTTATTCTGGTTTGCGAGCGCAAGCATCTCATCAGTCATGTCGAGACCGTAAGCTTTACCCGTGGGGCCGACTCGCCTTGCAGATAGCAGCACATCGATACCCCCACCGGAGCCAAGATCAAGGACCGTCTCACCCGGACGAAGCTGGGCCAACGCCGTAGGATTTCCGCATCCTAGCGAGGCAAGAAGTGCTTCTTCTGGGACCTCACCAGTTTGAGCAGAGTCGTATAGATCGGCCGTAATCGGATCTCCGCACCCACACCCACCATCTGCTGCGGGAGTTGTTCCACAACACGATGCGACGCCACCTTTTGTGACTTGCAGCGCTGCTTGCCCGTATTTCTCTTTCACCGCTTCCTTGATATCTACGTTGCTCATTTCCTGACTCCTATCGCGTAATTTGCACAATGCTTTCGGGTTTAACTACCTGGTTCCGTGTGCAGCACTCGGAATACAAAAAGCTCAAGAGCTCTTGTAGCGATTCGGTATTGGCGCTGTAGCGCAAGAACGTGCTTTCTCGCTGCACTTGTACCAGGTCTTCATTCTTCAATTTGTCCAAGTGGTGGGACAGAGTTGAATTCGGGATGTCGAGCTCGTGTTGAATGTCGGCTACGACTAGGCCATCAGGGTGCGCAGAAAGCAAAAGCCGCATGATTCGTAGGCGCGGCTCCGTGCCCATGGCCGACAGCATGTCTGCGTATTTCGGGATTCGGTCCAGAGCCTTCTTGGATTGACCCGCCATATTTCCATAATTGCAGAAATATGATGCGCTGTCAAGAGGACCACACTGGAATCACCCGGCACCCGTCTCGACTCCGACTAGAGTCGACTGATCCGCTCTGGCCAGAATCGAGGGCTCCTGCTACGGAAAAACACCGCTGCAGAAGTTCTTGGATTCGCTTTCGTTGACGCGCGAGAAAGTCCTTGCCGCTGGTTACGCATCCGACGTGTAGCCAGCAACCGCAAACCGGCTCCTTTGCGAGGGGGGTGGGGAAGGAGGCGCGGAGGAAGAGGCAGCCGCCCCATCCACCGCATAACGACAACTGACTGTCAGACCAAGTGTGAGCTACTACGATTCATCTACAATCCGAACGAGTTCCAGTCCCGCTGGGTGACTCGCCTCAAGCTTGTCAGCGTTTGAAGTCGTTGATCCAGAGCTGCCGAGGTGGCGAACACTAAGCATCCCCGTCTAGGACCAGATTCCTTCACTGCGGGAAGAGCAGGAAAGTAAGCGTATTCCATCTGGTCACGAAAACAATTCAACATCTGAAGACATAGCTTTTTGCCTCGGCCATAGGTATCGTAACCATAGCCCTGGTCGAATGGAACTTCGAAGTCATCGATCATCGCTACCGCTGGAATTTGACTATTCAGTATCAGCGAAATTTCTCCGAGCAAAGGCAGGTCTTTATCCCAATGTGCATCCAGATAGAAAAAGAGCGCTTGATCTCGTAAGGACGGTAGCTCGAATAATTGTTTAAGGAATTGCCTAGAGTCAGCGAGTTTTACTTCGACACTTGCCCACTCTGCCAAGCGCCGTTTTGCATATTCAAAATATCGTCGGTTCACCTCACAACTGTATATTTGGCCACTAAAATTTCTTGCCATGAACTCGGTTGTCGCCCCACGACATGTTCCAGTCTCTACAACCATTGAGATCTTGCAGACATCCACGATTGCGCGAAAGATCTCCATTCTTTTGACTTGGCCGTTGAAGGGCTTCGCGCCGACGAGGCCAAGTGATGGAATGGCGAGGTCAATTTGCGCAGCGAGAAGATAGCCGTAGCGGGCGAGCCACTCTCCTCTTCCGCGCTCCAGATATCTTCCAACCCATTCGGACCAACCCATTGCAGCGGACACGTCTTTAGAGACCCGCGCGGCCGTCATCGTGGCCGTACCTTGCCGAAATAGTAGTAGATTGAAAAGTTCGGGAAAACGCCCGCGATATCGCGGTTGCCAGCTGCGGTGAAAAGCACGCCGACCGACGAGACAATTCGGTGGGTGAGATTGTACTCGACCGTCGCCTGGCCTCCGACTACCCCGAAAGTTTTTTGGCCAGCCGTGACGCTGGCTCGGTCGATCCGAAACGGCAGTCCATGGATCCCGATAAGCTCGATCGCATAACCGAACCCGTGCTTATCGTTGAGCACGTGCTCGCCGGCCAGGCGATACTGGAAGATGTCTCCGTACCGCTTCGGGGCACCGTCGTTTGAACTGGGAATTGCGTAAGAGTAGTAGACCCCACCCGAAACTCGGAACGGGCGGACGTTCTTGCGGAAAGCAAGCGCCTCGGTGAGCACTGGCGTCCCGAAGTGGGTTGACGGCAATTTCCCAAGAGGCGCGAATCCGCCAGGGGTACTTGGCGTATTGAACCAGGAACTCGTGGGCAGCGCGAGATACGAAACGAGCGCGAGCGTCGGTCGCCATGTGCCCGGTCGCTGAATGCGAAAGCGATATCTGAGGTCCACTGTGGTGTCGCCCACACCTGTGCCATGGCTAGCGGGCTGTCCCTGGCCCGCGCCTTGCCACCAAGATACCGCTGGAGTGTAAGCATCGACTTGGATCGAATTGGTGACGCCGTAGTCGAACTCGAGCTGAGGGTTGACCACGCTCAAATGTTGTGGCAGCGGCTGCGTCCCGGTCGACCAGCCCTCTCCGTACTGCGCCCACCCGAATTCGCTGTACGCGTAGGTCTTGACGAAGAACTTCCCCGGCGCGAGTAGATCCGCCGTGGTGATGAGCTGTGGGCCGGCGGTCAGTGGATTCCAACTGCTGCGGTAGAGAGCGAGCGCATCATTATCGGCGGAGGCGGCCTGCCCGGAGCAGGGCTGCCGGCAGACGGCTATTAAGACAAGAGGAAATAGCAAGAGGTGGGCCAGTTTCATCGTCCACCATCCAAGCAAAGATGGATGGAATGTACTTGGTGCGCCAAGCTTGTGAAGGGAGGTCATTGTCATTCCTTTCCGGGCGCGCGTTTAACGGAATCAGCGATCACTCGAAAAGTCGATGCTTCCGGAGCAGTCCGACATTGACAGCGTACAGAGTGAATTTGCCTTCCTCTCGGCGTCCTATCACCTTGGCGGCTTCGAGCGTCCGCAGATGATGAGCAATCGTGGAAGGTGCGCCACCCACGCGGGCCAAGATGTCGCAAACGCACAACTCCTGAACCGCCAACAGGCCCAGAATCTTCAATCGCATTTCGTTCCCGAGTGCCTGGAAAATGCGGGCTTGTTCGGCGATAGTAGCCGGGTCTTTGAGTGCCTGGTGAAGCTGAGTCGCCTTCTTCTCGATCCGGCTACACTCTTCGGGTGTGCACCTTAACTTTGCCTTCACTGCAACAGCCTCCTTCCTAAAGGTATTTATGTTTTGGGCTTGACGGCCAAGGTCACGGTGCCCGGCTGATCCCCACTGAATGCTCGCGATCACAATCACCGAAAGCCGCAGAACTATCCGTAGATGCTCCAGTCACGTTGTGTCGCCCTCCTTAAGCTCGTCAGCGTTTGAAGTTGGGTATCCAGTTCTGCCGAGGTGGTGAACACTAGGCATCCCCGGCGGGGGCCAGATTCCGAGGTCGCCGGGAGGCTGGGAAAGTAAGCATATTCCAGCCGGTCACGAAAACTACTTAACATCTGAAGACACACCTTTTTGTCTCGCCCGTAAGTGTCGTAACCATAGCCATCATCAAATGGAACCTCGAAGTCATCGATCATCACTACGGCGCCATTGTTGCTATTTAGTATCAACGCAATTTCTCCGAGTAAGGGCAAGTCCTTATTCCAATGTGCG